>JAFYYN010000050.1 GCA_017557525.1 Lachnospiraceae bacterium
TCCTGTAGCAATTCCTACTGCATGTTTGGTAGTTTCTGTCGTTGCTACAGCCACAGTCGCATCTGCGCTAACTTTTACTGCTGCAGCTTCCGCTGTCTTTTTTGCTGCTTCCTTTGCAGCTGTTCTTTGTGCTTTCTTAAATAGGAACCTATGGAATTCATGCCTAGCTTCGGCTTTTACTGCTTCCTTACCGGTTTCTTTAACTGCCTTTTTTGCGCCTGTCTCCGCTGTCTTTTTTGCTGCTTTCTTAGTAGTTTCTTTCTTTGCTTTATCAAGCGTTTCTTTCTTAAATTCTCTCCAGCGTTTCTCACGTTCAAGTTTCTTCTTTTGTTTCTTTAATGCTTCGACTGTCTTTTGTCTTATTAGCTTATCATCCGGTAAACTCTTTTTTATTGCATTCCTGGCTTCAAGTGATGCATTCCCTCCTTTACGGAAGGCTTCGGTTCCAAGATTATCATCTTCATTTTCAGCCAATTCCCTGTCAATCTTCGCTCGCAATTCTGCTTTAGCTTTTTGTTTTAATCTTTCAACGCTCTCTGATTTTTCAGGAAGCTTTATTGTCTTGTCTGATAGTTCCGGCTTTAATACTGCTTTACCTTTTTCTTCATCAAATACCCTGTTTAATTTAACTGTCGAGATTTCCTTATTTAAGGCTTTCTTTCCGATATCTGCCGCATAACGAAGTCTCTGGGCCCTTCTTTGTCTGTCATCCATCGAAAGTCTCCTCCTTAGGCTTCGTATTCATTATCCTGTAAGTCTCTGTATCCTTAGGATATCTGTCATAGAAAGGTATTACATAACCATCCATAATAAGTAATCCGGAACCTTTTTCCGCATTACTTATCTTATCCATCTGCTTATCCGTTAACTTATAAGCAGCCTGCAAAATTTCCCTGTCTGTCGGACCGCAGTTAAATATGATAATCGTAGATGTATTCTCAACAATACTTGATACATTTTCGCCAACCATGAAGTCTTTTATGTTCTGGGTTAATCCTGTAGGAATTCCTCCCCACTTACGGAATCTTTTCCACATCTCTATCGAATAATCGGCTGTCTGTTTTTCTTTAAGTAATAAGTGAAACTCATCACAGTAATACCTGGTTGCAATACCGCGTTCCCTGTTCTTGGAAACCCTGTTCCATACCGCATCCTGAACTATAAGCATACCCATCTTTTTTAACTGGCTTGTCAGATCTTTTATATCAAAACATATGATTCTGTTTTTTGAATCAACATTGGTCTTATGATTAAAATAGTTTTGTGATCCTGATACATAAAGTTTCATGCTGTTTGCAATTCTTATTGCCTGAGCTTTTATTTCAGCTATCATCTCTATATCCATATATGGATTATTTTCCGCAGGATTATATGTTAAAAGTCTTTTATACAAATCTTCCAGTGTCGGCATGTTTTCCGGAGCCGGATTTTCAAAATATTCATCATAAATACTTCTTATGCAGTCATCCACGATACCTTTTTCATCATTTCCAAGTTCACCCATCTCACCTGCTATCAAATCAAGCAGGGTTATGATGAAAGAAGATTTAAGTCTCAAAGCTTCCGTATCATCTTTATGTGAAACCTGTATATCCATGGGATTTAAGTATTCAAGCGAGTTTGCCGCAAGCCTTATTACCTGACCGCCCAGAGCTTCAACTACCGGATAATATTCTCCTTCAGGATCGCATATGATAATCTCATCATTTGATTGTAAAAAAGATGCTATAATCTCTCTTTTTGCAAAGAATGATTTGCCGTATCCCGGTGCTCCGATAATCAGTCCGTTCGGGTTAATAAGCCTCTTACGGTCTGCTAAAATTAAGTTATTGGATAAAAGGTTTAGACCATAGTAGATGGAATTACCCTTCATAATAAGTTCCTGTGTCGTAAAAGGAATAAGTATTGATAAATCCTTTGATAAAAGAGTTCTCTCGCTTATCTCAGAGAAACCGTTATAAAGAATTGGAGCTCCTGAAAAGAAGCACTCTTCCTGCAGTGAATCA
>JAFYYN010000051.1 GCA_017557525.1 Lachnospiraceae bacterium
GAATCTTTCATATATGGTTAATAAAGGTAGTTTAAAGCCGGTGAAAGAAGATGTGAAGGGAAATCTTTATCAAAAGGGGAATTTGTATAATCTTGATGAATGAATATAGAAATGGGAAGCGGATGGCTGATAAGGTTGTTTCTCTTCTTTTAAATTTGGGCTGAAATATGAAAAGTTATACTTTTTATCTAAAAAATTCTATAAAAATTTCCAAAAAAGTGTCACCTTTTGCATTATTAATTCGTTATATATAGTAGAGGGGCAAATATGAATGTTGCTACATCGGGCGTTTTAGCATTTACCGCAATTGCACAGGTCAATTGATTACTGTCAGTCGGTTGTAATGTTTATGGAGATATATGAAAAAAGCAAACTGGGCTATAGTTATTCTTATATTGAGTAGTATTATTCTCTTCTTCCCGATACCTATGTATGGGTCAGAGGATAGTGGGGCAATTGTATATAGTGCCTTAACCTACAGGATAATAAAATGGGACAAATATGCTGTTTTTACATCAACTGGTTTGGGCAAACCGGAGCATTATAATGTTACTTCCTTATATTTCTTTCCTGATAATTTTAAGAGTGTCGAAGAATTATGGAACAAGATAGAGTTAGATGAAAGACTCAAAAAAGAGGCTGATAGAATTGATATGCCCGAGAATTTTAATATTTATATTTATTTTGACCGTAGCAAATATGACAGTAGATCGGGACAACTGATTAAAGAAACAATTCCGAATTATGAAGTTATGGGGTATACTCTTGAAGACTATACTACAGAGTATCATATGACTTATGAAGAAAAGAAAAAAATATTTCAGATGGTTATGGATATGGATTTTTTATCATATCCATCGGAATATAATCCATGCGAAGGGTATGTAACATTTCCTAATTATAACCTAACTCTTGGGATAGAATACGGAAGTATTAGGAGAACGGTTAACTGTAAAGGAATTGCTATAATAAGAGGCATTGATTTATCTGATTGGGATATATCTAAAGAAGGAAGGGATTTTATCTGTCTTCATAATGCAATATTAGATATATTGATGAATTCAGATGCATGGAAATCATTGCCGGTAGAGAACATTTTCATGGGAGAATAATTACAGGCTACAGATCTGTTTGGAACACTATATACCTGACGCGGTATAACGGCCTATGCCCCGGTATCAAAACAGGCACGCCCTAGAGGAGAAGGTGCCAGGCATCAATGATGCCTGGCAATATATAAGTTAATTTACCCCTTAATTATCAGGCATTTCTCACAAGGCAAGCTATAGATTACTTGTTATCATAATGTCCTTTACAGGAGACGATATATAATCTTTTATCTTCTATATGATAAACAAGGCGATCCTTTTCGTTAATGCGGCGACTGTATTCACCATGAAGATTGCCCTTTAAGGCTTCAGGTTCACCGATGCCGGTCAAAACACCGTTGCGCTCGATGTCTTTTATGAGTTGGTTGATACGCTTTAGAGTTCTCTTATCCTGTGTCTGCCAGTACAGGTAATCGTTCCAAGCATCATCAGACCAGATTTTATCACTCATCGTAATCCTCGATAAGGTCGTGTACAGTACCCTTACCGTCCTTCAACTGCTGGATAGATTTCATCAGGTGTAGTTGGTTGGAAGTGCTGTAAAAAGGATCATCAACCTTAATTTCGAATGGAATGCGATGTTCTCGGTTAACAGCTTTTACAAACATATTTATAGCGGCAGAGGTTGTTAACCCGACAGACTCGCAGAAGGAAGTAAACAATGTCTTGTCGGTTTCATCCACACGGGATGTTAGTGTAGAAAGTGCCATGATAGTTCTCCTTTCATTTGTATGATAAGACTATTATAGCACAAAACGAACACAAAAGCAAGCGATTGTGCTACAAAATTATTTAAATCATTCAAAGATACGCTTTCTACGCTTTCTTTATAGCTTTTTGCGCTCTTTGTACGATTGAAAAGATTAAAAACAAGGATGGTTTAAAAGGCAAAAAAATATTGATGGTTTTGCTGTAGGATTTGTAAGTGATGAGGAGATAGAAGCTTACCGCAACGAATTAAAAAAATGAAATAAAGTTAGGAAAAGGTAAAAAGACGACAGGGGACGGAACTGTGTAACCGATGATTGGCGGCACAGAACCATCCCTTGTCTTTTCATTTGATATAAAAACTTTTTTGATGTGTAACCAAGCTTCATTTTTTTCGATATATATAGCAAGGATCCTAGAAAAGCAGATATGCAGAAAGGAGGCAAGATGTCTGACGAAGAAATACTTAAATTGTATTTGAACAGAGATGAGAATGCCATTGCAGCGACCAAAGAGAAATACTACCATTATCTGTATAAGATAGCCTATCAGATACTTGGAAGTCACGAGGATGCTGAAGAATGTCTGAATGATACATTGCTGGCTTTGTGGAATTGTGATTCAGCCATCACCGGAGCAAAGCTGAAAACATATCTTATAAAGCTTGTACGAAGTATAAGCATTGATCGGCTCAGGATGAAAACCAGTCAAAAACGGATTCCGTCAGAATTCATATGTTCTCTGGACGAAATGGATGAAATGGTATCAGGCGGTTTTTCACCGGAGGAAGAATATGAAGGGAAAATGCTTGAAGCTGCCATAGGGAAATTTGTGAGTACCTTATCAAAGGAGCAACGGGCATTGTTTATTGGAAGATACTATTATTTTGATTCTTTGGCTGATGTTGCAAGATATTGTGGTATAAGCGAGGGGAAGGCGAAAATTACACTCTTTCGCCTAAGAAAAAAACTGAAGAAATACCTTGAAAAGGAGGGATACAGGTTATGAAGGGTGAAGACCTAATAAAATCAATGAACGGGATAGATGAAAAATACATAGAAGAAGTCGGTGGAATGAGGATGAATGATGTCACGCCAAGGAAAACAAGTAGGCATGGACTGTCAGTAGCTATCATAGCACTTGCTGTGATGTTGTTTGGGTCAGGTTTCATATATTATATGGGATTCGCAGGAAAAGTAAAGATAATTGAAGGCGAAACTGTTGGTTCTATAGATGATTATATCTATAAAGTAACCTTTGAAAGAGAAAAGATGCTGGTGGATAGTTCTGAATTAAGCGGAAGTATAATTGAAGAATTGGAGAATCAAGTTCCCGATTATGTACGACAGGATGATAAGGACTCACCGGATTCCTCAACATTGTCAGTTTATGACATACATTTTGATACTGCTGATGAGTTATATGACTTTATCGGTTACGACAAATTGAAAAGAACCCAAATTGATGCTGAAGGTGACGGTGCCAGCCTTTTAGCTGTTAGAAATGAAGATGGCACACTTGCCAGGCTAAATTATAATATAAACTATAAGCTGACTGGGACAAAAGAAAACATTTTTCCGCAAATAATGGAAAGCATTATCACGAAGGATTATAAAGATACCGATCAGGGTGAGATTGGGATAACATTCACTTATAAGGATGGTAAAAAATCCGGTTTATCTTATAGCGAAGAACGCAGGGTTGAAAACGGTCGTGAATTTATAATAATAAAAATGAAACGACCAGATGGCGGATGGACGGATAAAACGGTACACTGGGTAGAGGACAAGGTGATATATCAATTTCGTCTGTCATACCATGTAATCGATAATAATGAAGCAGAAACAGAAGCTGAGGTGGATGAGATTATTACTGAGTGGATGAAATCCTTCTGAATTTAAACTTCTGAATTTGACCGGGCAGTCCTGATTTAAGGACTGCCCGTTTCTAAATAAATGTAACCTAAGCCTGTATTTTACGTGTATATATAGTAGTATAAGGCGAACCGGTACACTCCGCGATGAACATATGAAAAAAAGTACTTGAAAAAACTGTCAAACGACTGTAAATTATACTTATCAAAAGATAATAGACGGGAGGTGAAGAAAAAT
Source organism: Lachnospiraceae bacterium (assembly GCA_017557525.1). Classification (GTDB taxonomy): domain Bacteria; phylum Bacillota; class Clostridia; order Lachnospirales; family Lachnospiraceae; genus RUG11977. The sequence goes on from JAFYYN010000051.1 coordinate 3,929, forward strand.
GGCAGCGTTGAATTATAAGAAACCACTGTTTTGGGTGATTTTGTTTGTGTTTGTATTGCTTATAACAGCAGGCATCTTTTTCTTCGCAAAACCATCAGGTAAAAAAGTAGAGCCTGAAAATGATAAGACACAAGAAGGAGAAAATATTGTCAGAAATGATAATACAGTAACTGCCGATGAAATCACCCCTGAGCCTCAAATAGTTGAAACTATCGAGGAAGGTGGGAAAACCTATTACAAACTCAGCGATGGAACATACAAGTATGGATATAATACTTATAAGTATCGTCTGGAAATAAGCGGAAGAAGTTATGGCTTTGATTTTGATACAGTTCTCATATATTTGAGCAATGATGAGGACATTCCTTTTCAGAGAGCTGAGATAAATGCATTTATGTTAGGAAGCAGTTCTAGTCAATATATACCAAAATACGAAGCGGTATTCATTGATCACTATAAAAGAACAAATGATGGAGAGATTATACGGCATTATGATGTAACAGATGAGAGTGATAATCTATTTGATGAGGTAAAAAATCATGTTGATATCGATTCAACGTATAAACTCTTGAATGCCTTATCAATGAAATACAGATACAGCGTAGTCCATGACTTTGATTTCATCTACGTCATGCCGAACGGTACAGAATTTGGTACCGAGTTTGGGTATTCTGCAGGTATGGATTTTAGGGAATATTGCAAGCTTTGGAACGACTTTGAAGAAATAATAGTGGATGAGTCATTGACAGAACCCTGGAGAGAAAACAGGCTGACTGAAAGAGGGTATCTGGTTCTGGCGACAAACGATGGATATGACGACAGCCAATATGGCTACAAGATATTTATAAAGGACAGATACATTCATCTCTTCTCGGTAGATAAATCAAAAGAAGAGTATACAGGCGAAATCGATTATAGGAGCCCATACCAGATGAGGAGTTCTTATAATCCGCAGACTGATAAGTATATGTGGTCAGCAAGGTTTAAAGATAGATATCAGCCCAATATGTACAGCATCAGACGTATGCTTTTTAACAAGGGTATGTATGATATTTATGTTCAGAACTGTGATTATGAAAACTATATAACAGCACCAGGCATATATTATTATAACAGGGGATATTGTATTGACCTTGACGGAGATGGAGAAAGGGAAAAGCTTTTCATAGCAAGCTGCGGATGGATAAATCAGCCTGAGCCTGAAAATATTGAGGGTTTTGTAAGATTTCAAGGGCATTACGGGACTGATTATGATACCTACTTCGGGAACTATCCCAAATCGTTGATCTATATAAACGGTGAACTGCAAAATGAGGAATACAGGATTGCTGATGAGTTAAACCTGCCATATGTATATGCGATAACTGATATAGACAGGAAGGATGGAAGATATGAAATACTGTTAACTTATTCCAGTGAACATCAGGTAGGAGATTATTTCCATGTATGGCAAAATGGACATCTTAGTGAACCTAAAATATTTAATGGGAATATTCTACAAATCACATATGATGCACTTGCTTATGAAACAGCAGGCAGATTGAGCTATTATCCTGAAGTAAAACTGACAGCTGATTTCCACAGGGATGGCACTTTTTCAGGTCGGGGGGATGTCTCTATAGCCGGGGACTTTGGATATTTAAGGTTGTACTCTGATTATATTACATGGCGGATGGATACAGATGGTAATATCAAACCGGTAGGTGATATATTCGATATACCCGTTCTATACGAAAATGAAAAAGAGTTTATGGATAGTCTTGTAACCACATGGAGCATAGAACACTGGGAAGAAGTAATGGAGACTGATCCGGAGGACTTATACAGAGAAATTTATCTTAAACTTGAACTTGATCTGAATGTTTCCGCAGAACCGGATGCTTCATCTCCTAAAACCCATATGCCTCCCGGATATGTCGTGATAGACAAAACCGATGCACAAAGCAAAATCCACATCAGATATATGACAGACGGAATGTGTGCAGTAGACGAGGGTGAAAATGCAGGACTCTCCGGCTGGTTAGACCTGGCTGACATAGAATCGTATGTCTGTGATCAGGAAATTTTTGCAAAAGCAAAGAAAGAAAATCCGTATGGCACTGTAATAGATGCACTTTTCAGTAACCTGAATCATGCCGGATAATTTAAAATTCTCATAGTTAATTTCTCTCTTTTGACCAATGCTACATATTGTTCGGAATAAAACACGATATTATTCGGAACAAAACATTGACATTGTTCGGAATAATAGCTATAATATTGTCAAATCATTATTCGGAGGTGTTCTATGGCAGAGTATATAACAACGAAAGAAGCATCTGAAAAGTGGGATATCACAGAACGTAGAATAAATGTGCTTTGCAAAGAGGGCAGAATTCCCGGTGCGTATAAAGAGAATAAAAGATGGGTTATTCCTATGAATGCATTAAAACCTGCAGATAAGCGCCTGAAGGGGGATAACGGTATTCCGATTTTGAAGAAAAAAGCTGCGATTAAGAGCGGTAAGAAACTTCCGCTTCCTATAGGGATCACTGATTATCGTAAGGCTTCCGATGAATATTATTATGTCGATAAGACACTTCTGATTCGAGACTTTATTGATGAACGTCCGTCGGTTTCGTTGTTTACCCGTCCACGCCGTTTTGGCAAGACGTTAAATATGGATATGCTTCGAGTGTTTTTTGAAAGGTCAGAGGAAGATACTTCTGTTTACTTCCGTAATAAAAAAATTTGGACATGCGGCAAGGAATATCAGAAGTATCAGGGAAAATATCCGGTTATTTTTGTGACTTTCAAAGATGTAAAATGTGAAGATTGGGAAACTGCATATGATCTCATATATAAAGTATTAAGAAATGAGTTTGAAAGACATAGCGAGCTGCTTGAAAGTGATAAGATAAGTTCATATGAAAAAAAATACCTTACAAGTTTATTGCAGGGCGAGGCAAATGAAAATGATGTGGCTTTAGCATTTTTGAATCTTTCAAGAATGCTTCACATTCATTATGGGATAGCTCCGATCATAATTATTGATGAATATGATACACCGATTCAGCAGGGACATGTTCGCGGATATTATGATAAAGTGATTAATTTTATGAGAACATTGTTTTCAGGTGGATTAAAGGATAATCCGCATTTGTCTTACGGATTTTTGACCGGAATATTGCGTGTAGCAAAGGAAAGCATTTTTAGTGGACTTAACAATATAAAGGTGAATTCTGTTTTAGATAATCGGTATAGTGAATATTTTGGATTTACCTCGGAAGAAGTACAGGAGATGGCCGAGTATTATGGTGCTTCGGAAAAATACAATGAAATTTGTGAGTGGTATGACGGATATCGATTTGGTAAAACAGAGATATTTAATCCGTGGTCTGTTATCGGATATTTTAATAATGAATGTATTCCACGTGCTTTTTGGCAGTCTACCGGAAGTAATGATATCATTGGTGAAGTACTAAGTAATGCAACAACGGAAACGTATGAGAAACTGGAATCTTTGATGCAGGGTAAGTCTTTTGTTACTCGTATTGATACAGGAGTGATTTATCCGCAGCTTCAGAATAATCAGTCATCTATCTATAGCTTTTTGCTTGTAACCGGTTATTTGAAAGCAATAACCAATGACCAGCCTTTTGGCGGTGATTATATGTGTGAAGTAGCACTTCCGAATAAAGAGATTTCTTATGTATATAGCAAAGAGGTTTTGTCGAAGTTTGAAAATGTGATTCCGCCTTCAATAGCAAATGCTATTCAAGAGGCAATTTATACAATGGATATTCCAAAGTTACAGAATAAACTGGAAACATTTTTGCTACAGACTATCAGTTTCCATGATGCAGCAAATGAGACGTTTTATCATGGATTGATTTTAGGTCTTTGCGCAATATTGGATAATCAGTATCGCATCACATCTAACCGGGAAACCGGCAATGGACGTTTTGATATTCAGATGTTGCCCCTGAACAAAAAATTGCCGGGCATTTTGATTGAGCTGAAAGCCGGAAAGGAATGTACGGAAAGACAGCTGGATGAGCTTGCAGAGATGGCATTAAAACAGATAAATGATAGACAGTATTATGTAGAGATGGTGGCACAGGGTGTGAAGGCGATTATGCAATATGGCATAGCTTTCTCGGGAAAAAGTGCAAGCGTCAAAGCAAAAGTTAGAAATACATAACGAATCGTAAATCTGTGATGCATATAATCGAAGTTTGAAAATGTATATAAAAGTTGCACAAAAAAGGAAGCTAAATTTGGTGCAACTTTTTTGTCCCTATATAGCTCTTGATAAAAAAGTTATAAAAGTTATAAAAGCATAAAATACTTTGTAAGGTAACCCATCTTTTTCCTGTCATATATAGTGAAGGGTCCTTTACCGGAGGTTTTTTGAATGGAAGATTACCAGATTATTGATATGTACTGGCAGAGAGATGAATCTGCGATCACAGAAACGGATCGTAAGTACGGAGCTTACTGCCGGAACATAGCTGACAATATTTTACAAAACAAAGAAGATTCTGAGGAGTGCGTAAATGATACCTGGCTTAAGGTGTGGAACTCGATACCGCCGACAAAGCCCGGTAATTTTCGCATGTATTTGGCCAAGATCATCCGTAATCTGTCGTTTAATAAGTATAATGCAAATATTGCCCAAAAGCGAGGCGGAGGAGAGCTGCCTCTGGTGCTTGAAGAACTGGCTGAGAGCATCGCAGATAACACAGATGTAGAAAAGGCATATGAAGCAAAGGAGCTTGGTGCCTGCATTCGTAAATATGTAGGTACCCTGCCTCAGCGTGAAAGAAATATATTTGTCAGGCGTTACTTCTTTGTTGACTCTGCAAAAGAAATCGCAGAAAGATATGGACTAACAGAAAACAATATCATGGTAATCTTGAGCCGTACAAGAAAGGACCTTAGGAAATATTTGCAGAAAGAAGGGTATATGGATGACTGAAAAAGAATTGTTTGAAGCTTTGAATGATCTTGATGATTCTATACTTGAGGATAGTGAGAAAGAAACAAAGCCGGTTGAAATAAGGCGAATTAAAAAAGGTACGATTATAGCCATATGTAGTGCAATCGCAGTCAGTCTGGCGATCATAGTTATCTTTGGGATTTTGGTGATTAAATCACAAAAAGGTGTACAATTAAATTCTAAGCTTCCACCGGATACCAGTATGGATATGGGCGGGTATACCGGCAGCGACGGTCCTACCGCATACCCGGGCGATATGGCAGGCTCAGATCAACATGATATAAATTATGAAGGAATTGATTGTGGAGCAGGTTTTACAAGGTATGAGGGACCTGTGTTCCCTCTGTACTCTATGGAACCCGTTTCTGATATCACGGTAGAAAGAAATATTGATTTCGGTTTTTCGCCATATGTTGATAAAACACAAACGGATACTGTTGTAATGAATGGTGTGGAGCAGACTTTTTCATATGAAATACACGACTCCATGAGCCGGGTTACTGACAGTTACCGGCTGGTTAATATGACAGATGAGGACAAGCAGATAACATTATTATATCCTTTTGTGGGTAAACTCGCTGATGCATATCAGAAAGTGCCTGCTATAAGTGTCAATGGAAAAACAGTCGAAGCAGAGCTTAAGATCGGACCGTTTTCCGGAACATTTACCGGAGCAGGGGAGCAACCGCCCGTAAAAACAACCTTTAATATATCAGATGTAAAGGACTGGGAGGGATACAAAAAACTTATTGAATCAGGTTATATTGCGATGACTATGGACGAACTGCCTGAGCTTGACAGAAAAGTAATTGTATATGAATTAAAGGACAGGTATGCAGAAGATTTTTCAGGAGCACCGTATCTGAACATAAGCTTTAAGGCTGATACAGGAAAAACGACTATTATGACATACCGCTTTAATGGATACAGTCTTAAAAATTCAGGCGAGCGCAGTTATGGCGGTTTTATCCCCAAAGAATATAGCTCCGGTTATGGAAAGAGCGCATATATGATAGTGCTTGGAGAAGATATAGGCGATTATACATTAAAAGCATATACGAACGGGGGATGTGATACGGAGCTTGAAGGAGCAGGCTGTACAATAGTCAGGTATGAGAGTACTCTGGGTGAGATACTGGGCAGGCTGTATAAAGAGTATGCAGATGAATATATTGGTTATTCTTCGGAGAAATCGGATGATTCAAAGTACATTTTTAATTCCATCTCGGATGAATACAATCTCGGACTTTTGGCAGAGCTGATGGAGAGTTACGGACTTATTTCAGATGCACCTGTTAACCGATACAGTGACGGCAGCTTTGAGATGATAGCCCAGGATGCTTTAGTTATGAATCGCCTGATGTGCCGGTCATTTACTGTTGATATCCCCGCTAATGGAGAAGTTACAGTATCCATGCAGATGAAAAAGCAGGCAAGTATCCACCTGATGAGTGATAATACTATGATTGACGGATATGATATGGTAACAAGTCTTGGATCGAATCTTGAAATAAAAAGTACAAAGGTATCATTATCTGATACAGAGCCTGTTGATATACCTGAACAGGATTTCGGCTTTGATATAGTAAACGGAAAAACTTCGGTAGATATCAGTACAGAAAATGACCACTACAGTATGAAAGTACGGAAAAATGTAAATCGATAGGGATTGTTGGAGCCAACGGACAGATTTACAAATAATGATTTTATGGAGGCAGGGTAAATCTTTGTCTCCATTTTAATTCAGGCCTTAATTTGGATTTAACTCAAATTTAACTCGAAATAATATTGACACGCAAATTGAAATGAGTTAAAATTGAATTAAACTTGAGTTAAAACTATTTATGGGGGTGTCTTATGAGAACTATACCAATGAAGGAAGACCTTATTATAGAATTCAAAAGCGATATTAAAGGATATCCTGACAGCGAACTGATAGATGAAATAGTTGGCATGACCAATACTAAAGGTGGTATACTATATCTAGGAGTAGAAGATGATGGAACTATAACAGGGGTAAGTAAAAAACATAATGACGCGATAGGCGTGATGGCTCTTATTGCGAACAGCACAATTCCGTCGGTATCCACCAGAGCGGAAATCATAAATGAAGAGAATAAAGACGTACTGAAAATTAATATTCCTATGAGCCGAACTGTCATTTCAACGGCCTCCGGGAAGATGCTCAGAAGGCGTTTGAAGGCTGATGGCAGTCCAGAAGTAGTCCCAATGTATTCGTATGAGATATCTACACGGCTTTCCGAGTTAGCTCTTCTGGATTTTTCAGCAAGCCCATTGCCTGGAGCTACGTTAGATGACTTTGATCCCGTCCAGAGGTCTAATCTGAGGAACAAAATAAAAACACTGCCTGGAGGGGAGAAGAATTTATTAACGCTATCTGATGAAGAGATTGACAAGGCTCTGAGGCTTACGACTGATATTGAGGGGGTTACATATCCTACCGTTACCGGTATGCTGATTTTAGGAAAGGAAGAGAAAATAGCCGAACTTATGCCGACAGTAAGAGCTGAGTTTCAAGTTCTGGAGGGGACAAAAGTCAGGATGAACATTGAGACACATGCTCCGCTATTAGATGTGTTGGATAAATTTGAAACATATATGATCAGCTGGAATCCTGAACGGGAAATAGAACACGGGATGTACAGAATAGCGGTACCGGAGTTTGATAAGGCAGCTTTCAGGGAAGGTCTGGTCAACGCTTTTAGCCATCGTGCATACACAGAGCTTGGTGCCGTAAGAGTTCTTATCGATGATGAAGGGTTAACCATTAGCAGTCCGGGAGGGTTTATAGACGGGGTTTCGTTTGATAATCTTTTAACAGTTGAGCCGCATGGGAAAAACCCTGCCCTTGCAGATGCACTGAAACGTATAGGGTTAGCAGAAAAAACGGGGAGAGGAATTGATCGTATATATGAGGGCTCAATCCAGTATGGCAGGCCTTGGCCTGATTATTCTGAGACAACCAGTAGAAACGTAAAACTTTTTCTGAGAAGGAGTAAAGCAGATGTACGGTTTACAACATTGCTCGCAGAGGAGCAGAAAAGAATAGGAAGACCATTTTCTATTATCTCGTTAATGATTATGTCATTACTAAAAGATGGTGAAGCCTTGACGGAGAAATGCATTGTGGAACGAACACGTTTTAGTAAGGAAAAAATAAAGGGTGCTATAGAGAAATTGTTGGACATAGGAATGATAGAGTGTTCTGAATATTCACGAGTTAAGGCTTACCGCTTAAAAATCGGAAATGCAGTACATGATAATGAAATACATATAGGGATGGTCGAGGAAAGATTTGAAGAAAGCGTATCAATAAAAGAAAAACTAATGAATCTTGCTATGAGGCAGGGCGGCATCATTACAAAGCAGGATGCCGGTAAGTGTTTGAGAATGAATCCTGATAAAGCATATCTGGAAATAAAGAAGCTGGTAAATGAAGGTGTATTTTACAAATATAATGGTGGGAAATATACAAAATATAAACTGGTTTGATTTTTAAAAAGGGAGAGTGTTTGCTACATCTGTAAAGAAAACAAACACTTCTGCAAATTGGGTTACAAATTATTATAATATACGATATACTAAAAGCGGTGCTTTATGGGCATCGCTTTTTCAATCATAAGGATGGTTCTGTGATTGAAAAAACTAAGCACAAAGGTATCATTATCTGATACAGAGCCTGTTGAGATATCTGAACAGGATTTCGGCTTTGATATAGTAAACGGAAAAACTTCGGTGGATATCAGTACAGAAAATGACCACTACAGTATGAAAGTACGGAAAAATATAAACAGTAAACGACAGTAAAAGATTAAAAAAGGGTAAAAGAGGTTATAATACATAAATGCAGGCGTGCGGGAACTCTGGTATATAGATGTGAAAACCCGTAAACTCCGGATAAATCTCTCAGAAAAAGGTGATATAATCGAAGAATATTCTACAATAATAGATCCGGATTGATTATGAATTATTATAGAAACCAACGGACAGATTTACGAATAAAAGAGTATTCCCACATCTGTAAAGAAAACAACCACTTCTGCAAAAATGGGTTACAAATCATCATAATATATGCTATACTAAAAGCGGTGCTTTATTGGCATCGCTTTAGTTGATTATAGTAATAGTTCTAAGATTAATAGTTATTATATAGATTGACTGATAGTGGGTTGAAAATGAGAATAGCGATTTGTGAAGATGAGCATATATATCTTGAACTGATAAAGAACAAGGTGGTTGAATACTTTAAAGAAAGACAGGTCAGCATAAATACTGACTCTTATACAGATGCTTCTTTGTTGCCTGCAAAAATAGATGAAGGCAGGCAGTATGATCTGATACTGATGGATCTGCAGATGAAACACAGCGACGGCATGGAAATAGCAAAAAAGCTCAGGAGCATCGGCGTGGATACACCTGTAATCTTCGTTACCGGTATAGAGGAAAGAGCATATCAGGGGTACAGTGTTGATGCTCTCGATTATGTTTTGAAAAAGGATATGGAGCTGAGACTGCCCGAAGCGCTTGACAGATTTATGGAAAGGCAGAAAGCGGCTACAATTGCTGTCTCCGGCCGGGATGAAGGAACTGCAGTGATAAAACTGAAGGACCTTTTGTGGGCAGAGTCCGATGGCAGGGGCAGCAGTTTAAAGGTAAGGGAAAGCGGACAAAAAAAGAACATGGAAAGCAGGCTCGCAATAGGAAAAGTTGCTGAGATGCTGCCGAAAGATGATTTTGTAGAGGTGTATAAATCAATCTATGTAAATATCAGTGAGATAAGAAGAGTTGACAATGATACAGTCACGATGTCTGACGGCAGTGAGCTCCCTTTGAGCCGCAGAAAGAGAAACGATGTGCTGCTCGCTGTAATTTGTAAAGTGAGGAAACAAGCTTGAAAAAAACATATATGATATTCCTGACAGGCATTTTAGTATGCGTCCTGTTTGAATATATAGTGACATATCTATATAATAGAAATCAGGTATATGAATTTAGCATGGATAAGCTAAATGCCGTAGGTTATTTATGGGGAGAAAGCTCCAGGCTCATGCTCACGGCAGAAGATGTGAAAAAAGTCAATAATGTTCTTGAAGCGATCGGTTATGAAGAATATAATGAAAAGGTTGAACTTTTTAATTCGGAATATTATGCCCTTTCAGATTACAAAACTCTGATCATAGAGAAAAAAGCAGATGAAATTCTGTCAAAAACGGACAGGGATTATATCCTTATTGATGGAGCAAGATATACAAGGAATCAGATAGAGCACATTGCCGGTATGTATGAAGGATATAGCCCGGAGCGTATAGATGAACTGAAGCAGACCTATAATGTGGCGAGAATATGCCTGAAATATGCTATCGGTTATGATGAATACAGAAAGTATGTCGTGGAAAATTCAAAGAAACTTGCAGGTATCAGTATTTTTAATAAAAGTATACAGGATGAGATTAGAGCGAAAGGAGATGACTATTCCGCTCTTGCAGAAGTAAGGGTAAAGGCATATATATTTGCGGGATTTGAAAAGTTGCTGGATAACCCGTTTGGAAATCTTATGGCTGCGGTTATGGCTGTATTCTGCTCAGTCGCGGCGGCTGCTTTTATAAAAGGGACCGGGCGGAGAATCTATGTGGTTAAACATTATGCTCGATTTGAAATACTGTTTGCGGCAGGACTTTTAATATTGTTTATCTGTGAAGCCTTGGCAGTAAATAAGACTTTTCAGATAGAAGGGTTGAGATATTCCATACAGTCTGTGGACAGTTTCGTGGATTGTGTGCTGGATATCAGTACCGGCCTGTTCCTTGTGATAAAGATTGCCCTCAGGACCCTTTTCTTTTATGCGCTGTTTCTGACCTTAAAATATGTTTTTGTTAGCTGTTTAGTATTTTTTAGCGTCCCGGATTCCGACGCAGTTGGTCAGGAACGGGAGATGATAAAGAAAAAGGATCACCGGATATGGTATGTACTTTTATTGACGATATTAGTAATGACTGTATTTGCCGGGAAAATGGTATTTAGTCATACTGCTTTAGATATTTTGAATATCATTTTTACTTTTGGTCTGCTTGTTATTATTTCTTTATTTATCGAGTGGCGGTTTTGCGTAGTTCTGAACGTTGAGAGAAAAAAGATAGAACGGAAATACCTGTCAGATATAGATGAAAAGTATACGGAGATGCGGACATTAAAACATGATATGAACAATCATCTCTCGGCTATACTAATGCTAATGGACGCTGGGAAAAACGATGAGGCAAGAAAATATATAACTGAGCTTACCGGAGTTGCTTCTCGAAGCGCAACTATAAGAAAAACCGGGATCAGGGCTCTGGACTTGTTACTTTGGAATAAGGCATCACAGGCGGCAGCGGAGAATATCAGGCTGGATTACCGGATAGATGATGAGTATAGTGATGTCAGTATATCGGAATATGAAATCTGCTCATTATTTGCAAATGTCCTGGATAACGCCATTGAGGCTGTAAGATGCATAGATAAATCTGCCGTGACATCAGAACGTAAAGATAATACTACCATGGCATCAGGACATATAGATAATACTGAAGAGACAGTAAGATATATAGATAATGATAAGAAGACAGGTCTACAATCTGATCCTGTTGAAATGTTGGGAGTTTCAAAGAAATATATTACCATGACAGTTCGCAGGCAGATGGACATGATGTGTATTTTCTGCGAAAATTCATACTTAAATGTAGAAAAGGATAACGGGAAATATGTGACTACCAAGGCTCAAAAAATGGGACACGGTCTTGGATTGAAACAGATAGAACGCATTGCCTTAAAGCACGGCGGAACCGTGCAGATAGATGACAGTGACGGTGTATTCAGGATATCAGTGATATTAAATGTTTAATAATGTTTTTTATATAGTTATGTCGCATATTTTTTTAAAATAGCATACACTTGGCGGTATACGTTTTCGGTATGGTTATGTCCGGATGTATACCGCTTCTTCGTGTATGTTTGCCACATCTGCAGAATCCATTTATTTTTTGAAAGATTGTGATATTATATGGTCAAAACAAAAGGGGTGGTCGATCATGACTGACCTAAGAAACGGAGGCGCATATTTTATGAAAAAGATTATAGCATGGTTTCTAATTTTGATTTTAATTTTTAACTTGACCTCATGCGGCAAGATCGATGAAGCCCTGCCGGGACAGACCGGTCAGGACGGTGCTACTGATCAGACCGGGAAAGATAAGCAGGACAGCGGTAAGAACACAGACGCTAAAAAGACAGAACCTGAAAACAATCGCTACAATAATGGACGATTTAACATAATGAAAACAGAATATGGTTATTATTTTAATCTTGGTTTCTATGAAATGCCTACAACTGGTATTCATCCCAATATTGCAACTGCTTATAACAACAACAGCATGGCTCTGGCTTTTCATGATAATGAATCAGGACTCAATGTGCTTCTCTGCAACAAACCGGAGTGCGTTCATTCGGGAGACGAAAACTGTGTAGCCACTTATAATCACATCATAATTATAAATACTGTGATGTATGACGGTTATCTCTATATATACGGAACAGAAACAAACGAGAATAAAACAAGCTTTAATCTGTACAAGGCAGCATTAGACGGATCAAGTATTGACAAGGTTGGCACAGTTTTTGAAGGTAATAAGGAAGTAGCTACTGAAAATTCAAATTCAGATAATCCGGGTTTTGTGCAGACTAGTCCGAATTCGGCACTTGAGTACTATTATTTTATAATCCATAAAGGATGCGCGTATCTGCCATATTATTACAGATTGGGGTCTGCAGCGAAAGGATATCAGGGTGGCGGATTAAAAAGGATGGATCTGAAAACAGGGACAATTGAAGATGTATATAATGTTGCAATGTTTAACAGTGCATTCCCACTTTGCCTTTATGGTTCAGGAGACAGGATATATATGTATTTTGAAGGCGGTAGTTCATATTATGGATGGCAGTATTACGATATAAATACAAAAGAGATATCACATACTGAATGGGACATAGCATTTGCTGAGAAATATGAAAAGAAATTAAAGAAAATGGAAACCTATTATGAGCCTACTGTTGAAAATGACAGATATGGTTTTGATATTATGGTATATTATCCCGATGATGAACATCAAGAGGACAAGGATAGGTTATTTGGGATAGTAGCTCATGAAAAATATAATTTTGATAATGATAAAAAATTTGATATTGATTTTAAAGATGATGAATTTGGAAGGGTCAGCTGGAATACCTGCTTATTCGTATATGAAGACAAGATAATTGTATTAGGATCAAAAAAACTGATGATTTATGGCGTAGGAGACGACAACTGGGGACAGAAGCTAGGTGAATTTTCTTATGAAAGCGGGTATGAATTAAATGAAGCTAAGGACTATTTTGAAAGGTCTGATAACTATAATGAGTGTTATAAATTAGACAATGGCAAAATATACAAGGTAGTGACGGAGAACAAGAGAAATACTTTCATTGCAATGATCAGCTTTTATTGTTGCCCGGTAGATAAGATACTAAATGGCGAGGGCAGCTGGGAATTGGTATTCGACAACAAATGGAGTGAAATCGACTAACATTTTGTTGATAGACTTGGTTCAAAGGCTTTCCATTGTCAATCAAAGGGACGGTTCTGCGATTGACACGAGGAGAATGGGCATGCTTAAAATTAAAAATTTAGTCAAAAAATACGGTGACTTCATCGCCATAAATGGAATCAGTCTTGAACTGAATGAAGGTATCACCGGTATTCTCGGAGCGAACGGAGCTGGGAAATCAACCTTGCTCAACTTGATTACTGACAACATTAAAAGAACATCGGGGGAAATTCTGTATAATGGCACTGACATCCTGTCGCTTGGAGCAGGATACAGGAAAAAGGTGGGCTACACTCCGCAGCTTCAGGGGATGTATGAGGATTTTACAGCCGGTCAGTTTATGAGATATATCGGAGCTCTTAAAGGTATGAAACATTCCGTATGCAAGCAGGAGACTGGTGAATTGCTGGAAGTTGTAGGCTTAAAGAATTACGCTTCAAAGAAATTAGGAAGCTTTTCGGGCGGCATGCGGCAAAGAGTATTGCTCGCGGCAGCCATGCTTGATGACCCTGAGATACTGATTTTAGATGAACCTACAGCCGGACTCGACCCGGAAGAAAGGATCAGGCTCAGAAACCATATAGCTGAGATAGCGAAAAACAGGATAGTCATTTTGGCAACACATATCGTCAGTGACATTGAAAGCGTAGCTGAAAAGGTCATCTTAATGAAAAAGGGTGAGATCATCAAATATGCTTCCCCAAGAGAACTGATAGACGAGATCAGGGATAAACTGGACAAGGAATATGTAACACTTGAAGATGTGTATCTATATTACTCAGAGCATTGACAAAGCTCAAAGGCTTCACTGTGATTGACATGGAACCAACCTGAAGGAAATACAGGCAGTTATTATATGAGGACGAAGTATGAGAGAATTACAACGAATCTACAGCAGTAAAACCCTTATGCTGTTCTTTCTTCTGATGGTCATAAATATTGGTATATTTATCTTTGGAGCTAACCCTAACAAGGAGATAACGCTTGAAGGGGAGTTTCTTGACAATTATATCGAGAGCTATCCTGGTTTCCTGAATACTACAGTTAAGCAGGGTAAATCCAGAACCGCCATAAAGCTTTTTCAACAGGGATTTGCGTCAGAAGTAACAGCTAAATCAGTTTTAAGATACGAAAAACTCATAGGGACAGAGCTAAAATCAGGTGATAACAGAGGCATGGTCCTTTTCTTCCAGTCCCATGTCTCTGAACTCCTGGCACTTTTCTTTATTCTGCATGTAGTCTCACTTTTCTTTAATGAAAGAAAAAAAGGCCTGGTAAATATGGTAAGGGCAACTGTTAAGGGCAGGGGGATTCTGTTTATCCAAAGAATAGGTATCCTAATTTTTACAGCCTTTTCAAGTGTGTTGCTGCTCATGGGTGGAAACCTCTTGGGAGTTGTTTTTACATTTGGAACTGACGACCTTTTTAGACCATTGCAGTCGCTTCCTGAGTATCAGAAATGTCCGTATGCCATATCTATAGCGGGATTTCTGATTGTATTATGTCTTATAAAAGCCTTAGCAGTTTTCCTTGTAGGGTTATTAATGTATGTTTTAAGAGGGCTGACAGACGGCTTCCTTTTTTACATAATAATGGGAGGATTGATAATAGGCGAGGTACTCTGCGGAGTCCTTATATCACCGGTTTCATCTGTCAATTTCTTAAAATATATAAATCTGTATACACTGATTGGAACAAATGATTTCTATACAGGATGCGTCTATCTGAATATTTCGGACAGCGCTGTGGACGGCGTGTTTACCGCATGCATTGTCTTTATTGCATTGCTTATGATACTTGGAATTCTGGGTGTGATCATACACGGGAAACGTTATGTCGCACGTGTAAGATTTGGTGAAAGATTTGCAGCATTTGTCGCTAAGATAAGAGAAAAAGCGGCCTTCCAGCATACCCTTTTCGGATGGGAGTGCTATAAGCTCTACATCAGGCAGGGGGCTGTCATAATTCTTATAGCATGTATTGGGATCCACATACAGCAGTCAGGAAAATACGGATACTATTATCAGGTTGATGCACAGGAAAAGCTCAACTATATCAAATACAGCG
This sequence comes from Lachnospiraceae bacterium, assembly GCA_017557525.1. Lineage (GTDB taxonomy): Bacteria > Bacillota > Clostridia > Lachnospirales > Lachnospiraceae > RUG11977. The sequence goes on from JAFYYN010000051.1 coordinate 19,616, forward strand.
GAGAGATCACGGATGAAAAGATTGAAAAAGCGCGGAAATGGATGCAGGTTCTAAAGAACTCGGAAGCGAATTATGAAAAGAAGCTGGAGGAGATCAAAAACAGTGAGCCGATCGATGACCGGCTGTATTTCAGTACGGTTACTGCTTTAAACAATAACAGATATCAGCAGAGTGTTTTTAAGCCGGTACTAGAGGATCTGGAGAGCGGGTACGCATATCATCAGAAAACAGGGAACAGCGTGAGTCTCGTAGAGCCCTTTGCGTATGATTTCCTTCTAAACAGGGACGTGCAGACCAGACAGCGCGCGTCATTCCTTGCGATAGCAGCCATAATAGGCGCTTTAGCCGGGATATTTTCATCTGAACGCCATACCAATATGGA
>JAFYYN010000052.1 GCA_017557525.1 Lachnospiraceae bacterium
AACATAGATAATGCATTACGCCATATAGAGCGGATGATAAAAGACGGAGCCGATATAATCGATATCGGCGGGGAGTCCACCAGACCCGGATATACCAGGATATCCGATCAGGAAGAAATCGAACGTATCGCTCCGGTTATAGATAAGGCAAGAGAGCAGTTTGACATACCTTTAAGTGTCGATACTTATAAGCATGTTGTAGCAAGAGAGGCATTAAGTCTTGGAGCTCATTTAATAAATGATATCTGGGGACTTAAAGGCGATGACGGACAGAAAATGGCATCGGTCATCGCAGAATACGATGTTGCATGCTGCCTGATGCACAACAGGCTAATGACTGAGTCATCTTTTAAAACGAGGATGACCGAAAGCAGGACAAATGTACATGTAACGGAGCCGGATGAGGGTGAAATTGGAAAGCCTGATACAAAGATAGCAGAAAATGTTATAGCGGAATTATCAGGGTCGCTAAGTTTAGCTTATGAAGCAGGTATAAAAAAAGATAAGATAATAGTCGACCCTGGCGTAGGTTTCGGAAAAACCTACGAAGAAAATCTCGGAGTATTGAAATATCTAAAAACTATAGCCGATGCATTTGAACAGCCGATGCTCCTTGCTACCTCAAGAAAATCCGTTATAGGTCTGACTCTTGGGCTTGATAAGGATGAAAGAATGGAGGGGACACTGGCAACAACCGCAAGAGCAGTAGAGTGCGGCTGTATGTTTGTAAGAGTACATGATGTAAAGGAAAATGCACGATTTATAAAGATGTATGAAGCAATTAAATAACATAACGACTAAATCGTAGGATTTTCATGATAAAGCCTTCCACTTGAGGTATCACATCCCGAGATAATGGCATGATAGAAAGGGTACATGATATGGATGTAATACATATAAGACGTCTTGAAATATTTGCAAACCATGGTGTTATCCCTGAGGAAAACACATTAGGGCAGAAATTCATCATCTCGGCAGACCTTTTCATGGATCTCAAGAAAGCCGGAAAGACCGATGATGTATCTAAAACTGTTCATTATGGACAGGCTGCGGTGCTTATCAAGCAGATTTCAGAAAAATCCGTATTTAAACTGATAGAAAAGCTTGCAGAAGAGATAGCTGATGCTTTGCTTAAGAAGTTTCCTGTCGAAAAGGTCAAGGTAACCATCGAAAAGCCTTGGGCACCTGTTAGACTTCCTTTAGAGACAGTAGCTGTCGAGATAGAGAGGCAGTGGCATAAAGCATACCTTTCCATTGGCTCAAATATGGGAGACAAAGAGCAGTATCTTAAAAATGCCATAGAAAAGCTTAACAGTACGGATGACTGCGAGGTGGTTAAGACCTCATCCTTTATAGAAACAGAGCCCTATGGTAATGTTGAGCAGGACAAATTCCTTAATGGAGCCTTAGAAATTAGGACTTTGATGTCTCCTGATGAACTGCTAAAGAGAGTAAACACTATAGAAGCAGAAGAAGGCAGAGTACGCACAATCCACTGGGGTCCCAGGACGCTCGATATCGATATACTTTTATATGATGACGAGATCGTATATACCGATAATCTCATTATACCTCATCCGGACATGCAAAACCGCAGCTTTGTGCTTAAGCCGCTGTGTGAGATAGCACCGTATGCGATGCATCCTGTACTAAAAAAAGCGGCTATAACTATGTTGACTGAGTGTAACTAAAGACTTACCATAAAGAAAAAGCTGACAGATGATGTCTAAAAGGTACATGGAATATGCGTATATGAAGTGCAAGATTTTATAGAAAATTAATATGATAAATCGTTAAATATTACTTGACCAAAACGGCAAAAGATTATAAAATAGAGTATATGTTTGAGCCATATTTTGCACTGTAATTTGGTGTCATATTTAATTATGATACAGACAGTCCGAAATAGGCTGCGAAATATAAAGAAAATAGCGAAAGGGGTTTACAAAAAATGGTTATCAAAAGTGTTTTTGACAAGGATTTTAATAAGTATGGCCAGGTTGTAACCGGTATTGACTGCAAGGAACTGCTTGATGTACTTGCAACAAAGCCCATGCCTGCAGATGCAGTAGTATACGTAGCAGGCGATGCTGATCTTGAGGCAACAAAGACAGCAAAAGAGTATCAGGAAAGCTTTTATGGCGGACTTCCCATCCAGGTTGGATATTGCAATGGAAACAATCATCTGCTTAATGCAGTAGAGTATCACAGATGTTCAGAAGTTAACATCGCTCTTTATGACATGATCCTTCTTATTGGAGATCAGAGAGATATCGAGGATGATTATACATATGATACTTCAAAGATTGAGGCATTCAAGGTTCCTGCAGGTGTTGCAGTAGAAATGTACGGCACAACACTTCACTATGCACCTTGTACAGCTGAGGGCCAGCAGGGCTTCAGAGGCATCGTTATACTTCCTAAGGGCACCAATTATGATATCAAGGAATTCCCTAACAGGACTCCTGAGGACAAGCTTCTTATGGCTGAGAACAAGTGGCTCATCGCTCATAAGGATGGCGGCTGTGATGCAAGAGCTTTCATCGGTCTCAAGGGTGAGAACGTTTCTGTATAATATGTTAATGAAAACATTTAACCAAAGGCTTACCCTTTAGGGAAAGCTGAATGATGAGGTGTAATAAAATATAAGGAGATCATAAAAATGCTTTATATAGGCGTTGATTTAGGAACCTCCGCTGTTAAGCTCCTCTTAATGGAGGGCAGCGGCAAAATCTGTAAGATAGTATCAAAGGAGTATCCTCTGTACTTCCCCAATCCCGGCTGGTCAGAGCAAAAGCCTGAGGACTGGTGGACACAGGTAATTGCAGGTATCAAGGAGCTCACTTCAGAGTGTGACAAGTCACAGGTTGCAGGCATTTCCTTTGGTGGACAGATGCACGGACTTGTAATCCTTGATGAGAATGATAATGTTATCCGTCCCGCAATCCTTTGGAATGACGGACGTACTCAGAAAGAAACCGATTATCTCAACAAAGAGATCGGTACCGATAAGCTGGCTAAGTACACAGCAAACATCGCATTTGCAGGCTTCACAGCTCCCAAGATTCTTTGGGTTAAGGCTAATGAGCCCGATAACTTCGCTAAGATCAAGAAGATCATGCTTCCTAAGGACTATATCGCTTACAAGTTAAGCGGTACCTTCTGTACAGATGTTTCTGATGCATCAGGTATGCTCCTTCTTGACGTTAAGAACCGTAAGTGGTCACCTGAGATGCTTGAGATCTGTGGTATCACAGAGGCACAGCTTCCTAAGCTTTTCGAGAGCTATGAGACAGTTGGTACATTAAAGGCTGACATCGCAGCAGAGCTTGGCTTCAGTACATCAGTTAAGATCGTTGCCGGTGCAGGCGATAATGCAGCTGCAGCTGTTGGTACAGGTACAGTTGGTGATGGAATGTGCAATATTTCACTTGGTACATCCGGTACTGTATTTATTTCCAGCAAGAACTTCTCAGAGAATGACAACAATGCGATCCACTTCTTTGATCATGCAGACGGAACCTACCATCTTATGGGATGTATGCTTTCTGCAGCATCATGTAACAAGTGGTTCATGGATGAGATCATTAAGACAAAGGATTACGCAGGTGAGCAGAAGGGCATCACCGAGGATATGCTTGGAAATAACAAGGTTTACTTCCTGCCTTACCTCATGGGTGAGCGTTCACCTCACAACAATCCTGATGCACGTGGTACATTCATCGGCATGTCAATGGATACCACACGCGAGGATATGACACTTGCAGTACTTGAGGGCGTTGCATTCGGTCTTCGTGATTCTGTAGAAGTTGCAAGAAAGCTTGGCATCAAGCTTGAGAGAACAAAGATCTGCGGCGGCGGAGCTAAGAGTCCTCTTTGGAAGAAGATTATCGCTAACGTTATGAACATGAAGGTTGACGTTATCGAAAGCGAGGAAGGTCCCGCACTCGGCGGCGCAATGCTTGCAGCAGTTGCAAACGGCGAGTATGCTTCAGTAGAGGAAGCAGCAGCTAAGCTCGTTAAGATCATCGATACTGTAGAGCCCGATCCCGCTATCGCAGCAAGATATGAGGAGCAGTATAAGAAGTTTGTACAGATCTATCCTGCATTAAAGGATATATATACTTTAATAAAATGACGATTATCAATTAAAGCCTTCCCCTTGAGGGGATTTATCGATACGCGTAGCGTGTCGATGCCGTCCCTGGCGAAGGGAAGGGGGACCGCGAAGCGGTGGATGAGGTGTAAACCAATGTATATTTAGGACAATTGGCCTATAACCAAATTGTCCTGCATATAAAAATCAAATTTATAAGGAGAAGTAAAATGAACAATATCCCTAAAATCAAAATTGGTATTGTAGCTGTTAGCCGTGACTGTTTCCCTGAGAGCCTTTCAGTTAACAGAAGAAAAGCATTGATCGATGCTTACAAGGCAAAGTATGATGCAGCTGACATCTATGAGTGTCCTATCTGTATCGTTGAGAGCGAAATCCATATGGTACAGGCTCTTGAGGATATCAAGAAGGCAGGATGTAACGCACTTTGTGTATATCTTGGAAACTTCGGACCCGAGATCTCTGAGACACTTCTTGCTAAGCACTTTGAAGGACCTAAGATGTTCTGTGCAGCAGCAGAGGAGACACAGAATGACCTTTGTGGCGGCAGAGGCGATGCTTACTGTGGTATGCTTAATGCAAGCTACAATTTAAAGCTTCGTAACGTTGGTGCTTATATCCCTGAGTATCCTGTTGGTGATGCTGAGGATTGCGCTAAGATGATCAATGAATTCGTTCCCGTTGCAAGAGCACTCGTTGGACTTAGCAAATTAAAGATTATATCATTTGGTCCTAGACCTCTTAACTTCCTTGCATGTAACGCTCCTATCAAGCAGCTTTACAACTTAGGCGTAGAGATCGAAGAGAACTCAGAGCTTGACCTTTTCGAAGCATTCAACAAGCATGCAGGTGATGCAAGAATCCCCGCTAAGATCAAAGAGA
>JAFYYN010000053.1 GCA_017557525.1 Lachnospiraceae bacterium
AAGATCCATGAATATAAAGGAAAACAGGAGCTCTTTCTCAGGCAGAAACCTGTAGAATTGGAGCGCCTTATTGAGATAGCAAAGATACAAAGTACGGAAGCTTCCAACCGAATTGAGGGCATTATTACTACAGGATCGCGCTTAAAGCAGCTTGTGGCAGATAAAACCACCCCGAAAAACAGGGACGAGGAAGAAATCCTGGGATATAGAAATGTTCTTAATCTTGTCCATGAGAACTACGATATGTTGCCTGTCAGGAGCAATTACATTCTGCAGATGCACAGGGATCTGCTAAAGTATACGAACTATTCATATGGTGGTAGGTTCAAGACAACGCCTAATGAAATAGACATGGTTCTTGAAAACGGGGAGAAGGCTGTGATCTTAAAGCCGCTTGAACCTTATGAAACGCCGGATGCTGTCAATATGATATGCGAAAACTATCAGTTGGCTCAGGGCAAAGAATTGGTAGACGAGCTGATACTTATTCCGTGTTTTATACTGGATTTTCTGTGTATTCATCCTTTTAACGATGGTAATGGAAGAATGAGCAGACTACTGACACTTCTTTTATTATATAGAAGCGGTTATCTTGTGGGCCAGTATATCAGTATAGAAAAAGCGATTGCCGAAACAAAAGAGTCCTACTATGATGCTTTGCAGAGAGCAGACAAAGGCTGGCACGAAGAAAAGAACGATCCAAAGCCGTTTATAAAATATATGCTTGGAGTGATACTTTCCTGTTATCGGGAGTTTGAAGATAGGATCACTGTTGTAGAAAAAGCCGGAACCAAAAGTACTTCATATGACATAGTGAAGACATATGTTAGCGAGAGAATCGGGAAGTTTTCCAAACAGGAGGTTTTGGTATCTTGCCCGAGTTTGGGGAGCTCTTCTGTTGAATCTGCATTAAAAAAACTTGTTGATGACGGCACGCTTATTCGTATTGGAGCCGGAAGAAAAACTTTATACGCAAGAGCTGACAGTGTAACGAAGTAAAATATTTCCTTGTTCGATAATATTACCAACATATATCAAGGAGGTACATTAAATGAACGAGGAAGCAATCAGCTACATCATGCAGAAAATGTCCAATTGTTTGGATAACAATCAGATGATCAGACTGGAGAAAACGTTGGAGGAGGCTCTCAGAGGAGAAGATAAAGTTAGTCTGAAACAATCAGAGGAATTGTTAGAAGAATTCCTTTCTGTAAGGGTTCATACGCAAATATCGGCGAAGCATATGCTTTTCTTATGAAATATGCAGAGCAGAACGGATATAAAACAGCGGGTCTTTGCCGTGAATGTTATATTGACGGCATCTGGAATAAAGAATCGGAAGAAGACTGGCTGACGGAGATTCAGCTGCCGATTGGGTGAATATTTGTAATGAAGAAGGCATAAGATTCAAAACCTGTACCCTGGTAAGCCGGGGTACAGGGGCTTGGCAAGTAGATATCCCCTGTTGATTTTGCGAGACGAATGTGATAGAATTATGAAAACGTTATCACAACCGGAGGTGATATGAGGTGAATATAACTGAGTTTGCGAATATTGCAGGCGTTTCAGTTTCTGCAGTGAGCAGGTATTTTAATAACGGGTATCTTGCTGACGATAAACGCGATCGAATTAAGGCTGCACTTGATAAAACAGGGTATGCACCAAGTTATTCCGCGCGAACTGTGCGTACAAAGGTGACAAAGCTGGTAGGGGTAATCCTGCCCAAGCTTTCGAGCGAAAGTATTTCCCGTGTTACTGAGGGGATAAGCGAGGTCCTTGAAGAAGAAGGATTTGAGCTTCTGCTTGTAAACACCGCAAATGACAGTAACCGCGAGATAAGTTCCCTGGATCTGTTCAGGCAGAACCGCGTAGACGGCGTTATACTGCTTGCAAGTGTATTTACCGATCTTCATCGTTCGCTGCTAAACAAGATGCGCATTCCGGTTGTTATCGTAGGACAGCAGTTCAAGGGCTTTAACTGTGTCTGCCATAACGATTTTGGGGCCGCCTATGCCATGACTAAGCTCATGCTGGATAAAGGGGCAAAGAATCCTGCATTTATCGGAGTAAATACAGAAGATGCCGCAGCCGGGAGAGACAGAAAGCTCGGCTTTGAGAAAGCCGTGAACGAAGCAGGATTTGCCGTTGATCAGAAAATGTGCGAGATAGCAAAATTCAACATGGATTCGGGATATGAAAAGGCCAAAAAGATGTTTTCGGGACGAAAGAAACCGGACTGCCTGTTTTGTGCTACCGATACTATCGCAGCGGGAGCTATGCTTTTTTGCCGTGAAAACGGTATCAGGATACCCGAGGATCTGATGATAGGCTCGGTCGGTGATTCGCGTATGGGAAGAGTTTTATATGTGCCGCTTTCGTCGGTACATCTCCACTACAAGACTGCCGGCAGGGAAGGCGCAAATATGCTGCTTTCCGCTATGAAAAACGGAAGCGATGTACACCGTATAATGCAGCTGGAATATGACCTTATCGAGAGAGAATCGACCAACAGGAAATGATATATCTCAAATTTTGATGTATGAATTCCTGTAGGTGTGTGAAATATGAAACTGTGTGAAACCTACAAAAAAATAAGTGAAATTTGTTACTAAATGCCTATGGACATAAAAACTCCATCATGATAAAATGAAACAGTAGTGTGAAACCGATACCACAAGCAATAAATGCTTGTAAGTCAAGAAAGGATGGAAGTCTATGGATTATAACAAGTGTGCATCCGAAATACTAAGCGCTTTAGGAGGAAAGGATAATCTTGCCAGTGCCGCACATTGTGCAACCCGTTTAAGGCTCGTTATCGGAGATAACGGGAAAGTTAAGAAATCGGTACTAGAGAACATTGATGGAGTAAAGGGTGTTTTTGAGGCTGCCGGACAGCTTCAGGTTATAATAGGTACCGGTACAGTAAATAAAGTTTATGGTGAATTCATTAAACTCGCGGGGGTTGAGGCAGCATCGAAGGATGATGTTAAGAAAGCTGCCGCAGCAAAAGCACCTTGGTATAAGAGGGCGATCAAGACTTTAGGTGACATTTTCGTTCCCATTATCCCGGCGATAGTTGCAACCGGTCTGTTGTGCGGGTTGCTTGGCGGTCTGTCTAAAGCTTTCCCGGATCTGGGTTCAACAAAGATTTATACATTACTTGATATATTCTCAAATGCAGCTCTGACATTCCTTCCTATACTTATAGCTGTCAGTGCGGCGAAGATATTCGGTGCCAATGTTTATCTTGGTGCAGTTATAGGTATGATAATGATTCATCCGAACCTGATCAATGCATGGTCGGTAGGGGATGGATCAAACCTCCCGGTCCTCTGGTCATGGTTTGGATTGTGGGATATTCACGCTACAGGCTATCAGGGACATGTTATTCCGGTAGTTATTGCGATATTGGTGTTATCGATTATTGAAAAATGGCTGCATAAACGCGTACCTGAGGTACTGGATCTCTTTGTTACTCCACTAGTATCGGTTCTTGTAACAGGATTCCTTACGATGACTGTTATCGGCCCGGTATTCTCACAGATTGAGACATGGGTACTTACAGGCGCTCAGTGGCTTATCTCAATACCGTTAGGCATAGGCTCCTTCCTGATGGGTGCCGCATATGCACCTACCGTTGTAGCCGGTGTTCATCACATGTATAATGCAATTGAGCTTTCAATGCTTGCTAATAATGGCATGAATACCTGGATGCCTATAGCTACGGCTGCCAATGTTGCACAGGGCTCGGCTGCTCTCGCAGTAGCAGTAAAGACACGCAACAGGAAACTCAAATCAATGGCGCTTCCTGCTTCGCTTTCAGCGTTTCTGGGCATTACGGAACCGGCAATATTCGGTGTTAACGTTCGTTTTGGAAAACCTCTTATCGCAGGTATGATCGGCGGTGCATGCGGCGCAGCAGTTGCTTCGATAATGGGAGTTTACGCTACTGCAAACGGAGTTACCGGAGTTTTTGGCTTCCTTATTACAACTGATACATTTGTCGGATATCTTCTGACGTTCCTGATTGCGACAGCTGTTGCTTTTGCTGTCTCATGGATACTCTATAAAGATGCAGAGCCTGAAACAGAAGCGGTTCCTGAGAAACCGGAAGCTGAATCAAAACCTGCCGAAAACTACGACGATAACTGTGTATATGCTCCTCTTAAAGGCAAAGCGGTTCTTATGGCAGATGTCCCTGATGAAACCTTTGCTTCAGATGTACTCGGAATGGGCGCTGCAGTTGATCCGAGCGAAGGCAAGGTTGTAGCTCCTGCTGATGGCGAGGTAAGCACATTATTTGATACTCATCATGCGATAGGACTTACACTGGATAACGGGATGGAGATGCTGATACATGTTGGTATCAATACAGTCGAACTAAATGGAGAAGGATATAAGGCCTTTGTTTCGGAGGGCGACAGGGTAACGCGTGGGCAGACGCTGATAACATTTGATATTCCTCTGATAAAGAGCAAGGGCTACAAGACGATTACTCCGGTTATAATCACAAATGCAGATGATTATAAGAGCATAATAAAGGCTGCTGATGGAGATGTGGATTTCCTGGATAAACTGATTGAAACAACGAAATAATGTCAGGAGGAGTTTTGCTTATGAAAAACGACTTTAGACAGAAGCTTCATCTTGAACCGCTTAAAGGCTGGCTAAATGATCCTAACGGCTTGTCCTTCTTTAATGGTGAATATCACGTTTATTTCCAGTATTCTCCGGACAGTGCGGAGGGCAAAGGCAGAAAATGCTGGGGGCACTGGTGCAGTCCCGACCTTCTGAACTGGAAGTTCACAGGCACTGTTCTTTTGCCTGACACGCCTGAGGATAGGAGCGGAGTGTATTCTGGCTGCGGATTTGTAAAGGATGATACACTGTATCTTTTTTATACCGGAAATGTCAAGGAGGAAGGCAATCACGACTACATTACATCCGGACGCGGTGCAAATGTGATATTGGTTACCACCGGGAATGGGCACGATATGAGTCCGAAAAAGGTGCTCCTTCGTAACGAGGATTATCCCTATTACTGTTCCTGCCATGTACGTGATCCAAAGGTATGGGAGGAAGACGGGAAATATCATATGGTGCTTGGAGCCAGAACTCTCGATTCTAAGGGCTGTGTCCTTTATTATGTTTCCGATGACCTTTTAAATTGGAAATATGACAGGACGGTATATGGTGAAGATGGCAGTTATATGTGGGAATGTCCCGATGCGTTTATGCTTGGCGGCCACAGTTTTTTAAGCATTTCGCCACAAGGTATTCCTCACGAAAAGTATTGTTTCCAGAATGTATACAGTTCAGGTTATTATGAACTGGAAAGTGGAAAAGCAGAAAATTACCGCGAATGGGATAAAGGGTTTGATTTCTATGCTCCCCAGTCATTTGATGTTCCTGATGGCAGAAAATTATTCATCGGGTGGGAAGGAATCGGTGATATACCTTATAACAATCCTACTGTTGAGCTTGGCTGGCAGCATTGTCTTACATTGCCAAGAGAGCTGACCGTGAATGATAAGGGAAATATCTGCCAGGTACCGGTACGGGAACTTGAAAAGCTTCGATTTGACAGTCTGAAGATAAATGACGGAGATATTGTCAGTACGGAACTGCCGTTTGAGTTTGCCGGGAATTGCTTGGGAGATTTTTCAATAAAGATTATGGATATTCTGGAGCTTGAATCCGCAAAAGGTGAGACCTCATTAAGATTCATTTCTGAGAGCGTGGGAGGCGGCAGAAACGTCAGGTATGCAAAGATGCAGGTATGCAATGATATACGTATTATAGCGGACACCACATCGGTTGAGATATACCTGAACGGCGGAGAAACGGTGTTTTCCAGCCGCATGTACCCTAAAGACACACAGATCAGGCTTTGCTTCACGGGTGCCGAAGGGACGTTATACAGGCTTTACGGATTAAATATGTGCTAATGCATCCTGTCCTACGTTGGATAAGATGTGAAAATAAAAAATTTAACATGAAAGGGAAACGACTATGAAGCAATTTACTTACACTATCAAGGATGAAGTTGGCATTCATGCAAGACCTGCAGGAAATCTTGTAAAGCTGATAAAAGGCTATTCAAGTACCGTTACCATTGAGAAAGAGGGTAAGCCTGCAATCAATGCAACTGCTCTGATGAAGCTTATGGGACTTGGAGTAAAATGTGGCGATACTGTTAAGTTCAGTATCGAGGGTGATGATGAAGAAGCTTCTGCAAAAGCTATTGAGGAATTTATGACTGCTAACCTTTAATGAAAGGCAGGTGACGAGATGACCGTATTCAAGGGTAAAGGAGTTTATGGTGCCATTGCTATAGGAAAAGCTTCCATATTTAAACGAAGGGATGCTGCAGTGCGCCGTGAAAGCATTGAGGATCCTGCCAAAGAGCTGGAGAGAGTTGAGGCTGCGAAGGCAAAAGCGGTGGAGCAACTTGAAAAGATACATGATAAGGCTCTGAAAGAGGTCGGGGAAGCCAATGCAGAGATATTTGAGATACACATTATGATGCTTGATGATGAGGATTACAATGACTCAATAAAGAGCATTATTGAAACACAGAAAGTAAATGCCGAGTATGCGGTAGCGGTCACCTCGGACAATTTTGCCGAGATGTTTGCAAGCATGGATGATGCCTATATGCAGGCCCGTTCCGCTGACATAAAGGATATATCTAACAGGCTGATCGCATGTATGTCGGATGATGGGAATACCTTTGAGGGTGACGGCGCAAAAACAATTGTCTGTGCAGATGATCTTGCTCCGAGCGAGACTGTATCATTAGACAAAGACAAAGTTCTTGCGTTTGTAACCGCTTACGGATCTTCTAATTCACATACCGCAATACTTGCAAGAAACATGAATATACCGGCTGTAATCGGTGCCGGAGAAGAGTTCCTTAAAGGTATAACGGACGGAAGTATGCTGATCGTTGACGGCCATACAGGCGAGATATATGTATCTCCTGATGAGGAGACCATAAAACGCTATACTGAAAAGCAGGAGGCTGACGCAAGGAAAAAGCAGCTCTTACAGGAGCTTAAAGGAAAAGAAAATGTTACACTTGACGGCACGAAAATCAACATATTTGCAAATATAGGCGGGGTTGGAAGCATAGGTGCGGTTCTGGCAAATGATGCAGGCGGTATCGGCCTGTTCCGCAGCGAATTCCTGTATCTTGAAAGCGAGGATTACCCTACAGAGGAACAGCAGTTTACCGCATATCGAAAAGTCCTTGAAAGTATGGCAGGGAAAAAAGTCATCATACGAACGCTTGATATCGGTGCAGATAAGCAGATAGATTACTTTAAGCTTGACAAGGAGGATAATCCGGCACTGGGCTTCCGTGCCATACGTATCTGCCTTACCAGGCCTGAGATATTCAGGACTCAGCTTAGAGCCTTGTACAGGGCATCGGCATTTGGCAATCTTGGTATAATGTTCCCTATGATAACCAGCGTTTCTGAGGTTGAAAAATGTATAGCTGCGTGTGATGAGGTAAAGAAGGAACTTAAGAGTGAAGGTATAAAGTATAATGAGGATACTGAAATAGGGATTATGATTGAGACTCCCGCTGCGGCAGTGATCAGTGACAGGCTTGCACCACTGGTTGACTTTTTCAGTGTGGGGACCAATGATCTTACGCAGTATACACTTGCATGCGACAGACAGAACGCCAAGCTTGAAAGCTTTGTGGACACGCATCACGAAGCAATACTCCGGCTTATCGAGCTATCTGCTAAAAATGCTCACGCGAATGGTGCATGGATAGGAATATGCGGCGAGCTTGGTGCGGATCCTGAACTTACCGAAACATTCCTAAGAATGGGCATAGACGAGCTTTCTGTATCACCGCCATATGTTCTTCCGTTAAGAGAAAAAGTACGAAGTATAAACCTGAAGTAAATCACATAAAGACTAAAAAAATCATGTTCTGCGATTAATTCATAGGACATGATTTTTTATGTAGTTTATTCTGCTATGGAGTGGAAAAAATAAAGCAAAAAATATTGCATTTGTAATTAATATGTATTATTGTAATTAATATCCATATTTGGAATAAAAATAAAATTTTGGGAAAAAACACTGCAACAAGGTACAAGAAACTTATTAACGGATATATACCATGGTTTCTCAAAATGAAATCGGGAAAGGAATTATGATTACGATAACAAAACCTCAGGCCAGACAGTTTATAGCCGATCTGGAAAGCCTGGCAAAGAACAATACAACCCGGTACGGAGGTTGGATGAATATTATGTGGATCTTTTAAACAAGTTTTTCACTAACGAACTGATCTGGTGTAAATACTTGAATAGGAGAGGAGTTATAATGCTCAGCATCTCTTGTAACTATGTAATCTACTTCGGATCTTAATGCAGTGGATAACATTATGGCATCTTCGTAATCATTATTTTCTATAGCCAGTGCATTGTAACAGTCTGAACCAAGAGTGTCCAAAACTTCAAACACTTTAAGCAGTTTGCTTATTATTTCACGGCATACAGAATCAATCTTTGAACTTCCCTTAAACTGTCTGCGTGATATAAAATGGATATCGGTAACCTCCTTAGCGGTAAGACATCCGGTAATTTCTTTATTGGCAATCGCCAAAAATATCTTTTTCCCTGCATCACACCAAGGCTCTCTATTCTGTAATACATCAATGATTACATTTGTATCAATCAAAACTTTCATGATTCTATTATACGCTCCTCTAATGCCTCTTCAACAGTAGTAGTCTGGGGTAATGCACCAAACAATGATTCAACAATCTCGACTCTGTCCTGGAAAGGATTGGTAAGCTTTGCAACTACCTTACCATACTGTGTAATATATACATCTTGTTTAGAAGCAAGAACCAGATATTTATTTAGGTTTGTTTTTAATTCTGTAGCAGTAATGGACATATCTGCACCTCCAATCATTAAGCTAATAATAATATATCATAATCGTACGATTAAGTCAAGAGATTCGCACGAAATATATCAATATTTATGCTGATTTACAATTTGAGGTAAAGATTTAAAGGTGGATAGCCATTTACTCATAGGAGACATCTACATGATTGCCTGTGCCGGTGATGGAATTCACCGACACTTTATAATGCGGGATGGATAAGATAAGGTTATTATATATCAGTTTGAGGCTCGAATCAATCAAGATTCTCGTAAAAAATCTATAGAAGATGTTCCGGCTTCTTATCAGAGACTAAAGGAATCTTTGGAGAATCGCTTAAGTATTCTGTGAGACTGTCCAGCATTTTCTTTAGCTTGTTGTGCTCCTTCTCTTTTGCTCTTGCCTCGCAGTCCGGAGTATGGCAAATCCACACAGATTACACATTGTTTCCTTACCCATTCCAAACAGGCGCGGTATAATAACGTCAGAAACACGAAAGGAGCGGTGCGCGATGAACAGAACAATGACTAAACGAGTGCAAAAAATAATACCCGCGCTGGGTACGATAAACATAGTGACAATTGCCGGGAATTGCGGCGATAAAGCGCTTTCGGAAATATCGGGATATGTGCGCGATATGCACCGCAGGCTGTCCGTTTTCGACGAAAGCAGCGAAATTTCCGAAGTAAACCGTTTTGCAGGAGTGAAGCCTGTGAAGGTGTCGCAAGATACTTTCGATATTATAGAAAGGTCGCTCGTATACTCGCGAATAACCGACGGGAGCTTTGATATAACAGCAGGCGCTCTTGCGGGAATATGGAAGAAGTCGCTGAAACGGGGCGTGCTTCCGGACAGGAACGAGATTGAAAATGCAGCCGTGCTCACCGGATTTGAAGATGTAATTCTTGACAGTGAAGGCTGCACGGTAATGCTGAAAAAGCGCGGTCAGCGGCTCGACCTCGGCGGGGTCGCCAAAGGAACTGCCGCTGATGAAGCTGCACGAATACTGAAACACTGCGACGTTACGGATGCACTGCTCAATTTCGGCGGCACGGTGGTGTGTATGGGCAGTGAACGTACTGTCGGACTTCGGACACCGTTCGCAAAGGACGGAACGACGTTTGCAGAAATTACAGTCAAGTACAAAGCCGTTGTCACATCGGGAATCTACGAGCAGTACGCGGTCATCGGCGGCAGGCTGTATCACCATATCGTTGACCCGAGAACCGGCTTTCCGGCAGACAGCGGACTTGAGAGCGTTACTCTTGTCGGTGACAGTTCAGAACAACTTGACGCGCTTGCAACAGCGATCATAGTTATGGGAATCGAAACAGGCTCGGAGCTTGCACAAAAGCTCGGACTGCAAGCGGTATTTACAACGACTGACGGAAAGATATTTGTTTCGGACGAACTGAAAAATTCGTTCCGCATGAAATAAAGGAGGTTACGACCATGAAAGAAAACAAGGTAAAACGCATAGGAAAAATACCGGTAAATCAGATAATCAGAGCGGTCATTCAGCTTTTGGCATTCATCGCCGTTCCGGGACTTTTCATCACGATATTCTCGTCGATAGGCGGAATAATCAGCGCACTTGCCGCGGGAACATTCACGTTCGCGGAATACGCGGGGCAGCTTCTTCTGACAGCCGCGGCGTTACTCGTTACGATAATATGGGGACGGGTATTCTGCGGCTACATCTGCTCGTTCGGCGCTATGCAGGACTTGCTCTGGGCGATAGGAAAGCACATTCCCGTGAAGCTGCGCATACCAGAAAAAATGGACAGACCAATGAAGTATTTCAAATACGCGGTGCTGGCGTTCGTCGCTGTGGCGGTGTGGATTTTCGCGGTATTCGGCGACGCGGTATGGAGCCCGTGGACGGTATTCGGAATGTATTCCAAGATCGGCAGCTTCGCTCCTGCAGAGTATCTGTTTACAGCGGGCGGCGTGCTTCTCCTGCTCATCGCGATAGTATCGCTGTTTGTCGAGCGTGCGTTCTGCAAGTATTTCTGCCCGCTCGGAGCGATATTCTCGCTGCTTGCAAAGTTCAGAATAGTGAAGCTGAAGCGCACGAGCGAGTGTGGCGATTGCCGACTCTGCACAAGCAAGTGCTCGATGTCGATACCGCTGTACAAAAGGCTCGACTCGGGCGAGTGCATAAACTGCATGAAGTGCGCGGCAGCGTGTCCGCGTGAGAATATCGGCATGGAAAAGACCGCCTCCGCGGCGGGAACTCTCGCGGCGGCTGCACTCGCGGGCTGCTACTTTGCAGGAACTCTGCCGCTTGCAAACGACATCGGACTTGCGGCTCAGAGCTCGGCTGCATACATTCAGGAAACAGAGCAGACGGGCAGATACAAGGACGGAACATACACGGGTACAGGCAAGGGCTACCGCGGAAATATAACCGTTTCCGTAACCGTCAGCGGCGGCGTTATCACCGACATTACGACCACATCGTATAACGATGACAGAGAGTTTTTCTCGAAGGCGCAGAGTTCCGTGATACCCGCAATTATTGCGGCGCAGGGCACCGACGTTCAGACCGTGAGCGGCGCTACATTCAGCAGCCGCGGTCTGATCGAAGCGGTTGCAAATGCGCTCGGAATTGAGAACGAGAGTATTTCCGAAAGCGAAGCTGAAACATCTGAAAACAATATCGGCAAAGTAAAAAGCAAGGACAAAATAAAGAACAGAGAGACATCGACTGTCGAAACCACGACTGCTCCCGAAACGACTGTTTCCGAGGAAGATACGACTGTTCCGGAAACAACGACAACAGTTCCCGAAACCACTGCTGAGACAGCCTCTGGCAAATATAAGGACGGCGTTTACACCGGCACGGGAACAGGCTTCCGCGGCAATACGGAAGTACGTGTGACTGTCGAAAACGGAGAGATCGCGGACATCACGATAACCTCCTACGCCGATGACAACAAGTATTTTTCGAGAGCGCAGAGCACGATAATTTCCGAGATAATCGCGGCACAGGACATAAATGTGCAGACCGTCAGCGGTGCGACATTCAGCAGCCGTGGCATTATCGAGGCTGTCGCTAGCGCGCTTGGCATTGAATACACAAACACAAATTCGCAGTTCTCCGGCGGTCACGACGGCAGACACGGGAGGCCATTTGGGGTTTGAAAACAAAAATACTATTCAGACATTCCGGATATTAAACACACTGCCGACTGTCTTGAAAGGGCAATTGAAATAGGACAGGAATATCTGAACAATGAAGACGCCTGTTGTTAAACGATAGCACTATAACTCGGAAGTTAATCACGTAGATTCAAGTTAAAAAAGAGAGCGGTGGCTTAAGAGAAATCTTATCCCATCGCATTTTTTGTTTAAAACAACAATTTTGTCTGTGTATGTAAATTAGGCAACAAAATAATCCTAAACTATAGCATAATTAATATATCCTTATTATTTTGGAAATTGAATGGTAAGGTTTCCGGGTCTATAATAAGGGCACAACAAAGGAAACAAAACAAAAAATCAAAAACAAAAAGGAGGAAAAACATGACAATCAAAACATTTACAGCAAGAACAATCGCCCTTATCCTGGCAACCATTATTTCAGTATCAGCATTTGCTAGCATCTCAACCAAAGCCTCCGTCCTCATCGACAGTGGATCTGACGAAAGCGTTCAATGTGAGGAAGATTCAAGGCCTAGCATGACACCGTCCGAATACACTAAATGGATATTAATCGCACGAAGAAATTCATTCAATTATGCACGAAATGTTTTCTTCTATGTGCATAATGAGTTGGATCCCAATGAAGCTAGTTTTATTGGTTCTTGTCATACTGCTAATCTTGGTTTAATGAAATTACTGATAGAAGTATATTTCAGCGTCCAATAGGAGCAAAAACCCAAACAACAAACGGAATAGGGGGATAAAAATTTTCTTTTAACTATTGCTTTTCGTTAATCCATTTTTCAAAGCATGCTTCCGTCTGTCCGTCAAGAATCATCATCATCCAGATCAAATCCTTTACAGGAGTCTTAAAACCATCCCTAACCCATTTCTGAATGATAGATATCATTCCCTGGGCGCGATAATAGTTCATGTATCCGATTGTATCATTCTGTTTGACACCTTCATTGCCTTCCAGGTAGAGCTGCATCAGGAGCCCTTCGATCATATTCTCCAATTGCAAGCGCATCTTGTTGGTGCTACCGGGACTGAATATCATTATAAAAGAAGAACGGTTCTCGTTTACATAGCTTATGAGCCTGGTGAAAAAATCCTTATAGGATACTGTGTCAAGCTCTAAGACAAGGCTTGCAATCTCAAGCATAATGCTTTCTTCATACTTTTCATGAAGGTCGAAGATGTCAAGGTAGTGATTATAAAAAGTGACACGGCTCACATCCGCTTTTTCTATCACTTCCTTAACCGTGATCTTCTCCAGTTCCTTCTTCGTAAGAAGCTCTGCTAAGGCATCAAATATGGCCTTTTGCGTCTTCCTGACCCGACGGTCATTTGTTTTATCGCTCATTTGTCACCTCTTGCAACTTCCTTGCATTTATCAGTTCAATTTCCGGTGTTCTGGATCGCCGGTCATATCAGATATTTCTTTAGTCCGGTCAGTTCAAAAACATCAAAAACATCTTGTTGGACGTTTTTGACTACCATATTCTCACGATTGCTTATACGCTTGCGAAGATCCACAATTACACGTAATCCTGCTGAAGAAATATAATTGAGTTTCTCCAGGTCAAGTACCAGTTTTTCCATACCGACCATTTCACTGTTAATTCTTTCCCCTGCCATTTCATAGGTATTTCTATCCAGTTTTCCTTCAAGGCAGACTGTAAGTGTACTGCCTTTTTTGGCTGTGGTAATATTTAGCATATGTTTTTACTCTCCCTCATTGTGTTCGTCCTATTTACTATGAAACCGGAAGCATATCATTCCTATATCGTCATATTGCTCTACGCCGTCTGAAAAACGGTCAACCTGATCAAATATGCTGTTGATCAGTGACTGTGTGCTGCTCAGATCTCCCTCATTCAGTCCGGAGACAAGCCTGTCTTCTCCGAAACGCTCATCGCTTCTGCTCAAGGCTTCAGTCACGCCATCTGTATAAACAAACAGTATATCTCCGTCAGAAAGTCTGGACCTGCGCTCTGTATACGGAATACCATCAAAGAGTGCCACCGGCGCATCATGTTCGTAATGCAGCAGTTCCCAGCTACTGCCTTTCTTTAGTGCCGGATTCTCGTGTCCGGCATTGACACTCACACACTCCCCTGTCTTGAGATCTATCACTGCGAGCCAGACAGTCACAAACATGCCCACCTCATTTTTGGCACAAAGCAGGCCATTGACCTTTTCAATGACCTTTCCGGGGGATGCATTGCTCTTCATCTCACTGCGGATCAGGGATTTTGCCATCATCATGAACATGGCTGCCGGGAGCCCTTTGTCGGAAACATCTGCAATGACAAGTACAAACTTGTCCTCACCGAGCATAAAGCAGTCACAGAAGTCTCCTCCGACCTCCCTGGCCGGGCGTACAGCCACGTTTACATCGATGTTGTCAATGCCACCAAATTCAGCTGCTGTGTCCGGGAGCTGAGAATGCTGTATGCGGCGGCAGATATCCAGTTCCGCCTTAGATCGTTCCTTTTCTATGCCTGACCGAAGTAATTCAAGATAGTGCTTTCTGTACATCAGGAGAATGATAATAAACACTGTCATCAGAAGCAATCCCGTGAAAAGACTGATCTTCAAAGCCCCTGAATCTATTTCCTTACGTACAGCAGAGCCGTCTCTTTCCCATATAACGACAAACAGATTATTATCAGTAGAAGCGATGGACAGTGTGAAACGGAGTTTTTCGCTGCCGTCTGCATCCGTGAGCGTTGTCATCCTGCCGGCTCCGCTCATGATCGCTGAGTCGCGCAGGAGCTCATCATATGATTCAAGGTCTGCAGGCAGATCGCCCTCCGGCAGACGATACATATTCTCATTACTGTCATCGCCACGGAAAAGAACCTTTATCCCTTCCTTTGTATAATTCACACAGTACAGATCCTCAACATCAAAAGTCTGATAGATCAGATTGATACCGCTTGATAACTTTGCATAATTGCTATGGGTATATGC
Organism: Lachnospiraceae bacterium; assembly: GCA_017557525.1. Classification (GTDB taxonomy): domain Bacteria; phylum Bacillota; class Clostridia; order Lachnospirales; family Lachnospiraceae; genus RUG11977. The sequence continues at coordinate 15,043 of JAFYYN010000053.1, forward strand.
ACTGAGCATTCCGGGATCCATTTCCCGGACCTCTTCAGGTGTCACATCAGTTTGCAGGAGAGCTTCGGAGTTCGAATGAAAGTAATCGGCTTGGTCACCGGACGGTCTGCTTTTATTCATCTTGGCACCATTCCACTGTTCCACAAGCAGATCTAGTGCTTCATATGCAACAAACCGGCTTTTCGTATACTCTGCCACACCCCTGGCTTCCTTTGTGACCTCTTCCATATGAAGAGACATATATAGTGTTCTTATGAAAAAAGTACTCAGGGCTATCGTGGCTATGCAGGCTAAAAGTATTAAAAGATAATTCCTGTACATCGCCTTTTTTCCTGAATGTGTGTTTCCGTCTTCTTTTGGCATAGCCCTCCCTCCTAAATACTACTGTCTCTATTGTTTTATAGTACCATAATTTCAAAATCATGTCAACGAAGACAAAAAACCGAGTCCTCACAGAAGACACTTTCTTTACAATTTTAGCCTTTAATGTTCAGTATCTTATAAACCAGCCGTCTGATGTACAAAACCGAACATTTTTACAGAGCATTATCAATTGTTTTTTTCATATATCTATGGCATTATACAACCATGGAAAGCAACAAAACACAAAAACAAAGGAGACAAAAACATGAATAATCAAAATTACAAAATCAAAAAACTTAACAACACTAAGGAGGTTACCATTATGAAAAACAACAAATTTAGACGCAGTCTCGTAGCTGCACTCGCAGCCCTCGCTATCCTGATCGGATTCATTTCAACCGCAAGCATTCCTGCAAGTGCAAAGGAATACAAGGTATACAAAAACGATGTTACCATAAAAATGTTCGATACAGAGTGGAATGAAGCTGATTTCCGTACTTTCTGGACTGAAATCTATAAATATTACGGAGCAGATGTAACAATCGAAATGATCAAAGATATCTTTCAAACCCCTTACGCTGAGGAATTGATCAGAACCGGTGGTCCAAACTACTTTGTAGATTGCTACTTCATGCAGACCTGGCGTTGGCTGAACGGTCTACTTGAAGGAAAATATCAGTTCTACATCGGAAAAGGCTGGAACGAAGCAGAAGGCTGGCGTTGATCCTGAATTAAATATAAGAACATCAAAATCAACAATAGACTGATCCCCTATACTTTTAAAAACATTGATTTATGAAAATGCATATGATACAATGATGAAACAATGATTTATATCGATTACTCAAAACTTATGGAGGCATCTATGAAAAAGTCATTATTCCAAAAACTACTTGCTTTTTGCCTTGCCGCTGTGATTGCTGTTTCAACAGTCAATCCTATGTCAGCTCATGCAGACGAAGGGGTAACGCTCGTAGAGTACAATGGCTACAAAATCTTTTACTCTGATGATTATTTCAGGCACCCGGCTTCGGAATATGATCCGCATCTGGCAACGCTGTCTATATTCATGACAGACAATTCAACTCCGAGAAACAGGCCGGAGAATCTCAATGACGAATGGTATGAAAAGCAGCCGAATCTGCTTAAAGGCTTCTTTGAGGTAATCGGTTTCGAGGATTTTGATACTAACGATGATTTCAAATCCAGAGCCGATTTTGATACCATAGGAATTGCATGTGCCAAACGCCAGGTGGATGACTATACTTTAATCGCAGTAGCCGTCCGCTCCGGTGGATATTACCGTGAATGGGCAAACAATGTCTGGCTCGGGGATGGCACAAAGTCCGACTATATGCATGAGGGCTGGTATAACTGTGCTAATAAGCTGCTGGCCTTTTTGGACAGTTATATAGCTAATAATAATATAACCGGCAAAGTCAAAATCTGGACAGCAGGTTTTTCACGTGGCGGAGCTACAGCCAATCTTGCTGCAGGCCTGCTTGACAATAAGATTTATAGGGAAGATCAAATCTTCTCAAGCGATGTAACGCTTGATCACGAGGATTTATATGCCTATACATTCGAAGCTCCACAAGGTGCTAATTATAATTCAAAAACAGTCGAGCTGCCCGGCAGTGTCATATATGATAACATTTGGAACATAGTCAACCCCAACGACCTGGTAACAAAGGTTGCCATGAGCGAATACGGCTTTGCAAGATTTGGCACAGACAAATTCATTACGACTAAGTTCTATGACCCTGATAATTTTACAGAAAACAGGAAGACCTTTGCAAAACTGTTTGAAGAAAACGGTGACTCGTTCGAAAATGATTATTCAGGTGATACACTGATCATGTACGGTATTCCCGGAGAAAAGGCCATTTGGCTGTATAAGAATCTTATCGGAACATATGTAGGGGATCCTGCTTCTATAGTGGGCTTAGGTACAGATGCTATTAATACCTATATAAATAAGGACTGCCACTATTTCATGATCGACACGAGAAAAGCCAATTATGATTCTAATATCGTATGTACACTGTTTTTGGAAAAACTTGTGGCTGCTATTGGTACCCGTGATGATTACTGCAAAAAAATCCAGGATCATGTAAAGAACTGTCTCTATATTTTCTCGGATGATATCAAATCGAATATTGATGATTTTACTAACAGTGCTATCCCTATAGCTATTGTATCAGTACTTTTAGGAATATATGCCAGAGACAATACTTTTGGTCTGGTGAGCGCATCGGATATTGCCAGCCTGCTGGCAACGATATTTTCCAATGAAGATCTGGCAGCTGTCGCAGACAGTCTTGATCCACTGATGGATGTGCTGGAGGATGTTTATGCTGAGATTCCCAATGAATTCATAACCTTTGCAAAATACTCCACAAATATCCTTAACAACCATGATTCGGATGTGAATATCTCACACCTTGAGGCACAGGACAGTTATTACATAGATGAATACAACAGGACCCATGATAACATTTATCTTTCAGATGGTCCTGACAGAGTATCTCTTGTCAGTCTGAGGGATAATGCTGATTTCGGCCGTTTATCATTCTTTGGATTTAATGATTGTAGTCTTCACCTGGACACCGGAAATGGAACCAAGAGGGTTGTCAGTGTCGTTGGGCATATAAAAGGCAGAAGCGACATAGCACAATGCGATCAAGGCTATGCAGTCGGTTATTATTCTTACAAAACAGAAGAAAAAATGGAACTGTTTCTGCCTACCACATCTAAATATATCATAAACATGAAGAGCTTTTCTTTGAAACCGCTGCATACGGTTATTTATGAGGAAAGAGTTCAGTATTTGGGAACAAGAAGCGACGGACGAATATATAGTCAGCGTTTCTGGATAAAAGATGTCTATTTTGAAAATAATGTAATATGCAACTCCAAGTTTGTTCAGCGCGGCGTTAACTTGGATTATTAAAGGAGGCTGGGACAGATGAAAAATAATGGTCTAACGAAAAGCATTTCGCTCCTGCTCATTACAGTATTCATAATATCACTGATTGGAACAGCTTCTGCAAAAGCTGAGGCTGTATCTAAAGCAGGCAGCCTAGTGATAGTCTCTACGAAAAAAGAGCTCGTTAAGGCAATAAAGAAAAAGGCAGCATCTACTATTTTATTTAAAACAGATGATTCTTCCAAACTCACGATAAAAAAATATTCTAACGCAAAGAATAAGAAGCTCATAGTCAATGCCGGGAATATGGATATAATCAACAAGTCCAAGTTCAAGTCGGTAACCATCATAAATGTAAAAACCTGGTCAGAGAGAGTTTCAGGTAATAATATCATTCTTGGAAGCGAAAAAGCTGTTTTCTCAATTTATAAAAATGTAACGGTCAACAGTCTCACCGCTCCTGATTACAGAAATATAAAAATTGGGAAGAAAGCCTCTGTAAAGACCGTAAATTATACCAAAGTAACTCCGGAGCCTACAGCAGTCGCAACCCCGGAAGTAACTCCGGAGCCTACGGCAACCGTAACGCCAATTCCCACCGCCACTGTAACTCCGGTTGTAACACCTGTACCCACAGTGATAGTGACCCCGGAAATAACCCCGGTTGTAACACCTGAACTTATTTCGATTGTCACACTGACACCTACTTCGGCCCCTGATTATACAGATGATACGACGATCGTTGTCAGCCTTCTCAATGCCCTGCAGATGGGTGCAAACAAGCACAGCGAAAAAGGATATATTACATCTTTTAAGCAAAAATACAGCCTTACGTATAATGACGACACAGAGTTTGAGACCGACAATTATGTTCTGACTTATGATGGCGAGGGATACGTTACATTGTCATATACTGTACGCGATGGCGAAAATATCGAATCCGAAGTCATAGGCAAGGAACTTCTTTCAAAAGCAAATGGTTATCTGTTTGGTTTCCAGAGAGATAAATACTCCTTTAAGGATGATTATACCGATAAAACCGACGCTGAGAAAAGTCGGACTATCGATGAAAACTATGAAGATTTACGCATTTTTGCTGTACAGGTAGATGATGACTATTTCTATGTCGCAAGCAGTGATACCTATACAGATAAGCTTTACCCCGAAGATAACAGGGATGATTCTTTCAATGGAAAAATAAAGAAAAATCTCGTAATTGATTCAGTATCTGATAAAATGGTGACCAATACCGCCCAGCAGTTATTATATATGGATGCATGGCCATATATTGAACAACTGATAAAGTATTCCGATACCGTTTTCACAGGGCTCGACATCACAGATACTAATGCCATAAGCCTTTTCATTACAGAAAACAATGTCAGCGTCTGCGATAACGGTGATACAGAAACCATAAGTTTTTCATTTGACTCGGGAGAAATATTCTTTATCGACCCTGAAAAAAAACTTAAAAATGCTCCAAATATCTATGGTAAGATAGAAATAGATAAGAGTACCGGTGAAATGGTTTCATACAGCTACGATCTGAAGGAATTTGCGATCGGATGGATGAATATCGGAATGCAGGGAAAAATGGAATACAATTATGTTGTCGATGAATTTGTTGCAGAAGGTGTTAGGCTCAATGAACCGTTAGGAGACCTGCCTTTTGAGTATGAATATACAGAATATGATGAGAATACTCAGGATGAATTCATTGAGAAATTCCAGGCAAATGTTATGAAGTAATATCGCATACACTATAAAGAGACTGCGAGGAGCTGATTTATTTTGATAAATAACGAAAATACCAACAATGATAAGCAAATAACCAAGGTAGGAAAAATCAGATTCAGATCGATATATGTATGGGCATCTGTATTTTTATTTATTGTTCTTGTAAAGATGTTTATATTCATATCGAATATGAGTGATTTAAATTATAGAATGTTGAACTACGTTATTAAGAAAAATAACAATTTGAATTTCAGCGATGCTGATATTTCCGAACATTATGGTACAGTATATTTTGATTTTGAAAATTGTTACAGCAATTATCAGGATATCGTTGATAGTTTTACGGAGTATATGGAAAAGCACCCTGATATCTATCACGATGATCCCCCCAATACATACCTGTGTTTTTCGCATAAGATAAATCATAATCATTCTGAAACTTTTTTGGTATTTTCAAATCTATGGGATGGTAAAAAACATAAAACCTTTGAGTTTGGAGAACTCGGTGAATATTGTGCCAATTATCTTTACTTGAATAATAATATAAAGATCACCTGCATAAAAATACTGTACTTTGATACACGAGATCTTGGATCTAAAACTGAAAATATATTAAAAGTTTTTGATGGCATCGAGGAGTTTCATATTAAAGGTAGTGAGGATGAGAAAAATACGTTTATAGAAATAATCAACAAACAGTTCCCGGGAAGCAAAATATTCTATAATGGATTAGAAGAAAGGAAATGAATTTCAAATGTTTCTTGATGTACTTGCCATAGATTTTAAACCAATTGGAGATGCTTTTCATTACGGTTTTATTGCATTTGGTACAATAGTCTTTATTATTCTTTACTATTATACAATAAAGGATATCAGTGACTATAAAGAAAACAAGCTCAACGAAGCGGGAGAACCCAAGATTACAAAAAAGGGGCTTAGATTCATCATCGGATTTGACATTGTTTTTGTAATGATAGTTCTGATATATATCCTTATAAGATATATATTGGTTTTTTAGTTCTCTGCAAAGAAAGGCTATAAGGGGAGTAGATTATTATGACTTATGTTGCCTAAAATAGAATAAGATTACTGCATTAGAGTCCAGGTATAAGAATCGCTTATCTTGGGCTCTTTTTTTGGAAAAGAGAGATGTAAGGCAACAATTATAATTCAAGATGTAAAT
>JAFYYN010000054.1 GCA_017557525.1 Lachnospiraceae bacterium
AAAGATCATTCCGAGGGTCTGTCCCTTTAAATGCTCATGTGCAATATTGTGCTTTTTCTCGTATTTAAGCTGATCTGCGAGATTAAGGATCCCTGTCAACTCATCCGGTGTTAAATCCTGTAATTTAAGTAAGTGTTTCATCATTTTATCAACCTTTTCCTTTCTTTATAATTTCCCCAATAATTTTATTTCACTAATCAATTACATCAATCAAAGTGTTAAGTGCTTTATCAAGCAGATCCATCGGTATATTCAAAGCCGGAAGAAGTCTTACTTTTGTTTTAGCTGTAAGAGTTATAACGCCTTTTTCGATTGCTTCGTTTACAATCTGCTTTGCTTCCTTTTCGGTCTGAATGCCGAGCATAAGTCCCATACCTGAAACAGATATTACACCGGGACGGAGTGACGGCCAAATACCAAATTTATAATTTTTAATAACATCTTCAATAGTTGAAGCATCAATTGCTGAAATGTCCTTTGCTTCATCAGATACTCCAACAGGGACAAAGTTGTCATCAAGCTTAAGTAATGTAAGCTTCTCGATTATGTACTTTGAACGCTCTTTTACTCCGTCAAGCAGCGCATCATCAATTCTTGAGAAAATATTGTAAGCTCCTGCAGTAACAACAGGGTTTCCACCAAAGGTTGAACCATGTGAACCGGGATTTAAAGTATCCTTACATTTCTCACCGAGCAAGCATGCACCCATCGGAAGTCCGCCTGCAACACCCTTTGCGGTTGAAACGATATCAGGCTGTATTCCGTAATTCATATATGCGTAGAGCTTACCTGTCCTGCCGTTACCGGTCTGAACTTCATCGATTACTAAAAGATAATCGTTCTCTTTGCAATAATCTGCAACCTTCTTTACAAAGTTAGGATCCAGAGCGATAACTCCGCCTTCGCCCTGAACAAGCTCCATCATTATAGCACAAACCTTGTTGTTTTCGCAAAGATTTTTTACAGAATCAAAATCATTAGCTGTTGCATAAACAAATCCGCCGGTAAAAGGTCCAAAGCTCTTATGGAACACGTCCTGTCCTGTTGCGGAAAGTGTTGTGATTGTACGGCCGTGAAAACTGTTAACCAAAGTAACGATTACATTCCTGTCATCGCCGTATTTATCTGATGAATACTTACGAGCTGCCTTTATCGCACACTCATTTGCTTCTGCACCTGAGTTACCGAAGAAAACCTTCTTCATACCGGTTTTCTCACAGAGAAGCTTTGCAAGTTTTACCTGAGGTACGCTGTAATAAAGGTTTGAGGTATGAGGTATAAGGTTAAGCTGATCGATTACTGCCTGCTTCCACTCCTCATCTCCTGCACCGAAAATGTTTACTGCAATACCGGTACCTAAATCTATATATTCTTTATCGTTCTCATCATAAAGCAGAGAACCTTTTCCTTTTACGAGTTCAAGATCAAAACGCCCATAGGTGTTTGCAACGAACTCTTTGTCGTTCTGTTTTATTTCCATATTTGGTCCTTTCTTCTTAGCAGATACTCCATTCTGCTTCGCAGAACGGAGCCGTGTCGTAGGGATTCCTCCCACTGCTTCGCAGCGGGTCCCTCCCTGCGACCTATACAAACATAGTTCCGATACCTTCATCAGTCATGGTTTCAATAAGGATTGAGTGAGGTATCTTTCCGTTTATGATAAATACTTTCTTAACGCCACGTCTTATCGCTTCGATACAGCACTCTACCTTAGGGATCATACCGCCGGATACGATGCCTTCACGCATAAGCTGAGGTGCCTCGCTGGCATTGATCTCATGGATAAGTGATGAAGGATCATCCTTATCTCTTAAGATACCGTCTATATCAGTCATTGAAATAAGTGCTTCAGCTCTGAGCTTGCCGGCTATTCTGGCAGCTGCTGTATCTGCATTTATATTGTATACATTTCCTTCATCATCGTAACCAACTGTTGCAATTACAGGGATATAACCCATATTAAGCACGTCAAGGATAGGATCCTCGTTGATATGAGTGATCTTACCAACAAATCCAAGCTTTTCGTCAAGCTTTTCTGCTCTGATCATCTGCGAATCAAGACCGCAGAGACCAAGTGCCTTTGCACCGAATTTATTTAAGAGGTTAACCAGGCTCTTATTGATCTTTCCTGCTAAAACCATCATTGCAATATTTGCAGTCTCAGCATCAGTTACTCTTAAGCCATTAACGAATTCTGTTTTCTTTCCAACAGCATTAAGCGTTTCTGTGATCTCGGGACCACCACCGTGTACAAGCACAACCTTCATACCGATAAGCTTTAAGAGTACGATATCACTCATTACGGCATTTTTGAGATCTTCGTTGATCATAGCATTTCCGCCGTACTTTACAACAACTATCTTATTGTTGTACTTCTGGATATAAGGAAGGGCATGCACCAGCACCCCGGCTCTTTGAGTGTTTGTTAATTCGTTTTGATTTGTGTTTTCCATTTTTATAACCAGCTTTCTTATTATTTGCTTTGAGACCATCTAAGAAGATTGAAAATCAGCTCCTGTAGTCTGCATTGATCTTAACGTAATCATATGTAAGATCACAGCCCCATGCGGTTGCCTCGGCTTCGCCTTCGTGCATATCAACGAATACTGTAACTTCGTTAGCTGCTAAGATCCTCTTTGCCTGCTCCTCGTCAAATGTTAAAGGAGTTCCGTGGTCAAATACCTGCATCCTACCGGCATCACTTTCAAAGAAAAGCTCAACATCATTCTGGTCAAACTGTGCACCTGAGTAACCCATAGCACAAAGGAATCTTCCAAAGTTTGCATCACAGCCGTAGATAGCTGCTTTTGAAAGGTTGGAACCTACGATAGCTCTTGAAAGAGTTCTTGCATCATCCTTGGACTTTGCATTTATAACCTTAGCTTCGAAAAGTTTTGTTGCTCCTTCTCCATCTC
>JAFYYN010000055.1 GCA_017557525.1 Lachnospiraceae bacterium
AAATTCCACAGCTAACGGGACGCGACTTAGTTCACTTAGAGAAAAAACGGCGTGAAGCCCAAACAAAAGGGTAGATTGCAATAGACCGCTAATCTGCTTTTTTGTTTGGTCTTACACCGTTTGTTTCCGTATCAAGATAACACTATCAAACAACATATAATAATAAAATAATAACGCTTTTTTAATATCATCAATAACATCCTTTTTTACTATCTTTCTAGCGAAGTCAAAAGCCCCCAACACTTAATTGAATATAAATAATACGAAGAAGCTACCTTATGTCTTATTACAATAGCAACTTTTTTTCTCTTCAACATCATATCATAAATAAAGAGCGGCCTTTCGCTGAATCATATGGTTAACCCACATTAATCACAATTGATATCTGCAACATTATTTGCCATTATTTATCTTTATGGATTCTCTTGCATATCCCAACCCCATAAATACAAAAAGGTACATTGTTGTAGAAAACAAAGTTAAACCGAAGAAAGAATTCACAAGATATCCTAATGCTCCGGATAAACAAACCAGCGTTGCTCCATCCATAATCTTTCTTTTTCGTAATGCACGTATAAACACTCCTAAACACCCAATAAAATAAGCAATAGCCGTGGGTATTCCATGAAAAAGGGCATACTGCAAAAATTCATTATGAGGTCTTCCATTAGAAATGTAAAAATCCACATCTTTTACTGCCAATCCTTCAAACCCTACCCCTAGCCACTTATAATCCTTAATAATATCCAAAGTTTCACGCCACAGCATCAACCGATGACTCCCTGCAGCTTCATCCCCATTCATAAACATTTCCAATTCTTCTCCCATAGATCGTCTTTCTCCAAATTCACTTATCCCAAATATATGGCTGGGAATAATAAGTAACACAATAAAAGCTGGAACAATTACAATTGTCTGCCAATTAATCTTTTTTTCTATAATAAGGTGAGAAATGACTATGAAAGCTATAGCAAAACCAGCCCCCAGCATAGCTCCTCTTGCATTGCATATAGATAATCCAAACATGTTAATAACGAAAGAAACAACAGATACCAATTTCCAAACAACTTTCTTCTCATAAACAAAAGACGCTGCAGCTACCGGTACAGCAATTACAATATAATATCCAATATAATTCGTATTAGTAAAAATACCTGAAAAACGAGTCGACCAATCACCAAATATCTTTGAATCAGCTTGTACATCCCATAATACAAATGCTGTAATAATTACCAAAGCACTAATAAACAAATGAGATCTTAACAAAAAACTTTTATGGGATTCCTTTCGTACCTGTGTAGCCCCAAACAGAATAAATATGAAATATGTAATTTCCATATCGAACGATTCACCTACAATTGTAATATAAAAAGCATGCGTAGCTGTCCAAACATCATTATACAATTGACTAACTACCATTAAAAGAACAACGATAGAAAAAATTACAAAAATAGGATTTCTTTTTACAACAGCGATTAATCGTATATTTTCGTTTCGCAATTTTAAAAATACAAAGAGATAAATTATAAATACCATAACGCTGACCAAAGGGAATGCCCATATCTGTACAACATCCAAATAGTATGCAAGCGTAAAGTCTATGCTCTGCTCAAACAAATCCACAATAGACATAAATGCAGGAATAATTAATAGAATCATCATAGCCGATGTAGCAAGCAAACTTATTACATTATCAGATACATTTCCAATTTTATAAAGAATTCCTGACTTTTTTATCCCTTTTTCCCTGCATGTAGCATTTTTTTCTGTATCCTCATTATTTACATTTAATAGTTCATTGTCGTTAATTTCAACGATATTATCTTTCATTTTTTCAGTACTATCATCCATAGTTTGAAACTCCTATTCTGTTTTTTACCTATACTTTCCATGTATCACCATTTCTCATTTTGGATAACTTGTATTCTATTATCGATATTTCAACACATATACATTTTCCTCATAATTTTCCGGAATTCCTTTCCAAATACTTCCAGCTTCAATACTTAGAGGAACATCATAATCTTTTAAGTTTACCAAATTAGGAGAATATATACTCATAAAAGCTGCGGTACCTACTATCACATATGGTCTTCCTTTTTCAACTAATTTATATTTTAGATCTTCTGTCTCTTTTTCCGAAGGTATTTGACCAAATCTGGCATAACTTCTTTTCAACGCATATACTGAATTCAATATATAGTACTGATTTTTTGAACTATTTAAATATGGTTCAAGTTCAAGCGCCATATTACTGTATGTTATCGCTTCACATCCATCATCCACCCGGGGAATACTTTCTTCCCACCGTACCAACATCTCTTTATCCGTTAACCCATTATCTTTCAAATATTCATATTCCGCCCTTCCATATGAGTAATAATTAAAAATATCCAGTATGCAGCTTGAAATGCTCCAATATAAATTTATCATTATCAGTATTATCAATACAATTAGTCCAAATGCTTTAAGTGTATCATAATCTCCAATTCTACTTTTTTTTTCAGTATCCTCTTTAACTATTCTTTTATCTAGTACTGATTTATCACTCAGAACATTCCTCTCATCTTCGCTTACCCAAAATAAAAACATAAGAAACAATAAAACTATCCCTATATTCTGTCTTACAAAAGGCATCCAACATGCTGCAATCGAAAACATCGTCATGGGAACAATAAATAGAAGTATCTGCTTTTTTTCAATTGATCGCCTTATGAATAATATACAAATAACAGCCCCAATTATAATGGCAACCACAAATTCGCGACTATCAAGAGTAGTTTGTGCCAAATATCCAGATTCAAAAAAAGTATTAGTAACAAAAATATCCGATATGCTACCTAATAAAGCATATCCTAACTTAATAAAAATAGAATGTCCTGGTATAGCATTTAAATGTTTTATATATGAATCACTCGTTGGTATTATTCGTAATATTAAAAAAATAAGATATACAAAGAACGCCAACAAGAAAATAAAATTATTTTTTCTCAACTTCTTATTATTTTCAGTTTTTGTCTTGTGAGTTACAATATCAATTAACCATATTAAACTAATTCCAGCCGCCATAACTGCTGGGAAAATGCCACAAGCGCTCAAAAAAATCAATGAACTAATAAAAATAAAAGGCTTTATATTTCTATGTTTAAAATTCATTGCTAATATAGCAAATGCAAACATCATCATACTTTCTCCAGTATTAATTACACCAAACTGAAAAAAAGGGAAGTATGTAAATGGTAATATTAACTTAATAATTCGTTTAATTGGTGATTTAAATATTAATAACCACATTGCAAAACCAGAAAATGTCAGATTAAGAATATTTAAAGATAATTCATACGGAGCACTCAACTTAGCAAAAGGCATTATTACCAAATACCACAAAGAAGTGGTAATTTCATAATGCGGCACCACAAATATTACCTCATAAATAGAAGAATCTCTCGCTATGAGCCATGGAAGCGCTTCGTCAGCTCCAGGCTCATGTACAAATATCATACATATCTGTCCAGCTATATATAAGAGAAACACTACAATTTCAAATTTTATTCTTTTGTTATTCTCAACCTTTTCAAAAACACTTTCTATAGCCTTCCCTATGTAAATAATTATTCTAGAGACTCTTCCTTTTTCATTCAGTATTTTATTTAACTTACCAGATTTTTTATAAATCATAGTTTTCTGTCCAAAATAAAAAAACTTCAAATTATTTCCCTGTATAAATAGTATTTTCCCGTACCAACTCAAATGCCTTTTCTTTAAGCACCGATTCAGTAAGTATTCTATCGATTTCTTCTTTGGTAAAGTCTTTGTATAGTTTTGCTTTTGAATCTGTACTATAGTTTTCTGCAAAAAGCGCCTGCCCAGCAGCTATCATTTCCTCATCTGAGCAACTTAAGCCTTCTGCCTTTGCTATAGCAAGCAGTGCCCTGTCAAACTTTGTGTTGCGGTCACTTGTTTTTCTAGCCTGATTATAGTATTCCTCTTCCGTAATATCATTGACCATCGAAAAATACTGTGCCCCCGAATCATACATCATTTCATAAGCATAGTCATCATTATATGTAATATACTTGCCATACATATAGTCGAGTTCTTCGTCTATCTGCCCACTATATGTACAACCGTCTATAATAGTATTCATCAGGGTTTCTTCTGCCTTCTTTGCAGCTTCAGATTCTGCTTCGGCTTCCAACTCAGCTCTGGTACCGGCTTTATAATCGTCAAAATTTACATAGCCGGTAAGTATCTGTATAAACTCGTCAGTAACTTCTGCAGGTACATAATCATACGCATCTCTTATGTGTATTTTATAATCTATCTCTTTTCCCTTAAGGGTTTCCTTTCCCTGATAGTCTTCTGGATATATTATTTTTATCTCTAGATCGTCACCGATTTTGTGTCCCACAAAATCATAGGCAAAAGAGTATTCCACAGGAGCTTCGGGTATTGTTATCTCTGCAAAATATGCCATAGCTTCGTCATACTGGATACCCTGATAGTACCCTTGGTAATCAACCCGAAGGGTGTCTCCGGGCTCTAAGGTTCTGTCACCTATTGCTTTCTTATCAGGATATACTTCTCTTAGCACATCGAGTTTTGCCTGTATATCTTCATCTGAAACTTTCTTTACAGTATAAGGTATCTCCAGACCTTTATATTGTCCGAGCTCTACTGTTACGTTAAACTCTTGAATGGTATTTGGTCTTTTCAAGGGATTATCGTTACTCTCAAAAAGGTTTCTGTCTTCGGTTTTGTCGGGTGCTTCTGTTGATATTGGGGTAGGCGTTGTCTCAGAACCGGTTGTAACAACAGGAGTTACTGCTGTTTCTTCTTGCGTAGTTATTTCTGCTGTCGGAGTAAGCTCGGTTGCTACAGGCTCATTGTCCTTTGAACATGCTGAAAGGCAGACCGCTACCCCGACTGCAATTACAAAACCCTTTATACTAACTTTATCTAGTAGTTTTCTCTTCATTTTTCTCCTTTAGCTTTTTACCTTTACCTTGCTTCCTATACCACTGTCTATTATTTTTTTCTCATACTTATCTTTCACGGATGCAGGTACGGTAATGACTGCTTTTTTGTATATTTTTGCAAATGAGCTCTTACCTATAGATGTTATATTTGTTCCCTTAATTGTTATATTCTTGAGTTTTGAACAATTATAAAATGCCTTTTTACCTATAGTTTTTACATCTGTTCCGATGATCAGTTTTTTAATTGACTTGTTACCTTTCAAAGCACTTGCTTCTATCTTGGTAACCTTATAAGTCGTTCCTTTATATTTTACCGTATTGGGTATTGTCAGTTTGGTAGCTGTTGTGTTCTTGGTGGAAACAAAGGATACTGTTTTCTTGTCTAATATCACATATACATTTTTCTTGTAGGTAAATTTTGTTCCCACAAGAGAGTCCACTGTATTGTTATTATCTTTATTATCATTGTTTTCAGTAACTACTGTGGTTGGTGTAGGCGCCTGAGTTACTGTATTTATAGGTTCCGGAGCCTGTGTTACCACTGTATCGACAGGACTTGGTGCCTGCGTTACCACTGTGGTTGTAGGGCTTGGTGCCTGCGTTACTATTGTGGTTGTAGGGTTAGGTGCCTGCGTTACTATTGTGGTTGTAGGGTTAGGTGCCTGCGTTACTACCGTGGTTGTAGGACTGGGCGCCTGCGTTACTATTGTTGTTGTAGGGCTGGGCGCCTGTGTTACTACTGTGGTTGTAGGGTTAGGTGCCTGCGTTACAGTATTGGTAGGCCTTGGTGTAGGTGTTGCTGTACTTGTTGGTAGCGGTGTAGGTGTTGCCGTGCTTGTGGGCAGCAGTGTGGGTGTCGGTGTACTTGTAGGCAGCGGTGTAGGTGTTGCTGTATTACCATTTCCGCCGGTAACTGTCACATTACATGAAAAAACCTGGGATCCAACAGTTGCAGTTACGGTACCTGTTCCTTGTGATAGCCCGTAAATTTTCCCATTGCTTACCGATACGTATGTGTCATCACCCTTAAACGGTCCGATACCTGTAGCTATCAGGGGCTTGTCCATAAATCTGTTTGCTATGGTCACCTCACCTGTATAGTCAGGTAAATCTATATAACTTCCAACAGCTACTGTAGGTGCTGCATATGTTACAAGATTAGCCCCTGTGATCATACTGTTTTTGAAACGGATCTTTACTGATTCTTCAGAGTTATTCTCGGGGATGGGATTAGGATCTTCAACTTTGGTAGAGAAAAGGATTACCCAATAATCTCCATCGTCTACCATAACATGTCCTATGCCAACTGCGGCATAGTTACCTAAAAGGTTTCTTCTTGTGAGCTCGTTGCCTTTCCATTCCTGGATTGCTCCTTCGGCTGTCATTCTTTCGCCTTCTCCGGCTACGAGATTCTGACCTACGAGCGGACCACGGCCTGAAAACTCAAAACCATAGTCTGTAAGTGCTGTAGTATAGTCTGAGCCGTCCGGTCTCACATCTTCAAAATAGAAAGCTATTTCAGCAGCTCTCTGCATAGCTGCGCGTTCAAGTATATAGTCAATAACATAGGGCTCAGTGCTGTTGGTATCCGGTTCGGTTGCCCTCATATTATTGATGAGACCAAGCATATCATGTGCTTCTTTCTGTCCAAAGGTTACTTTAGCATAAATCTCTGTAAATTCATCTGCTTTAGCGGTGTTTAGCGGGATCATCAGGCCTATAACCAAAGATAAAACTATAAAAGCACCTACTAATCTTTTTTCTGTTTTCATAACTCGTCCGTCTCCATCTTATTATTGCAAGAACTATGCTTTATAAAAGCCAGCCATCTTGTACATTGTCCTTGTACATCCTTTATATAATACTATATTTTTTGCAATTCTTCAACTAAAAATTTCCCCTGTCTGCCAATTGACAGACAGGGGATAATTATTTTTTTTAAGCTTATTCTATCATTAGTTAATGATAAACATTCCACGTCTTACGATGGTAAGCTCATTGTACTCCTGCTTGGTGTTATCGCCATCTGTAGTTACTACAAGATCAAGTTTGAAATCATCTCTTGCAGTAAGACCAAGTCCATCAGCTACACTAGCATTCATACCGGCATCTGTTACTAACTTTTCAAATCCTGAATCTTGGATAGGAACATACAGGTAGTAAGTTGTACCATTTGTGATATTATAATGATAGTCTGTGCCATTATTTGTCATAGCTTCTGTTGTTCCATCATCCTTAACCTTCTCGATAGTTATAGGAAGAATCTGACCGCTCTTTGAAGTCTTATCATAAGACTTGTATATTGCAATTTCTGCAGTTGTTGCAACTGTTGCCTCATAAGGTATCTTTCTGCAAAGAATGCCGTCTTTTTCAACTATGTAAGGATTATCGATAGGTGCCGAGCTTGATCCGGTCATGCCTGTCTTGGTTCCATCATAATCTACATAAACAAAATCTTTGTAAGTCTTTCCGGTCCCGGAAGTTCCATTAACAACTGTTGAACTGCTATCAGGATCTGTACACTCTACAAAACCATTTTGTGAGTTACCCTTTATCTGACGCTGTGAACCAGCAATAAGTGCATTTACAAGAAGTGCTGACTCAGGTAATGTGAAGATACCACCACGCTGGCTACCATCAACTTTATCACTATTATGACCTATACATGAGAAGGTAACATTATCTTTCTTATATACGTAATAAGTATTTCGAGTATCTCCCCAATTTGTAGATCCATTAAGATGTTTAGCAAATGCAACTACTGTTCTTTCAGCTTTACTAGTATCATAATCAAGATTTAACTGATAGAAATTAGGATTACCAGCTGTACACTTAAACTTATCCGGTATTTTATAAGGATAGTTTGATAAGACTGTCTTATTAGTCTCCATCGCTGAAGACATAGTATTATCAATAGTTAAACTATAGTACTTAGTTAATCCTTGGAATAGGTATTTATCACCTGACTTATAACTTTCAAGTGAATATGTTTCTGATGCAGGTCTGGAACTCTTTGAGTCACCGGCATTTACAGCAACATTAAATCTATCCATTCCAACTAGACCTCTGATTTCTTGTGCTAACTCATTATCTCCAAGAGGTGAAACTGCCCCTTTTCCTATAAATACAGGGTTGCCATTAGCTATATGATCACGTATAAGTATGACTCCATTATGATCAATATCCTGCATGTCTATGCAAAAACCGAACATCAAAAGATCACAAGAAATTGTCTGAGTTGTTTCAACTGGAGCTTTATTTTTTGAAACTGTAACATTATTTGCAGAATCGATTGAAAGTCTGATTATATAACCTTCATCATCAGTAGCTTTGATTTCTTTCTCCCATGTGGATCCGGTATAACCATTAAGTCTTTCCTTAAGGAAGTCTGCATATGTCCAACCTTCTTTAGATTCTGTACTTCCAGAATCATTTGTGTAAGTAGCTTTTACATTCCAACCTTCTGATGTAAAGATAAGATCCAAATTTACATCCTTTCCTACAGAAGCAGGAATATCTGTTCTTATCTCATTAGCAATAGCTGTTTTCTGTTCAGCTGTTAAGTTATTGATTCCTGTATGAATGTAATTATACATTGTTACATTTTCAAAGCCAATCTTCTCAGGATACATTATCCTCTTTGTAGAATCATTTTTTGTTATCTGAGCTGGATCTGAGCCTACCTTGGTATTAAACTCATCAACTGACATTCTGGTAACCGTAATATCATAGTCTTTCTGCTTATCCATAAAATAGTAGTAAAGACCGATATTAGATAATATCTGCGAACTTCTGATACTATCATCCCATGTGATTGGATCGGGTGTTGCAGAGCCTACAATATCAGTGCTTATATAGCCGGAAAAATACTTCTTTATACTATCAAGCTCTCCATCGCCCTTCTTCGTGCTATAACTCTGAATATTTCCTAAGCTAAAGGTTCCCGAAATATTCTTATGTCCCCAATTAGCATTGAAAATCTCTTCTTTTGTAGGAAGCAACATGCTGATATTATAGCGCTGTGTAGAAGCCCCCCATTGACCCTTATCATCTACAGGTACAATCTGAAGAAGATGTACTGTCTGGATACCTTTATCACTTGTTCGTCTGCAAGCACTAAAACCAATTTCGCTAGCTGTATGCCCATCTTTTTCAATTTCAAACTTCCAAGTAACAGGACCTACATACCCGCTCGGAACAGGATTAGCTGATACAGATGCTACCATATCTCCATCAGTTGTAGGAAGTGTAACACTTGTCGACTTAACAAGTTCTCCACCTACTCGCTGTTTATTTGAATCATAACCACCAGGTGTAGTATTAAATACACCATCTGAGTTATAATCTACATATATCTTTACAGTATACGTTCCAGTTGCTTTGGCTGTAAATTTAAAGTCGAGTGAATATCTGTTCGGATGAGCTGAATCATTTATGTAATTACTATAATTACCAATTGTAACATCATCACTCTGATACGAATATCCACCATTTTCATCTAAGAAGTCAAAATTTGTTCTTGATGTATAAAGATTAGGAGTGGATATAAGCTGCAATCCAATCGGGTTTGCTGTATTGATAGAACCAATAATAGTAGATGCATCAAATCCAGTAGAATAACCAGATAAAAATGAAGCTGCTAAAGTTCCATCTGTCGGATTTGTTGTATCATTGAGTATTATACCATCAAAATTAAGGAGTTCATCTCTTTTAGCTTCAGTAAGATCAATTCCTGAAGTATATGAATTTTTATCAAGTACCCACTTTGCATATGTATTATAGTCTGTATCACCTTCCCAGTATTTCGCTCTAACTAATGAAAGTTCATCACCTAGAATACAATATTTTGAACCATCACCGGTAAAATAAATGCAGTCATATTTATCTGATAACGGTTCAGATACATTAATAAAATTACTCATACTTAAGCAATCCACAGTTATTCCACCCAAGTATCTATGAGATCTGTCGGAACCTATGATGCTGGCAATAATAGACCTGTTGGCAGTAGAACTTAAAGTAAGAGGAGAAACAATCAAAAATCTATAGTTTTTTACATCATTAGTAACAGGATTTGAAGTACGCTTATATGATACAGCAGTATTTACAATATTTGTCAAATCTGCTGATGATGCTCCTGCATCTGCAATAGTTTTACCAAATCCATCATCAGTCATACATACAAGGGTTCCGTTATTTCTATTTACTGATGATCCGGAAACTGCTGTATCATTTTTGAAATCAAATATCCAATCCACCTGTGAAGATAAAGTCGAGTTGCCATCTTTACTTCCGTATCCCTGAATTTTTACATTTGAATTATCCAAAAAATAAGGATAGAGAGCAGCCTCACTCCAAATAGCATTTTTGTAACTCGGATCAAACACAGTACCATTTAATGGTCTTCCATCAGATTTTTTATTATCAAAACCAACTCCGATTATAGAGCCATCTGTTTCATCGATACCCCAATAATAACCATTCTGAGCAATATACAATCCATAGAATGTCGCAGGATTTAATTCTTCAAGCATCAGGAAAAGCTTAAATGCGGCATTATTAGTTCCCATTATACCATCTGCTGCCGGGTCGATAAAATCAGCATCGTTACACTGATCATCATATCTTGCTGTATAGAAAGCATACCAGGTTTTGTTGGACTTGCTGATATCTGTACCTATGCTCTTGTCGATGACAAAGGGAGTAGGATCGCATCCAACACCTGCGATCTTCTTAAAAATCTTGTAAGCCCATTCCCAATCTAATGTTACATCATTAAAGGTTTTTCCGGTAATCTTACCACCCGTACCTGTCTGATTAATAACTATTAAATCAGCACTTGCTATTAAAGCGTCTGACAACTCATTAGGCTGAACAGTTGTTACAGAAACAGATGATATAGCACCATCTATCTGATTGTTATAAGCTGTCATAAAGCTGTCCTTGATCAGATTAAACTGTTGTAGCTTAGATTCGGAACTGTCAGGAACCAGTTCTAAGACTTGAAAGTTAATGCCTGCTTTTGCCTGAGTCGCATTTGAAAAATCAAACAAACGGATTCCTGCAAACAGAGAAACGACCATTGCCATAACAAGTACTACTGACAACGTTTTCTTCAATCTTCTCATAATCTCCTCCATGTTTAACAATTAACAACGAGTTACTATTGTTACTGTAATGCTCATATGCATCACATAAATTACTTTATTCTAATATTTCTTGAAAGGACATTTATATTTGAGCTAAAGTCCTTATCTGCATAACTAAACTCTAAAGTTCCTGATATCAACGAACCATTAGGCTGAATCTGGGGATCATTTATATTCATAGCTGTTACATTCTTTGCTATAAGCTGATACTTGTCACCTACGATACCGTAATAATAATTATCTCTTACAGCAGTAAGCATAGGTGGTACTGCCCATTTATAACCACCACTGATAGCAGAGGGATCACCGGGTATCATTAGCCCCGCAGGTACTTTTGCATATCTAAGTACCCCAACATCTTCACCATGTACTTTCTCAAATAGAATAAAATATGTACAATACTCATTTATGGATGCTCCTTCAGCATTATCTCTTGCGTAAATCCATAAAAGTTGAAGATCATATGTAACGCCGTCTATTGTTTTCTGTTCAGTGGCTTTGGTGCCATATGCTTGCGCCTCAAGAAACAACTCCGTTAAAAAGGTGTTAGCGGTTACTGCTTCTTCCTGAAGTCTCGCACTGGTGTCAACGGTTTTATATGCTGTCCTAGACGTATTCATAAACACACCAACACCCAGCATCAAAATACCTGTGATAAGTACGGCTACAACCATTTCAACAAGCGAGAAACCATTATTATTCATTTTCATACATTCACCTCCCGCTTATCACTCATCAAGATAACATCTACCTGTAACAGGAACTATTATTAGATTCTTTGTTTCTGAAGTACCCTCAATTTCTAAATTATCACAAGGACCAAATTTAGTTTCTCCTCCCCACTCTAATGCTGTAGAAGTTATAGCTCCGGTACCTTTTTCATAATAAAATCTAATTTTATAATTTGTAGCAGATGAACCATCGTGAGGTTCGAATTCAGAACCTGTTGTATCAGTATGAATAGAGAACTTGAGTTTTAATATGTCACTGCAAATCTTATCATCGGAAATTACCGTTCCATCATCAACGATATCAACATAATAATATCCGTTCTTCTCAAAAAACTCAACAAAAACGGATGCAGATCCTAAAGAGGTGGCTTCTTTTTTTCCCATCGCGCGGGTTCTGGCCTGTTTCATAGCATTCATTACCGTTTGTGCTGCAGTACTTACTCTGGCATTATGTACAGAAGAAAAACCCGCTACTGCTATTCCAGAGAGAATACCAAGTATAAGAACAGCTACTATCAGTTCAACCAAACTGAAACCATTATTATCTCCCCTTATCTTTTTCCTCATACACTATCTCCTCTTAATGTACATGTTGGCCAAGCCGAACATTTATTAACCAATCTTTGAATAGTTAGTAGTATCAAGTCTTACAAGGTCATCAGAACCAAGACTTCCACCCGCTCCACCTGAACCACTTGCAATACCAAAGATGCGTCTTAAAATAGTATTACCATTTGCTTTTGTTTCTTCCTCGCCTTCAGCATTAGTAAATGTAATCTCGTCAGAATCATTATTCCAAACTACATCAAGAAGTGCACGGAACTCAGAAATATATTCAACCGTAACATCTGAACTATCGGTCTTACTGGTCTTAGTTCTCTTGTAATTTGCAAAGCAGTTATAATTTCCTGTACCGTTAAATGTTACAGTACCTTTAGCTATAACTATGCCATTGAAAGCAGAATTGATAGTTACATTTCCGGGTGATACAACAACGTACTTCTTATTAGGATTAGGATTAAGTGAAATATTGCTTCCTACTACCAATTCATATGTCCATCCGGATTCAGGTGAGCCATACTGGTTTAGTACTGATCCGCTATATTCATATTCTGAGTCTCCCCAACTATTCATACCATAAAGCGGATATGACCTCTGTGCGCCTGAAGCTACGTCTATACCTTCAAGTGAAGAACCTGATTTGAACATTGTATTAATCAAATCTGTTCCAACGGTTGTATCGCTCTTGTTAAGAGTTGTCTTAAGTCCTTTGTACCAGTTTTTGTATTTATTGCAATCATCGGAATCATTTGAATTCCAATTAGAATTAATATGTTTATAACTACCCAAATCATAAATGATAGAGTTTCCTTTCATTCTGATCTTACTTAAATCATAGGATCCATCATCTTTAACCGGAAGTTTGGTTATAGTTCCCTTGCTTAAATCTAAAGTTCCATCACTCTTAACAGGTAGGTTATTCATCATGTATAACTTATTAATTAGATTCTCTTCCGTACCGGATTTAGCAAGAAGCCTATTAAAGTATTTTACTGCCTGCTCTGTGCTTTTGAAATCCCAGTATACATAGAAATATTCCGGCTTAGAGGTATCGTTTACATATCTTACGCCTGCACTCTTAAATATATCTGTACCAAGTACCTGATCAAGATCAGAAACCTCAAGTAGAGACTTTAACTGACCTAACTGGATATTAGAAGAACTGAAGGTTGCAAACTCGCTGGCAGTCATAGGATTCCTTCCTATCCCTGTAATCCAACTACCGGGTATAAGATAAAGAGGCTGAACTGATTTATATGTCAGTGATTCACCCTGTACAAAATATCTACAGCTTATATCTGCCATCATACCAGCTATTGAAGGAACCTGAGTATATGCTGTTCCCGCAAATTTAATCATGGATGCTTGAGAAAGATCCATCTGCGCATTAATACCATTTATAACTATTGAACTGCTCTTCTCATGGTCACTAACATCTCCAGCCGACTTCTGACTTGAACTGAATCCAACAAGGGATCCCCCTGAAGTCATACTAAACTTAGCATTATCTCCCTCAACTGAGATGTCATCTTCAAGATATATCTCAGAAGAGGTTGCTGTCATATTAGCTAGTCCTTCTATTTTCAGGTTACCAACCCATAAGTTGCCATTATCCGCATCGGTAACTTCGGTAAATTCATCTTCTTTTACATCATTATAAGGAAGAGCAAGTTTGCCAAAATTAAGATTTCCATTAGAAACATCCATTATACCGCCACAGATAACATACTTTGAATTTACAACAACAGTATCTGTGTGTATTGATGTACTGCTCATCCAGAAATTCAGATTATCCTTGGCGTAAAGACTTCCATTAATCGTACCTGCCATAGCACCATACTGAATATCAGCACCGCTTAAAGCGATAAACTTATCTATTTCATATGGGAAATCTTTCTCTGTGCCGCCCCACTTTAGCTTAGGCATAATAGAGTCAAAAGTAAGGCTTGTATTGATTATTGTCTGATAATCTTTACCGTTAAGAAAATCAATAGT
The DNA here is from genome assembly GCA_017557525.1 of Lachnospiraceae bacterium. GTDB lineage: Bacteria > Bacillota > Clostridia > Lachnospirales > Lachnospiraceae > RUG11977. Next base: position 14,416 of record JAFYYN010000055.1, read on the forward strand.
GATGTCATTAAGAGTAAGTGTATCTTTATCATATCCACTGGCACCAAATGTTATCTTTACAGAGTCGGTTCCGTACTCACCGCCTGCATATGTACTGTATTCAGCAGGATGTGAAGTGTCTGTCGTAAATTTCCCATAGGTGATGATCTGTGGAGTAAGTGCAGCTAATTTAGTAGGCGTCAGTTCCTGTGAAAGATACTCACTGAATTTCTCCCTGTAAATACTCTCCATATCTACACTTCCATAGATAGCCATTTCCTGAAGGACGTCAGCGTACGCCTTTGTAGCAGCACCATTTGCTATCTTCTGAAAATACATTTTCAGGTCATCAACAAAGTCTTCAGTATCATAGAAGTTTTTTGAAGTGTCTCTGGTCATCGTAACATTATTGTTATTACCTACTGTCATAAGAAGAACAGCAGCAGATATGATGCCGACAAAAAGCATACAAACAATAACAAGCACGAGAGATGCACCTCTGTTGTCCACTCTGTCTCCGATTTTTAACATTGTTGTCTCCTTTCCATATAAATCCCGTTATACTTTTTTACATTAATTAACTCTATCATGATGTGATTACATCTACCATTGTAGAGTTTTTTGTTGATCTTAACTCACTATCTGAATCATAGACCTGAATCTTCAGATCGTACATTTTCTTAATCTTATCTGTATTTGTAGCATCTCGTATAATATTAGTGGATACTGGAATAGCTGACGCACTCCCATCTATCTCCACAGGAACTATATCATTAAACTGATTATAAAATTTCACAGCTCCAGTAGTTGCTTTAAAATGATATTTCATTTTCCCGGAATGTTTTAGCGAGCCATCAGCATTAAAGTCCTTCTGCGAAATCTGCTTACATATAGTATAGAAAGACATATCCTCAGGAATATCTTTTTCTATCTGAATGATTTCTTCGGGAGATCCTGCGTTTATATTATTAAGATTATATTTATAGGTAGTATTACCTTCCTCATCAGTTACCTCATCAATACTGTAATTCAATACTGAGTAGAATAATAATATTGCATCAGGTGCTACTGCACTTTTTCTGTATTCACAACTGGGTGTCTCAGGAACCTTAAATACTCCTCCGTTATGGGTTGCCCCCTCAAACGGGATCGAATTTAAACAGTTATAAATAATCTGTTTCTCTATCTTGTACTGTCCGGCATGCTTTTTATCTTCAGCTGATGCTGTGTCCGGTAGAGTATCCGGCAACTTTGAAATTTTTACAAAAGTAGTTTTCTTTTTTATCCAACTTTTCGCAATCGCGAATCTCTCACTATCGGTTTTACCCTCAAAGTAGTTTGTGATATTCTCAGGTATCGCTTCGGCAGCTTTAACAATTTCCTTAATGTTTTCTTCATCCTGGTTCTCGGCCAGATTGACCCTTAAAGCCTGGCCATTTGAAATTTCCGAAATAACAGAATACCCATCAAGTGAATTCTGAGCAGGTATAGGCGTAGTACCTCCCTCAGGAATCGTAGGCTCATAAGGGGTATTATCAAAGCTAAACTTTGCAGTATATACTTTAGTACCTTCCTTTATCCCGCTAATAATAAATGCATTCGTTAAAGATGTATCCTTTTGTAGTTTTGCTCCAGAACCAGCCTCAGGGAAATCAACAATTCCTCCGACTGCAGTAGGCGAATGATCTATATAATCATTAAGTCCCTGTATTCCGTAAGCTTTAACTACTTCCATGCAGTTTGTAGCCACTGTTTCAGCATACAATTCAGATTCAGATTTAATATTTGCTTTCAAAGCCACATTTAAACTCATAAGCAATGGTACAAATACAATTCCAACAATCAATACGCTAACTATAATTTCAATCAAAGTAGACCCACGATTGTCAGTTCTTAACCTCAATTCTCGGCTGACCATACAATCTCTCCTTTCATAACTTCTTACCGCATCTCCTCAAAATCCATTTTTCATCTTCATATAAAGATTCTTGAAAATATTCATATTCCAACCGAATTCCATATATGGTATTCGGTCGGATATAAATATTTACATGAATATACCCCCCATATCCAAAAAGCCTACTCTTCTGAACTATTGTCTTCAGTATTTTCGTTACTGATATTTTCAGACTGATTAATCACTGGATTAAACGTATTTTCTTCCCCCATTTCATCCTGTTCCTCGACTAAACTTGGTTCATAATTTTTAAATACATTTCCTATACCCAACTCTATATCTTCAAAAACAGGATCAACATAAACATGATTTTCATCTAAAACAGCATAAAGATTTATAGTCATAACCGTTCTAAGTCTGCCATTCTGCTGATTATACGATACATTAAAACTTTCAATATTCATCCTTTCAGGATATCCGTTAATAAAGTCAACAATTTTTTTTAGCTGTGTATATCCCGATTCTATTGTGATGTTTGAAGGACTAGTAATTAATTGTCTTTTAGGAACTTCGTTTTCATCTTTTTCTTCAGAAACATAAATAACAGTAGCATCGCTAAAAGAAATTGAATCAATCGTACATCCTACTTTATGGCACAAATCTATAACCGTTTTAATTGTTTTTTCTGGAGTAATACCCGGGCCATATTTTTCAAAAATGCTCTCACACATATCTTCAGCTAAATCAATTTTCTCTTGATAAAGAGAGCGCGATGCCATCTTTGTATTTAATTCATTTAATCTTTCCTGGAGACTTCTATTTTCATTCTCTATAGTTTCTGCTTTTTCTGCATTGGGTTTATATAAAAACTGGTAACTTACAAAAACAAGAATAGCAGCAATAACAACAGCCCCAAGTAGAATTTTTTGTCCTTCTACTTTCATCTTACCCCCTCCTCGCCTTCAGCAGTTTCATCAGGAACAATTCCGGCTTCCTCATTAGCAAACATTTCACGATCTAAATCATCTATAACCCCATCCGCATTAATATCATCAAGGAAATCGACAACTCCATCGTTGTTAATGTCGTTTTCTATAAGTTCCCAAGCCCTGTTCTTTTCATCACGTTTTCCTGCTTCAACATCTCTCCTGTCAATCCTACCATCGTGATTGAAGTCGCCGTATTTGTCAAGATTATCTATCACACCATCTTCATTTATATCGTCATTTAAATCAACTTTGCCATCATGGTTATTGTCAGCAAAAACATATTCCTGAAGTTCACAAGCCAAAGAAAATGATACTGTAGTATAAGCTGGAATTGGTTCAGCTTCAGGGTCATCTCCTGGTAGTTCAGGTTTTGTAGTTCTTTCTTGAATTCCCGAAATATGTAAGGCTTTAATATACGGAATTGTTTGAAACTGAAGAAGTGTCTTTGCAGCAGCTTCTTTGCTATCTACAACCAGATTCAAAATTGCCTGATCACCATTTACTGTGATAGAGCTAACTGTCATTGATGCCACAGCTTTTTCTTCTATTTCCTTAAGCAATTGATTCCACTGTTCTGTATTGCGATAAGTGCTATCATCCGCAAGAATCGCATTATTCATTACTTCTTCAGCTTTATTGCTTTGCATTTCTAAATCTTCTATGCCACTATTTACAATTTCTTGTATCTGTACTTCAAGTTTCGCCTTATTACTTTCTTGACTAGAAACTTTTCCTTTCCCTAAAATAAATAATCCGATTGCTCCAGCGACAGCCGCCATGACAACAACAGCTCCAACAAATACCATTTTATTGGCTTTTTCTGTTTTTGAAGCAACTACGAAAGTAAGTGTGCCTTCAGCTGCGCCAAGACAAGCCATCAGCTCTGAGGTATTAATGCCTGACTTATTAACCTGCGAACTAACTCTAACTTCCGGAAGCTGGTCGAGTATAACCACTTCTATTCCCGAAAATTCGTTTTCAAGGAAGGCTTTCAATCCCTTAATTCTTGCACCGCAACCTCCGATAAAAATATTGCTGAATTCTGCATTTTGATTTTTTGAATGATAATATTCCAAAACTCTAGAAAGATTTCCGAGAAGCTGCCTCATGCCTTCTGTAACCATTTCTTTTGCGCTATGAAGCCTTTCAGCTGCTTCAGAATCTGGTTCACTTAGTTTTATGGCTGCAAAACTAGGAAAAACATATTCTTCCTCAGATAATCGTTTTAAAGCATCCGCCCTCGTCATAATTTGGTCGGTCATCTCACTATCAAAGTATCCGCTCTGAATAAGCCGATCCGACAAAGCATAAGCTCCAAAATTTATGTTTCTCTGTAATGCAAACTTTCTGTTTTCAAGAACAGTAAACAAAGTACTACGTTCATTAATTTGAAGATACATATCCATTTTTTTGTGATTTTCATTAGATAACCACTGATAAATAGCATTGCCATTATAGTCTATGCTAATAATATTAAGCCCTGCTAAAGATGCGAAAGTCTGATAATTTGATACTAGCTTCTGAGGTACAGCATAAACTATAATCTTGATCTGTTTTTTATCTTTGTCCATATCTAACACACGATGAACCATCGTATGTCCCGATGTGTCCATAGGAAAATACTCGCTTTTCTGATTTTGGATAAAATCAGCAATCTGGTCATCCTTCATCTCGGGAATAGTCACTTCACGGCTCATCACTTTGTTGGATGCAAGAACAAATACCACATTTTTGGTTCCAAATCCATGTATTTGTCTTTGAAACTCTTTTGCAAATGTTTCTACACCTTCAATAACACCATCACTAACTGTTTTTTCAGGTGTAGGGAAAATTATAGCCCTGTGGACTACCGGATCTTTTTTACCATAGTCTACCTCAATGACTCTGGTAACAATATCCGTGACTTCAACACTTAGTACTTTTGTTACAGCCATTACATTCCTCCAAATCCCTTTATATACAAGGTTATTTTTCTGAGAATAGTTATAAACCTTTAGCCACAACTCTTCTCAGTATTTTTAGTGAATGCTTGGTAAAGCATTTATATCCATTCAACGCTAAACCATATACCCACACTTTAACATAAGAATTATACCACAAACATACATAAATGTATATAGATTTCACAAATTTTTTATCAAAAAATCGTTTTTTTTTATTTGTTTCAGTTGCTAATCTTGTCTAATTTTTTCAAGTAAATCGTTATATTTTCAGTTTTTTTCTTTTTTTTTCTTTAATGTATATATTATGCATTTTTCTTATTTATCTGCTTGCATTAGCCAAGTCAAATAACATTTAAGAGAAAAAACCTGCATACCATTCTACTATATGTCTGCCAAACCAAAGAGAAGTAATTATACCCGCTGCCAAATATGGTCCCATAGCCAATTGCTTTCCTTCTCCCGATATCTTCATTCGAGCTATATGGATAATACTACCATATAAGCAACCAGTAAAAAAAGCAACTAGGCATAGTTTCCATCCAAGAAACAAGCCTGCTGCAGCCATTAATTTTACATCACCTCCGCCTATCGCCTTTCCTTTCGAAAAGTAATAAATTGCAGTAAAAGGAATGCTAACGATAAAAAATCCAGCAACAAGGTCAGCCCAATTTCCATCAGAACCATATACTACTATATTAGCTATAAGATGCAATATGCCAAGTATAAGAATTATGATATTTGCGCCCAACGGGATTTCGAATGTTCTCCAATCAATCACAGAGATAACCAGCAAGACAGAACATAATATAGCTGAGAGCAACATTGTAAAGAACCAATAAACAATCATGATGTTGTCCATACTTTTATCAATATCATTGACTAAAAAACCTTCTATTAAGAAACAAAGTACAGCAAAAACACCATTGATTAATTCAATAATTGGATACTGTTTGCTAATCTTTGCTTTACAATATCTGCATTTTCCACTTAAAAAAATATAACTGAATAATGGAAATAAATCATACCATGCTAACTGGTGTCCACATTTCATGCAATGAGATCTTTTTAAAACAATAGTTTCTTTAAGCGGTACACGTAAAATACAAACATTCAAAAAACTACCAATAATTATACCATACAAAAAAAGAAATATATAAAACACAATTGTAACCATCATCAGCTCCAATATAAAAGTAGAAAAAACTAAATTAAAATAATGAATCGCTCCAACTTTTTTTCAATCTAATTCAATAGTATCACTAATTACCCCGGACATAGTGCTAAATGTATATCCTCCTTCATATACATGAACATCCAATATCACTTCATTTCCATCTGTTGGGGCTGATTTTATAACAAAAGCATCCTCAAATTCATCAAAATCTGAAACTCCGCAAACTTCAAACAAGCTTTCCCAAAAGGCATCCATCGGAGGTTGACTGCCAACATAAGGTGTAATCCCTCCTAAAGAATTCTTTATATTATACGAATACGATATTCCCATTTCATCTTTTGTAAGAATAATTTCATAACCTCCATCTTTGACGCAATCAAATGCATTATTGTCAGTTATAGCCAATGAACACATTTTTTCAATATCTGCTTTTGTTTGAAGATCGCTGGCAATTCTAGAATTCTGGACCCATTTCATGACCTGTGGAGCTAATGCAACTGCGACTATAGCCATTATAAGAACTACAACAATTAGTTCTACCAGAGAAAATCCTTTGTTATCATTTTTCATATATTATTCCTTATAAAAATTTTAACATCAGCAAAATTTTATATATTCTTTACAAACAATATATATGTTGTTGAAAATATATATTTCGAGCAGAAAAAATATTGAAATACATAAAAAATCCTTTGAGGGCTGATAAAGAATTTTTAACAATGATTAAAAAACTCTTTACCATTAGGGACTCAAAGGATAAAATAATTTAATTTTTGCACTACGTAACTACAAAAATTATTCACGGCAAACTCACCGTATTTTCTCTACCTGAGTCTCCCCGCTCAGGTAGAGAAAAAATGAAATAATAAATTATCATCAAATATAATCCTATTAGTTTTCTGTAGCAGGATTGTAAGGAGCCCAGCTTCTCTCAACTGTTCCATCTTCCTTAACAGTAATAAAGTAACCACAAGTACCAGTTCCAGAACTAGGGCTCTTGCAATCAAGAATAGCTGCTTTAACTTTAAGGGTTGTTGCCCAACCTGATCCAAGAGTCTCGGCCATCTGATCAGCCCAACCGGTAACTGATGATAAGCCATCTGTATAACCAGAATTAGTAGCTGTAGCAGAAATAGTAGCATTACCGCCCATATTTCTTACCCACTTCAGAACTGTTTCATTTCCCAAAGCAATATTAGCTGCTGAATAGATTGAATCATAGTTTGAAGCATCTGTTGACTTTCTTGAATTCTCAACCCACTTCATAACCTGAGGTGCAAGAGCTACAGCAATGATAGCCATAATAAGAACTACTACGATAAGTTCTACCAGTGAAAAACCTTTGTTGTTCATTTTCTTCATAACATTTTCTCCTTTTGTAATTATAGAATATTGTTTTTATCTTAAACCTAATAGTTTCGTTCCCTTGCCCCTCGAAACCATAGGGTCTAATTCAAATTTATAACTTATTCAAATCACCATACATATTGATCATAGGTGAGTACATTGCCATAACCATCCAACCTACAAGACCACCAAGTACCACGATAATAATGGGTTGCATCATCTCTGACATGGACTGAGTAGCAAGTTCTGCTTCTTCTTCATAATACTCTGCTACCTTATCGAGCATCGTCTCGATGTTACCGGTTTCCTCGCCGATTGCAATCATGTTCGGAACCAAAGTAGGATAAACTTTTGCTCTACGGATTGGTACTGAAAGATTTACACCTTGTTCCACTTCCTGCTTTGCTTTTATCAGTGCACGTTTAAATAGGATATTTTTCATAGCCTTAGCAGTTATTTCAAGTGATTGAGAGATACCCATACCAGATGAAACTAAAGTACTCATTGTTCTTGCAAAGGAAGCGGATTGCGTTTTAATATTAACCTGTCCAATAATCGGTATTTTAATTGCTATAGTGCCAAATACCTCTTTCCCTTTTTCCGTCTTGCCAAATAATCGAAGACTAACAACAGCCGCAACTACTATAATTATAAGTAACCACCATTTATTTATAAGGAAGTCTGCAAGTGCCATAACCGCCTTTGTCGAACCTGGCAGCTCAGAACCCATCCCGGCAAACATTTCAGCAAACTTAGGAACAACGGCAGTTGACATAACAATCAACACTACTAAGGCTACTGCAATGACTGCTATAGGATAAATCATAGCCTTTTTAATTATACCCGCCAACTTTGCACTTTTTTCAAATTGGGTACCCATACGGCTTATAGCTTCTTCAAGTGAACCGGAAACTTCACCGGCTTCAACCATATTTACAAACATCTCAGGAAATACTTTCGGGTGTTTGCTCATAGAAACCGCTAATGTCTCGCCTTGTTGAACTGATTCAGAAGTTTTCCTAAGTGTCTTGACCAGTGTTTTATTCTGTGTCTGATCAGCCAACATATTCAAAGCTTCAACAACCGTAACTCCCGCATTCAATATTGAAGTAAACTGTCTACAAAATACTGACAAGTCTCTTTTTGTAACTTTAGGATCACCGCCTATATTAAAGTCCTTAGAAAAAATACTTTGACCTTTTACCGATATAGGAGTAAGACCGCTTGTTGTAAGTTGTAGCTTTACAGCTTCAACATTTTTTGCTTCAATAGTTCCTTTTGTCTGATCACCATTTCTAGTGACCGCTACGTAAGTATACTGTGCCACGTTTTTTCTCCTTCGTGTGATTATAATATATCACATGTTTTTTAGTTTGTCAACACTTTTTTTAAAATTTGTTCATTTTTTGTTCATATTTTTATTCATAATTCACAAACCACTTTATATATGACTTGTGCATTATTACCAATACAATATGTATTAGTATTTCAGTTTTTAGAATGACAACCTCTGCCCCAACGTTCCTGCATCCTGCGCGAAACTTATTGCAGTCTCTCTGTCTATAAATCTTGCATTGTAAAGGTCAAGCAGGTCATCATCCAGAGTCTTCATGCCCATCTTACGTGATGTCTGCATTGTTCCGGCTATCTGGAAGGTCTTGTTCTCACGGATAAGGTTTCTGATAGCGGGTGTTGCTAGCATGACTTCGAATGCTGCTTTTCGTCCATTTCCGCCTATGATGGGACACAGTGCCTGGGAGATAACGCCTTCAAGCACCATGGCTAACTGGGACCTGATCTGTGTCTGCTGGTAAGGCGGGAATACGTCTATGATACGGTCTATGGTTGCTGCTGCTCCTATTGTATGCAGTGTACTAAATACCAAGTGACCGGTCTCTGCTGCGGTGATGGCTGTTGCTATTGTGTCCAGGTCACGCATCTCACCTACGAGGATTACGTCAGGGTCTTCACGCAGTGCAGATGTAAGCGCCTGTGAGAAGCTCTTTGTATCAAGTCCTATTTCACGCTGGTTTACGATACATCTCTTATGGGGATGCAGGTACTCTATAGGGTCCTCCAGTGTGATTACGTGGTAAGGCGACCTGTCATTTATTACGTTTATTAAGCTAGCCAAAGTTGTAGATTTTCCTGATCCTGTAGGTCCGGTTACAAGTACCAGTCCTCTCTTTTTAAATGTCAGGTCTACTACGGCATTCGGTATACCTAACTGTGAAGGTGAAGGGATATCCATACCTATGAGTCGGAGTACTGCTGCTACCGAGCCTCTCTGATGGAATACGTTTGCTCTGTAACGTCCCTCTCCCATGATGGCGTATGAGAAGTCGAGCTCGCCCTGCTCCTCAAATCTTTGTACCAGCTGCGGCGGTATTATGGAGTACCCAAGTTCCGCTGTATCCGCAGGGGTTAGTATTGAGCATCCTTCGATGTCTACCAGGTCACCGAATACTCTGACCTTGGGCGGTACGCCTACCGACAAATGTAAGTCGGATGCATGCATCTGGTTTGCTATTACGAGCATTTCGTTTATACTTAACATATTCCCTCTCCTAATAAATTTGTAGTTTTACACCTCATCCGCGACTGCATCGCATGTCATAAGGTATCTTCCCGCTACGCGGGCCCCTCCTTATGACGTATTACCCCTCAGGGGAAGCCTTTATCTGGGGAAGCCTTTAGCTGGTTGCCTCCACATCATCCACATCTTCGCCGGCGTATACGATACGTTTGAGCTCGTTTATGGAGGTTACTGCGTTCTTTACATGCTTACTGCAGGCCATCTGCAAGGTGTACATACCGTCTGCAAGTGCTGCGTTTTCTATCTGCTCCGTGGTACCCTTGCTTGCTATAATGTTCCTAATACGTGCTGATATAGGCATGAGCTCGTATACACCGATACGACCTCTGTAGCCATTGTAGCCGCACTGAGGACAGCCAACAGGATCCCAGATCTTTACCTCATCCTCACCTTCCATGCCAAGGATTTTCTTTTCTCTCTCGTTTGCTAACCTCTCCTTACGGCAGGCCGGGCAGAGACGTCTAACAAGTCGCTGTGCGATAACGCCAACTACTGAGTCTGCTATAAGGTAGTACTCCAAGCCCATATCTGCAAGACGTGTGATTGATGCTGCAGATGAGTTGGTATGCAGTGTAGATACGACCAAGTGACCTGTGATAGATGCCGTTACGGCTATACTTGCGGTCTCCTGGTCACGGATCTCACCGATCATGATGATGTCCGGGTCCTGACGCAGAATAGAACGAAGGGCTGATGCGAAAGTAAGACCTGCTTTTACGTTAGTCTGTACCTGGTTGATGCCCTCGATGTTCGCCTCGACAGGGTCCTCTACTGTGATGATGTTAACATCTTCTTTATTTAGCTCTGATAATGCCGTGTAAAGTGTGGTTGACTTACCGGAACCGGTAGGTCCTGTAACCAGGATGATTCCGTTCGGGTTGGAGAATATTCTGTCGAATGTTCCAAGCTCCTGCTCGTCGAAACCAAGGTTTCTCTTATCGCGGGAGAGTGCCTTCTTCTGAGTAAGACGCATAACGGTTTTTTCGCCGTATACGGTGGGTAGCAAGGATACACGGATATCGTATTCTACTTTATCTACGATGGATGTGATACGACCGTCCTGTGGTTTACGCTTTTCCGAGATATCCATACCGCCTATGATCTTGATACGGGTATTGATAGCGGATAGCATGTTTATCTTGTAGTCACCGGAATTTTTCAGCACACCGTCGATACGATAGCGGACTCTGATGTGTTTTTCAAATGGCTCGATATGAATATCGGATGCTCTCTGACGGGCTGCCTGCTCGATGATGCGGTTTACAAGGATAACTACGGGGCTGTTCTCGACTGCGGCGTTTGCCTCAGTCATTTCCTCGTCCTTGTACTGCTCTTCTTCCTCTGCACGCTCTTTTGCGAACAGGTCTGCCACTGCCTGGTTCTCCAGGTTACCGAAGTACTTATCGATAGCTGCTAAAATGTCAGTGGTGGTCGCGATACAAGGTGATATCTGCATACCTGTAAGGAGCGTCATGTCATCTATGACCTTGATGTCCATAGGGTCTGCCATGGCAACCTTTAAGTATCTTGAGTCGTACTCATCGAAGTCGAACGGGATCACCAGGTTCCTCTTTAAGACTGTATGGTCTTTTATGAGGTTAAGGATATTTTCCTTAATGTTAACTCGGTTCGGGTCTACAAGGTCAAGGCCAAGCTGTCTGGATAGTGCCGTTGCTATCTGCCTCTCCGATGCGAATCCCAGTTCTACTAATGTTTCACCTAATTTGTGCTTTGTTTCCTGTTGTCTCGTCAGTGCCTGGTTTAACTGGTCAAGGGTTATAACGCCCTCGTCCATCATTACGTCACCGAGGCGGACTTTTTTGTTCACAAATGCCATTTGTTTTGCTTCCTTATTATATATAGTAGTCTTACTGAGGGTATAACACCTCATCAGTCAGCTACGCTGACAGCTTCCCCTCCGAGGGGAAGCCTTTATTGACTGTATCTCGAAATATAATCACGTACCGAGTACTGCCAGTCGCCTACATGCATTCTTCTCCAGTTGTTGCCGGCAAGGTCTGTCTTGCCACCGAGATATGCATTCATATCTGACTCGTTATCGATATCGATGATGTTAGGCATTACGTTCTCTTTATAGTAGTTGTACTCGTAGAAGTATGCGGTATTATCATCTACTACCTCTATTACTACGAACTTGCCAAAGTCGAGTATCAGGCTGCCGCACTGATGTACAGATACGGATATCTTCGATGCATATGATAGCCAGAAGTCTGCGACTCCGCCCTTGCCCAGCATCTTTGTGATGAGGAACTGGTTGAGCCATACTGAGTACCTCGCCTGGAACTGGGGTGCCAGCTCATCCATGATTGCTGTGTACTTGTCACTGCCCTTTGCTCCGGTGATGGGCTCAAAGAGTTCAACAAGCTTTGCGTACTTTCTGAGCTGTACTGTATCAAGGTTCTTTACCATATTGAGCAGGAGCTTCTTTCTCATTTCCTCATCGAAGTCCTTAGCCATGTCGTAAAGATCTTCTTCCTTGAACTTTCTATACTCTTCTGCGTTACATATTACTATGAAGTATACCATACACTCGTTGTAGAGTGATGTATCCTTTACTACGCCTACTGCCACGAGTGCCTCGGCATAATTGCCGGTCATGGCGGTCTTGTCCGTTGCAAGCTTGTTGAAATATGCTGCAACCGTGCCTGCCGAGAACTGCTTCATGAGTTCCTTTGAGTCCTGTCCGGTCTGCCTGCGGAGTGAATCAAGGAACGCATCATTCTTCTCCAGGCTCTTGTACAGAGGCTTTAATGCAGGGGACTTATAATTCTCAAGGCAGCCCTTGTAAATCTCGAGTACCATGTCGTCCGGCAGTTTCTCGGAGCTCTCGGTGAGGATGCTGATGTATTTGTTTACATGATCCTCTACCTTGGCTGCATCAGCCTTTCCCTCCTGCGCTGCCCTCATCTGGTTGAACATATACGGAATGAGCAGGTTTTTCTCCTCGCTGCTCAGGCAATATGCTATGCCCGACATTTCCTTCATGGGCTTTTCGCCTATTTTCTCAAATATCTTGGCGCATTCTCCAAGTCCCGCAGCTGCCTCCTCGGACTTACGCTGTATGCGGTCCTCTCTTTGCTGCCGGATGTTCTCCGCAGCCTCGCCTAAGATTTTAGGTTGATATATGTTGTAATCCATAGATTATCATCCTTTTTTTATACAATCATAACATACTTTTCATTATACAACTTTATTTTTGAGTCATGCGTTATCAATACCATTTTTTCAAACTTCGATTGTGCTATCAACATTCTATCAAAAGGGTCTCCATGTTTAATATCATCGTTCGCAAGCTTTAAGCCGTTTAAAGTAAAGATATGTTCTTTATTTATCAATAATTCATAAAAATTTGCTTTCAAACACAATTTAGCAAGATTTTCTGCAGAAATACCGATTGATGAAGGATTCTTAGAATATTTTATTGCAACTTCCCATAAAGAAACAATGCTAAAGTATATTTTATTTTCTTTATTTTCAATTAAATTAATGACTTCATCGGTCAAAAAACTGTTATCACCTTTTAAAAACCAGATAAGAATATGTGTATCAAGCAAATATTTCATCATGACTCTCCGTAAAACATAGCGGCTATTTCATCATTCATATCGTCGAAATGCTCATAAAAATCATCTGGTAATTTAATAATATCTTTACCAATTCCAAATTTTCTTATTTCCTTAGATTTTTTTTTAGGTTTAACGGTTAAGCTTTTTATAAAATCCACAATCGCTTTCATATTTTCATTAGGTTGTTCCTGAATTAATTCTATAGCTTCTTGTTTCAGTGTCATTTAGGATCACTCTCCTTTCGATTAAAATCCCCTAATGTCACTTATTCATCTAAACCCAACGAAATAATGTGATATTAGGTTAATCCCCTCAATGCCTTAGGCAGCCTTGCTGCGGCCTCGTTGATCTCCTCTGTGGTCTTGCCAAGGGTTGTAGCTACGTCTGCCAACTGCTTGTCGAGTAACTCGAAGATATCGTTGATGGTCTTTGCCATCATCTCTTCGAATGAAGGCAGATTTACCTTCATGTCTGCGGATACCTCGTTGAGTGCTACGGTGTAGCTTGTCATAGACTTTGTGTACTTGGTCATCTGTGCAAGGAGTTCCTCTGAGTTCTTGTTTACCTCTTCGTCTGCCTTTACATAGTTCTGAGCCCAGCTTGACTGATGTCCTTCGAGTATCTTCTTCTCTTCTGCTAAGTGCTCGCCCAAACGGTTGAGTACTGTACCAAGATCTGACAGGTTTGTTGCCTGTGTCTCTGAGATGTTCTTTAAGCTCTTTGAAATATCGTCGTATACGTTCTTCAAGCTGTTGATCGTGTCTGTTGTAAGACTGTTCATACCGTCTGATACACCGATGGTAACAGTCTTCATAGCGTCTGATGCATCTTTGATTGACTTCTGCATTTCAACTGATGCAAGTGAGATGGTTGAACGAAGATCCTCTGTAGCGGTCCTCATGTCCTCCAAGATTGCCTTCTGTGCGTTTGAGATTTCCTTCATCTCATCAAGTGTGCTGGAGAAACCGTCTACTAATGTCTTAACTGCCTCAGCGCTTTCCTTCTGCATCCTTGCGCCCTCAACTGCTGAACGCGAAAGGTCCTGGAATGTACCCTGTGTGGACTCCTCTAACCTGTCCATGAATGCCTGGGTAAGTCTGCCGATAGCGTCTGCCTGAAGGTCCTTGGAAACCTCGAGTGACTTCTTTACGTTTGCTGCGAATACGGTAAATACCGGTGTTAATGCATCCTGAATTGCACGAGATACTGTCTCGGCGATGCCTGATACTACCTGCTCAGCTACCTGCTGATTTGTGTTTCCGCTCTTTGCGTCATTAAAAATAGCCATAATGTTCCTCCATCTATGTATGTTATTTTCTTGTATATACTAAACTATATAACCATACCTTATGATTATATCGTCTTTTACCAAAAATTTCAAGTTTTTTATTAACTTTTTTGTAATAAATTTATACCTCAAACACCACTCCATTTTCGATGCGCCTCGGCTTTAGTCTCTCGCGGCGCTCATCGAATACTGTCACATCCGTGTCGTGCTTACAGGTAATACTGCCATAATGAAGTATCGTCTTGCCCTTCTGGACACCGAAGCTCCTCGGGATGCCGGCCAGGATCTCGACATTAAGGCTTCCGCCATACATATTGACGCCGACCTTACCTTCGCCGCCTCCGATACCGTTGATCTGGGTGCCCTCGGCGTAGATCTCGGTATTCGCATCCTCGAGCTTGACCTCGCCCGTTGACATCAGAGACCCGATACCTATACCGCAGTATGAATGCAGCGTGACATTAAAGTCGTTGCTGAGCAGGTTCGTCATCGTTGTCCCATTAAGAGACCCGATACCAACCGTCTTCTCGCCGTCACCGGTGATGTCCAGCTTGCCCCTGCAAAGTATCTCGGAATTACCGCTGATGGAACCCAGAGCCACCGAATCATTACCGTCACTCTTGAGCTTACATTTTGCAGTTCTTCCTATATATATGTCAGTGTCACCGATATCGCTTCCGATGGCCACCGCATGTATCGCCTTGGCACTGATGTCGAAATTGCCGTTGATGAGACGGATCCTCGAGCCCTCGCACCTGCCGCCGCCGATGCCCACAGCCTTGTCTCCGTTTGCGACGATCTTAACAGAGCCCGTCATATCAAAGGAAATGTCGCCGTGCGGCTCATTGCAGTTTGAACCGATGCCAACGCTTAAGTTCCTGCTGGTTATGATATGCAGGTTTCCGTCGCCGCTCACTGTGAGTCTCGAGCCTGCCGGCACGTAGATGCCGTCCTTGTTGAGCGTGCATTCGCCCTGAATGTACAGCGCCGTCTCGGTATTCCTACCCAGCTGCACCGTGGTCTCGAGCGTACCCCTCAGGTTTACATTCTCAAAGGTAAGCTCTGTCTTCTTGTCGTCCGCCGTCTTAACTATCATGTCAATGACGTTATCCGGCTCGCCTACCAGCTTGACCTTTCCTCCGAGAACGTTTACTATCGTGTATTTCTTTAGCGCAATGTCCAGGAGATTTACGGTCTCGCCCGCTTTTGCATTGTAAACCAGATTATCGCTGTCAAAGCTTGCAGCCTTGATGCTCTCCGAAAGTATCTCATTCCTTACATTCGTCGGGATCTGCTGCATTATCTCCGCATCGGGATGCGCCGTGTAAAAGCCCTGGATGTAGTCGACGCCGTACTCGATGACTTTCTTTAATTCCTCGTAGGTCTCGACACCTTCTGCCAGCACCTTCATATTGTTCATCGCCGCGAACTCGATGGTGTTCTTTACGAACATCTGCTTGTTCGAGTCGTCCTGGATGTTGCTGATTAGGTAATGGTCGATCTTTATGATCTGCGGCGCGTACCTCATCAGGTTAACGATGTTCGAATGGCCCGTGCCGTAATCGTCTACCGCAACGCCCGGCGTCTGACCGCCCGGTGCAGGTTTTCTTAGCTTCGCGAGCTCATCATCCGTTACCGTATCGCTTTCTGTCACCTCAAATACGATGGAATCGAAGTACTGCCCGTATTTCTCGATTACCTGCTGCCTGTCTTCGTCGTTCAAGTAGTAGCCCGGCAGCGTGTTTATGAATATCTTCCTGTCACCGAATTTATCAAGATTGTCCACATAGAACTGTAGGACGTTGAAAATGGTGGCACGCTCTATGTCATATAGCCTGTTTGCGTTCTTCGCGATCTCAAGCACGTCGAGCGGTGTCATCGATATACCTCCGCCGGTACGCATGAGCGCCTCATATGCGCAGATGTTTCCGGTTGCCGCGTCCACTATCGGCTGGAAGTGGTATCGGAACAGGTTCCTGTCTACTAAAAGCTCGAATGTGGTGAAATACTCGCGGTCAAAGGTCTTGTCACGGATAACCGGAGCGGCCTTGCCCTGACGCAGGCGCCTCAGGTACATGTCCGACATCGCCATACGCACAAGGTTTTCAAGTGTTGAGTCCCAGCCCTCTTCAACCGTTGCCGTACCAAAGTTGACCTCGAGGTAGTACTCCTTGGTACTGCCCCTGTTGTACTCCTCCATATCTTTAGAGAAGTCCTTGAAAATTTCCTCGCCGTAGTTGCCGTCTTCCCGTTCAAAGTCGATAACGACATATTCGCCCTCGGCGAACTGGCCTAAGAAGCTTGACTTTTCACAGGAATTTCTTAATTTCTCTACCACGAGCCTTACCGCCTCTTCTATCTCGTACAGGCCGTAATTTTCGTAGATGTATGTGTATCTCGGCATCGCGAATACGCTGACGCTGATCTTTCTCTTGTGGTTCTCCTCGTTTTCCGCAAAGCCCTCAAACCACCTGGTTGAGCCCTTGAGGTTAGGCAACCCGGTCATCGAGGATACATATACCGAGTTTTCGATGCTGTAGAGCATCCTCTGCTGCCTGTTCTGGTTAGCAAGGAATCTGAATACCATATTGAGACCGAAGTTAAGGAGCTTTGTCTTGCTCCTGATCTCACTCAGGACTCTGGTCTTAACTGCGTAGTAGCCGCACACGAAATCACCGATAAATACAGGGCTAAGTACCAGCATGCACCCGTCGGTTTCTGTATTTAGATATGCTTTGCCGATATCCTTTACCGAAATCTCATCCTTCGTGGAGAGGTGCGGGTTCTTTGAATTTGGTGCTACGTCCTCCGCTGAGATTATGCGGGTAAGGGTGAGATTTAGGTATTCGTTATTAGGGTTAGTGTTGTTTTCGCTATCAATCTCTTTGAGGTGCTCCTTCTCGAAAGTCTCAATATCAAAATTCGACTCAAGGAGCTCCGTATACATATACAGGACCGTCCCGCTCGGGATACGTTTAGATATCTCATCACATATATCCGGTAACTCCGACAGCTCAAGCATCCTGTCAAGCCATGCTATGAACGAATCCTCGCGGCGCTCTATCTCGTCAAGCTCCTTGTAGATATACGCTACATGGTTGTTTGAGCGGTATCTTTCCTCGCTGTGCCCGCCAACGCAACGCTTGTCATCCGCTACCTCCATGGCACGCTTGGCTGCTTTGTCAAGGTCCTGAGTTGCATGCTCGTTATTAGCAGCATCTATGGCTTTCGCAAAGGAGATTGTTTCGTTTTCGTATCTGGATTCATCTACGGATCTGGATTTCTCCCCGCTTCCCAGCCACGGTGATATGTGAATGCTGTCGGTTAGGCGGGTGGCATTTCTTATTACTCCCGAATTATCCTCCGGAATATTATCTTTATCATTACCTGGGTGACGGAATATATCAGATGGATATATTTTCGCCATATGCTCAGCATTTTCTGAATTCTCGCAGTCCGTCACACTGTTTTCATCAACTACTCTTCCTGCGCCATATGTTATATCATATGACCCGACCTTCATGTCTGCCAGTTTGGGATTTGATGCTGCAAACTCGCTTAATGCTTTCTTGTCATATAACGGCTCTTCGTCCTTAACTCTACCACTGTTCTCTGTTACACCTTGCTCAGATGGAGGATTATTTTCAGATATCTGTACCGCTGCAGTATCATCAGCAGCCCCTGCATCGATCTGGTTATCATCATAAATACCGTCCTTCTTATAAAGAACTACTGTACCCTCTCTTGCTGCACCCGGCTCAAATACTGTATCTTCCAACTCACTATTTGCACTATTCGCGTTTCCGGTTACATTGTCGCCAGCGCTTGTTCTTATATCTGCAGTATCTGTGTTTGAAGGCCCACCGTTCGCATTTCCTGCTGCAGCCTGCTTCTCTTCCTCTGTAGGCACATAAATCCCTGCTGCCTTAGCCGCCTCAAGGTCATATGCACGTCTGCCAGCCGACATATATGAACGCATGTCACAGCCACAGGATCTCCTGATGCGTGCCTTAAATATATCCCTGTATACGCCGGGCTTCTTATGGCCCATAGCATCTTTTGCTGCCTGGATGACGATTTTCGCGAACTCCTCTACATCATCTGAACAAGATGTAATACTCGGATGATAGTAATAAGCGGCCGGTATGCCACCGAATCCTGTAACTATTATATCATCCGGTGCCTTAAGGTCGTATTCGTGCAGTTTGTCGCAAACCGTAATAGCGGTCTTGTCATCGATACAGATAATAGCCTGCGGTATGCTGCTCCCGGACATGAGCCTGTCGATGCCTGCTGTTACAACCTCGTCCTTGTAGTCACCATAAAACATCCTTGTATCATCGAACTCGATGCCGTTTTTTGCCAGCACTTTCTTTAGAATATCAAACCTGCCGGCACTTCTCTCGTCATCGTATTTAAAGCCGCTGACGAAGTAGAAATCCTTGATGCCATGCTCGTTAATAATGTGCTCGAGCATCTCGGTAAAAGCTACCTCGTAGTCACGAACTATCGAATAGCAGCCCTGCTTTTCAGGTCCGACGCAGATAACCGGCTTTCCTGCTGCCTTAGCGCTTTCTATCAGCGTATCCGACACCTCCGAGTTGTTGATACTCTCGGGAAATACGGCTATTACATCTATCTCGTCATAATTTATTATCTTATATATGGACTTTGCGCCCTGAAGGCTGCGGTCGTTCTTACGGAAGTCGCGGAAGCTGTTGTAAGCCATCGTCTTCCAGCCTTCTATCGCTGCTACCCTGTTTATGGCGTTCAAATATTCAGTTCTTACTCTGTCCTGCATTTTAGCAAGGCATATACCTAAAACCCGCTTTTTTTCGCTCATAAACTCCCCCATGTTTCTTCAACAAATCCCTGCTTTTCAAGTTAAGTTTAGACTCCACCCCAACTTTACCATAGTATAACAAATTTGCCATTTTTTTTGTACTCAAATTATTGGTGTTTTTTACTTTAATTTTTTGACTTTTTGTGGATATGATAAAGTATTTTGCACTTTGTTCTACGGGTGTAGATTTAGGGGTGAGTGCCATAAAAAAGAGGCATCTCCACCATTGTAGGTAAAGATACCTTTGATAATTCAAGAAATATTATGCATGCCACTAATTGACACCTCATCAGTCAGCTACGCTGACAGCTTCCCCTCAAGGGGAAGCCTTTTAAAGGACTCTCTTCATGATATCACAGAAATCAAATGTTGCGAAGTAGTCCTTTGCGGTTTCTGCACGGCGGATAAGCTCAACACTGCCGTCCTCGTGGAGCAGAAGCTCCTTTGATCTAAGCATGCCATTATAGTTGTATCCCATTGAGAAGCCGTGTGCTCCGGTGTCATGGATGCAGATGTAGTCGCCCATGTCAATCTTCGGAAGCTGCCTGTCGATAGCAAATTTATCGTTATTTTCACAAAGGTTTCCAACTACATCGTAGGTATGATCCTTCGGCTCGTTTTCCTTGCCGAGCACGGTCAGATGATGGTATGCGCCGTACATCGCAGGTCTCATAAGGTTTGCTGCGCAGGCATCAACGCCGATATACTCCTTATATGTATGCTTCTCATGGATAGCCTTAACTATCAGATGCCCGTAAGGTGCCAGCATGAAGCGGCCAAGCTCGGTGAATATTGATACTTCCATACCTGCGGGCTCGATTACCTCTTCGTAGGCTTTCTTTACGCCTTCTCCGATCTTAAGGATATCACAGCCTTCCTGGTCAGGTCTGTAAGGGATTCCTACACCGCCTGAAAGATTGATGTATTTCACGTCTGCGCCGGTTTCGTCCCTAAGTTCTACAGCAAGCTTGAAGAGATCCTTTGCAAGCATCGGATAATAGTCATTCGAAACGGCTCCGCTGCAAAGGAATGCGTGAATACCAAAGTTCTTTGCGCCGAGCTCTTTAAGTTTCTTAAACGCCTCTGCTATCTGGGCTCTCGTCATGCCGTACTTTGCATCTCCGGGGTTATCCATGATGCCGTTTGATACATTATATACTCCGCCGGGATTAAAGCGGCAGAATATGGTCTCAGGTACGCCGCATTCTTCGTTTAAGAAGTCAACCAGGGTTATGTCATCGAGGTTGATGTAACCGCCAAGTTTCCTGCATTTCGTAAACTCTCCTATGGGTGTCTCGTTCGACGAAAACATGATCTCACCCTCTCCAAGTCCGCAAGCCTCTGCGATCAACAGCTCCTGCATCGATGCGCAGTCTACTCCACAGCCTTCGCTTTTCAGTACATTGATGATAAAGGGGTTGGGAGTTGCTTTTACTGCAAAGAACTCCTTAAAGCCCTTATTCCATGAAAATGCCTGCTTGAGCTTTCTGGCGTTTTCCCTAATGCCCTTCTCGTCGTAAATATGAAAAGGGGTGGGGTATTTTTTTACGATTTCTTCTATCTGTTCTTTTGTTACGAAGGGTATTTTCATGTAAGTCACCTGGCTTTCTTAATTATTTAATTCCTGTTTCTTCTCAAACAGATCCTGCTTTATCTTAGTAGTCGATATTCCTTCAGTTCTGGGCAGATATACGACCTCGCAGTAGTCCTTCAGGAAATCGAATTTCCCTTTCCAGTCATCTCCCATGACAAAAACATCCACGTTGTTGTTTACCACATCATCTATCTTCTGTTCCCATGTGTATTCCGGGAGGACCTCATCGACATAGCGGATTGCCTCAAGGATCTTCTTTCTGTCTTCAAAACTGTAATATGCCTTTTTACCCTTGATGGCGTTAAACTCGTCAGACGAAAGGACTACTATCAGGTAGTCACCGTATTCTCTGGCGCGCCTAAGAAGATTGATGTGCCCAACATGGAGCAGGTCATAAGTTCCGTATGTAATTACTTTTTTCATTCTCTTACCTCAAACTTATTAATATTTTATTACTTCGACATCGTAAATGTCTGGTTGAATGCCGGTATCGTTGCCTCGGTGCCATACAGCATCGAATAGAGCAGGCTGTAGTTGCTTGCATCCCTGATCTCGCTGTCGGAGGTGTTAAGTATGTTCACACCACCATAGCTGTCCGAAAAATCCGCATAATATGATTTCAGCTTGTTCATGACCGATGTAGTCATCAGTGTGATCCCGTTTGAATTATCGGATGCTCCGGCAAAAGCCAGGAAACCTAGGTACATCTCGTCATACCTGTTTTTGTCAGTCTGTTCGCTCGTGTAGTTCAGGGTTACACGCTTAACATAGCCGCCTTTTATATCAAGCTCGAATTCCGGTATATCGCCTGCATACCCTGTGTATTTCATGAGTTCGACCACATTTTCATAAAATTGCTCGGATGTAAGCTCGCCTCTGTTTTCAGGGATAAGTGCCTGTTTTGAAACAAGTTCGTCACCAACATTAAGCAGCACGATTGCGATAATGACTAAAGCTATCCTTGCAGGAGCTTCGTCCACCAGCTCCACATCTATGCCGTTGTCCCATGGCATCGTATCGTCAACCTTGCACCGCATGAATGACATTACGCGTTTAAACACTGTATAAATTGGGATCATAAAGCCGAATCCCTGCCAGGCAAGCTTCAAAGCCCTGATATAAGCCTGTTTTAGTTCAAGCTTGTTTTTGGTTTTCATGTCCCGTATCTTGATACCCATGATGAATTTCCCGGGCGTTGTGCCAAAGGTAGTGAGAAGCAGTGGCTCTATCATCATTTCGAACAGCCAGAATATGATCTCGCAATATGCCACCATTGATAGGGAAATGCCCACATTTACCCTGAATCCAAGTCTTAGGATTGCTCCGCCGATCAGTGTTACCAG
The DNA here is from genome assembly GCA_017557525.1 of Lachnospiraceae bacterium. Taxonomy (GTDB): domain Bacteria; phylum Bacillota; class Clostridia; order Lachnospirales; family Lachnospiraceae; genus RUG11977. The sequence continues at coordinate 36,996 of JAFYYN010000055.1, forward strand.
AGTAGTGTCCAGTATTCTCGCGGCAAACCGCCTAAATGGATGCGGGCAGGTCTTCTCACCATTATTAATACGTTCTCTGGCTCTCAGCGGCTTTGCATAGGTTCCGTACCCTGCCGACCAGCCCTGCCAGTTGCCTGAGCCGAGGTTTGATGCCCCAAAACCCCTGTCGGTATACGGGCTCCAGTTTTCATCATAGCCTGCGCTTTTTTGTGATGTGCTTTCACGGGAATCATAACCGGCGCTGTCTGTAGGGTTGTCTGTTTGATATTTTTTCGAATTACTATTATCTGTATTGTTGTCCCCACCGCAATCAACTTTCACCGATGTGGAATCTACACTATTTACTACTTCATCACGTGTGTTTTGAGAGAAATATGACTGATTTGAGTATCCCTCTTGATTTTTTCCCAAATCATCTCTCTCTGTATTGCTTTGCGTTCCTTCTATGCCGTTTTTATCTACATTTTCCCTAATGTCCCTATTATCGCAGAAATTATCTTTATCTTCAAATTTTATCTCGTTCGTATTGTTCTCAGAAGACTTACTATTTCCATACCTGTCTCTAAATGACTCCTCGCCCTTCATCCATCCGCCTAGGAATGCTGAAAAGCTCTTGTTTTTCTCATTCCTTTGTGTACCGAATGACTCTTTCTTATCATCCAGATGCCCTGAGTTTACATCGTAGAAAAGCCCGCCGGAATGCTTTAATTCCTTTATATGCTGCAGGAATGGTACCGGATCCAGCTCATCAATGCTGCTGCATTCACGCCTGATATTCTGTAAGACAATCGCCGCCTGCGTATGATTGGAATCGTCTGAGAGAATACTGTCAACATGCTTTTTTAGGGTAGCTTTCATATCAATCTCGTTTTTGATTATCGATACGGCCTCATCGTCAGAAACTCCAAGCATACTAAACAGGCAGTGTGTCCTGATAATCTTAACGTCTTCATCGTCAAAATTACCAAGTAACGCTGCCGGGCCTCTGCTTTTTAACAACCCCTCCGCTTCAATCATCTGAAGCTTAGAGGCACTTAACCCGAGTTCCTTTGATAATTCCCTGTATGTCATGTTTTCCTCAAATTTTCAGCTTAGCCAACAATGCCCCCAGCCCTGTAGACGGTGAATCCCCGTCACTGTACTCTGTAGGCTCGTCGAGTGCTTCCTCGACTGACTCGCTTTTTTCCTCTTCCTCAACCGCTATCATGGAGAGTGAAAGCTTGCCGTCTTTGACGTCTATAACCTTTACTGTTACCTCATCGCCAACCTTTAATACCTCAGCAGGTGACTTGATCTTTTTATATACAATCTGCGAAATATGTACGAGACCTGTGATGCCGTCGCCAATATCCACAAATGCGCCGAATGGCATGAGTTTCTCGACTTTTCCGGTGACCACTGTACCTTTCTGAAATCTCGAAACCTTGAGATTTCTGTCCGCTTCGGCTTTTTCAGCAAGCACTGACTTGGCAGAAAGGATTACCTTTTTGTCCTCCCTGTTTACCTCTGTGACACGGCACTCGAGAGTTTTTCCGACAAACTCGGATGTATCCTCAGTATAGGTAAGCGCCAGCTGGGATGCGGGTATGAATGCCCTGATGCCGTAAATATATGTTACTGCACCTGCCTTTACAGCCTCGTTTATCTTTACTTTCTCGATGGTACCTTCAGCCTTGGCCTTTGCTAATCTATCCCAAGAGAGCATGTCGTCGGCTTCTTTCATTGAAAGGATAAAAGCACCTTCCTTGTTTTCACGGAGCACAATACAGCTTACCTTGTCTCCGACATGGATATCTGCTTTTATGGAAAAAGTCGGGTCATTGCTCAGCTCTTCCAGCGGTATGATACCCTCGGAATACAGGTTTAGATCAACCGTTACTTCCTTATCTGAAACACCGCAGACAGTTCCGTTTACAACATCTCCGGGATTTATCTTTTTGAAGCTGTGCTCCAGTTCTGTTTTAAAATCATCCATTGACGGAATCCCGTCATAGTTTGTTTCGCTCATCTTTGCCTTCTCCTTTTCGCTAGAGTGCTTTGTTTGCAAGCGAATTATTCACTTAATATTTTAGTATATCCCTTTTTCGATAAAAAAGCAATAAAAATCACTTGACTTTTTGAATTTACACACTATAATGCTTTGTTAACGAATAAGGAAAGTTTAGGAAGGGAAGGTGTATGATATGCAATTATTAGTTGTAATCCTAAAAAATGAAAAGCTTTTGGATGATATTTTAAAGAAACTGGCGGAGGAAGGTGTAAAGGGCGGTACCATCCTCTCAGGCAAGGGTATGGGTGAGGAGCTTATGAACATGGAGGATATACCTATGTTCAGTACCCTGCGCCGCTTGATGAAGGATGAAGACAGAGAAGCGGTCCATGTTGCTCTCTTCGTAATCAGAGACGAGCAGGTTGTTGAAGCCAGAGAGACCGTAAAGCAGATGGTTAACCTTAAGGAACCCAATACAGGTATCATGTTTGTGGTACCGATAACATATGTTGAGGGACTCGGGAAATGATATGGCTTCTCCCATCTTAAATTGGTAGGGGTACTATGTTCTGTCACATTCTATAACACCATATGATGTATTCTCTACAATGAATGGTATCGTAAGATAAGTCATAAATATACAATAAATTATGGAAAGTGAGAAAATGATCTAACATATCATGGAATTAAATCTTCTTATATACATATCGATAGCTCTGGCATTTACACTGCTTTCGAGCAAGCTGATGAAGGTCGTCAAGCTGCCAAACGTAACAGGCTATCTACTGGTCGGCCTCCTTGCAGGACCATACGTACTAAACATCATCCCTCAGGGAACCGTTGACAGTCTGGGGATAATACCCGAGGTAGCTCTCGGATTTATAGCATTTTCAATTGGTGCTGAATTCCGTTTCAGTTACCTGAAAAAGGTTGGTAAAGCCCCGATCATCATTGCCTGTCTGGAATCTTTAGGTGCAGTACTGGTAGTTGACTTTGTCCTGATAATCACAGGGAATGACGTACCTTTCTCCCTCTGCCTTGGAGCAATCGCCGCTGCAACCGCTCCCGCTGCCACGCTTATGGTTGTAAAGCAGTACAAGGCGCATGGTCCTGTGACCGAAACCCTGTTGCCCGTCGTTGCGCTCGATGATGCAACCGCACTCATGTGCTTTGGCATTTCCGTTGCTATAGCCAAGACCATTGAGGGCGGAGTCGGAGACAGCCTCATAATGACTATCTTAAAACCGTTGCTTGAAATTATCGCTGCTTTAGCGATCGGCGTTATATTTGGAATACTCTTCCGTTTCGCAGTAAAATGGTTCACCGGACGCGGAAACAGGCTTGCCATCACCTATGCTCTCGTATTTGTCTGCATCGGACTCGGCGAGATGCTGAATGTATCTTCACTGCTAGCCTGCATGGCACTTGGTGCAACACTTGCAAATACTTCGAACTTCGCTGATGTAGTTTTCGAGCAGACAGACCGGATGACACCTCCGATTTTCATGATGTTCTTCTTCCTGTCAGGCGCTGCGCTGGATATTTCAATCATACCTTCTGTCGGTGTAATAGGCATCATATATATTCTTTTTAGGGTTCTCGGAAAAATGCTCGGTTCATTCGCCGGAGCCAAGATTTCCAAGGCTAATAAAAATGTGCAGAAATACCTTGGGTTTACTCTTATCCCTCAGGCCGGTGTTGCAATTGGTCTCGCAACCACCGCAATGAGTATCGTACCAGACTACGGTCCGAGGATCCGTACAATCATACTTTGTGGCACGGTCATCTACGAGTTAACCGGCCCGGTAATCACTAAATTGGCACTAAAGAAAGCAGGAGAAATCTCATGATCTCTCCTGCTTTTTAATTTCTACAACAATTACTTCGTCATCAATCACTTTAAACTTAACATTGTATCCTGCATATGCCATACCATAGATACGGTCCGGATCATTTTGGTAGTGAGGACGCGGATCGTTAGAAAGCAATTTGTTCAGACTATCATATGTATTTTCCGGAATATTGCTCTCACACTCCCACTCTACCTTGAGCGTTTTATACTCCATACTATCCGTAAATCCGCCCTTGGCATCCGGGATGGAATCTGCATATGGTATATACGGCTTAATATCATATATCGGCGTATTATCAACCATATCGGCGCCTTTGACATGGATTACCGGGCCCTCCGGGGTATCAGTCTCTATCCTGTCTATAGTCACTACCGAAAGTCCAATAGGATTTGGTCTAAACGGAGAACGCGTTGCAAACACACCTATCCTGGTATTTCCACCAAGTCTCGGAGGCCGCACCGTGGGTGACCACTTTGCATTTCCATCTGTGTCAAGATTCTCAGAGAACTGCCAGATGATCCACAGATGTGAGAAATCCTCTAACCCACGTATCATATCAGGGTTCCTGAACTCCGGCTCAAACACAATTTTCCCCTTGAGCTCCGCTACCACACCTGACTGGCGGGGTATACCGAACTTCTCCGGGAAATCTGTGTGTATATTTGCTATTTTTTTCAATTATTATATTTCTCCATCTGCTCTTTGATCAAGGCCCCATCGTCGAAATAATTAATCTTCATGGCAGCCTTAACATCTGCAAGGGTTTGAGCCGCAACGGACTCAGCATACTCGCTGCCTTTCTTGAGGATCTCGTATACACCGGGGATATCCTGCTCCCACTTCTTTCTTCTATCGCGAATGGGCGCAAGTTCTTTCTCAAGCACCTTGATCAGGAATTTCTTAACCTTAACATCCCCTAAGCCACCACGTTTATAGTGATCCTTAAGCTCGTCAAGATTCTTGTAATCAGGCAGGAACTCCTCAAAATCCTCTGGCTTGCTGAATGCATCAAGATAAGTAAATACAGCATTACCCTCAACCTTACCCGGATCTTCAACTTTGATATGGTCAGGGTCGGTATACATCGACATAACCTTGGTCTTTAAGGTCTTTTCATCATCTGCAAGATAGATGGCGTTTCCTAAGGACTTGCTCATCTTAGCCTTTCCGTCTGTACCGGGGAGCCTTAAGCATGCTGAATTCTCAGGAAGCAGTATCTTAGGCTCAACAAGTGCCTCGCCATAAACAGAATTAAACTTGTGCACGATCTCCTGACACTGCTCAAGCATGGGCATCTGATCCTCACCTACAGGAACTACGGTAGCCTTAAACGCAGTGATATCAGCTGCCTGGCTGATAGGGTATGTAAAGAACCCAACCGGGATGCTTGTCTCGAAGTTTCTCATCTGTATCTCAGACTTAACGGTAGGGTTTCTCTGAAGACGGGAAACCGTTACCAGATTTGCATAGTAGAATGTAAGCTCAGTAAGTTCCGGCACCATTGACTGGATAAACAGAGTGGACTTCTCAGGATCAAGTCCAACTGACAAATAATCCAGAGCCACCTCCACTATGTTCTGCCTTACCTTTTCAGGGTTGTCGGCATTGTCTGTCAAAGCCTGAGCATCTGCTATCATTATAAAAATCTTGTCGTATTCACCTGAATTCTGGAGCTCAACCCTCCTCTTTAAAGAGCCCACATAATGTCCCAAATGCAACCTTCCTGTGGGGCGATCTCCTGTCAAAATAATCTTGTCCATTTCCTTTTCCTCTCTTATAATAAATTTTCATTTTATCAGTACCTGCTCAATAAGGATCTCCGGATCCTCTTCCTTGTCGGAGATATACCTTCTGTAAATGTCGTAGTAAATATCGGTACGCCCGGCATCGGTGATGTATGAAATACTTTTACAGGTCTCCTCGTCATTCTTTATGATATTGACGATTTCCTGATTGTACCTCATATACTCATCATTCTCCAGCTCGTCCGCAAGTGCCGGGAGCCAGGTCTTGCTCTTGGTATAATTTCGCCCGAGCGTATCCGTTGCCGCATCGATACAGTCTGCAATGGTGATGATGTCTATCAGGATCTTCATCTTGTCATGCACATTGTCAAAGCTGGCCGGATAACCGCCCCTGCCGTCAAAGCTCTTGTGATGACCTTCGATGACCGAATTGTATTTCTCTGCGATCTTAGTACCTGCCAAAATTTCCGAACCAAATGTCGGATGCTGCTTGATGAGTGCTCTTTCCTCATCGGTAAGCTTACGCGTCTGCTGGTTGATGACATCGGAAATATAAGCTTTTCCTATATCGTGCAGATGCGCGCACCTGTCTATATAATTAAGCAATGACTGCCGCCTGCTCTTTACCAGATGCACGTCTCTTGTACCAAGGATTTCCAGAAACATATCCGGTTTCTTGTCGATCAGCGCATTTGTGATGATTATCGCAATCTTTCCAACCATCATCGAATGGATCAGCGTCATGGAATTACGGTTTAGGATAACCTCCTGAATGTACTCCAGCGATTCTTCCTCGTCGTATGCTGTCCTGAGCATCAGCCGCACGGTACGGCATAGGTCATCGTTTACAAAGCCGTTACTTGAAAGATGGGGTACGGATGTGTAAATCTGGCGAAATTCCCTAGCCATCTCGTAGAAAAGGCTCTCCCTGTTTTCGAGTGTTATGTCCGGCAATGCCAGGATTCTGAAACATTCCTGCAGACAGGTGATCTTTTTCTGGTAAGCGTCGTTTGAAACGTGTGTATTTAAAACTTCCTTATAGTCGATATCCTCGTCATTTGCCTCGTAGTACCTGAAAAGCAGGATAACCGCTGTGTCCGCAGGGAAATTGTGCGCATACAGGTTGCACCAGACGTATGCCGCCGCATTGACCGCCGTCTGGTCGTTGATGTTCTCACGGGTTATACCATCGGGAAGCAGTTCCCTTGTCATATATTCAAGCACAGCCCTGTTAGGTGCTGAGTCCGATCTCAGCAGTGCCCACATCAAAACTTCCTTTGTTACGTTAAGGAATTCGTCAAAATCAATCTTATCCCCATCGAGTGCACGTACATCCTCACGCTTCAGAAACTTTTTGAAATTCTCATACTGTACAATACGGATAAGGCGTTCCTCGTTATTCCTGATCTCCTTGTCCTCGATACTGTAATAGTTGGACATGATGATACGGCGCCTGGTTTCCCACTCCGTGAATTCACAGTATTTATCGCTCATCCCGGCCACCTGCTCAAAGCAATCGCGTGCCTTTTCTATCGATATGTCATTTGATTTGTCATTGTATGAAACCCCGAGCATATATGTGGAAAGGATCCACTTTTCCTCTTGCTTTTCTTTTTTGTAAAATGGTACAAGCTTTATCAAGACTTCGGTGGTAAGCAGTGAATCATTTTCCACGTCGGTGGTCATGGCCCTAATATTCTCAAAGAATTCATCGGCGGTCTCAAGGTCAAGAGCAAGCTCGTCACGGATAAACGGATATACCAATTTCCCTAGTTTTTCCTCATTATAGGCATAGGTTGACCGTAGAAAATCCGACTTTTCAGCCAGCTTTTCCACCCACTTGCTCCTGTCGGACGCCTTGACCAAACCGGATTCTATCTCCCTGATTTTAGCAAGGTTCGCCCTGTACTGCATATAAAATTCAGTTATCAAGCCTTTTTCAATAACTGCCACCGCTGTTCTCCGTTCATCTTTTACAGATAGGCAAGCCTTTAGAGACGGATCTCTTGTCTTACTATCTTATCAAATACACATTTACTCAAAATATTATGATAACACAAATTTCCCAAAAATGCAAACATACTGGATTAAAATTTTTAGTGGAAATTTTATTGAATGTCTGATATAATGATTTTGATTTCGGGTTCGTTCATAATTTTATGAAAAACCATATTTTACCTAAAATGTTCTAAATTTTGAAGTATATTGGAATATAAGTATGATCATGTCATGCTTACGGTCTGTGGCGCAGGCACCTCAGACCGGATAACCGCAAGACTCCCCTGTTTATTGGGATGTTTTACGACGAATGCATATGTCTGCAGGTTAGCAAATAAGATGAGTATATTTGACATCATTTCCCTCCTTGGCGGACTGGCTCTCTTCCTCTACGGTATGAAGCTCATGGGCAATGCCCTTAAGGAAGGGTCATCAGGAACACTAAAGATCATAATGGAGAAGGTCACGAACAATCCGATCAAGGCCTTCTTTCTTGGAGTTATAGTCACCGCGGTAATCCAGTCTTCTACTGCGACGATCGTAATAACCTCCGGTCTGGTTGCCGGCGGGATCATTTCGTTAAGGCAGTCACTCGGTATCATTATCGGCGCGAATGTTGGTACGACTGTTACCGGCCAGATCATAAGACTTTTGGATGTAAATGCTGAGGGCGGATCTTTCTTAAAGCTGTTCACCCCTTCCACACTTGCTCCACTGGCTCTGATCTCAGGCATTATCCTTATAATGTTCCTTAAGTTCAATAAGTCCAACAATATCGGCAATGTCTGCATGGGTTTCGGTATCCTGTTCACCGGTCTTATGAATATGACCGCCGCCGTAAGCACTCTGACTGAGGGCGGCTTGATTGAAAAGATTTTCTCTAGTCTCGGAGATAACCCCATCCTCGGCTATGCGGCCGGTACCGGTGTCGCCTTCGTGCTGCAAAGCTCCTCGGCCACGATCGGTATCCTGCAGGCATTTTCCATGGCCGGAGATATTCCGTTCAGGACTGTCTACATCATCATCGTCGGCGTATATCTTGGCGACTGTGTGACCACCGCTATCGTGTGTTCAATCGGCGCAAAAGCTGATTCGAAACGTGTTGGTATCATTAATATCCTGTACAATCTGAGCAAGACACTCCTGGTAATCATTGCCGTAACTATATTCCATAAGCTCGGCTTCCTGGATGAGCTTTGGAATTCATCTATGACACCCGGAACCATCGCCAATGCCAATACCGTTTTCAACCTTGGCTGTGCGGTGCTCCTGCTCCCGCTTGTCGGCGTTTACGAAAGACTCAGCCACGTGATTGTTAAGGATGAAACCGTTGCCCGCGGTAAGTATTCTGACAAGCTTGACGCTTTGAACCCTGTATTCTTCAGCACTCCGGCGTTGGCGCTCAGGTCCATTTATGATGTGCTCCGTACTATGCTTGAAAGCGCTACCAACAATATCGACAAGGCTATGAACCTGATCTACGAATATAAGCCCGGTATTGCTGCAGAGATTGAAAAGGAAGAAAATGCGATTGACCAGATGACCGATGCCGCGAGCAGCTACATGATGAAGCTGAGCCCTCACGTAAAGGATGATACGCATAACAAGATTTTGGACCAGTATTACAAGGACGTTACTGAATTTGAGCGTCTGGGCGATCATGCGGTTAATCTGATGGAAAGTGCAAGGGAGCTTGCCAAGGATGACTCTAAGCTTTCTCCCGAGGCTCTGGATGAGATTGATATCCTAAGAAGACTTATCGGCAGAATCTTAGAGAATGCCAATCTTGCTTTTGTAAAGCGTGATGTTGTGGCGGCCCGTCACATCGAGCCCATGGAGGAGGTTGTCGATGACCTTGTTAATTCCCTCCATGATAACCACATCGACAGATTAAAGGATGGCAAATGTAAAGTTAATGCTGGTATCATTTTCCTTGATATTTTAGGAAATATCGAGAGAATCTCCGATATCTGCTCAAATATCGGCGTTGCTACCATCGCCCGCGCCACTCCAGGAGTCGATACACTGGCACATTCCTATATTTCTTCACTTCATCAGGGAAACGATGCAGACTACAACATGGAATATAGTAAAATCCATTCCGAGTACTACGGAATGTTTAAAGAGATTAAGAGTGCTAAGAACAAGTAAACAAAAAACTCAGGTGAATCACCTGAGTTTTTTTATCACTCGTTAGCGAGCATGCACAGTTCGTTCAGCATCTTAGGAAGGTCGGACTCCATGTTCTCATCCGAGAACTGGCAGGTACCAACTGCCTTGTGGCCGCCGCCGTTGTATTTCAGCATCAGTGCACCGACATCAAGTGTACAGGTACGGTTAAGGATGCTATAGCCAACAGCTGCTGAACAACCCTTTCCACCACGGCCCGAAACTATCCATGCAGAAATGTTCTGCTCAGGATACAGGCTATAAATCATGAAGCGGTTGCCGGTATAGATCGGGTCAACGCCTCTTAAGTCGCTGATGATTACGTTTCCTCTGGTAGTTGTGTACTTAACTACCATCTCCTTGAATTTCTCGGTCTGCTCGTTGTATACTTCGATACGTTCCTGGACATCGGGCAGTCTCAGGATTTCTTCTATAGTCATTGTACGGCAAGCATCGATCAGCATTTCCATCAACTGATAATTTGAGATGGTGAACTGTCTCCAGCGTCCAAGACCGGTTCTGGGATCCATGAGGAATCCGATGAGTATCCAGCCTGAAGGATTAAGTACTTCTTCCCTGGTAAGATTTCCGGAGTCAACCTTGTCAACAGCTACCATCATGTCGGTGAACTGAGGAAAACGCTCTGCTCCGCCGTAATATTCATATATAATGCGGGCGCATGAGGGTGCTATCCTACTCTCGCCCTTGTACTGACCCTTTAACTCATTTCTTTCAAATTCGCTGGAATGATGGTCGAACCAGAGCCCGCAGCCAGGAACAAAAGGAACGTTTGCCAGACAGTCGTTCTCATTTACTTCTACGATGCCGTCCTGCAGATCCTTCGGATGCGCAAATTTCCAGCAGTCTATAATCCCTGCTTCTTTGAGCAGCGCACCACATGCCAAACCGTCAAAATCCGAACGTGTAATCAGTCTCATATCAATACCCCCAAATACATTTGATGTATCTTTAATATACAGAAAACAAGCGGTTTTGTCAACTAAAAAAATCGAGGTGACAGGACTTGAACCTGCGGCCTCCACGTCCCTAACGTGGCGCTCTAGCCAAACTGAGCCACACCTCGAAATTACAAAACATATATTTAGTTAGCTGTCGAACCTGTGACAGCAGAGCTGCTAACCAGATTCGAACTGGTGACCTCATCCTTACCAAGGATGCGCTCTACCTGCTGAGCTATAGCAGCATACGAACCCCTTTTCTGAAGTCCGAATGCTATATTACCACAGCATTGTATAAATTGCAAGCACTTTTTTAAAAAATTTGTAAAATTTTAATGTGACATGATCCCAATCAGTACTTACAAGGATTTAATATGCTTTTTAAAAGCTTATTGCCAATCAATCCTCGTGCTTTTCACCGGCTTCATCTTCTTCCTCGGCATCAAGAACACCGGCAGCAAGCTCCTTGTTAAGTTCCGACATAAAGCTTTCTTCGTCGTTCTTTGCAGGCTCAGGCTCAGATGAAGCTTCCTTTTTCTCTTCGACAGAATAATAAAACTCCATATCATACTTTTTTACAAGCATTCTACAGAATTTCGCTGCTTCTTCCTCTTCCATAAAAAAGCGTGCGCCCTCGATACTCCCCGTTAATCCGGGCGACTCACAACCCTGTACGACCTTTTTCTTTCCGGTAAAATATGCAATACCGGTAGGAAGGTCTATTTTCAATACATACATGATCCGTCTCCATATATACCCGCTTTTGTTTAATGTACCATAAACTTGTTGTTTACAAGTATTTTCCGATATATGCGGGTTATTTGTGGAAATCCCAACCTGACGAATTATACCTGTAAAAGTATAAATCACCTAAAATTCGTTAGGATCAACCACGAGTTAAATTATACCATATTCGCTAAAATAATTCAAATTTTTTTTATAAATATGCGGATCATTCCCCACTTATATGGGTTTTTTGCCCCATTTTAGCATTTTTCGTGTTAAGAAATATAGAAATCACGCCTTACCAATTCTCTGGCGCACTATCTCATATGCCAGTACTCCGGCAGCCACGGAAGCATTGAGCGAATCAATGTCGCCTTTCATCGGGATGGATGCAACGATATCACAGTGCTCTTTTACAAGTCTTGATACTCCCTCGCCCTCGTTTCCGATAACTAGCCCGATAGGCCCTGTGAGGTTGCACTTATACATGCTTTCACCGCCCATGTCGCCACAGACAAACCAGAGGCCTTGTTTCTTAAGCTCTTCCATCGTAGCAGTTAGGTTGGTAACCTTTGCAACAGGGGTATAGTTTAGTGCTCCGGCACTTGTTTTAGCTACGGTTGAAGTTAGTCCCACTGCTCTCCTCTTGGGGATTATCACGCCATGAGCTCCACAAAGGTTTGCCGTACGGATTATCGCCCCGAGGTTATGCGGATCCTCTATCCCATCCAAAAGGAAGATAAACGGAGGCTCGCCTTTTTCCTTTGCTTTCTCAAGTATTTCACTTACTTCTGCGTATTCATATGCCGCAGAATAGGCTATAACTCCCTGATGATTATGAGTCTGCGACATCTGGTCAAGCTTTTCCTTGTCCATGAACTGGATGACCGCATCTGTTTTCTTGGCTTCCCTGAGGATTGTGTTGATAGGTCCGTCATTTAAGCCTTTTTGAACAAAAAGCTTGTCTATGGTTTTCTTAGCTCTGAATGCCTCAAGTACTGCATTCCTGCCTTCTAATGTAAGTTCTTCGAATCTCATATATTTTCCTTTATTTGTGAAGTGACAGGGGGACGATTCTCTTGTCACTTTTTTTGTGACAAAAGAACCGTCCCCCTGTCACCCTGTCACACTTGTTTTATGTTTAGCTCAGTAATTCCTTTGGACACAAGCTCCAAAACTCTGTCGATTTTTCCGTCAAGATAAAGATATCCCATCAGGGCCTCAAATCCGGTTGCCACACGGTATTCTGCAACTGTCCCGCTTTTTGCGACACTTCCCGATTTGGCATTACGGCCTCTCTTATAACAAGCCATTTCATCTTCACTTAAGTCAGGCTCTATGATATGAAATATCTTTGCCTGTGTCGGCGCTTTTGCGTATCCTGACGCCTTTTTATTAAGGCTGTCAACATGGCACATACCTTCTTCTACAAGCGTAGTGCGAATGATAAGCTCATATATGGCGTCGCCGAGATATGCAAGTGTTAATGCGGGAATCTGACGGATATCCCGCAAATGTTCATTTTTCCCTGTGATCATGGAAACCTGTTCTATAATCTCATTTGTGTTTTCTAATTTAGTATTGTCCATTTGTGTGCGCTTTTCTATATGCCCCCTTATGCCAAATGCCACTTAACACCCTCTCTGGTATCCTCGAGGACTACGCCCTTCTCTAAAAGTTCTGCCCTGATCCTGTCTGCTTCAGCGAAGTTCTTTTCCTTCTTTGCTGCCTTGCGGAGTTCTATCTGCTCTAAGATATACTTTTCAAGCTCAGGGTCAATAGCGGGAGCTGCTGATTCTTTCTCAACAGTTAAGTCAAGTCCAAGCACCTTGTCAAAATTCTCAACAAGTGCCAGTTTCTCTGCTGCACCGATATCAGCCTTTAATACATCGTAAACAAGAGTTGTAGCCATGGATGTATTTATGTCATTTGAAATAGCATCCTTAAACTTAGCGTCAAAATCCTTTATAGCATCGACATTAAGGCCAAGTTCCTTTAAAGCCTTTAATCCCTCTTCATTTAATCCTGCAGCTAAGATAGCATTAGCCTTTTCCTCACCTAAAGCCTTTACAGCCTCCTGCTTAATCTCAATGCATCTCTTCTTAAGCTTCTGATATGCAGTATTGGCGTTATCAAGTGCATCAAATGAGAATTCAAGAGGCTTTCTGTAATGTGACTGCAAGCAGAAAAATCTGTATACAAGAGGATCATATCCTTTTTCCTCCAACAGTGAAACCGTAAGGAATGTTCCCTTTGATTTACTTATCTTGCCATCCCTGTCATTTAAGTGATGAACATGGAACCAGTAATTGCACCACTTGTGCCCCAGATAAGACTCACTCTGAGCAATCTCGTTTGTATGATGGGGGAAGATATTGTCAACGCCGCCACAGTGAATGTCCATGTATTCACCGAGATGCTTCATGCTGATGCATGAGCACTCAATATGCCAGCCGGGATATCCAACACCCCAAGGGCTGTCCCACTTTAATGCCTGGTCTTCAAACTTTGACTTTGTAAACCAGAGCACGAAATCATTCTTATTCTTCTTGTTTGTATCCTCGGTTACGTCATCGCGAACACCGACCATAAGCTCGTCCTCGCTCTGATTGCCGAAAACATAGTATTCCTTGAGCTTTGATGTGTCAAAGTAGATGTTTTCACCTGCCTTGTAGGCATAACCCTTCTCCAAAAGCACCTCGATCATGTGAATGAACTCAGCTATGCAATTGGTTGCAGGCTCTACAACATCAGGAGTTTTTATGTTCAGTTTCTTACAATCGGAAAAGAAGGCGTCCGTGTAAAATTTTGCAATCTCCATTATGGTCTTATGCTCGCGCTTTGCGCCTTTAAGCATCTTGTCCTCGCCGGTATCGCCGTCGCTTGAAAGATGTCCAACGTCCGTGATGTTCATAACACGCTTTACATCATAGCCTATGTATCTCAAGGTCTTCTCAAGGATATCCTCGCAGATATAGCTTCTTAAGTTTCCTATATGTGCAAAGTGATATACGGTAGGACCGCAGGTATACATTGCAACCTTGCCCTCTACGTTCGGCTTGAATTCTTCTACTCTTTTGGTCAGTGTGTTGTAAATTCTCATCTTCTTTTCCATCCTCTTATCTTAATCTTCTCTGTATCTTTCTTTAGTTAGGAAAAGTCTAAAATCGCAGCGTACTCGCCGGCTTTACAGATGTTCTATGATCTAAACTTTTCCCTCAAATAACGAACTGTCATTCCGAACCAATTTATAGTCCGGAATGACATTAATTGTTTAAAATATTAATCAAATATTCTCCATGCGCAGATGAAGTTTCTTCTCCACCAGCTGCCCATGGTTCTTTCAACTACCTTACCGTTTGACGAAGAAGCGTCAATAACAACTCCGTTTCCGGCACCAATACCGACGTGACCGTAAACTACTACGATATCACCCTTCTTGATGCTGTCGAAATCTGTAATCTTCTTATACTTTCCAACTGTTCTCCAGCCCTTGGAAGTAATGTAGCTCTGGTTTACTCCGATCTGGTTCAGACACCAGTAAACAAAGCCCGAACAGTCAAAGGTACTGGGTCCCTTGCTGCCCCATACGTACTTACAACCAAGCTTGGATCTTGCAACCTTAATCAGATCGTCAGGTGAAAGACTGTATGAAACCGTTCCGCCTCCGCCTGAGCTGCCACCACCTGAGCCGCCGCTTGAGCCTGAGCCCGAACCGCCGCTGCCTGAACCGCCGCTTGAGCCTGAACCAGCCTTAACTACGCTCGATCCTGTCAGTTTAGACATTGTCTTCTGTCCGACGTTACCGTCTGCAGAAAGTCCGTTATTTGACTGGAATTTCTTAACTGCCTTTTCTGTAAGGTCACCGAAGTAGCCTGTATCACAGCCCTTTTCAAGATATCCGTACTTAATCAGCAGCTGCTGAACCTTCTTTACCGTATCGTTCTGATCACCGAGCACAAGACCGTTTGCCTTGGCACTGCTGCTGTTAAGAGCTTCCCTCGTGGATGGTCCTAAGAAACCGTCAACGATACAGTCATTTCTTGACTGGAAAAGCTTTACAGCCGCCAATGTATCTTCACCATAGAAACCGTCGGGAGTAGTTGTAAGATAACCGAGCTCCTTCAGTCTCTTCTGACACTCTAAAACAACATCGCTCTTATCGCCGAAGGAAATAAGGTTAGCCTTTACATCCTCGCTGTATAAAAGTTCGAAGGTCATAACGCCAATCTTGCCGTCGGCTGTCAGATAATTTGCTTTCTGAACTGCTTTTACAGCTGCCTCGGTATCATCGCCGAAATGTCCTGTAACGAGCTCAGCCTTAGCCAGATATCCCAATTCATACAGACGACTCTGGACACGCTTTACATCATCGCCGTCCATACCTTTCTTAAGCAGGTAGGACTTAGCATTGTCATCAAACAGCATTGCTATGGTCTGCTGACCGATTATACCGTCCTGTGTCAGATCGTTCTGACGCTGGAACAGCTTTACAGCCTCCATAGTGATTGGACCGTAATGCTCGGTAGGCTCCGAGAATTCCATGAAGCCCAGCTGCATCAGTCTTTCCTGGATCTTAGCAACGCTGCGGTCATCCGTACCCTGATAGTAAATATCAAGGAATACTATGGGTTCTTCGGCATCCGGATTGTTTTCGCCAGGATCGACTGTAGTCAGATCAGAATCCGAATGGTTGCCTGATGCCGCCATATTTACCGTATATCCGAGTATTTCAAGCCAGTGCTGGCTGTTTTCGTGATAGGTTAAAAGCATGTTGGCACTCTCGGCAGCGTTTTCAACGATATTGCTGAGCGAACCGGGATTATCCACATTACTGCTGGTTACAGGATCATTTTTTTCTGTAACAACAGGTACATCTGTAATATCCGGAGCATCTGTTATATCGGGATTATCCGTTGTGGATGGTGTCCCGCTTTCTGAATCGTTTCCGGGCTGTACAGCTGCCTCCTGTGTCTCGTCCGATTTACTCAGGCTGTCAGAGATCAGTCCCATACTTCCTGTTAATCCGCCAAGTACAACGACATTGTCCGGAACAGTTGTTATTTCACCATTGTTGTTTATTACCGTCTTACCGGTATCGGTTGAGTATCCAAGCACTCCTTTATACGCAGGTTCGTTCTGAGCACTGAGCTTTGAATAACCTATAAGTCCGCCAAGTGCAGCTATGAGTACGATAATGACCACAACCGCAATACCGAGCGGGCTTTTTCCACCCTGTTTCATTAGAATCACCTCATCAAGAAAATGCCTTCTTCCCCGTAAATTGAATTTCCCCTAATAAATTCACAAATCTGCCGTCGTACCCTCTAATATTATCAGTGACACTATGGCAGTCTTTGCATTCTAAGTTGTAAATTACAGATCCTTGCCTGTAAGCTTCTTGTAGCCCTCAAGATATTTCTCGATAGTCTTGTCAACTATCTCCTGAGGAAGTGTCCAGTTATGACCCTCGTGGCTCTTTAACCAGTCTCTTGCAAACTGCTTGTCAAATGAAGGCTGTGAATGACCAGCCTCATATCCGTCAAGTGGCCAGAAACGTGAGCTGTCAGGTGTGAGCATCTCATCGCCAAGTACGATATTGCCATCCTCATCAAGACCAAACTCAAACTTTGTATCTGCAATTATGATACCCTTTGAAAGTGCGTAGTCAGCGCACTTCTTATAGAGAGCAATGGTGCATTCCTTAAGCTTCTCAGCATACTCAGCACCTTTTCCCGGGAATCGTTTCTCGAGATACTCAATACTCTGCTCGTAGCTGATGTTCTCGTCATGGTCACCGATTTCGGCCTTTGTTGAAGGTGTATAGATCGGCTCAGGCAGCTTGTCTGACTCTTTTAAGCCTTCGGGGAGCTTTATACCGCAAACCTCTCCTGTCTTCTGGTAGCTTGCCCAGCCGCTGCCGGTGATGTATCCGCGGACGATGCACTCTACGGGCAGCATGTTAAGCTTTCTGCAGAGCATGCTCTTTCCCTCAAATTGAGGAGTCCTGAAATACTCGGGCATATCGTTTACATCCACGGAAATCATATGGTTGGGAATGATATCCTTTGTCATATCAAACCAGAACTTACTCATCTGTGTAAGAACGGTTCCCTTCTTGGTTACAATGTTATTAAGGATAACGTCAAAACAGCTGATCCTGTCTGTTGCTACCATTATAAGTGTATCGCCATTGTCATAGATTTCACGTACTTTACCTTCTTTTACAGGCTTTAAAGCTTCCATTTTTAATCTCCTTTATCTCTTACCATCGGTAAAATTTAACTATATTTTGTTATGAGGCTTTAACCATCCCCCACACTTAGTCAATGATATCTTACCATATTGCTAAATTTTTGTCAAATTAAGGAAATATGAACTATAAATATGACAGTGTGACGGTTCTACCGGCATACAAAAAGTGACAGCAGAACCGTCCCGCTGTCACAAAATATTAATTCTTTGAGAATTCTGCAAGTTCAAGACCTTTGTTTCTCTCCATGACTGTCCTTATGCTCCATTCATGAGCGAATAACAGCAGGGGATTTCCCTTCATATCCTTTACACGCTTGGTGTCGGAGGTAAGGTTAAGCTCAGGGAGCGGTGCCGGTGTATCGGTTACCCAGCGGATATATTCATAAGGAAGCGTTTCCATCTTTATCTCAACACCGTATTCCGACTCCATCCTGAATCTCATAACGTCAAACTGCAGCACGCCGACAACTCCGACAATTATCTCTTCCATACCGGAATTGAATTCCTGGAAGATCTGGATTGCGCCTTCCTGTGCAATCTGCGTTACGCCCTTTAAGAACTGCTTACGCTTCATGGTATCTACCTGGCGGATCTTTGCGAAATGCTCGGGTGCGAATGTGGGGATGCCCTCGTAGCTAAATTTTAGTCCGGGTGCACATACCGTATCTCCGATTGAAAAGATACCGGGATCGAATACACCGATGATATCGCCTGCATATGCTTCCGAAAGAATCTTTCTTTCCTGTGCCATAAGCTGCTGGGGCTGCGAAAGGCGGAGCTTTCTGCCGCCCTGCACGTGGTATACTTCTGCTTCTGCGTCAAACTTACCGGAACAGATCCTCATGAATGCGATCCTGTCGCGGTGTGCCTTGTTCATATTAGCCTGGATTTTGAACACAAATGCCGAGAAATCCGTTTCCATAGGGTCTATAACCTGATCTCCCGCAGTCCTGGGGAGCGGAGTAGGTGCAAGCTTTAAGAAATATTTTAAGAAATTCTCAACACCGAAGTTATTTAAGGCTGACCCGAAAAATACAGGAGTAAGAAGTCCGTTCTGAACCTTTTCGAGATCAAACTCATCCATAGCGCCTTCTACAAGGTCGATCTCTTCTTTAAGTTTTTCGTGCGCTTTCTTTCCTATTATATCATCAAGCGCAGGATCGCCGATAACTGCGGATACCGATTCAACCTCCTTCATTCCGTAGGTTGTAGCAAAGTATCTGTTGATCTTTCCTGTCTGTCTGTCGTAAACTCCCTGGAACTCCTTGCCTGAGCCGATGGGCCAGTCCATAGGGCAGGTCCTGATACCGAGCACGCTCTCAATCTCGTCTAAGAGCTCATAGGTATCCTTTGCTTCCCTGTCCATTTTGTTTATAAAGGTGAATATCGGGATATGCCTCATGACACAAACCTTGAAAAGCTTGATAGTCTGCGCCTCAACACCCTTTGATCCGTCTATTACCATGACTGCAGAATCTGCCGCCATAAGTGTTCTGTAAGTATCCTCCGAGAAGTCCTGATGACCCGGCGTATCAAGGATGTTTATGCAGTACCCGTCATAATTAAACTGCATAACTGATGATGTAACGGAAATACCTCTTTCCTTTTCTATCTCCATCCAGTCAGATACGGCATGCTTTGCAGTCTTCTTTGCTTTTACCGAACCGGCCAGATTGATGGCTCCGCCGTAAAGCAGCAGCTTCTCGGTAAGTGTCGTCTTACCTGCATCAGGGTGCGATATGATCGCAAATGTTTTTCTTCTCTCGATTTCTTCTCTTGTACCCATAAACTAACCTCTATTATCCGTAACATCGACCCATTATAATTCGGCTTTACCGAAGGGTGATGTACAACTTATTACAATACATCTTCCATTTCTACTGATTAATGTGCTGAATGTTGCGCACAAACACTAACATTTTATCATATATTAAAAATTTAGCAACTGTTTTTTTATAATGGCCAGAAAGGGTGACAGAGGGACGGTTCTCTTGTCACAAAGTCATTGGTGACATGAGAACCGTCCCCCTGTCACCCATAAAAAATTCGGGACCTGTAAAAGTCCCGAATTATGTAATCTTTGATTATAAAACAATCCCATATCAAATGCATCTAATAAGCATCTGATAAAGTCACATCACTTCTTAAGTTCAGATGTACAATGAGGACATCTGGTAGCCTTGATGCTGATCTCTGACTGGCAGAAAGGACAAACCTTTGTTGTAGGCTCTGCTTTCTTCTCTTCCTTCTTGGTAAGCTTCTTGCCTGACTCTGCCATCTTATTGAATGCCTTAACAATAAGGAATACAACGATAGCCATGAGTAAGAAGTTGATAATAGCGGTAATGAAATTACCATAATTCAATGTAGCAAGACCTGCCTCCTGGGCTGCTGCCAAAGTTGCTGGTTTTTCAGTCATGCCTGCAGGAAGATCTCCCAGAACTACGTACAGATTTGAAAAATCTGTGCTTCCTACAAGTGCGCCAATAATAGGCATGAATATATCATTTACAAGTGAAGTAACGATTGCGTTGAATGCAGCACCGATGATCATACCGACTGCTAAGTCTATCATGTTGCCACGCATGATGAATTTCTTAAATTCTTTAATCATAATGTTTTATTGACCTTTCCGCAAACACTTTTATTTTGAATCCAATTCTATAAATTCATTTGTCTGCATAAATCATCATGTAAAATATGATGTATTACATGAAATTCAAACTTCCTCAACAGGTGAATCGGGAGCATTCTTCTTGACACTCTCAACACCGTTTACACAATTCTTCATGGTTGTGTAGCCCTCGCCGATAGCGATGATCTGTCCGTTTGTAGCCTTAAGACGGAATCTGAACTCGCCTGACTTATCTGAATAAATCTCAAACTTAGGGCACTTCTCTGTCTTAAAGCCCTCTACGGTCTGGTCCTCAATGTTAGCGATAGGAGCATTTTTCTTTACGCTCTCGATACCGTTTACACAGTAGGACTTATCCTTGTAAACCTGAGAAGTAGCAACTACCTGTCCGTTCGTAGCCTTAAGGTCGAACTTGATGCCTGTGTTAGTTTTCTTGATGATAAATTTTCCCATACTCTCCTCCTGAAATCTTTTATAGATTATTGCAGTTTTTTATCTGCATTCCTCGGAAATAACTTTTATCATACTATCCTCCGAAATAAACTTGGAAACATAGTCAGAACTATGGTTATTTCCGCACTTCCACCCAGAATTATAATATATATTCAGTAAATTTTCAATAATTTTTTTAATATTTTGTTAATAATTCTTGATTTTATATAACGTTTTATATTATAATACAGGTAGCAAAAATATCAGGAGGTAACGCAGAGGAAGCAAGGGGGTGTCCGTCTGCAACAAGTAAAACTATGGGTAAGAAATCGATCAAGGAAAACAAGAACATTTACCAGCTCTGCCGTGAGAAATGCGAATATACAAGGCAAAAGGCCAGTGAGGAAATGATTTACATTTCTGACGACAGAATTGAAAAGATAGAAAGTGAGAAATCTCTTCCTCATCCGGATGAGATCATCGCTATGGCTGAATGCTACAAGGCTCCCGAGCTCTGTAACTATTTCTGTGCCAATGAGTGTCCCATCGGACAGAGATCTGTTCCCGAGCTTAAAGTGCAGGATCTTTCTCAGATAATCCTCGAGATGATCGCATCTCTCAATGCCATGAACAAGGAAAAGGACAGACTTATCGAGATTACGGCAGACGGCGAGATCACCGATGACGAGTTAAGGGATTTCAATAATATTAAGGAGCAGTTAAGCCGCATCTCCGTTTCCATCGAAACCTTAAAGCTCTGGGTTGACAAAACTATCGCAGACGGCAGGCTTGATACCTCAATCTCATTCAAGAAAGAATAACAAACTATCTTTTGGCATTAGGATAACGAACTATATATACCACAGTACAAATAAAGCGAAGGATTACCTGGTCATCCTTCGCCTTCATTTTTGTTAAGCACTATAATGTTTTCTCCCGGCTTCCTTCTCTCATATATTGATTCAAGCTGGCGTATAACCACCTTCTTAGGCCTGACGAACCGCTTTTCGTGGCTTACAAGGCATTTTTCTGCCTTGATGCTCTTTAACAGGTCTATCTGTTCCTTT
The DNA here is from genome assembly GCA_017557525.1 of Lachnospiraceae bacterium. Lineage (GTDB taxonomy): Bacteria > Bacillota > Clostridia > Lachnospirales > Lachnospiraceae > RUG11977. Next base: position 58,825 of record JAFYYN010000055.1, read on the forward strand.
AATTTCTGGACATTATATTCCGCATAATCCTCTTCGCCTTGCTTTTTGGGGATATACCTGCAGTAAGTCGAATCCCCCATAAAGATGTACTCATCATTGACTATCAGAGCTAATGACCCCTTTGAATGCGAGGATGGCATGGGGATAATTTCTAATTTCAAGGCTTGAGAAATATTTTTACTGTCTCCGCTTGAAGCACGGGCTCCAGTAAGATTGTCTCCGTCAGCGTTTCTCCCCTTGCCTGCTTCTATGCCTGTTTCTTGGTCTTCGAGCTTAGATGGTGCAGTCTCATCCCATATGATCACAGACTCCCGCACGATTTCCCCGTCCGGCAGGTATTTCTCCGTACCCTTTCCAATATAAAGCTTTTCATATTTAACAGGCTCGTAGGTCAAGCTCAAAGTATCATTTGGGAGCATTCCGTCCTCTCCGGCCCTGTGTCTTGTAAGCCACCATGTATGATCCCCATGGAAATGCGAAATAACAATCTGCATCTTACCCTTTAGTGAATATAAAAATTTTAGGCATTCCTCCGTACTTCCCACATCAAATAAATATGTGCTGTTCTTACCATATATTATCCCGACATCGGAAGAGATCGGTACCTCCGCAGCCGGGATATAAGATATATACTCGTTAATTTTTTCTATCATATTTTCCTTTTCCTTCATCATCCGGTCAAAAACCGTTCAAAAACACATCAGGCATTATTATATGAATAATAATTTCAAAAATCAAGCAAAAAAAGAAACCCATTATAATATCATTGTCAAATATATAATGGATTTCCAAAATTTACGCGATTTCCTCAATCTGCGCGGTATAAAGCCTGTAATATGCACCCTTCTTGCGCATCAGCTCCTCGTGGTTTCCTGTCTCCACGATACCACCGTCATCGATGTACATTATCTTGTCACAGTTTCTGATGGTTGAGAGACGGTGAGCAACGATAAACGAGGTCCTGTCCTTAAGCATCGTGTTAAGTCCCTGCTGGAGTGCCTTTTCTGTCTGCACATCTATACTTGAGGTTGCCTCATCAAGCACCAAGATGGCAGGTGCGGAAAGCAGGGTTCTTGCAAAGGAAATAAGCTGCTTCTGGCCCTGACTTAAGAGCGAGCCTCTCTCCTTTACCTCAGTATCATATCCGTCAGGCATCTTTAGGATGAACGGCTCAGCACAAACCTTTTCGCTCGCCTCCCTGATTTCCTTATCGGTCGCATCAAGCTTTCCGTATAGGATATTGTCCTTGATGGTACCTGAGAATATAAAACTGTCCTGCATCATGATACCCATCTGTGAACGAAGAGACTTAAGCGTTACCTTAGAAATATCCTGCCCGTCGATAAGTATCTCACCGCTTCCGACATTGTAGAATCTTGAAAGCAGGTTTACTATCGTGCTCTTTCCTGCTCCTGTAGGTCCTACCAATGCAATGCTCTCACCCGGCTGTACCTCAAACGAAACATTGTGCAGGACTTCTTTGCCTTCCTCATATGAAAAGCTTACATTCTTAAACTCAACATGACCCTTGATGGGCTGCATCTCTGTCGCATTCTCAGCGTCGTCGACTGTTACCTTTTCGCCCATGGTCTCGAAGATACGCTCTAAGTAGGCCATATTGTTAAGGAAATTGTTGAAAATATTTCCCATGTTCATAATGGGCTGCCAGAAACGTGCCGAATATCCGGATATAGCAATGATGGTACCTATGGACTTGGCGCCGCTTTCAAATACCATGATACCAAAGATGAATATCGCAGCTCTGATAAGCACTGATATAGCATCGATTCCGGGCCACATAAGGTTGTTGCACTGTACTGCCTTCATCCAGGTCTTTCTGCAGTCCTCCGAAAGTCCTGCAAAGATCTCGGCATTCTCGTTTTCTCTTGCGAATATCTGGGTGATACGTGCGCCTACTATATTTTCCTGAAGGTACGCATTTAAGTTCGAGCTCTTGTTCGAAACTGCCTGCCATGCCTTACGCTGTCTGTTTTTCATCCAGAGCATAAATACTGCAAGCACCGGCACACCGCACATAACAACCAGTGACATCTGTACATCAACCATCAGCATATAGATTACGATGATTATAAGGTTGATGGTCTCTAAGATGATGTTTATCAGGCCGTTTGAAAGCATGTCTGATACGGAGTTTACGTAGTTTACGACACGGATAAGGATTTTGCCGTGAGGACGGTCATCATAATACTGGAATGACAGCTTCTGCAGATGTGCAAAAAGATCTTTTCTGATATCATAGATGATACGCTGTGATACCTTTACCATCATCTTTGAACGGATCGTCGTAAACAGGATACTCACTGCATAAACCGATACCAGTAGCACTGCCAGTATGATCAGCAGCTTCATATCA
>JAFYYN010000007.1 GCA_017557525.1 Lachnospiraceae bacterium
ACGTGCGGCGATCGGATTGCCGCCATTACGTGAGTTGAATAAAACATACTGTTCCTTAAGGTCGCGGAAGTCCTTAAGGTTAGGATCGATACGAAAAAGCCAATCCTCATAATCGTAAGTGTTCATTAAAACATGAAAGTGCTGATCCATACGAAGATCTGAGTGATAGCGGATGTTTGATTGATTTGACAGTATGAGCCAACGATATTTCTGAAGAATATATACCTCGTCAGATATGGGCAACTGAACGGGATGCATAGGGTCTGTTGTTAACTGCTCCTGACGCTCCTTGTCACGTTGTTTATACTTCTTTAGTAGTTGGCGCATGTAATTATCTATAGAGCGTGTGATCCATTGAATCACATGAAAAGAATCCACAACAGGAACGGCATTTGGAAAGTATTTATCAACATAAGAGATGTATTGATTATACATATCTGATATAAGGTACTTTACAGATTTACGTTCATCAGGTGGAATGGATGTAAAGTAAGGTTCGGTGACGTTCATTCGCCTGCTTTGTAAAAGATCGATGGGGTCTCCGGTATGAAAATCCTGGATGACCAGAGCATACTTGCATTTGTCATCCATATCCAGAAATACTTCATCGATAGAAATGGCATCTGTGAGAGGAAGTCTGTCCAGCTTCACATATCGGTCAAACACATCATGCGCATATGTGTCCGATACATAGAATCTTTTGCCTATAGATGCTGATGATTCAGCCAGGTTTCGGTATGCATCAACAATGAGCATATCAGTTGCGTTTGTTGTTCTTTTGTTCTTACTTACAAACTTAAATGAATCACTGATGTCATAAAGACAATCGGGATTTGTACACCGCCAGCGACGTTGCTTAAGGATCAAAACAAGTTTGTAGTTGTCCTGAAGTATAGGATGATTGATCTTTCTATTCTTTGTTCCTCTGGAATGCATTCTGAAACCGCAACAGGGGCAGAAGTGCGCTTCCGGAGTTGATTCAAGATAGATTGTTTTTGTCTGACCTTCGATTTCGGTAGAGATGATAGAAATATTTTCATCTTCCAGGTCAAGCAAATCTGTTATACTATTCATATAGCCTCCTTTTCATTGAATATTTCCGCAAAATTATCATAAGAGAAGAAGGCAGGAAGTGCCAATAGCACTTCAAAAAGAAAACAGGATTAACCAGCTGATCACTGATTAACCCTGTTTTTATTATGTTAAAAGCTTCAAACCCTCACGAAGGACCCTCAAACCAGCCCCTCATGAAAGCCCCTCACGATAAACCCTCAAGTTGTCCCCTCACGAAGACAGCCCCTCAACAACTTTGAATACCCGTTTTATAAGAAGACCAGCTTGCGACTGGTCTTTTTTATTTTTATTGGTAAAATAGGTATTGATCAAAATGGATCGAAAAAATTTTCCTATGGATGTCACTTTTTCTTATGTGTATGCATATATAGAGTGAAAGGCCATTCGCGAAGACCTGTTGTATTCAACAACCCAGGAGGAAATTAAATGAATCGAGAAGAAAGGAACGCAGATCTGGAACAGGTCATAGAAAAATACAGTAACATGCTCTATAAGATATGTTTTGTTATTCTGAAAAACGAGCAGGATACAAAAGATGTTTTACAGGAGACATTTATAACATATATGACAAAAAGACCGGGATTTGCTTCCGAAGAACATAAGAAAGCTTGGCTTATAAAAGTATCACAGAATAAATGTAAAGAATTCCTCAGATTTCATAAGAGACATGCCAGAATCCCTCTTGATGAGGTGGAAGAAGCACTTGAGATCACAAGCGGAATGAATGTGGAAGATAAAGAAAAGCTCAGACTGATATGGAATTTGAATTACAACCTTAAGAGTGTGGTGATCCTTTATTATGTGGAAGGATATTCAGTCAAAGAAACAGCACAGATCCTTCGCATATCAGAGGTTGCCGTTAAGAAAAGACTCCAGAGAGCAAGACAGATCCTTGCAAAACTGGGCAGTGCTTATGAAGGAGGTATCGTCTGTGAACAGGTATGATATTGACAAAGATCTATTTTCAAACATAGAGATCTCAAATGATATAAAACTTGAACTGTATAGAAATTGTAAAAAGGGGAAAAGGACAGCGGATCTGCGGTTTAAATATGCCGGCGTGCTTACAGCGCTGATTGTCATATTGATCATAGGGAGCACGGGAATTGGCGCAAAGGCATGTTATGATGGCATTAAAAGCCGTATGGAAAGCATGTCTGATAAAGAACAGGAGAGTCTGAAAGAGGATCTTCAAAATAATACGGGGGTAACGATAGATGATTCATGGAGCAGGAAACTGACAAATGATGAAGTTTTAAGAATGGCAGAACTCGAAAGACAATACTATGATCTTGGTGTATATCCGGAGACTGAGGTAAAGAGATTAAAGACACTTGATGAATGGGATGGAAAGACTCTTTGTTATATAGAAGAGGATCACCTTTTACATCTTCCAAAAAAGGAGATGGACGATGAGCAGTTATTACTCTTCATTGACTATACAGCCAAAAAAGACTATGTGATGGAGAAGGAAGCGCAGGAGTATTTCGAAGAGGAAAATATTAAAGTCGAGGATCCTTATGTTGATGTAGATCATGCTTCGGAGCAGGATATTATAGACCTTGGTTATAAACATCTTGTTAAATTCCTCGGTTATGAACTGTCAGATGAATGGCATGCGAGGGTTGAAGCCTTTAAACCTTCTGAAGTGGATCCCGGATGCGGAACATATCATGATATGTATACCATTTACTGGGAAAGGAGTAGCGGATCTCCAAACAGTACTGACTATGTCGTGGTTCTTGGTATGCATGACCTTGAATTCAGGGTGGCTGCTATAGGTGGAAGAGAGCATTGGGCAGGCCTTGGAAGTTATACCGATGAGGAAGCACTAAAAAAGGCAAAGGAAGACAGGGCAAAGGTTTTGGAGAAACTAAAAAGTCTTTATGGGTATTCAGGAGAACCTGACAGGGAAAAGATGGAAGCGTATCATGAGTATGATGACTACGGAGATACAAGGCAGATAAGGTATGTTTTTTACTATGGTAAAGAAGAGGTTGGAGTCACCTGGGATCTTGCAGATGAGAAAATGGCTTCGGTAGAGATATGGAATGAGTAAACATACCATACAATAAGTATATATGACAGGATATCCTGATATATATAGATAAAGGGGGAGAAACTCCTTCGATAAGCAATATTGCTTACCGGGGGAGTTTTTATTTTGAGAAAAAACTGATAAACTGTTAAATGGATTTAACAAAAGGAGGAGTAATAAAAATGAAAGAACTTGAAAAGAAAAAACTTTGGATATTCATAGCCGTCGCATATGGTGTGGCTTATGCTATGAATATTGTGATGATCATAGGATTTAAAAAAGAATATGATCTGTCGTCATTTGTGGCAACTCAGATGATGTATCCGGCATGCGGTGTTATTTTAGGAAAACTTATCTTTGGGAATAAGGATGAGAAGCTTCCTAAAGCGGGGTATATAACAGTTCTTGGGACTACATTTAT
>JAFYYN010000056.1 GCA_017557525.1 Lachnospiraceae bacterium
ATTATAATTATTTAGTATTGTCAATTATTTATTGTTTTTTTATATACAGATTCTTCCCTACTTCTTCAATCATACCTTTCAGTTCCAGTTCTATGAGGATGGTGGGCAATACGCCAGGAGCGATTTCGGTTCTTTCTGCAATTTCATTTATCTGTGTTGGCACAATCTCCAGACTCTCATACACTTTTTTCTCATCTCCCTTTAGTGCCTCGCCCAATGTTTTCTTTCTCTTTTTTTCTGCTTTAAGCAGCATGGTATACTTGTCTTTTAGTACCTCAATTATGTCTTCCGGTTCAGATGCAAGCCCTGCTCCGTTCTTTATCAGACTGTTGCACCCATCGCTCACTGTGTCCCCTATCCTGCCGGGTATGGCAAATATTTCCCTGCCCTGCTCTAATGCATGGTCAACAGTGATGAATGTTCCGCTTTTCTTTCCTGCTTCTACTACTAAAAGGATATCTGCCAATCCCGATATGATGCGGTTTCTCTGAGGAAAGTTATATGGCAGTGCCTTTTCTCCCGGGTAGTACTCTGATACTATACCACCATTTGTTTTTGGTATTTCCCGGTCATCTTTTCCTCCGCTAGTATTTCTATCCGGATTGTCATATTTATCATTTGTTTTGGGGAAAGATAAATCATTCTCATAAATACCATAAATATCATGAATATGCGACAATTTTTCAAATATATCTTTATTTTCACTGGGATAACATACATCCACACCGCAGCCGAGTACCGCAGTAGTCTTTCCTCCGGCTTGTATTGCGCCCCTGTGAGCAAAACCGTCCACTCCCGAGGCCATCCCACTTATGATATTTATGCCTGCCTGTGCCAGACTTGAGGAAAACTTGAGACACATTTCCCGCCCGTATATACTGCATCTTCTGCTGCCTACTACTGCAACTGCGGGCAGATTGTCATCAGGCAGCTCTCCCCTGTAGAAAAGGAATGATGGTGCGTCTGGTATTTCTCTTAAACGCTCGGGAAACTCCCTGTCATCCACCGTTATAAATTTAATACCCTTTGCCCTTATCCTTTCTGCTTCTGCCTCAAAATCTATCCTCCTGTAATTAATCAGCTGTTCCACCTGATAATCTTCAAGCAGTGGTATATTTCTTAAAACTTCTTCTCTTGCTTTATATACCTCCTCCGGGGTTCCCAGCATTTCGAGCAGCATTTTCCTCCTTGCTGACAGCAGGCCCTTTACTCTTGATATATATAACCAGTATTCTTTTTCTGTCATTATTTTCTCCTTATGCATAATAATCCAAATTTCTATAACATAGTGCCTCAAGCAGGTGCGGCACCTTAATATCCTTTTCTCCTGCCATGTCGGCTATGGTCCTTGATACCTTTAGCAGTCTGTGGTAGCCCCTGGCACTAAGAGAATATTTGTCAAAGGCTTTTTCCATCAGTCTTTTTTCTTCTTCGCCCAAAGGACAGAACTCTGATGTCATTTTCCCGGTTAGCTCCGAATTAAAACTTATCGGCATTCCTTTATATCTTTCAAGCTGGACCTCACGGGCACGCATGACTCTTTCCCTTATAACTGCACTGAATTCCCCTTTCTTTGGTGAATTCAGTTCATCATATTTTATCTCACTTACGCTGACACAAAGGTCTATCCTGTCAAGTACAGGCTGGCTGATACGTCTCTGGTACTGCTGGATCTGCCTCTCAGTACACGAGCAGCGTGATCTGTCCGGGTAATGCCCGCACGGGCACGGGTTCATCGACGCTACCAGCATAAATCCTGCAGGATATGTATATGTGGCGTTCAGCCTGGATACCGTAACAAATCTGTCCTCTAAAGGCTGGCGCAGTGCCTCTATTGCTTCCCTGCCAAACTCAGGCATTTCATCCAAGAAAAGCACGCCGTTTACCGCAAGGCTTATCTCACCCGGTTTAGGCGTTGTCCCTCCACCTATCAGAGACGTGACTGTACAGGTATGGTGAGGTGCACGGAACGGTCTCCTTGTTATAAGATACTGCTCATCACTTAGTAAACCTGCAACACTGTATATCCTTGAAATCTCCAGACTGTCTTCAAAGCTCATATCCGGCATGATGCCCGGTATACGTCTTGCAAGCATGGTTTTACCTGAGCCCGGAGGCCCCGAAAACAATATGTTATGCTGCCCCGAAACCGCTATCTCTGCAGCCCTCTTTGCAGCTTCCTGACCTGAAATATCCGCAAAGTCCTCTGTGAATTCGTCAGCGGACACCTTAAGCACTTCGTCTATCAAGCATTTCTCCGGTGCAAGCTCCCTTACTTCCAAAATGTACTCAATGATCTCGTTAAGGTCCTCTACGCCTATTACGTTAATCCCTTCTACTACCGCTCCTTCCTTTGCATTGCCCTTTGGTACAATAACAGTATGAATGCCCTCTGCTTTTGCGGCAATACAAATAGGAAGCACTCCGCTTATACGGTTTACCTTACCGTCTAAGCCAAGCTCTCCCACTATTAGCATATTATCAAGTTTTTCCTGTGGTAAAATTTCAGATGCCGCAAGACATGCCAATGCAATAGGCAGGTCAAACGCGGTCCCGGCTTTTCGTATATCCGCCGGTGACAGATTTACCGTGATATGCTTTGGTTTCAAAGCATAATTAGAATTTTTCAACGCCGTCTTTACTCTGTCCTTGGCCTCCTTTACCTCTGACGCAAGATATCCGACCATGGTAAACAGGGGCAGTCCGTCGCTAACGTCTGCCTCGACATTGATAAGTCTGGCCTCGATACCGTATACCGAGGCGCTTTTTACATTGCTGTACATTTCTCCTTCCTTGCTGAAGAGAAGGAGTATCTGCATATGGAGTTATGATAACGGGAAATCCCCGTTTTTTACGTTTTTTATCTAAATATCAATATAATCTTTAGCATTACTCATGCTTTTTTATGATCTTCTGGAGCTCATGCATGAATGTATCAACATCCTGGAACTCACGATATACGGATGCAAATCTAACATAAGCAACCTGGTCGATCTTTTGGAGCTTCTCCATTATCTTTTCGCCGATAATGTTGCTTGGGATCTCCCTTGATTCAGAGGTAAAAAGCTCTGTTTCTATCTCATCGATCATCTGATTGATAGTATCGATGGAAACAGGCCTTTTATGACAGGATGCAAGTATACCCTTTTCGATTTTCTCACGATTATACTGCTCCCTGATGTTGCCCTTCTTGATAACTATAACCGGGATAGTTTCGATCTTCTCATATGTGGTAAATCTCTTGTCGCATTTATCACACTGCCTTCTTCTCCTGATGGATGAACCATCCTCCGCAGGTCTCGAATCAATTACCCTGGTATCTTCATTTCCGCAAAAAGGACATTTCATGATATCTTCACCTCAAAAAATTGTATTGTTTTGTACACTTACAATTAAAATTATAGTGAATTGGGAATTTAAGTCAAGCCTTTTTTTGAGAAAAAACATACATTCCGATGCCGGCCGCTATAGTAAGATTAAGGGAATCCACATACTCGGTCTGAGGGATTATTATACTTGTCCCGTAATTTAGAAATTCATCTGGAAGACCCGTTGCTTCATTGCCAAACACCAGAGAATAAAGCTTTGGCTTAGGACAGTCATTTATGGTAAGAGGTCTTTCACCGTTTAGCATAAATGTGAAGATTTCTCTGTTGCTTAAATCTCCCCCATTCTCTTGGCCGATTCTGTCATCGAGCCTCTGAATTACGGGATTTATACTGCTTTTCCCTTGTTCGTCCGTACAGACATATTTCAGATAATCGTCAAATGATGAAAATCTTTTTTGCCTTGTCCTGAATACTGAGCCCATGGAGGCTCTTACTGTTTTGGGGTTAAAAATATCTGCGGCCGGCTCGATTATTGCGATATCCATAATGTTAAAGCCTGCCGCAGTCCTGATTATCGTTCCGAGATTTCCCATATCGGAAGGGTTTACCAGGACAACGTGAGGCAGGGAATTGTCCAGCTCCTGCAGGTATTTCTTAAAAACACCTACAACGTATACATTTCCCTTGTCACTAAGCTTATTTATCACCTTGTCATTGACTGAAAGCTTTACGCCCTTTTCCCTGCACTTTTTCTCCAGTTTTTGGTAATCTGTAAATGAAGCACTGCAGAATACCTCAACTATTTCCGAAGCCTTAGCCTCGATCAGCTCAAATGTAGGAAACGCCCCCAATGTATAGGAATAATCGAAATCCTTTTTATAACTTTTTATATCCATATCGTATCCTGCCATACCTGCCTGCCCTGCTTTCCATATCGCAGGCTGCAGGCAAGATAAGCTAAATAATTACATAATCATAGTAAGCTGTATTCTCTTCTTCTGAAGATCAACGCTCATAACTTTTACATCAACTACATCTCCGACGCTTAAGAGCTCAAGAGGATGCTTGATGAACTTTTTGTTTGTGATCTGTGAGATATGTACAAGGCCGTCCTGATGTACGCCTATATCCACGAATACACCAAAGTCGATAACGTTTCTAACGGTACCCTTAAGGATCATGCCTTCCTTTAAGTCCTTCATTTCGAGGACGTCCTGTCGGAGTATGGGTGCGGGCATATCCTTACGAGGGTCACGGCCGGGTTTCTCAAGTTCCTTAATGATATCATCAAGTGTGATCTCACCGATACCGAGCTCTTCAGCCAGTTTCTTTTTATCCTTTATCATGGTGCTTAAATGTGAAAGGCCTGCACTACCCTTTTCATTTTTCACATTTTCATCAGCACCCATGATTCCTGCATTTGCTTTTGTTTCAGCCTCAGCGCCCTTATTTGCTACCGCATTTGCGTTATCTCTCGTAACCACGTTCTTGCCGGACTTTGCAAGTGCCTGTGCAAGTAATTTACCCATAGCGGAATCCGCATTTCTTACCTGTATCTCATTCTTGTTTCTTCTGTCCTTGCCACCGCGAGCTGCTGCCTTTGCGTCCTTCTCGGCCTTTTCTGCCTCAGCCTTACGCTTGTCCTCGTCTTCCTTTACAGCCTTTGCCTGCTCTGCCTGGAGTGTCTTAATATCCTGGGGAGTAAAGCCGAGACTCTCTAACAGTTTCTTTGCAGCCTCATATGACTCGGGGTGAACACTGGTGTTATCCAGAGGGTTCTTTCCGCCGCGAATCCTCAAGAAACCTGCGCACTGCTCAAACGCCTTAGGTCCCAATTTCGGTACCTTAAGGAGTTCTGCTCTTGAAAGGAATCTTCCGTTTTCCTCACGGTATGCAACTATGTTCTTAGCGATGGGCTTTGAAATACCCGATACATACTCTAAAAGTGAAGCTGATGCGGTATTAACATCAACGCCAACCTTATTTACACAGTCCTCAACAACACCCTCAAGCTGCTCGCCGAGCTTCTTTTGGTTCATGTCATGCTGATACTGGCCAACGCCGATCGACTTAGGATCGATCTTAACAAGCTCTGCCAAAGGATCCTGTACGCGGCGTGCGATTGAAGCCGCACTACGCTGTCCTACGTCGAAATTCGGGAATTCCTCGGTAGCCAGCTTGCTTGCGGAATAAACGGATGCGCCTGCCTCGTTGGTGATTACATATGCAAGGTCGGGCTTATTCATTTCGTGGAGCAGCTCAACTATTACCTGCTCTGACTCACGGGACGCGGTACCGTTTCCGACTGAAATAAGCGTGATATTGTATTTCTCAATAAGCTGCTTTAAGATACGCTTTGACTTAGGGATATCCTTATAGGGTGAATCGGTAGGATAGATAACTACGGTATCAAGCACCTTTCCGGTAGGATCAACTACTGCCAGCTTACATCCTGTACGGAATGCAGGGTCCCAGCCAAGTACGAAATGTCCTGCGATAGGAGGCTGCATAAGGAGTTGGGTAAGGTTCTTTCCAAATACCCTGATGGCGCTGTCCTGTGCCTTTTCGGTAAGATCTGAACGGATCTCACGCTCGATTGCAGGAGCTATCAGGCGGTCATATGCATCTGCTACTACTCCCTTTAAGATGTCATTTGTAAATTCATTGTCCTTCTTTATGGTATGAAGCTCAAGATACTTTATTATCTGATCTACGGGAGCCTCGATCTTTACTGTTAAGAACTTCTCGTCCTCGCCACGGTTAAGCGCAAGTACTCTGTGTCCAAGGATAGTACTGATCTTCTCGGAGAACTTGTAATAGTTCTCGTATACACTCTGAGCCTTTTCGTCCTTTGCCTCGGATACGATAAGGCCTTCATCACCGGTTAACTTCCTGATATAAATACGGTAATCAGCCTCATCAGAAATCTTTTCTGCGAGGATATCGCAGGCTCCTGCTATAGCCTCCTCAGCGGTCTTAACTTCCTTTTCTTCGTTAATGAAATCAGCGGCATACTCTGCAATAGGCTTGTCTGCCTCCTGAGCCCAGATGATATCTGCCAGCGGCTCAAGGCCTTTCTCCTTGGCTACTGTTGCCCTTGTCCTTCTCTTCTGCTTATAAGGACGGTAGAGATCCTCTACGACTACAAGTGTAGTAGCATCCAGTATCTGCTTCTTTAACTCGTCGGTCAGCTTGCCCTGCTCCTCTATGCTTGCAAGAACGGAAGCCTTTCTGTCTTCAAGATTTCGAAGATATGTAAGCCTTTCAAACAGATTTCTGAGTACCTCGTCATTTAATGATCCGGTTACTTCCTTACGGTAACGTGCGATGAAAGGAATGGTGTTTCCCTCATCGATGAGCTTTACTGTTGCGTCCACCTGTTCAAGCTTGATTCCGAGTTCCTTTGCAAGTTGTTCGTTGATGTTCATTTGTTTCGTTTCTCCTATATTTATTGTTGTTTACACCTTTGTCGATCATAGGGACATGATCTTAATAGTTTTCATCTCGATAGTTTCTTAGACATTTCTGCCATATATGCATCCGGGAATTTACTGAGGCGCATAGCCTTTTCCATATCAAAATCGGTAAATTCACCGTTCTGGTAAGCTACGATACGGTTCTTCTTGCCCGCATAAATAGCCTCAACCGCTTTTCCGCCCATAGCCGACGCAAATACACGGTCCTGGCAGGAAGGAGTGCCGCCGCACTGCAGTATTCCGAGTACTGTGGCTCTGGTCTCTAAGCCGGTGGCAAATTCTATGTTCTTTGCTAACGATGCCGACTTTCCTACGCTTTCGGAATTAACTATCAGATGCAGCCTCTTTCCAAGCTTCTTTTTATTGATTATCTCAGAGATCATCCTCTGCTGGTTCTGATCATGGTATTCGTTGGTAATTATCTCCTCGGCACCTGTAGCAATACCGCACCAGAGAGCATTATGACCGCTTCTCTTTCCGGCAACCTCGATAACGCTGCATCGCTCATGGGATGCAGAAGTATCTCTTATCTTATCAATGGATTCCATCGCAGTATTGATAGCGGTATCGAAACCTATGGTATACTCTGTGCAGGCAACATCAAGATCGATAGTAGCGGGAATACCAATAACATTTATACCCTTTGCTATTAAGTCAAGACCGCCTCTCATAGTGCCGTTACCACCGATTATAACAAGGACGTCTATCTTAAGCTCCTTTAAGGTCTCGATAGCCTTTTTCTGTCCTTCCTCAGTCATAAACTCAGGACAGTCTGAAGCCAAAAGCTGCGTACCGCCACGCTGAACGGTCTCGGACATGGTCTTGTTAGTCATCTCAAGATAATCCTTTTCTATAAGACCGGAATATCCCCTGCGGAAACCAAAGACCTTCATATTGTATCCGATAGCGGAACGCACAACCGCACGGATTGCCGCATTCATACCGGGCGCATCCATACCGCTCGTAAGCACGCCGACTACTGTCTTTTTGCCGGTTGTCTCCTCATTTTCGACAGCCAGCAAACCCTCATTTTTCATCAGGCGGCTGTCACCCTTACGGGTAAGCTTTCCAAGCATATCAACAAGGAACGGATCAAGGGTCTTCTTCATAGCAAGAGCCTCATCCATGTCGAAATCCACGAAAGCTCCGTTTTTAAAAGCTACAACCCTGTTCTCTCCACCTTTAAGCAGGATATCAACAGCCTTAGCACCAAATGCCGAAGCATAAACCCTGTCCTTACAGGTAGGGCTGCCACCGCGCTGCAGATAACCAAGGATCGTAGCAGAGGTAGGCATACCTGTTGCGTATTCAATACGCTTAGCCATACCCTCGGAATCGCCTATACCCTCAGCATTTATGATAATGTAGTGCTTTCTGCCACTCTTACGCTTAGTCTGAATATCATTTATGAGCTTCTGTTCCTCATACTTATAAAGCTCCGTAGTAAGCACAGCCTCAGCACCGTTAGCAAGACCGCACCAGAGAGCTATATAGCCCGCATGACGTCCCATAACCTCAATGATGGAACATCTTTCCTGTGAAGTAGAAGTATCCCTTATCTTGTCAATAGCATGCATTGCGGTATTAACCGCTGTATCAAAGCCAATGGTGTATTCTGTACAGGCAATGTCAAGGTCAATCGTTCCCGGGATACCTATAACATTGATACCTCTGTCCTTTAATGTAAGGCAGCCTCTGTAAGAGCCGTCACCACCGATAACAACCAGAGCATCGATTCCATGCTTTTTACAGTTGGCAGCTGCGAGATCCTGGCCTTCGGTTGTGATCATCTCGGGACATCTTGCAGTAAAGAGGAAAGTACCACCCTTAGAAATGGTATCGGCTACACTTCTGGAATCAAGATCCACAATGTCCTCATCTATAAGACCTGAAAAACCACGCCTGATGCCCTTAACAGCTATGCCGTTAGCAATCGCAGTACGCACAACCGCACGGATTGCCGCATTCATACCCGGTGCATCGCCGCCGCTTGTAAGCACGCCGATGGTCTTAATCTTATGCTTTTTCTCCTTTTTCTCTTCCTCCTGAATCTCAGCAGTATCACTGACTATGGTGACTTTCTCGATCTTCTTAGCGGTTGAATTTTTTCTGGTCTTTGCAGAATCCGTCTTTTTTGATTCCATTTTTGAACTGGTTTTCTCTTTCGCTGCCATGTTTCACTCTCCTAAATATTTCTTTATTCGATCCAAACTGTTCTATCATCTTAATGATATTACAATATCATATTTCATTACATAATAAATCTGCCCGGGTCAGTCCTATATCGGATATGGTCTAAAACCCTATAGTGAGCAGCAGATATGCGTAAACAATCGAATAGCATATCCTGCGAACGATTGTGGGTTTTAGACCGTACCGATATTGGACGGACCCACCCATAAACTAGTATCTCCCCCACTTATACTTGGCAGAGGAAACCGCCACATTCTCACTAGAGAACTTAGCCCTCATCTTGTCCAAAAGCTCCGGACATATCGAAGTCCCCATGGACTGCGGATATTTCTTGATTACTTTCTCTTTCTCACAGTATGCCACAACGACATCAGTCCCGTCAAATTCCTTGGCGATCAGCTTAAGGCTCTCTTCGCCCTTATTAAAGGCATCGATGTCCGCAAACTTGATCCACAGCTCCTTAGGGATGTCGTCCAGCGAAACCATATTCTGGCAGATCAGCTTAGCGCCTCTCTCCTCTTCAATGGTAACCCTGCCCTTAATAAGCAGTCTTGCGTCAACATCACAGATAGACTTGTATTTCGCATAGTCCTTAGGAAATACCAGGACCTCAACTGTTCCGTACATATCCTCTAAAGTAAGGAATGCCATCATGGTATTGGAACGGGTGGTCTTTACGAGCCTGTTGGAAACTATGCCCCCGATAACAACTTCATCGTTGTCATGTAAGCTCGTACCTTCCTCTCCCTGCTGCCCGGTTCCTGCAGCTCCCTGCATCTGGTTATCGGCGTCTCCCTCTTCAGAAGCAAAGTCCATCGTGGTAACCGTTGTATTTTTCTCTAAGATAGAAGAATAATTCTCCAAAGGATGCCCCGATACATAAATACCTAAGACTTCCTTTTCAAAGGCAAGGATTTCTTCCTTGGAATAATCCTCAACCTTTGGCAGATCCATACCGTCATTCTTTGCAAAATCGGGATCCATGAGCTCAAACAGACTCATCTGCCCTGTCATGGAGCTCTTTTTCTCCGCCGTTACACTTTCAACAATCGAAGGCGAAGCTATCAGCAGCTGATGCCTGTTTCCCGGCAGAGTATCAAAGGCTCCGGCCTTTATCAGACTCTCTATAACTCTCTTGTTGGTTTCCTTAGAGGAAAGTCTTTTTACGAAATTTTTGAAATTAGTGTAGGGCCCGTTGTTTTTTCTTTCGGAAACTATGGCCTCTACTACAGGTCTTCCAACTCCCTTTATGGCTGAGAGCGAATATCTTATGGCGTTTCCGGATGGAGTAAAAGAATACCCTCCCTCATTTACATCAGGCGGCAGCACATTAATGCCCATCTTTCTGCAGATATTTATGTAGCCTGCGGTTTTTCCTGCATTGTCAATTACGCTCGTCATAAGCGCAGCCATGAAATGTACGGGATAGTAGCACTTAAGATAAGCCGTCTGATATGCCACAACCGCATAAGCGGCCGCATGGGACTTGTTGAATGCATATTTTGCAAAATCTATCATATCGTCATAGATCTTGTTAGCTATCGCCTTATCAATGCCGAGCGCTGCACATCCGGGAACCTTTTCCTCAGCATTTCCGTTTACAAAGCTTTCACGTTCCTTTTCCATAACGCTCTGCTTCTTTTTGGACATGGCTCGTCTAACAAGATCGCTTCGCCCGAAGCTGTATCCGGCAAGGTTCCGCACTATCTGCATAACCTGCTCCTGATAAACGATACAGCCGTATGTAGGCTCAAGGATGGGTCGGAGCTGTTCACAGTCATAGGTAATAGTTTCAGGCTCCTGCTTTCCCTTTATGTACTTCGGTATGAAATCCATAGGACCCGGACGGTAGAGCGAGATCCCGGCTATGATATCCTCCATGGATGTGGGCTTAAGCTCCTTCATAAAGCCCTTCATGCCGGCACTTTCAAGCTGGAAAATACCTTCCGTCTTTCCGGATGCTATAAGTTCAAATACCTTTTTATCATTATAATCAATGTTATCGATATTTAACGGCTCAAAGCCTTCTGCACTCCCGTTATGCTCCTCTTTATACTTTTCAAGGAGCATTTCGTTTACTGACTTTACTGCTGCCTGTATAACCGTAAGAGTTCTTAAGCCTAAGAAGTCCATCTTAAGCAGTCCCAGTTCCTCCAATGTAGTCATCGTATACTGAGTGGTAATGGTATCATCGGCAGAACGGGATAACGGTACATAGTCGTCAGCAGGTGCATTTGAAATAACGACACCCGCCGCATGCATTGAGCAGTGCCTCGGAAGCCCCTCAAGCCTCCTGCTCATATCTATAAGCTTCTTTATCTCAGGGTCGGAATTGTATGCGTCTTTAAAATCAGGGGTGGCCTCAAATGCTTTATCCAATGTCATCCCAAGCTCCTGAGGTACCATCTTTGCTATCTGGTCAACCTTTGCATACGGCAAGTCAAGTGCCCTCCCCACGTCACGCAACACTCCGCGTGCCTGCAGGGTACCAAAGGTAACTATCTGCACTACCCTGTCTTTCCCGTACTTTCTTACTACGTAATCTATAACCTCCTGGCGCCTTTCAAAGCAGAAGTCAACGTCTATATCTGGCATGGTAACACGCTCAGGATTTAAGAAACGTTCAAAAAGGAGGCTGTACCTTATAGGGTCAATATTTGTGATGCCCAGGGTATAGGATACGATTGAACCTGCAGCGCTGCCTCGGCCGGGACCCACCGCTATATCGTGATCACGCCCGTATTTTATGAAATCCCAGACTATGAGGAAATAATCAACAAAGCCCATGTTCTTGATTGTATCAAGCTCATAGTCAAGTCTCTCCTGCAACTCCTTAAATTTCTCTTCGGATACGCCCGCATATCTTCTCTTTAAGCCTGCGTTGCAGAGTTCTCTTAGATAAGTTTCAGCGGTATACCCTTTCGGAACATCAAATTTAGGCAGCTTATAATGTCCGAATTCTATTGTAACATTACATCTTTCGGCTATTTCAGCGGTATTGTCTATTGCCTCCTGCGCATAAGGGAACAGTGCCCTCATCTCGTCCTCGGACTTGAGGTAATATTGTCCGCCCTCGTAGCGCATTCTGTCCTCGTCCTGCACCTTTTTCTGTGTCTGGATACAGAGCAGGATGTCATGTGCCTCTGCGTCCTCCGCAAATGTATAATGTACGTCATTTGTGCATACGAGCTTTACCCCGGTTTCCTGCGAAAGACGAAGTATACCTGCATTTGCTTTTTTCTGTTCGGGTATACCATGATCCTGCAATTCAAGGAAATAGTTTTCCTCGCCAAATATTTCAAGATGTCTCTTAACTGCTGCCTTTGCAGCCTCATAATCATCTCTAAGTAGTGCTCCCGGCACTTCACCGGCAAGACACGCGGAAAGTGCTATGATGCCCTCATGGTATTCCTTAAGGATCTCCATATCAACACGGGGCTTATAGTAAAAGCCCTCTATAAAGCCCTTGGATACTATCTTCATAAGGTTTGAGTAGCCGGTATTGTTTTCCGCAAGAAGCACCAGATGGCGGTATCTTTCGTCAGATACTGAGTTTTCTTTATCAAAACGTGAGCCGGGAGCTACATATACCTCACAGCCGATAATTGGCTTTACGCCTATGTCGCGTGCCGCTTTATAAAAATCGATTACGCCGTACATAACGCCATGATCGGTTATGGCAAGCGAAGTCTGCCCGAGTTCTTTCGCCCGGGCTAAGATTTCCTTTATTTTGCTTGAACCGTCAAGTAGACTGTACTCCGTATGTACGTGTAAATGTGTAAACCCCATATATAAATCCTTCTAATATTTTACATCACCGACCATATCATTTTAATCGTTCCAGGCCGGTCTTGAGTAGTCATATACATCCTCGGTATGGAAGAAGTAGCTCAGACGGTCAGGCAGCGAAGGGTCGCTCCTGTTCTTCATGGTTATGTGCATTCTCTCACCGTCTGTGTTTATACGGCCCATTCTGAAGTAGTTGCTCTTTAACTGTATCCAGTATCTTGATGCATCTACATTACAGAAATACCAGAAACCATAGCTCTTTAAGAGCTCGAATTTTTCTCCCGAATATCCATGCCAGTCACAGATATCCGCACCGTAAGGATAGATATATATGTCGGTAGGTCCTAAGATTATTTCTACTTCATCGTGCCAACGCTTAGAGTCGTACTGCATCTTTTCCAAAGTAGCGTTGGTCATATTGGAATGGGTATAGCTGTGGCTTGCAAACTCCCAGCCGTCAGCCTTTATAGCATCAGCTACTGCCTTTGCCTTCTCTCTTTCCTCATTAATCTTCTTCATCTTTTCCTCTTCGGAAAGACCGTCGTAAATCTTCATGGAAAGACCTGTGTCATATCCGAGCGCACCCTCATAACCGGTAACTGCAAGGATTCCTTTAGCACCTCTGTATGAGAAATCGGGATGCTTCTTTAAGAAACGGTCGATGATAGGAAGAACATCATACTCACCATAGGATACATTTCCATCTTTATCGGTGTACTGGCAGGTAGGGATACCGTCCTCACCTATTACCAGCCTGTCGGCAAAGCCGTCATTATCCATATATGCATAGTAATTTACATCGTCCTGTGAAAGTACGAAGGGCTCTTTTCCGGGAGGAAGCATGATATCCTGTGCAACAAGCTTTTCGTTTCCGTCTTCGTCTATAACACGCTTTGCAATGTCATGGATGCTGACCATAACATAGCCTTTTTCGTACATCGACTCAATCATCTTGTTAAACTCGCTGACAGTAGTCATGTACTGATTGTAGCCCTTTGGCTGTGAAGACTGCGGGCCGAATGCTCTGGAGGTATCAACAATAAGTGAATGAACAAAGATATGGCTTATCTGGGTATTGTCATGCCACTTAACACATTTAGCCTTGTCAGCCTCATAACGCTCTACTGCTGCCTTTGCCTCAAGGCTGGTCTCATAATCAGGGCTTGACTTTACAAGCTCTATAGCTGCGTCATAGTCATACATAGCAGCCTTTAAGTCAGCTTCTGCGATAATGGTGCCTAAAGGTCCGCTAAGCACTGTTTTATTCCCGTCATTAGCACTATCGCCGGTCTGTTTTTCTTTGCCGTCCTCCGTATCGGTAACTGTCGCACCGCTCTGATCGCTATCTCCCTGATTTACAGATGTGTCGCCAGTATTATTTCCGGTGTTTGCGGTATCATTGCTTTTCTCACCGTCAGGTTTATCTATCGATATGCTGCTGCCATCATCTCCTGCCGAATTACCTGCCGACTCATTTACCTTAAGTCCCTGTGCGTCCTGTGGATTTGCTGTATTTGCAGCATCTGCAGAAATGATAGTGGGAGTTTCTTCCCCCGCATCACTTTTCTTATTTCCGAATTTGCTCACAGCTATCGGTATCAGCACACATACAGCTATCAGTTCAACTATGATAAACGCCAGAGAAATCCTGTTTCTCTTGACCTGTTTTCTTCTCTGCTCTCTTGTCATTTTCGTCCCTCATCTATATAAATGATACTTACCTTTCTTACGACTCGTTCCGTCAGCTAAGTCGACACCTCACAAGGTATTATATCACATTTAAACAAAAAAAGAAACCCCTCAAGGTTTCTAAATTTGCAAAATATTAAAGTAAAAATATAACTAAATGGTGTATCCGGCATTATCAAAAAATATCATGAGAAGAATGCCACGATAGCATCCATAGCCTCTCCCTCATCATTTCCGTTTATCTTGATGTCAATCTTTTCCTTAGCTGCGGTAGCCTTGTTCATGATGCTGATAAAGGTCATCATACCCATGATGCTCTTAGCATTTACCTTTTTATCCCTGTATTCAAAGAAAACTGAGCTGCTAAATCTGCTGGCTTCCTGTACCAGCTTAGCAATAGGTCTCTTGTCCAGATCGGCAGTGATATCAATAGCCATTTTCTTAGTAATCATTTTTCTCTCCTCAAACCTAAGTACAAGCGTAATACCGGCTTTACTTTCCCTCTCTTAGCCTGTCCGCTATGTCCGATAGTTTCTTTAGTCTGTGATTGATCCCCGATTTTCCAACAGTTTCCCCATTATACATTACAAGCTCCGCAAGTGTCGCCTCGGGATATTTCTCCCTGAGCAGAGCCGTTTCTTCAAGTTCCTTGCTTAACCCTTTAAAACCCGTCTTCTCTCGTATATAAGCAATATCTTCCTGCTGCTTTCTTGATGCAGCAAGCGCTTTATTAATGTTCGCCGCATCACAGTTGACCTGCCTGTTGACCTGATTTCTGACTCCCTTGAGGATTTTCACATTCTCAAGCTCCATCATGGCAACCTGCGCGCCAAGCAAACTCAAAAGCTCGCTTATCATTTCGCTGTCTTTAACATAGACCACAAATTTTTCCCGGCGCTTGACAACCCTTGCTTCCACTCCAAACTCCAGGATAATCCCTTTAAGCTCTCCGGCCAATGCCTCATCCGAACAGGATATTTCAAAATGATAATCCTTGTTTGGATCGGTCAGTGTCCCGGTGCTTAAGAACATCCCGCGGAGATATGCTCTCTTACAGCACGTCATGGTGTAAAGCATGGGCTTTACAGCCAGTTCCGTATCCATCTTGAGAGCCGCAAGCAGTTCCCCTGTTTCCCCGGCAGAAAAAATTATCCTTCCGGATTCTTTCCCCGAACGCTTTATATCGTAAATTATCTTTAGCCCGTTGTCAACAGGAAAAATTTTTTTTAGTAATTTTTGAGCCTTTTTTATAACCAGATCGTTATCAGAAAATATCTCCAGATGATGATCCTCGTCACTGATCCTGCCCAAAGACCTTACTATACCGCCCAGCTCCGCAAGCCTGCAATGCCTGGCAGACGGTACATCCTGCAAAAGCTCATTCTTTACCTTTGTAGTGAAATTCATTCGTCAAACCCCAAAAGCTTGATCTCAGGCTCCAGGACAACGCCTGTTTTATCATAAACCTTTTCAATAACCTGAGAGATCAGTCCGTAAATATCAGCGGAAGTAGCATGCCCCTTGTTGATCACAAAACCGCAATGTTTCTCAGAAACAGCTGCATCTCCTACAGAAAATCCCTTTAATCCGGTGTCCTCGATAAGTTTTCCGGCAAAGAGACCCTCGGGACGTTTAAATGTGCTGCCCGCACTTGGATATTCCAGCGGCTGCTTGTCCCTACGGCGCTCATTAAGCTCCTTAATCTCCGCCTTGATGCTCTTTTCGTCACCTTTTTTAAGGATAAAGGATACATTAAGCACGATGTATTCTTTTTCCTGGATTATGCTTTTCCTGTATGCGAATTTAAGCTCTTCGTTTTTCAGACGTACTATATCACCGTTTTCATCAAGTACATCCGCCCATTCGAAAACGTCCTTGATCTCGCCGCCGTATGCGCCTGCGTTCATTACAACGGCTCCGCCGACACTCCCCGGAATGCCTGCTGCAAACTCAAGTCCTGCGAGCCCTCTTGATGCTGCCTCTGAGGAAAGCCTTGCAAGTGTACACCCTGCAGATGTTGAAACCGAATAGGATTCGCCATCACTTAATGCGGTAAAGCTTATGCTGTTGTCCATGTCCTTTAAGGAAATAATGAGACCTCTGAAGCCGTCATCGGATACCAGCATATTTGTACCGTTGCCGATAACATAAAACGGTACCTTTTCAGCCTTGCATAAAGCCACTATTTTTCTCACTTCCTGGGCATCCTTAGGACGTACAAGCATATCTGCCGGCCCGCCTGTCTTAAAGGATGTGTATTCTGAAAGCTTTGTATTCTCAAAAACTGCTGTACGCGAGGTAATCTTCGCTAATTTATCAATAAATGTCTTATCCAACTTAATCCCTCGTATAATTATATTTTGTCAAAACCAGTAAGCCTAACACCGCATCAGTCTGCTACGTAGACAGCTCTTCGTCAGAGAGACATCGTACGTCGAATGCTTTAGCGTTCGATATATTCTCCTCAAGGGGAAGCCTATATTATATTGTCATATAAGCGGCCCCGTAAATACCTGCGTCGTTGCCAAGACTTGCAAGCCTGAACTCTGACTGGGTAAGTACGTTCATATTGTTTGAATAGAAATGCTTCTTTACGGTATCAGTTATTATCTCACCGGCCTTTGAAACGCCACCGCCGATAACATAAGCCTCAGGATCACAGGTAGCTGCAACGCCCGAAAGAGCAAGTGCAAGATAGCTGCACATGGTATCTACCAGTTCGTTCGCAAAAGCGTCACCGGACTTAGCAGCATCAAATATATCCTTACAGGTTAAGCCATCCTCTTTGCCGCGGAGGACTGTTTCCACTGCCTTGTTCTCTAAGCCCTTCTTTGCAAGACGTACGATACCCGTAGCTGAAGCATACTGCTCCAAATGTCCGTGACCTCCGCAGCCGCAGACTGCATCTTCCTTGGGATTAACCACGATATGCCCGATCTCGCCTCCGCCGCCGTGTATACCTGCGATGATCTTTCCGTCGATTACTATACCACCGCCTACACCGGTACCGAGAGTGATAAATACAAGATTCTTAAAGCCTTTTCCGCTGCCTCTCCAAAGTTCACCGAGTGCTGCAGCATTTGCATCATTTAATGCCTGGCACTTAAGACCTGTAAGCTCGGACATTTTCTCATTTACATTAAAGATACCCCATCCGAGGTTGGCACATTTCATAACTGTACCGTCATTTCTTACCGGACCGGGAACTCCTATGCCCACACCGGTTATATCAGCTTTTTCAATGCTCTTTTCAGCACACTTGCCTGCGATGGCATCTGCTATATCCTGAGGTACCTTTTCACCTCCGTTTTCGCGTCTTGTAGGTATCTCCCACTTGTCAAGCAGCTCGCCCTCAGCAGTAAAAAGACCCATTTTTATAGTAGTTCCGCCTATATCAACTCCAAAACAATATTTTCCCATATTCTCCTCCATTTAAAATTCTCGTTACCTATTTTCCTACTATCTACCTCGTCATTCTGCTTCGCAGACAGCAATAATTTCTTATAGGTTAGGTTTTACACCGTTTATATTGGCAATTGCCCTCTCATAAAGGGTCTGAGCCGCATTATAGCCCATCTTCTTCTGTCTGCAGTTAACTGCGGCAGCCTCGCAGATGATTGCAAGGTTACGGCCGGGTCTGATCGGGATATTATGACATACTACATTGTTTCCGAGGTAGTTGACATAATGCTCCTCAAGACCCATTCTGTCATATTCCTTTTCCCTGTCCCAGTCCTCTAAGTTGATGACCAGATCGATGGTGCCTGTATTCTTAACACTTTCAACACCGAACAGAGTCTTTACATCTATGATGCCGATACCTCTGAGCTCGATAAAGTGCCTTGTCATCTCAGGTGAAGTACCAACCAGGGTATCATCACTAACCTTTTTTATCTCAACCACGTCATCACTTATCAGACGGTGACCTCTCTTTATCAGCTCAAGAGCAGCCTCGGACTTACCGATACCGCTTTCTCCGGTGATCAGGATACCCTCGCCGTATACATCAACAAGTACGCCGTGTATCGTCATGGTAGGAGCAAGCTCAACATTCAGCCATCTGATAACCTCTGCCATAAGAGAGGATGTGGTCTTACCGGTCCTAAGTAATGGCACTTGGTACTTAACGGCTGTTTCTAAGAGCTTCTCTTCCAGTTCAAAGCCGTTACAGAAAATAACGCAGGGTATCCCGCTCGATAAGAAACGGTCATAAATCTCAGGTCTGTTATCCTGCTTTTCCATATAAGAATGCTCAACATTTCCTATGATCTGGATTCTTTCGTTATCGAAATCCTCCATAAAGCCTGCCAGCTGCAGTGCCGGACGGTTAATGTCGGGCTTGTGTATAAATATCTTGCTTGTATCGATTTCCGGAGTACAATTCTCCAGTTTCATCTTCTCAACTAATTTGCTTAATACTACAGAATATTCGTCATTCATGTATCATACCTTGCCGCAGGCTTGAGTCCACCGGTATCTTGCCTGCCTCGATACCGACTTTTTTTCTCTTCTAAACACTCTCAACCACGGATTTCCATGGCAATGCTGCATCCAGCGCCTTACATCCCGCACTTCTTCTGT
This sequence comes from Lachnospiraceae bacterium, assembly GCA_017557525.1. Taxonomy (GTDB): domain Bacteria; phylum Bacillota; class Clostridia; order Lachnospirales; family Lachnospiraceae; genus RUG11977. The sequence goes on from JAFYYN010000056.1 coordinate 19,058, forward strand.
ATGAGGGGTAATGGATACAAACCTTAACTATCTTTCCGTTTTCATCTACGAAGGAATAATTACCGTTTCCCAAAGGAGCTGTGCCCTCAAGCCTTCTTTCAAGCACGGAAAGATCATTATCATAAACTATAAAAATATTTTCCGTCGTAAGCAGCTCGGCATCCCCTCCGAAAGCGCAGTAAAGCCTCATTACATCAAGATCATTTTCAAAAACTATGATCCTTTTATCGGGAGCCAGTCTCCTTAGCTCATCAACGTGGTACCCCATGCCAAGCCCAAAAATTATGTACTCGTCAACCATCGGATCATACCATGAAAGCACCTGCTGCAGACTCTCGCTTACCACGCGCCCGTTAGAGTGAAGGTATATGCTGCCTCCTTTAAACGGTGCGGCTATGGTCATATATCCGCCCGAGGTAAACTCCAGATTAAAGCCTTTCTTTATCAGCTCCTCAGGCTCAAACATATCGTCCAGCTTTGCATTGAGATTTACGCGGTATCTCTTTTGTTCATCAGGACTTAAGTCATCCCTCTCCTCTATCATTTCTCTGAGTACTGCCTTTAGATTCCTGATATTTTCCTTATACTGGTCCTGGTCAAAGATCAGGTACTGCTCTCTTTTTAAGATATATTCCTGAACACCCAAGACAAAGGAAGCCACCTGCATGTCATATAAATCTGCCAGTAAGATATAATCCTTTGCCTTTGTAGCATTTACCAGGGACTCAAGCATCTCTTCGATAAAATCGGTAGCTATCGGCTCAAAATATTCCCTGTCCTGCATAACTGCCTCAGAAACCAGATGGATCTCATCCGCGGTCGATGCAACGCATTCGAGGGCCTTATCATATCTTCCGGTCCTGAAAAAACAGACCGCCCTGTCCACATCACCGATCAGCTTTTTATTCGTTTCAAATAAATTTCTGATATCTGTCTGCATCCCAATTACACCCCAATGTAAAAACCTTTATATCATCCCGTAAGCGAATAATTATAGGCCTATCTTCCCCTAATAACAGGCTCCTCTTCATCACTTATCGGGATCAGCACAAACCTGCTCCCGTCTATTTCTTCAAATCTGATAGAATCAACCCTGTCGGCAGGCACAATGATACTTACCCCCTGCCCATCATCAGATGCTTTTAACTGTGTCTTTAAGGTTTCAATCTCCTTAACCAGTTCCTTTTCCCTGCGTTCAGGCTCTGCTTTCTTTAATGCCTTTTTATCCACAAAAAGCTCTGCGCTCGGAGGCTCCCTGTCAAACTCTTCCTCGCAGGTGGTTACAATCTTTAATACCTCTGCATCATCCTTTATAACATCCTTAACAGCAGCCGTAAGTATGATCCTGTCAAGAGGTCTCTCTTCCTCGGCTTCAGGAGCTTCAGCCTGATATTCCTCTAAGATAGAGTTTAAGCTGTCATGTATTTCAAGCAGGGTGTTTCTTGCCTTTTCCTTGTTTTCAGCCCCCACTATCTCAGATACCGCACTTTTTAAAACCTCGCGGCACTGAGTGGCAGTCCTTTTTGTCCCGCATCCGAGCACGGAATCAATGATCTCTTCGTGCAGCTGTGCTGTATCCTTGGTATAAAAAACTACCTTATGAATATCGGTTGATCTGTCGGAAAAGCTCGGAAACATAAATGCTGCATCAGGAGCACCGGCTACCCAGTCCTTTTCTCTTGCACCCATCCTGTTTTCAAGCGGAAGATACCCCAGTCCCGGCTTTGTCTGGTTAACCGGGCAGATACTTACTATAATATAAGAAAAGCTTTCCTCCGACTCGTCCAGCTTCATTTTATCGGTTGTCTTAACCGGCACATCATATGTATCATAAATAGCCGTGATCAGATAGTTTCCGTCATAGACATAGCACTCGATGATCTTATCAAAAAGAACATCTATAAGCTCTTCATTTTTCAGGCCACTCTCCCTTAAGCCCAGCAGGAAACGGTAATTCTCTTCCTCCTCCTGCTTACCGGTATAGGAAAGCTCCAGCAGATTGTCGCCGATATTTCCCGAAAGGGATTTTTTGGCAATATCAAGATACTTAAACATATCCTCTTCGGGCAGGTTTAAAAATACCTCATTCTGGACAACAACCTTTTCTCTTGAACTATTTACATAGCAAAGCGCCAGTCTGCTAATAGAATTATCCTTCACAAATCGGCGCCTTAATTCATTTCTGTCAGAGTTTTTCACAAATGAACTCCTATCTAAACTGTCTTAAATACTAATCCCTGCGGAACAGGTCTCTAGTATAAACCTTGTCCTCAACATCGTCGAGCACCGGATCATAACGGTTTGCGATGATCGAGTCGCTCATGGATTTAAATTTCTCAATATCGTTAACTACTTCACTTCCAAAGAAAGTCGAACCATCCTCTAAGGTAGGCTCGTATATGATTACGGTAGCGCCCTTAGCCTTGATCCTCTTCATAACGCCCTGTATGGAGGACTGGCGGAAATTGTCCGAGTTAGACTTCATGGTAAGTCTGTAAACGCCTACTGTAACCTTCTTTTCCTTGTCCTTTGAATACTGGCCCGAAGCTGAATAATAACCTGCCTTTTCAAGCACTCTGTCGGAGATAAAATCCTTTCTCGTCCTGTTAGCCTCAACTATGGCGGTCATCATGTTCTGGGGAACATCCTCATAGTTTGCAAGCAGCTGCTTTGTATCCTTGGGCAGGCAGTATCCGCCGTAGCCAAATGAAGGATTGTTGTAGAAATCACCGATTCTCGGGTCAAGGCTTACACCCTTTATAATCTCTGAAGTGTTAAGCCCCTTTATCTCAGAATAAGTATCCAGCTCATTAAAATATGCAACACGAAGTGCCAGATAGGTATTTGCAAATAGCTTAACAGCCTCTGCCTCTGTGGTACCCATCTTTAAAACCTGGATATCTTTCTTTAAAGCACCTTCAACTAAAAGGTCTGCAAATATACCGGCTGCCTCTTCCGTATCTTTATCGCAGCCCACAATGATACGTGAAGGGTAAAGGTTATCATACAATGCCTTTGACTCACGCAAAAACTCAGGGCTGAACATAATATTTGAAACACCGAATTTTTCCTTTACGGATTTGGTATAACCTACGGGTATGGTCGACTTGATGATCATTGTAGGCTTAACATCCCTGTCTGCAGTAGCCTTGATAACAAGGTCGATAACGGACTCAACTGCGGAGCAGTCAAAGAAATTTTTATGAGGATCATAATTGGTCGGTGCGGCTATGATTATAAAATCAGCCTCACGGTATGCACTCTCTCCATCGGTAGTTGCAGTAAGGTTAAGTGTCCTGGTCCCTGCCTTAGCCTCAGCAAGATACTTTTCGATATACTCGTCCTGGATGGGAGAAATATAGTTGTTGAGCTTCTCCACCTTCTCAGGTACAATATCCACTGCCTTTACTTCATTATGCTGTGCCAGTAAAACTGCCAGAGACAAGCCGACATAACCGGTGCCGGCAACTGCTATCTTTTTCATGTTAACCTATCCAATCTCTATTCTGTTTTCTTGTTTTATCTTACCCCTGCGGAACAGGAGTCTCATCTTCACTCTCAGGCCCCGGGGCGGGAACATTATCCTCAGCACCACCTGCATTGTCTGCACCGCCTGCATTATCCGCCTCACCGGCATCACCACTGCCGTTATCCTCACCTACAGGCTCGGATGTGGGTTCAGGAGTAGGATCCTCGTTTTTCTCTTTCTTAGGCTTCTTTGTAGGCTTAGGCTCGTCCTCATCAGGATCATCGTTACCCTCAGGATCATCGATGTTTTCCGGATCGTCAGGATCAGGAGTAGGTGTAGGAGGTACATAACCCTCGGGAGCTATGGTCTCACCGGTCTCCTTGTTTAACTTGAAAATAGTACCATCCTCAGCACGTGTACCAACACGCACTACCTTATTTATCATAGGGTAAGAGCTGTCTTTATAATCTTCCCTCTTTATCTCATTTCCGTCAGCATCGTAATAAATCTTATATGACTTAGCCTTTATGGCGTCATGGGCACTCTTTTCGGTAACTTTCTCGTCAAGAGCCATATCAGGATCAGCCTTGTACTCTACCTTGGCCTCAGTCCTTGAAACTATCTCACCCTTAAGCTTAATGGTCATACCGTCAGGTAACGGACGTCCGTAAACCTCAACGGTAACCTTCTGATTTCCGTAATAAGCATGCAAAGCTATAGGATACTCAGAATTATTTGTAAACCTGAACTCAGGTCCGCCCCACGATACAGTAGCATCGGTTCCAACCTCAACATAGTCGCTAGGCCATGTATGAGGAGAACGCGTATCAACCTGCAGATCAGCCTTTGTAACGCTGTGATAGATCATCGCGTTGGCCTGGCAGATACCGCCGCCGAGCTCCTGACGGAGTGCACCGTTATAGATACCACCTGCCTCCTTATATCCGGCAGCCTCGGTACGTTCACCAATGTACTTATTAAAATCAAACTGCTCGCCGGGCTGGATAACCAGGCCGTTGAGCTTCTCGCACACAAGCCTGATATTTGTATTTCTGTTAGTTGATGAAGTGGTGGTTGATGTAGTAGAAGAAACCTTGCACAGATAGCCTCTTAAGAACTCAGCTGTATCCTTAGGCTCTACTACTGAAGTCTCAACCGGTATCTGAGCATCATACTGTCCGTTTTCAAGTGCTTTCTTTACTTCGGCTATAGCCTTGTCAAAGTTGACACTTACACCATTCTCAGACTCTTCGATGATGAATGTCAGGTTTTCGGTATCAAAGCCGCTTGCGTAGGGCTCAACCGGCTCCTTAACGTAGCTGTCAAGTGCCGCATGAACAAACTCATCCACTGTATCCTCGGATACTGTCCACTGAGAAGTGTAGGTCTTGTTATTTCCGTCGCCTGCTTCGCTTGCCTTATATGCAGCCTCGATGACACTGTCTAAATCGTTAACAAAATCAAGTGTCTCGGCATTTCCATCTACTTTATCGTCACCCATCACGAAAGAGATCTTAACAGACTCCTTGGGGTTAGCGCTTTCAGCCTCTGTTACAGATGTCTTAATTTCATCAAGAGTTTTTCCCGAAACATCCACTCCGTTTATAGAAAAACCATCAGCGAATTTAAACTCAGCAGGGGCATTTGAAAGTAGATCCTCACTACCCACTGTGTTTTCTACGAGCTTATCACCCGACTTAGAAGCACCCTCGTTTTCTTTGGTGCTTGCTGACACCGGCTCCGAGTCCCCGGAATTACCGAATACTCCATGCTGTATGCAGAGCACGATAACCAGCGCAAAAGCGATAACTGACAAAATAGCTGTCAATATCAGGTTTCCTCTATTGTTATTCTGCTTTCTCATAAATGAATTAACCTCTTCCCATCTGCTTATCAATATGCAGCCAAAATCTATGTAAATTCAATGTATACAATCTAAACCAGAATAACTATACCACCTCAAAACTTTGGTGTCAATCTTAAAATTTGTAAACATTTTCGTAGTTTTTATGTAATATTTTGTGCAACTTGAGCTATGTTTTTACTTAAGGCTTTATAGGGACACGTGAGCCATAATATTCATGGTTACTCTTTCCCCAACACAAAAGCCTGATAAAACTTTTCCAAGCTCTCAAACAATTCCTGCTTATGTGCCCTCATTTTTTTGATGAGTAGCTCACTCCCGATATCATCATAAAGCAGGTCGCCCTCGTCACAGGATGAGATAAGCTGCAGCTCCCCATCCTCATCAAACATCATGGTGAATATACCGCCAACCTCTTCGGTATAGAGCACACACATAATTTTCAGCTCGTCCTTGACCGCCTGGGGCAGCTTATCAAACTTTTTATCCAGATAGTACTTTTGTGTGTACGAATTGCTGACACACATAACCAGTTCCTTGTTTTTCATATTTCTTCCCACATTCCTTTTTCATTGCATTTCCAGGCATTGAATATTGCTTATTTTCGAAGATTACTTTACTTTGATTTTCCTCTGCTTTGAATATTTCTTAGCTTAATTATATACCTAGTCTCTCTGCACAAAATGGCGATGATCCCTCATCGCCATTTAATTTCACCCGATAACGTTACTCATATCGTACATGCCGGCAGGCTTTCCTGCAAGGAATGCCGCTGCACTGACAGCACCTTTTGCAAATACGCTCCTTGAATATGCCCTGTGGTTGATCTCGATAACCTCATCAAGCCCTGCAAAAATAACCTCATGATCACCGACGATGCTTCCGCCGCGGACTGCAGAGATACCTATCTCGTTCTTAGGCCTTGCTTCGCGTCTTGTTGATCGGTCATAAACATAATCATACTTTCCGTCAGCCGTCTTATTGATAGCGTCAGCCAAAAGAAGTGCTGTACCCGAAGGCGCGTCCTTTTTCTGATTGTGATGACGCTCAACGATCTCTATGTCATATCCGTTATTTGCCAGTATCTCAGTGGCAGTCTTAAGCAGCTTTACAAGAGTATTGATACCCAATGACATATTTGCCGAACGAAGTATTGCCACCTTCTCGGAAGCTTTCTTTATCTGTGCTAACTGCTCCTCCGAGTACCCTGTAGTACAGAGCACAACCGGCACATTCTTGGAAACTGCATAATCAAGTATTGAATCAAGTGCCTTAGGTGAAGAAAAATCGATTATGACATCAGCACTTTCCTTAACATCAGTAATTACCTTATATACGGGAAACTCAGCTGTCCCCTCACAGATGTCAACACCGGCAACGATAGCCTGATCCTCGTTTTCTTTAACTATCTGGCGGACAACATTTCCCATACGGCCAAAGCAGCCGCAAAATATAATATTCGTCATGTCCATTTATCCTTTCAAATTATACCCAACTTCTTCATTTCAGCTTTCAGGCTCTCAGCATGTGCAGGCTCCATTTCACAGAGAGGTGAACGGAGCGGGCCGGTCTTAAAGCCCATAAATCTGCATGCGGTCTTAACAGGAATAGGGTTAACCTCACAGAAAAGCTGATCAACCATAGGCAGATACTTTAACTGGAGCTCAAGACTTCCCTTGGTATCGCCGTTTAAGAACTTCTCAACGATAAGGTGAGTATCTCTGGGTGCAACATGTGAAAGTACAGAGATAACGCCCTTTCCGCCAAGAGAAAGTACGGGACAGATACAGTTGTCATCACCCGAATAAATAGCAATGTTATCTCCGCAGAGCTGGGCAACCTTAGCAGTCCATCCGATATTACCTGTAGCATCCTTAACTGCTACGATATTCTCATACTTTTCAGCAAGAGTCTTAACGGTCTCAGGGAGAATATTTACTCCTGTCCTGCCGGGGATATTGTAAAGAATAATCGGAAGATTAACAGCCTCAGCAGTCTTTCCGAAATGCTCGATAAGTCCCTTCTGAGTAGCCTTGTTATAATAAGGAGAAACCAGCAGCAGAGCATCTGCGCCTGCAGCCTCAGCCTCCTTTGAAAGATAAATAGCTGTCTCAGTGCAGTTTGAACCAGTACCTGCAATAACAGGCACTCTCTTGTTAACATACTGGGCAACAAACTTAATACAGTCAATATGCTCCTCATGTGTAAGGGTTGAAGCCTCGCCTGTGGTACCGCATACCACGATAGCATCAGTCCCATTCTCGATCTGGAAATCGATCAGCTTCTTAAATTCCTCGTAATTAACGCTCTTGTCCTCGTTCATAGGTGTTACGATAGCAATTGCAGCACCGGTGAAAATCAGTTTCTTACTCATAGTCCATTCCTCCATATTATATTGATAGAAACCCAGCATTTTTGTTATGGGTTTCCTGTGATGTGCTGCGCCTTTATAAAATAAAAGCGCCGATGGACATCGACGCTAAAGTACAAAATCATTGTTACTTTAGGTAGCGCTCCATCAAACCTTGATGACAGTCAGAAAGCTCTTAACCTCCGAACCAACCCCGCTTTCTCAGGAAAAACAGGATTTCGGCATCTCATCCTTTCACTCCTCTTCAACCATGCCTGACATGTCCAAAGAGCTACTGATAATCGATGCACCTCTACCAAACAAATGATATGTTAGCACATTGCTTTCGCAATGTCAATATGTTTTTCGTAAAAATACAAAATAATACATTTGTCCGCAAATCAAGGACATTTCTTTATGCGAATGCTTCTAATGCAACCTTCATCATGTCATGGAAGCCGGTCTGGCGTTCTTCGGCGGTTAAGTGTTCATCTCTAAAAATGTGGTCTGATACTGTAAGCAATGCAAGTGCTTTCTTTCCGGCACGGGCGGCATTCATATAAAAGCCTGCTGCCTCCATTTCTACACCAAGCACTCCCATTTTCAGCCATTTTGCGTTAAATTCAGGGTCATCCGCATAGAATACATCTGTTGAGAGCACATTTCCTACCACTGTCTTTACTCCCAGCCTGTCAGCTGTATCGACTGCCTTTCTCAATAATCCGTAGTCACATATAGGTGCGTAGTGACCGGGAAGATTAAATGTACTTACATAATTTGAATCGGTACATGCACCCATGGCAATAACCAGCTCTCCAAGCTTTATGGAATCTGCATATGCACCCATAGAGCCTATGCGTACAATGTTATCTACATCATAGAAGTTGAATAATTCATAGGAATATATACCGATGGAAGGCATACCCATGCCGCCTCCCATAACGGATATCTTTTTACCGTTGTATGTACCGGTATATCCAAACATATTTCTTACAGTATTAAAGCATACCGGGTTTTCAAGATAGGTTTCTGCTATATATTTTGCCCTTAAAGGATCTCCGGGCATAAGAACTGTTTTTGCAATATCGCCAAGTTTTGCATTATTGTGGGGGGTAGGGGTTGACATAATTGTATGTTCCTTTCTGTGTGATAGTGTTTATTTAAGGCCCAGGTCAGTGAGTTCAACCGGGTGGCCTATGTTTCTTTCGTCATAAAGGAAGAGCGGCAGCATGTTTGTCATCTCAGGGGTTATAACCTTTCTGTCCTCAGGGATGAGCGCCTTAAAGCCTTCTCCTGACTTAACTCTCTTTACATAATCTGAAATATCGTTTATCGGTTCCTTAAAAAACATAGCCATAGGAGTCAGAGCCACATTCTTTACATCATGGATATCGCTGCCTGCTGTCATTATGATGTTTCTGTCTTTTAAGAAGTTATATGCAAAAGCATCCTGATAAGGCGGATTTCCAAAGTTGCAGGCCTCCATAGCATGGCACTGCAGGGGATGCAGATTTACCTTCTGAATGTAAGGGCGTTCCCTAAACGGATGGGCACCTACTACTAAACCACCGGCCTCATCAATTATCTTAAACAATTCATCGTGAGGGCAGTCCTTTACTTCAGGATGAGCCTTTAACCAGGCTTTGTCAAGGCCGTAAATCAGATACTCATCAACCAGCCTGTTTGCCTCCCATCCAAAAAATACCTTTAAGCCCTGACGGTCACCCTCTGCCTTAGCAAGCTCATAACCCTTGCAGAACTCCTCAACAAAATCCTCCCACGGAAGATTTCTGTCCACCGCGGTATTACCATAGAAGAAATGATCTGTAATTATAATACCGTCATATCCTTGAGCCTTAAACTCTGCTATATAATCAGCTGCATGAGTCCTACCACACTTACTGCTCTCCGCAGTATGCATGTGAACCTCATACTTGTATGGGTAACCCTCTAATGTAAGTGACATAATTGTCTCCTTTATCTTTTCGCTCTATCTAAATTATAATATCAAAAATTAACTTTTATAGCAAGTGAAATTTTACACCTCATCCGCCCCTTCGGGGCACCTTCCCCTTTGAGTGAAAGGCTTTATGTCTTACAATTTTAATTGCACAGCTGGGGAGGGGCGGAGATGTATCCGCACGCTGTCCGGCGTCCCGTTTTCTGCTTACTTCTTAGCCCTCCACTCCGCCAACAGCAGATCCACCATCCTGCCGTAGCTCTTGGTGCCGTCCTGCACATTGTTGATCTTGAGGTAGGTATCATTCATCTTCTCTCCTGCCTTACTTAAAGTAGTATCCTTAAACTGCGCCCAGTACACCGAGTTTGCGCTAAAATCCTTTATAATCCCTTCACAATAAGTAGATCTCACTTCATAGTACTTATCCTTATCCGCATCATATAATTGGTTCCCGGCATTAACCAGCGCCGACATATATCCGCTGTACCTGAGCTCTGCAGAGTCGGAGTTAACTGCCGCCAGGTACCCTATAAAGTTTGCCTCATCCTCCCGCATAAAGCCTCGCAGATGACTTAACTCATGGCAAAGGCACGCGCCTTTAGTATAATCCACTGTATCGACATTTACATTTGCCTCCACAGTCCACGGGAAATAAACTCCTGTGATATTAAACTCTGAAAGAGTTCTTGAAAAGAAAACCGATTTGGCATACGGATAGTAACCCTCTAAAATCTCGTATTTTTCTGAAAGCTTTTCCATAGCTTTCTTTGCTTCTTCGGCCCTTTCCCTGTTAGTAAGTTTAGAAACAAATACCTCATCATCCGCTATCCCAAGATCCGCTCTGGCCTTATTGGTTTTTTCTGCCAGCTCCATGCATAGCTGATACAGCTCATCAACTGTCGACTTCTGGATTTTTAAGCCGCTAAACTCCGAAAACTCGTATCTGTAGTAGTTGGTCCCTGCCCCTATCATAAACCACAGGAAAACAACCCCAAGGATTATCAGCAGATGCCTTATGGAGCTCACCAGAGTCACAAGCTTACGTTTACTGCGTATAATGAATATAACTGTAACGATCGGAAATACAGCCATGCCGATAACAAACAGTATCAAAAGTATTTCCCCTACCGAGAATGGCAGTATACCGTTAATATGTGAAAATATCCACCCATATACCCTGTACACTCCGCGCGCGAAAACATACTCTGCTATATCTCGGTTTATCTTTGCCAGGATGAGGATAAGTATACCCAATGGGTAACATAGCAATATGAAGTTTCGCTTTTGCTTAAAGATTTCTTTCATTAGCACCTCATCAGCCAGCTTCGCTGACAACCAAAAAAAGTACCAAAGAGTTTCCCCTTTGGTACTGTAACATTTTATATTCTGAAAACTCTTACTTCGTTCTTTAACTCGTCCATGTTCTCGCCAAGCTTTGCTGCTGTATCATCAAGGTGATCGACATTCTTCTTTAATCTGTCAAGAGCAGCTATAACCGTATCGGCATTAGCAGTGGATTCATTAATGATCTCTGAGATATCGTCTACCGCACTAACTGCCTCTACTCTTCTCTGGTCAGCTGCAGAAGCCGCTCTGCCAATATTGGCCAGCTCTTCTGTCAGGCTTTCCATCGAAGCCTTCATCTGATCAAACAGCTCAATAGAGTTGTTTACCAGTACAAACTGCTCATCGGCTATGTTCTGAGCCATATCAACACTGCCCACACTGGAATCGGTCTGTGCATTGATACCGTCTACCAGCTTCTTTATCTCTCCGGCGGACCTTGAAGATTCTGTAGCAAGAGTACGTATTTCCTCAGCTACTACTGAAAATCCCCTGCCTGCCTCACCGGCACGTGCTGCCTCGATAGAAGCATTCAGCGATAACAGATGTGTCTGTGAAGAAATATTCTTTATAACATTTACGAAGGAATTGATCTTACCTGTCTCATCAAGCAGGGCTGAAACCGAGCTTTTAACTGAGTCAGTAGCCTTTGTGGTCTCGCGGGCCTTGTCTCCCAGCGACTGCAGCAGCTTTACGCTTTCGCTTATCAGGCGGTTGGTCTCATCTACGATCCCCTTAATATTTCCTAGCTGAGTGGAAACATTGGTTATCTCGTTAGACAATCTGTCGGTAGCGTTAACACATTCATCGGCATATTTCTTCTGTCTTTCCATACCGTCCGACATCTCACCCATTGCCCTCATGATATCATCGGAACAATTGCCGAGAGTCTTGGATGCACCCTGCACGCTCTTTGCTGAATCAGCCACGCCCTCCGCAGCTGTATCAACCTTTGCAACAAGGTTTTTGGTATTTGAGATCATGTTTGTTGTGGCATCTGCCAGATCAACAAATTCGTCATGCCCGTCAACACGTACCTTGACTGTGAGGTTTCCTTCTGCTACCGCACCGAGGCCCTTAGATACAGAGTTTACATTTTTCTGTATATTTGAGGATATAACAAATGCGATCACAAGTACCACTACCATGGCTATGATAACCAGTATGATGGTCAGCCACCATATTGACGCTGCCTCTAAAGTGATCAGCGATACAGGTATCATAGCTGTTATGACATTTCCGGAGTCTTCACATTTTGAATAAAACAGTACGCAGTCATCACCGTTGTATTCAACCTCTAAAATACCGTCCTGTGCCTCGCTGTTTAAAACGGTTTTATAGTAATCTCTTCCTGAAAAAACAGTTTTCCCGTCATCCTCAAATTCGCCCTTGTAACTTAAAAGCTCATGCCCATTCATAGTAACAAACCCAAGGATTGAGCCTTCACCTAAGTCAACTTCATCCAAAAATTCCTGGATTCCCTGCTTTGAGATATCAATCACTATAATTGCCGCATTACCGCTTTGAAGCTGTTGGTAACAGAACAGATATGCATCGTAATCCGGATCAAGATTCATCTTGCTGTCTATGATAGGATGAGAATCAATCCACTTTATTACATTGCCTCTCTTGTCAACTTTCTCACAGGTCTCATAATATTCCTCAAAAAAGCCGTCTACTACATTACTTTTCGTGGAAATATTCTTGAAATCAGATTTCTGGATAATATATACGTTGCTTATGTAGGGATTGGTAATCTGTGTTGCCTGAACATTGTTACTTATGTCCTGGAATACCTTAGTTCTTTCATATAATGAACTTTGATAAGCTCCGATTGAAAGCTTTACCAGATCCTGATCGGCAGCAAACTTTGCTGATTCCGAAACTATGAATTTCGAAACTATGTCCATTTGCGAGGACATCATCTTGATGGTCTCAAGTGTGGACTTTTCATATCTGTCCCTCATACCCTGTTTAGCTTTTGAGTATGAGGCAAATCCGCCTACAGTGATAAATATGATAGGGATGATGAAGCCTAAGAGTATCTTGTACCTGATACCAAACTTACGCCCGTTCTTGCCCATGAAAGCATCCCAGATGTCGACTATCTTGTCTTTCAGGAAGACAAAGAAATCGACTATCTTATCCTTTAAGAAGACAAAGAAGCTGCCTATTTTCTTTAGGATAGCCAATATCTTTCCGTCTGAAGAACCGTTGTTTTTCTTTTTAGGCACTTCTTCACCCCCCTCTATCATTTTAGGTCTCTATCAAGCTACTATATAACACCTCATCAGTCTGATTCGCAGACAGCTTCCCTTCGCCAGGGAGGGTATCAACATGCTACGCATGTCGATATATCCCCTCAAGGGGAAGCCGAAATTCATTTGGAATATAACGGATATTTATCGGTAAGACCCTTTACAAGCTCTAATGCCCTGCTGTGATCTCCGTCAGGATTTGATACGCAGATATCGATAGCTTCTGCTATGATCTTCATATCTTCTTCCTTCATGCCTCTTGAAGTTACTGCAGGTGTTCCTAAACGGATACCGCTGGTAACGAAAGGTGACTGAGGATCATTGGGTACCGCATTCTTGTTACATGTGATGTTTACTGCATCAAGGAGATGCTCTGCATCCTTACCTGTGATATTCTTATTCTGAAGATCAACGAGCATCAGATGATTGTCTGTACCGCCCGATACAAGCTTAAATCCACGAGCTACGAGCTCAGCAGCAAGTACCTTTGCGTTCTTTACGAGCTGACCTACATACTCCTTGTACTCAGGTGATAATGCCTCCTTAAAGCATATGGCCTTTGCAGCTATAACATGCTCTAAAGGTCCGCCCTGCATACCGGGGAATACTGCCTTGTTGAGCTTATGCTCTGTAGCAAACTCCTCGCTTGAAAGGATAAGGCCGCCACGAGGTCCTCTTAAAGTCTTATGTACTGTAGCAGTGGTCACATGTGCATAAGGGATGGGGCTCATATGATAGCCTGTTGCAACAAGACCTGCGATATGAGCGATATCAGCCATAAGGTATGCGCCAACCTTGTCAGCGATTTCCCTGAAACGCTTGAAATCAATAGCACGGGCATATGCTGATGCGCCACAGATGATAAGCTTGGGCTTGCACTCTAATGCAATCTTCTCGATCTCGTCGTAATCAAGATAGCCTTCTTCATTTATACCATAGGAAACACAATTATATACATTTCCGGAAATATTTGCAGGGCTTCCGTGTGAGAGGTGTCCGCCGCATGCGAGGCTCATGCCCATAAAGGTATCTCCGGGCTGAAGGAGTGCATTCTGTACTGCCTGGTTAGCCTGTGAGCCTGAATGAGGCTGAACATTGGCATATGTGCAGCCGAAAAGCTTCTTAGCTCTCTCGATAGCCAGAGTCTCAACCTTATCTACAAACTCACATCCGCCGTAATAACGATGTCCGGGATAACCTTCAGCATACTTATTGGTAAGCGGGCTTCCCATAGCAGCCATAACTGCCTTGGATACAAAGTTTTCCGACGCGATCAGCTCGATATGAGAGTCCTGACGCTGGATTTCCTCAGATATGGCAGTAGCTATTTCCTTATCTTCTGCCAAAATTTCTTCAAATGAATACATAACTGATTTCCTTTCCTTTATTTCTATAATATATCATTTATATAAAATACCAACTTATATTATATCTTGAATCCTGAAAAAGTTCAAGATAAATTTTTATACTCCGGATACTTTGCTGAGAATGCCTCAATCTCTGCTTCAATGGATGCCTTCTGTTTTGCGTTAAACTCAAGCTGTGCCTTTAGCTTTCTGTGCCTTTCCTCGAGGACATTCCTGAATTCCCTCATCAGCTTTCCGTCATAGAAAACCTCTGCCTGATAGCCCCAGATCTCCGGCATTTCAAAGCCATACTCTCTTAGGGTTTCCGTCAGATTCTCTCTGCAAGCGGCAAGCAGTCCGGTATTTTTGATATATTTCTTTTCCTCTTCCTTTTCCTTTAGGTAATTCTGCCAGAGATATCTCAACTCCTGGTGGCTGTTACATTTATACTTTTCATAGGTATAATCGAGAGTATTTGCCGTATTTACGTACTTTATCTTTACCTTATTGGAAAGCTCCACACAGCGCTTCAGCATCACGTCAGCCCTTCGGACCGTATTGTCGCACTCCTTCATCGTGACTACGAAATATGCGGCATACACACATACGATGGCTACGGTTACCATGATCGGGAGCAGCATATTTTTCCCGGTATAGACAGAAAGTACCACAAAAAGTATGCAGACCGTGAGTACTGCCAGTACGCATATCCTTGAAAACTTAATAAGGAAGCTTTTCTTTTTTGCCGCCTCATCCTTTTCGTAGGTAAGCGAGCCCTTTTCGCCCTCAAGCTGGCGCATATCATTTTTTACCAGCATCAGATACCGTTCCTGATCTTCCATTGTCTTTAATTTCTCAGGAAGCTCATCTGCGTAAAGCTCCATATTTTTATAGTTTTCTGCAGATATCAGCCTGTTGCCCTGCTGATAGTCCTGGCGCTGCTTTTCATAGCCTGTCAGATTATTTGAAATATCCTTTATTTTGGCCTTAGCCTTGTCCGGCAGAGCCTCAAAACGCTGGATATCGCTCATATGCTTGCGGATCGCATCATACTCAAATGCCGTATCCTTTTCTATCCTTTGAGCATTTTCAAGCTGTTCTTTTAAGTCAGAAGCGAGTTTTTTGGGGTTACTGACCGAGCCCTTCCCCTTGCCTTCGCTTAAGAGAAGCGCCTCGTCAACCGTCATCCATTGATATGCGGATTCTTCACTTTTCTTTTTCTTCTTTTTACCGAATAATCCCACTTATACCAAATCCTCTTCGTTTTCTTTCCTGTAGACATGCTTCATTCTGTCAATGATTTCCCCGGAAAGTCTCTTTTCCTCGGAAAATCTGCCCTGCTGCCACAGTACCTTCATCCTGTTTATCTCGCTGTAATTATTGCTCTGTTCGAAATCCTCCTCGACAGAGTGCATCCCGCTCTCTATTTCATTATACAGCTTTGGATCAACCTCAAGACGTTTTACCTCATCAGCATATCTTGAATTGTTTTTTGTCAGTTTCAATGCAAAGAGGTATGCCTTTAGCGTTGCCCTGTTTCCGTTGTGTTCATAAGCCTCAAGGAAAAGCCTTAGTGCCTCCTCGGTATCTCCGCGGTGTATCTCGAAAATACCCAGATTATGCAGTATCTCTGCCAAGCCGCCCTCGCTTAATTCATTTACTCCCGAACCTGAGAGAATGCTTCGGTATTCGTGTGCTGCTTCTATCAGGTGTCCCTGGTGCATCTGCCTGTCGGCACGTTTTTTCTTTCTTTCGATACCGCTCATCTTGGAAAGCTCATCGATTTCCGCGGTTATCCTGTTTAGTTCAACGTCATCATAGTAGTCACAGCTTTCAAAAACAGCCAGCAGCTTTTCTTTAAGAGACGCTCTGGAAGAAATAAGACTCTCCAGTTTTTTGCCCCTCTCCGGCAGACCAAGGTCATCCTTTATAAATGATGCAAGATTTCTGTCTATTGCCCCGGAGTCAACTATATCAAGGTTTTGCCTCAAATTAAAGCAAAGTTCCTCCATGCTTTCCGCTGTTGCTCCTATAGAGCTTAATGTATATGGTTTTTCCGCCCGCTTACCGGCGCACAATATTACTTTTCCCATTTTCATACACCTCATGGTATAAATACTCCATTCCGCTTTGCGGAACGGAGCCGTGTCGTAGGGGTTCCTCCCATTCCGCGTTGCGGAACGGGTCCCTCCCTGCGACGTATTATAGATTCAGTACCTGCTCCCAGATACGGTAGTCCGTCTTTCTGATCTCGCCGAAGCCCACATCCTTTACGGTTACAACTGCCGCATCTCTCGAAGGGAATCTCACTTCAACCGATACCCTGTTAGTCTTATTCCGCCTTGTCGGCAGGGCATCAAGTGTCATGATAGCGCAAAATGAATCCTTTTTCAGTGCATTATGTATCATGAAATCAATTTCATTGGTGTTATCAAGTATTATCTCACAGCTACCGCCGGCCTCATAATATTTCTGACCCACCTTTCCAAACGGAAGCTCTATCTGTTCCTTATGGCTTGTAACACGCAGAGCTATACTGCTCTTTAAATCGTCCTCACCGATTATCAGATAGTTTTCGCTGCCACCGTCAAATACGAGATGCGCCACATAGGCTGCTGCCTTTACATACAGGTTCTGTCCCTTAAATATCCTACGGCCTGAGGAAATTTTTTTCAGTATCTCATCAGCCCAGCTGCCGTCAAAACCGTCTCCGGTCGCATATATTGCGGATATATTCTGCTTATGGAGCATTATCCCACAAACACTTTCAAAGGCGTACTTAATTCTGATATCGTCCTCTTCGCTCAGCATTGAATACTTAACGGTATCCGAGAAATCCGAATTCTCCGCAACAATGCTCATTGGTTGCTGTTTCCTGCCGAAATGCAGCACATAGTATTTAAAGCCGTCCTTATCAAAATCAAAAAGCCCTACATCATTGATCCAGATATCCTTGTTCTGCATAACCACATAGTACATAAAGCTTTCTATATGATCACATATCCTTATTTTTTCGGGATGGATACCATAATATGCCAGTCCGCTTTCGAGATTCTTCTTTAGGTTAAGGTCAAGGTTTTTAACAGTGACTGCCACGCCCTTTATATCCTTGGCTTCGATCTCTCTGTTTATGCAGTAGAAAAGGCGTCTGAAAAACCTGGCAAGCAGTCTTTCCGAGCTGTATTCCTCGTCGTCTATTGTAACCGACTCACCCGTTAGAGCCAGATCATAGAGATTGTTTATGACCTCGCAGTCCGGTTTTGCGTCATGCAGTGGGGAATATACCATGAAATCCTTGCTGGTTTTAGAATAGGTTATGGCAGTTTTCACCCTTGCAGACTGTCTGTCACTGGATAAAGCCACGGAATCAACCGTATTGCTTTCATTATTAAATATGCATAGCTGCGTAAAATCGCGGCACAGATCGATCCCGACTATGTACTCCATTGTTTCCCCTACCTCATTTTATGTATTAGTTCACATACCCTGATATATACTCACTAACTAAATTATACCCACTAACGTAATTGTATGCCGTTTCTCCCTTTTTACCCTAAAGGTTCAAAAAGCCTCTTTACAGCATAATCGTTAAACTGATAGTTTTCTATCAGCTTGATCACGGTCTTTTCATCATTCATCTCTTTAGCGGTAATGATAAGATTGATCTGGTGGTATCTGCATTCCTCACGTCCAAAATGCTCGGGTCCGAGTGCTACCTCCCTGCTTTCTGTAATAGCATCCTTTTCCTCGCCATCCTCGGTGATGTAATACTGCATAATCTCGCCGTAGAACAGGATGAATTCCTTTACAAATATACCAAAGCCAATGTCCTTCATTTCCTCTTCGTGGAAATTTTCAGCTCCGTCGCTGCCCACCAGCGTATAGTTGATCATTACCTTTTTATCTTTATCGGTATGATACTCGACATAGTATTTGTCGCGCATCTGCCTTGGTATCCTTATGCTCTCCGGGAAATCCTTAAAGAACGGCATGAGCATACCCTTGTTTTCCATTTTCTTTATCTGATACTCTATAAACGAACGCTCTGAATTAGTAAAGCTCTTTCTTGTGGAGTAGTTCTTAAGCAATGTAAGAGTGCAAATATCATTTTCACTGTAATTTGCCTCCCGTCTCATAATATCGAGAATAGTTCCGTCGAGCAGGTTTCCGCATACCAGGTTGCCGTATGCAAGATACGAAAGATATGCCCGTACCAGCTTGCCCGAAGAACAGTGCCCGTAGTATATTTCAAAAACCTCTTTTACGAAATTCATATCATTTTCCGTAAACAGCGCAGTCCTTAAAAGGCGCTCCTCCAAGTCGATCGTCTCTATGCCTTCCTCGTGGCATGCTGACCACAGATTGTACAGCTCCTGAGTGCTGCCCTCGTAATTCTTCTCCAAAAAGGTCAGTATCAGTTTGTCGGGTTTATATCTCTCATAGCTGTATACGCAGAGCTGCATAAAGAGCTTACTGTTGGTCTGCTCGGAATTTGCACGGATAAGCACCGAACAGAGCCTTGATGTACGCTTGGGGCTGATGCCGTAAAAACCGTACATTTCCATATTTTTAAGGGCAAGTGAATAGAGCTCCCTGAATATCATAAGCTCCATCATACGGATCCTTTCATCCGCAGCAAGCTCCTTAAGATCCACTCTTATCAACTGGCTCTCTAAGAGATCGCCCTCAAAATTATCATAATAATAATCTATAAGTGTCTTTCTGCAGTCAAGCAGGAAGCCGTCCTCAAGGCTTTCCATCTCCACGCATTTCGCATAAAGACTGATAACCTCGTCGTTCATTCCCTCGTATTTGGCTGCTTCCAGACGGTTAAGCATAACCTTTTTGTCCGACCTGCACTTGTCCAGCATCAGCTTATACAGATCGGGACGATTGATCATCTTTCTGATCTTGGTCTCAAATGAGGCAACACAGCGGTTACCCTCATTATCCAAAAGCACAATGACCGGATTATCGGTAAAGATATCTGTGATGGCACTTCCGTTTTCCACCTTGACAAATATGGGTTCTCTCAGCTCCTTATGGGAAATTGCCATATTGGCAGCCTTTTTCCAGTCGGTGGTTATCTCATTTTTAAACAATATATAAGGAAGAGAAGCAATACATCTGCCGTTAAGATTTTCAACCCTGAGCATCTTTTCGTAAACTATCGCAAGCTCGCGGCTGAACTCTCCTCTTTCCAGCGACTTTTCCGCAAAGGTCTCCATCCTTATCCTGTAAAGTATAAAGAGATTATCGTTTGTCTCACAGAACCTGATGATGTTTGAATAAAGTGCTGCCGACAGCTTTGCGTCTATATCATCGCCGGATGCAAAGTAATTTAGGAGCGGTCTGGGCAAAAGCTTTGCAGAAAGATCTGCTGATGCCAGGCATCTCTCGTACAGTCCCTTTATCTTCAGTTGCTCGTTTACTCCCATCTCGAGCCACTCATACTCGTCGGGAAGCCTTCTTTTCGTAAGTATTATATGGGTGCAGACTGCCTCTAACAGCTCCTTCTGGTGGAATCTCCTGTAAAACTCCTTGAGCACCTTAAGGAGCAGCGGTGTCGTGGTCTTTTCCCTTGCAGCCACATATGAAAGCTGCAGGCCGATGAGTTTGTTTACGAGATCATATTTTAAGCCCTCTGCAAGGCAGGCTACCTCAAAACGACTAAGCTCCTTTAAAAGCAGAGGGTCAACGCTTAAGAGCTTTACTCCTTCTATGAGGCCAAATACGCTGTGACCTCCCTCAAGATAGCAGTTTTTGATTTCTTCAAATCTTTGGCGCTTGCTGAAACGCTCCCTGTCGTCGAGCTTAAGGTAAAGCATAAGACTAAACAGCTCATGTTCATTCTCATAGGCACGTCTTAACTCACTGCAGTATTCGCCCGAGGGCTTGCTGTCTTTAAGCAGAGCTCCCATAAAAAGAGCCATGGAGTAAATATATGTATTATCGGAGTCCCTGACGGTATCCTCAAGTTTTTCATATTCCTTTAAGGCCTCATCCTTTTTGCCCGAAATGTACATCAGGTAAAGCCTGTAAAGCTTTATCAGGTCTCCCTCGGGACGGTAAGCCCTTAAGGGGTCAAGACAGTTTTCCGCTTCAGTTACATAGGTCTCTTCATCTATCCTTTCAAGGATATAGTCGAGATGGTTCTTAAGCAGACCGATCCTGTATTCCCTCATTTTGCGGGCAGCCTTGTTTTCCTTGTCGAATGGAGAGGTCTTGCAGCAAAGCACGGGTATCTCAACTTCATCAGCTAGTGTTGAAATCCTGATATATCCGTAATTATTTCCGAATCTGGCTTTTTCAGGATTGATAACAAACTTAAGCCAGAACTCGTTATTTTCAAAATCCTCGGTCCATATGAGAGTCCTTTCGGGCTCTATAAAGTCTCCCTCTGCCTCGCATTTCAGCTGTGAATAACCCCAGTTATTCTTACGGATAAGTATCTTGTCAACAACCGGTGTATCCCCTGCCTCATACACAAGCTTTGAAGCATTTATCGAAAACTCCATAGAGGATTTCTTCTTTGCGGCGATCAGAAATTCCTCTAAAACAAGGGAGGTATTTGCCGCACCTGAAAGATTGCGGTATATGTTCTTATATTCCGGAGAATTCCCTATAACTATGTTCTTGAAATCCTCAGTCTTAAAAAGATCCTTTGCTTCCTGAGGGCTGCTGATTGCAAGATTAGCGAAATGGAAAAGATCGCTGGTCTGCCCGATGCTTGTTTCTATATAAGAAGCCATTACCTCTAAATCCAATGGTAATGTGTACTCTCCGCACTCTGTAATGATCTCTATTGTTGAATTAAGTCTTGACTGGGGCTCAAGGTTTGCGGCGCTAAAGATTACTGTAACTTCATTTTCCTCATTTTCGAATATCTCGTTTCTAAAGCTGATAAACTCGCTCTTGCACAGGCAGAAGCCCCTGACCTTTGTATGACGGTCATTGGACACAACAAAAGTACCTATGGTTTCCTTTCCGGCAATAGCCTTAAGTTCCAGGGTGCTCTCGGATACCATAAGTAAAGGTTTTTCATATGAAAATATGCCATTTGCGAATTTTTCAATCTTCTGTCTCATAATCCATATCATGCCGCCGGCATGTTTACCCCTTTTTTCAAGCAAAATTATTCAATATAAGTATACCATTTTTCCGAATGAATGCAAACAAAAAATAAAAAAAGAAGCCTCTTTTTTAAGAAGCTTCTCTATTTGCTTATCGTTATATGGATTTATGCGATTTTTGCCTTTGCAGCATCAACAAGATTCTTGAAGCCCTCGGGATCAGCGATTGCGATCTCTGAAAGCATCTTTCTGTTGATATCGATGTTAGCAAGCTTTAAACCATA
This sequence comes from Lachnospiraceae bacterium, assembly GCA_017557525.1. Taxonomy (GTDB): domain Bacteria; phylum Bacillota; class Clostridia; order Lachnospirales; family Lachnospiraceae; genus RUG11977. Next base: position 41,006 of record JAFYYN010000056.1, read on the forward strand.
CATAAGCTTGCTGTAAGAAATGTCGTTCATCCTTGCTGCTGCGTTGATTCTGACAATCCAAAGCTTACGGAAATCTCTCTTCTTCTGACGACGTCCTGCGAATGCTGATGTAAGAGCTCTCATAACAGCCTGCTTAGCTGTCCTATACTGCTTTGATCTAGCGCCTCTGAAGCCCTTAGCAAGCTTTAATACTCTATTATGCTTTTTCTTGGCATTTAAGCCACCTTTAATTCTTGCCATTTTAATTTACCTCCTTAAAACCAATCGATGGATAATGCCTGATTACATATAGGGCAGCATCTTCTTAGCTGCTGTCATGTTAGCAGAATCGAGTAAGGTTCCCTTTCTTAATCTTCTCTTCATTTTCTGAGACTTCTTGGTAAGGATGTGCTGCTTACCTGCTTTCATTCTCTTGATCTTTCCTGTGCCGGTAGCCTTAAAACGCTTTGCGGCTGCTCTGTTTGTCTTTAACTTCGGCATTTTTCTTTCCTCCTTATAGTTGAAAATTACTTAATCACTACTTTTTCTCGCTCAGGAACATGATCATGTTTCTTCCCTCGAGCTTTGCGGCTTTCTCTACGACTGCTACGTCTTCAAGCTTTTCAGCGAAGCTGTCAAGGATCTCACGGCCCAGGTTCATATGAGCCATTTCACGTCCTCTGAACTTAAGTGTAACCTTTACTTTATCGCCATGCTGCAGAAATTTGCGAGCCTGATTTGCTTTTGTGTTCAAATCATTTTCATCAATATTCGGGGACAGGCGAAGCTCTTTTATTTCAGTAACCTTCTGGTTCTTTTTCGCTTCTTTTGCCTTACGCAGGGCCTCGTAACGGAATTTTCCGTAATCAGCTATTTTACAAACGGGGGGTTTGGCGGTGGGAGCTATTTTTATGAGATCAAGTTCCAACTCCTCTGCTTTCGCTAATGCTTCCCTTGCTGACATGATGCCGAGCTGTTCTCCATCCACTCCGATAAGTCTTACTTCTTTGTCGCGGATCTGTTCATTAATGAAATATTCGCTAATAATCTGCACCTCCAATGCAATAAAATGTAATAAAAAAAGTGGGTAGCATAGCTATCCACTCTTACAAGACGCCTCCTCAGGCGTTACTTTATTTGTCAGACCCTTTCACTGCCTTATGGCGCTGGGGGTGAGAGTGGATACTCTGCTTTGCGTGCTGTTCGCCACAGCATTTTGTATCATAGCACGGTTTGAAACTGTTGTCAAGCGTTTTTTTGTAATTTTTTGATAAAGACGACGGGGTGGGCAGCCGGAGATGTTCCGGCACGCAGGAAGCGGATTTTGCGTAGGACTATTATTGCTATACTTTCGTAGTTATCTCTGCAGGTTGACTAAATCACGCAAAATCCTTCCAGACTTTTCGCATCGGGCAAACCCGGCCCGATAAGAGTACGAAAAGTCTGCGCGGAGCGGACAGCGTGCCGGAACACCTCCGACTGCCCACCCCTGCTCCTAATACAATCGATAAAAAAGGCAAACTCGCATCCACCACTTTAAAGCACCTAGTGATTTTGACGCCTTCCCCTCGAGGGGAAGGTGGCCGAACGAAGTGAGGTCGGATGAGGTGTCACCTTACCCTTCTCTATCTTATATACAACATCACATACTCTCGACACAAGCCTCATATCATGTGAAATGAGAATATATGTGAGTCCGAATGCTTTTTTTAGCTTCATCAAGAGTTCAAGTATCTGCTCCTGAATTGTGACATCAAGGGCTGATACCGGTTCATCAAGGATGATCAGGTTCTTACGCTGGATAAGGGTCAGTGCTATGGCTATTCTCTGCCTCTGGCCACCTGAGAGTTCGGATACCTTACGGTTCAGGATATCCTCTTCCAGCTCCGTCTTATGGAGCATTGCAACTATCTCCTGCAACATGCGCTCTCTGTTTTTCTTTATTATTGAGCGACCAAACCCATTCTTTAGTCTTAAAGGCTCTTCGAGTATCCTGCGTACCTTGAATGCAGGGTTAAGTGAGGAATACGGATCCTGGAATACCATGGATGGTCTGCCGCCTTTTACCTCAAGCGTTCCTTCAACATACTTCTGAAGCCCGGCTATGGCCTTTACGAGTGTGCTCTTTCCACTTCCGCTTTCACCTACAAAACCTGCCACACAGCCTTCCGGTATCTCAAAGGACACTGAGTCAATTACTTTTTTCATCCCCTTTAGCTTGCGTGATGCAGATTTGTAAGATACACTTAAATCCTTTGCCCTTACAAGGATATTCTTTTTTTCAATTATTTTTTCGTTTTCTTCGGTGTTTTGATACTTCTTGGTTGAAAATGCTGCAGCAAGAAGCTTTTTGCCGTAGTCCGTCTCAGGCGTTCCGAACCTGAACTCTTCGCTTCTGTCTATCCGATCAATTGTTCCATTCTTTTCTCGTTTATCTTTCTTTTTTCCTTTATTTATATTTTTATCCTTAGAGACCTTGATATCTATCCTGTCCGGATTATCCGGATCATCTAAACTATCTGAACTATCTGAATTATCTGATACACCTACATTACATAACCTGTCTATGCCCTTTTCAATATTCACATCAGTAGCTTCGAGTATGTTCAAGGTTTCTACAATCCGCCCATCCTGCATGATGATGACTCTATCGGACAGTTTGCCGATAACTCTCAGGTCATGGGAAATAAGCATGATCGCTGTGCCATACTTCTGATTTATATGCTTAAATATGTCAAGGATCACATCTGCCACATTTGCGTCCAGTGCTGTTGTCGGTTCATCCGCCAGTATGACATCGGCCTTAGCTACAAGTGCCATGGCGATGCAGACTCTCTGGCGCATTCCGCCTGAAAGCTCGTATGGATACATGTTGTAGAGCTTATCCACATCATGCAGTCCTGTATCCTCAAGTGCTTCAAGCACCAGTCTTTTCTGTTCCTCTTCCTTAAGGTGTGACTGATGGATATCGAGTATTTCGTCTATCTGCACTCCGATTTTCTGTATAGGGTTCAGGCTTGTCATAGGCTCCTGGAATACATAGGCAAGTCTCCCGCCCCTGAGTTTACGGTATTCATCCTCAGGAAGCCTTGTTAGGTCTGTTTTCCCATCCAGTAAGATGCTGCCTCCGGTTATTACAGCTTTATCGGAAAGTATTCCCATGATACTCATGGCGGTAAGGCTCTTTCCTGAACCGGATTCACCGACTACTCCGAGTATCTCTCCCTTATGAAGATCAAATGATATCCCCAGAAGTGTATCATCTATCCCGTCATCCTCTATAAAACCTACCTCCAGGTTCCTGACACTTATTATGGCCTCACACTCGGATTTATCAATTGCCTCACATCCAGATTTATTATCGTGTTTTTTCTCATATCCGGCATCCATCTTGCCAGCCGTCACCTTATCTGTTGTCCTGTCTCCTATTGTCGTCTCTTCTGTTGTATTATATACTGTTGTCTGATCTCTCTTTATATTGTCTGATGTAAAACTTTCATCAGATAATCCGTCTCTTTTTTTAGCAATCTTTCTTTTAACTGCATTCAGGCTCACGCCTGATACACCAAAATTGTCACTGACAATGGTAAGTCCAAGGATAAAGAGTATCATAAGAAGGCACGGGAATATCTCGTACCACGGTGCTGAAAACAGATATGTCTTAGCCTCTGAAAGCATACGTCCCAAGCTAGGATCAGGGGGCTGAACGCCAAGCCCTAAATAGCTCAATCCTGCTTCTGCCAGAACTGCATTGTTAATTCCTACTAATACTGCAGAAAAGAGTATGGGCAGAGTATTCGGGAATATATGGATAAAGATCACACGCAAATGGCTTGCACCCATAAGCCTCGCATTAAGGACATAGTCTTTGTTCTTTTCCTTTATATACTCCGCTCTCATGATCCTGGCAAAGCTCGGTATAAATACAAGTCCGAGAGCAATGCATATATCCCATGTGCCTTTGTCAAGGAGGCTAACAACTACCAATGCAAGCAGAATACTCGGAAATGATGCCAGGCAGTCATTTACTCTCATAAGGATTTCATCAACAATCCCGCCAAAATATCCTGTAAGAGCACCTATAATCGTCCCGACGAGTGCACCCATTGCCACTGTAAACAATGCAATGCCAAAGGTTGTGGCAGCACCAAGCATAACACGGGTATATATATCACGTCCGAAATCATCCGTACCAAAAAGATGCTTAAACGAAGGTGACTGAAGCATCTCCGAATAATTAACTTCATTTGGGTCAAACCTTGTCCAAAATACACTGACGATAACCGGTGCCACTACTATAATAAGGAGTATGATACCGAATATAAGGCGCTTATTAAGATTGCTATATTTGATTTTTTCGCTCATATACATACTCCTTTCTAATTATTCGTTGACACCTCATCAGTCAGCTACGCTGACAGCTACCCCTCAAGGGGAAGCCTTTTAAGCTAAACAGGTGTGCCTGTGGATGTGTTTTCCGGACACCAACTATATTACTCAGCCGTCCTCGGATCCAGTACCTTGTAGATGATGTCCACAAGGAAGTTTACTGTGATGACCAGGAGCGCAATATACATCACTATGGCCTGCACCACATTGTAGTCACGGTTCTGGATTGAATTAACCAGCAGCAACCCCAGCCCCGGCAGATTGAAAACCTTTTCTATCATGATACTGCCGGCCATGACCTCGGCCACAATGAGCCCGATAAATGTGATAACCGGAAGCATTGAATTCTTTAACACATGTTTGATCATGATCCCGTTTTTCGAGCACCCCTTAGCCTTGGCTGTACGCACATAATCAGCCTTCAGCTCTTTCTTTACAGAGGTTTTCATAAACCTTACTGTCATCGCAATTTTGGGAAGTGCAACTGATAGAGCAGGGAAAAACATGCACTTTAAGAACTCTGAAAAATCTGTGGTTGGACTCACATACTTGCCCGGTACAAACCATGATAAAACCAGTCCAAACAGCATGGTGACAAGTATGCCCTGTACAAAGGACGGTATAGCCATGAAAATCTGTGCGATCCAGTCTGAAACTGTATCTACGATGCCTCCGGGCCGTTTAGCACATATAAGCCCCAAAGGGATTGAAAACAGTACTATCAAAAATATTGATAACACTCCAAGCCAGACTGTAACCGTAATTCTCTGGCTTATAAGCTCCGAAACCGTGATCGGTCCATACTTGATCGAAACACCAAGATCTCCGGTAAATACTCCGCCCATCCATGAAAAAAAGCGCGCAGTAATACTACGGTCATAACCGTATTCTGCGCGCAGCTGTTCAATTTTCTCAGGCGTAGCATCCGTTCCCAGCTTTGACAACGCCGCATCGCCCGGTACTATCTGGAATAACAAAAAGGAAAGCAGGGCAACACAGAACAATGTAGCCAGAAATGATATCAATTTCTTTACATAGTAATTCATAGATTATTTCATACCACAAGCATACTCATGTCTATCGTAAAACCCAGAGCAAAATAGCATGGTCTTACGTACCCACAGCTTGGGTACCTGCCCCTCCTCTCCGCAAAAAAAGCCAACTGCAACACGGAAATAAAACCATTCTACCATCGCAGGGATATGCTGATAGTGACTTTATGGTTTTATATCCCATATTGACAGTCGGCATCTATTTTGGTCTATTCACCAATATGATTATATGTCTTTCCCTCTGGTTATAACACCTCATCAGTCAGCTACGCTGACAGCTTCCCTTCGCCAGGGAGGGCATCAACATGCTACGCATGTCGATATATTCCCTCAAGGGGAAGACTATAAAATGATAGCTATAATCGGTAATGCACATACAACTCAAATCACTTCTTGAAGTATACGGTGCTCATATCCTGTACATAGATAGGATAGAATGTGTATCCTCCAAGCTTGGGATTAACTGCAACAAGCTGTGCGGGACTCTGGATATATGCTGAAGCTGCATCATCCGTAAGAATTCTCTCACACTTCTTGTAAAGCTCTGCCTTCTCATCCTCATTAACTGAAGCCTTAGCCTTAGCGAAGGTCTCATCAAACTCAGCATTTGAGTAGTTGATGAAGTTCTTAGAACTATCGGTAGGATAGAATCTGAAAATATCCGAAGGAGCCAGCTGTGCGTCAAGTCCGATAATGGTTGCGTCATGCTGTCTTCCCGAGTAAACATCGCTAAGCCATGTACCCCAGTCAATAAGCTGGATCTCGGCCTTGATGCCTACCTTTGCAAGCTGTGAAACTATAACCTGACCGGTCTTTACATGGAAGTCATAGTTCGAAGGGATCTTGATGGTAAATGTGAACCCTTGAGGATATCCGGCTTCAGTTAAAAGCTCCTTAGCTTTCTCAAGATTAGTATTATAGGTCTCTGCGGTAGCTGCGTCATAGTACTTTGAGAATGAAGGGAACATATTTGTCCCGATTACATCGCCGCGTCCGCCTGCAGTAACATTGATGATCTCATTTCTGTCAAGTGCGTAGCATACAGCCTGACGTACTTTAACATTATTAAATGGCTCAACTTTATTATTCAGGAAAAGTGCCTGTACAAGGTTCATGGAACCGTCAAGTACATCCATCTTTCCGTTAAGCTGTGAAGCCTGCTCGCTTGTAAGGTAAGGACAGATATCGATGCTGCCTGCAAGAAGCTCCATAAATGCCGAATCAATACTGGTGAGAATCTTAAAGGTTACCTTGTCAAGATATGCCTTCTTTGACTCATCATAGTAATCGTTGTTCTTTTCAATAACAAAATTAACTAATGGCTCATAGGAAACGAACTTGAAAGGACCTGTTCCTACGGGTTTTGTTGACTGATCTGCGTAATCGCAAGGTATGATGCTGCTTGTGAAGAAGCCGATAAGCTCTGTGTTGGGCTCGCTCAAAACTACTTCTACGCCTTCATCGGTTTTATTTACTTCGGAGAAAATAGAAAAAGCCGATAATGTTACGACTTCAGGATCTGAAGTCTCTAACATACCGGCAGCGCGTTTAAGTGAATATATTACATCATCTGCTGTAACAACCTTTCCGTTATGGAATTTTACGTTATCGCGAAGCTTGAACTTGTACTTCAAACCTCCATCCGTAATCTCATACGAGGCTGCAACAGCCGGAACAAAGTTTCCATCCTTATCAACCTTAATAAGGCCTTCAAAAATGTTATACAGAACTTCCTTCGTTCCTGCCGCAACTGCTTTGTGTGGGTCAAGACTATCTAAATCCTGGGTGATACCTACTACTACTTCTCCTCCGTAACTTACCGAATCAGAGGCTGTCTGCGAAGAATTATCTTTCCCCGCATTGTCCTTATTGGTATTGCCTGAGCATGCGCACAGTGCCATCGTAAGGACCAGCAGCATCATGAAAAATACTGATTTTTTCATGATGTTCTCCTTTTCTAAATACATCCTCCTAACTTAAGAGTGATGTTTTATTTAAGTTACAGTTCGAGTATAATTACATTTCTCACATTTGTCAATATAAAAAATCGACGAAAATTTAGGAGTTTGATACGGAATATTTAAAATCATTTACCAATATCGCTGTAAACCTATAGCCATCCTATTTTGATCGTACTAATAAACCAAATCACATTCAGTTATTTAGTTGACACCTCATCAGTCAGCTTCGCTGACAGCTTCCCTTCGCCAGGGAGGGCATCAACATGCTACGCATGTCGATATATCCCCTCAAGGGGAAGCCTTTGGTTAACGATACTTCTCAGTTCTCTTTGCATACTTTTATAGTCCTGACCATAAGCATCGGTATAAGGATATTTAATATAACGGACGGAATCATAAAAAGAAGTGTAGATACTCCTGAAATGTTCCCAGCATTCTCAACAATTGAAATATTTCCTGCTTTCTTCCCAGCAAATCCGGTAAGCGATAATAAAGCGACAACTATATAACAAGGCACGTACCAAATAAGAGTTACTCTCCACATTTTTGACCATTTTTTCTCTAAAAATGCATCAGCCACACTTACCATCTCAGCATAAGCATCAAAAGTCATTTTATAACAGCTAACCGCGACTACCAACTGAAGTATGTACATCGGATATGACCAGAAAAGTCCAAAACCGCCATAACTTACAAGCATTTTTAAGGTCAGGTTAGCAAGAGTCAGGAACATTACAACAGTGAATATTTTACTATATTTCCCAAGCTTATTATATGCATAGGCAGAAACCAGAGCAACTCCTATTGTAATTATTCCCGGAGCCACAATTCCCCTTCCAAGTGTCATTGATACATCCCTGACAATTTCCAGCAAGAAGCAAACAAATAGCATCCACTGATATGACACACTGCCCTTTAGTCCGTGATCTATCATGCCCCATGCTTCCATTTTGGCATCTATGATCACACTCATATTTCCCTTATTGGAGTAATCAGGGCAGGCAAAGCTTTTAGTACAAAAGCCGCAGTGCTCAAACTCTTTGTTTTTGCAGCACATCGCTATAGGACAAAAATCACTATATCGTACTGCTCCGCCTTTTAAATTTCCCATATCATCCTTGGATATGTCATTCTTAACATTGGTCAGATCCAGGGGCTGTAAAAAACCGTCTTCGGAAGCCTTTCCCAATTCAGCATTTTTCTTCGTTGCCTCGCTTACCGATCTAAGATATGCAAATTCCAGTTTCGGCTTGCAGCCCAGGCACTTTCCATTATCCTTCTCAGTGCAATGAGCACATCTTTTTCCGCAGTAAGAATTTTCAAATGCCACTCTTGCACCTCCGTTTTCTAATCGTTTCCCACACTATTATACTCATTAGCCAATCTATTTCAACACCAAGGGTTATATCAAAAATGTGCCAGTGAGAACCGTCCCCACTGACACATCAGCTTATTTCAATTCATTAACTTCCTCTGACTGTCCGAGGATAAAGAATCCGTTATATCCGTTTTCCTGAAGCTTGCTTAAGAACTTGCCAGTCTTTTTCGGTGTCTCGAACAATGAGACGTCATATTGCCCTCTTAATTCCTGAGCTTTTACATATGCTTCCGAGAATTTTTCTGCATCATACAGCAGTGCGATCTTATCACGCTTTGCAGGAATCTTGAAACCGCTTTCCTTTAGTATGGCAAAAATCCTTTCAAAACCGATTGAAAAGCCTACTGCTGGAACTGACTGGCCTATGAACTTGCCTATAAGGTTATCGTATCTTCCACCACCACTTATAGCACCTCTAAATTCTGTGCTCTCTACCTCAAATACGGTACCTGTGTAATAGCCCTGGCCTCTTACAAGTGAGATATCGAATTCCACATCAAAAGCACCATTATTCACGGATTTTACGGTATCAACAATATATTTTAGGTTTTCAGCAGCTGAAGCATCCTCGCAGAGCTCAGGCATCATGTCAAGCGTAAAAGGCCGCTTTTCTAGTACCTTACTGAAGTTCTCAATAGCTGATGCTGCAAATTCCTTTTCGTTAAGTTCGGCTATAACGCCCTCAACTCCTATTTTATCAAGCTTATCAAAGGAGATACATACGCTGTCCAGCTGACCTTCCTCAAAACCGCACTTTAGGAGCATGGACTTTAACAGTCTCCTGTCATTTATCTTGATCTTGAAATTTTTAAGTGAAAGTGCCTGCAGTGCCTCTGCCGTTACACAAATGAGCTCTACCTCACAGTTTGCTGACGAAGAACCAAGGATATCGATATCACACTGTACAAACTCCCTGTCCCTGCCCTTCTGGGGACGCTCGGCACGGTAAACCTTATCTATCTGGATGCACTTCATAGGAGATGGAAGTATCTCCTTGTGACCTGCATAGTACCTTGAAAGAGGAAGTGTAAGGTCGTATCTGAGGCCTAAATCCGAAAGCTCTTTCTCATCACCTGTAGCAAGAGCTTTTTCCAGCTTTTCGCCTCTCTTTAAAATCTTAAATACGAGATTCAGGTTATCTCCGCCCTCACTCTTGTCGATGTTTTCCGCATCCTCAACAGCAGGGGTCATTATACGCCTGAAACCGTTTTTCTCATAAACCTTAAGTATTGTTGACTGGATATAGTCACGAAGCTCTACCTCGTTAGGCAAATAATCGTTCATACCCTTAACTGCATTTATTTTCATTGTTGTATTACTACTCCGTGTTTTATTTTCCTTACCGAATATTACCCATTTTCATTCTGGCCTTATCTTCATACATCAGAGCGTCAGCTCTGTGCACTACTGACATGATATCGGGATCTTTGCCCGGCTCATAAACTGCCATACCGGATGCCAGGGAAACAATGGCTGCGGGAGAATACTTTTCCCGGGCTGCTTTCCTGTTTTCCATCTCCTGTTTCATGGCCGCCAATAACTCTTCGCGATGTTTATAATCATTATTGCATATAATGCACAGGAACTCATCCCCACCAATTCTGAATACCGGGCTATGCTTAAATGTATCGCATATAAGCTTGCATGAATTTCTTATATATGCGTCTCCGGCCTCATGGCCATATTTATCGTTTATAACCTTCAGGTCATTTATATCAAAATAAGCTATAGCGTATTCAGTGGTCTCACCGTCAGCCACCTGCTTTTGGAACTGCCTGATATATTTGTCATAAGCCGTCCTGTTCTTTACATGAGTCAGTGAATCCTGCTCCATAAGGTCGGCAAGTTTCTTGTTCAGTGTATTCAGCTGGAAGTTCTTTATATAAGGGAAGAAGGCCCTGTCAAGCCTGGTCTGATAATTTGCAAACTCACCGTCCCTGATATCCCTTGCTGAAGTACCTAAAACCACATAGCCGCACATAAGATCTTCGTAATGAAGGATACCTATAAGATAAATGCTGTTTGCTCCCTCTCCTGTGTTATCCGGAATGATATCAATACGGTCCACTTTTTTGCTTGTAACCGGGACCTTATCTTTCTTGCCACATACCACCAGATATTCCTTGTCAAGTGAGAACCTCGGAAGCATTGATTCTTCTCTCTCGCCTATCTTTTCAAGTACAGGATCGAACATGATGTAGAAGGTATTACCTTCAGAACCGGAACTCTTATACATAAGATCCTGAACATTTTTATTAACTGCTTCGAAGGTCTGCCCCTGGAATATTGCTCTTTCAAGTACAAAAAGCCTTCCTTCTTTATTTGATGCAAACCTGCTCATCAGCTGCTGGCGCCTGATGTATATTTTTCTATCCTTTGCAGCTCTCCTGCTATAGCCACAGCCGCAGCTTTCCCCGACTACAAACTTGCAAGGGACAAACACCTCAGTATCAGCCTTGCTGCCCTTAAATATGTTATCAAGCGTTTCCACCGTCTTCTTGCCAATGGTGATATATTCCTGATCAACACTCGAAATTGCAGGATAATATATCTTACTTGAATCAAGATGATCAAACCCCGTAACCTTGATACTGGTAGGATCTATATGATAATATGATTCCATCAGCTGACTTACGCCAACTGCCAGCTGATCGTTGGCACACAAAAATGCATCCGGGAAATCAGCAGGGGATTTATAGGTCTGGCGGATATAATCATTCGCATACCTTGCTTCCCACTCGGTATAGAAAACATCAGCAGGCCCGAATTTAAGTTTATGCTGCTTCATCGAGTCCTTTAAAGCCTTAAGCCTGATGTTGGAGTCATCATTCTCGCGTGAACCGGCCATAAATACGAACTTTTTACAGCCATGCTTCTCGATCATATGATCCACAAGCTCTTTCATACCAACATAGTTATCCGCACCGATGAAATAATGCCCGGGATGCTCCAGACCTATGCTTACAACAGGAATGCCTGCTTCGTCAGCCTTTTTCTGAATATTCTCAATTACATCACGGAAATTGAGACCGGGTCCAAAAATTATAAGAGCGTCAAACGACTTAAGGTCAGGAAGGTCATAAACGAGAGATTCAGCTTTTCGGTTAAGCTCATTATAACCATAGGATGCATAGCTCAAAAAGACAAAGAAATCCATTGTCTCGGGCTTTGCGTTTTTTTCCAGGCCCATCATGAAATTTGACAGATTTTCACAATTCCAGCCGTTAGCGAAAACCGCTATTCTTTTCTTCACTCTCTGCACCTTCCTTCCGTGTTGGTTACATACAGATTTATTCTACTACTTTTCTGCTTTTTTTTCAAGTGTGAATTTATGTCACTAATGTAAAAATCTTGCTTGATTTACCTTGATCTGCAAGTATTTTAGCAAGATATTATTCATGAAAGCATTTTATTCTCTTGACAAAACCCCGGAATAATTGTATGATGTAAATTTGTAAGTCTCTGCTTCGGAGGACCCGCATACAGAATCCGGGACAGGGGCCAAAGTCGGGCAATCCTGCCGGCGTCCTTTCCGGTTTGGCTTTGTCTGACAAAAGAGGGATGTCCTTTCGGGCATCCCTCTTTTTATTATCTTGTTTTAGGCTTTGCGGCATTATTCTCACCTGAGGTACGCCTTGTAACCCTGCCGGACTTAAGAACCACTATGTCATTCTTCTGCAATACCAGGTTATCCGTCGGGAAAAGGCTCAATTCCCCTCGCAGTACCAGTAATATCTCAATATCCTGCTTGTCGGATACATCCGAAACTCTCTTCCCCAGGAACTCATGATCGCTAGTTATTACTATTTCTCCGATATTCGCTACATCTTTTAAAGCTGACGTTGAAACAGACCTGATCCGGAACTGCTCAACGAAGCCGGCGCTAATAATACCGGTAGGGATAGCCACCACGCCAACTCCAAGGAAGGCTATGAGTATTCCCATGATCTTTCCGATGACTGTGATCGGATAGATGTCACCGTAGCCCACAGTAAGCAACGCCGATACACTCCACCACATGCCCGAAAAGGCATTTGTGAAGTTTTCAGGCTGGGCATTATGCTCTACAGAGTACATTCCGAGAGAGGCTGCTAACATAATAACAACTATTATAACCAGTGATGACCCTATCTGCTTCCATTTCTCCTTAAGTACCAGTGTGATCACGTTAAACGAATCATACTGGGTATTGATCCTGAACAGATGGAATATCCTGAAAATCCTAAGTATCCTGAATGCGATAAAGCCCGACAGGAACAGGAAAGGCAGGATAGTTAAGAGGTCCACTATACCATCAAACGAGATCAGGAAGTGAAACCTTGCCTTGACAGGCGTTTCATTCGGATAAAGATAGTCGGCTGTTACGATCCTCAGTACATACTCAATGCAGAAAAACGCAACGGTAACTATCTCTATCACCTTAAACACCCCGAAAAACTCTGACAGGTCATCAAAGGTTTCCATAAACGTAACTACAATATTCAGCATAATGACACAGGTAAGCAGAATATCAAAGCCCCGGCTTACCCAGTCATCCTTGTTTCCGATCTGGATTATATTGAAGATTCGTTTTCTCATAGCTCCTATAATGCTGCAGGCATAACCACTTGAGCCGCCTGCATTTCAAACTGTAAGCGCCGTAACCTTTTTAAGTCTGTTACGGCGCGCCTTAGGAAAATCAAATAATTTATTTTAGATATCAGAATGTCAGATGCAGTACAGAGCATGCAGGAATATTAAAGGAAATACCGTCAGCCTCAAGCTTTGCATCGAACTTCTCAGTCTTAACTGTCTCGGGAGCATCAAAGGTATTGTATGCATCCATCTTGTTTGTAAGGATCTCGCCTGTTACAGCCTCTGCTTGTCTTTCTGCAAGCACGATCTTGACATCATATGCATCCTTGCAGGAAAGGTTACAGATAGTAGCATGTATCTTACCATCCTTATCAACCGATACGGACTCTGTAAGGTTAGGAACCTTATCCTTCTCGGAACCGATCTCCTCTGACTCAATATAGCTGTCAAGAAGCTCGCCGTCCTGATGATACTTGTACATATTGAAAACATGGTAAGTAGGAGTCTTAACCATCTTCTCGCCCTCAGTAAGGATAACTGACTGAAGAACGTTAACAAGCTGTGCGATATTGGCCATCTTAACCCTGTCACAGTGCTTGTTGAAGATATTGAGGTTGATACCTGCAACCAGAGCGTCCCTCATGGTATTCTGCTGATATAAGAATCCGGGATTGGTACCTTCCTCTACATCATACCATGTACCCCACTCATCAACGATAAGTCCAACCTTATGCTCCTTGTCATACTTATCCATGATGGCAGTATGATGGTTAATAAGTTCCTCCATAAACATGGTCTTCTTTAAGGTGTTGTACCAGTCTTCCTCCGTGAACTTGGTAGCACTTCCCTTATGTGTCCAGTCATTGGGAACAGTATAATAATGCAGTGAAAGTCCTTCCATAAAGCCATGAACAAACTCCGGAGCATTCTTAAAGCAGGTCTTCATTACAACATCTGTCCACTCATAATCACCTGCGTTAGCACCGCAGCAGATCTTATAGATCCTGTTTTCAGGATTGTAATTTCTGATGTATGTCTGATACCTTCTGTAAAGGTTTCCGTAATAATCAGGATTCATGTTTCCGCCGCAGCCCCAGTTCTCATTGCCTACGCCGAAATAATCAACCTTGTATGCTTCCTCATGGCCATTCTTCTTTCTCATGTCAGCCATAGGGGAAACGCCTTCAAAGGTCATGTATTCAACCCACTCACTCATTTCCTGTACGGTGCCACTGCCGACATTACCGTTAATATAGGTCTTGCAGCCTAGCTGCTTTGTGAGCTCCATAAACTCATCGGTACCGAAGCTGTTATCCTCCAAAACTCCACCCCAATGGGTATTGATCATTTTCTTTCTGCCCTCTTTGGGACCAATGCCGTCCTTCCAGTGATACTCGTCAGCGAAGCAGCCGCCGGGCCAGCGAAGTACCGGGATCTTCATTTCCTTTAACGCCTCAACAACGTCCTTTCTCATTCCGTTGACATTGGGAATGTCGGACTTTTCGCCTACATAAAGGCCCTCATAGATACAGCGTCCGAGATGCTCCGAGAAATGTCCCTGAAGCTCGGGATTGATGTGTTCCTTTTTGTTTTGGGGGTTGATAAACAGTTTAAACATACTTGCCTCCTGATCATTTATTTTTTCTTATTGTAAAATTTTCTTTAGTATGAACGGTTATATTTGTTTTTATGCTTATGTTTTTCGACTCTTTTCTCGTCTTCATCTTCTTTCAATGACTCATCCTCACGCTTCCTGTTCATGAAATAGATAAAATTATCAATTGCATTAAGTATGTCTGCGAAATCACTCCTGGGAGCTGCCTCAATATACTTCATGAGTATGGCATTTTCCTCTTCGCCCTTATATCTGCCGTAAAAGATATCAAAGAGATTATGCCCGCGCATATAGATCTTAATGGTTTCCATGTTGCGTTTAAGATCTTCCTTGGATCTGACCACAAGCCCCGTCACTTCCTTCATACGCCTAGCGCATGGAAGCTTAAACAGGTAGGATTTAAACTTTGAAAGAAGGATATTGTAAAATTCCTCCTCATTATTGAGCACGCCGATCTTTACCATTACCTTAGGATTTAAGAAATAATTCTCAAAGGAATAATATTTCAGGATCAGCACGTTCTTTCTTGTGATCCTCGGGATATTTGTCGGGTCCTCGCGAGCCCTGTCACTGTAGTAGGAACAGAGCTGCTTAGCAAGTGTCTCAGGCTTTTTACCATCGCTGTCCCTAATCATTAAGAACTGATCCTTAAGGTACAGCTGGTTGATATACTTGAGATTTGCATAGGTCTTGATATTCGTACAGCTGTTTGTAGTTATGATTGAGATCCTCTGGAGAGTACCGTCATCATTGTAAACCTCTGAATAGTACTTCTTAAGCAGCAGCGGCAGCCTGTTGTAATCCTGCTTGCCCTCTACGATGAAGACGAAATTTACATTCATCACATCGCCTGCGGAATACCCAAGATCGTCAAGTATCCTGTTAATATCAGAATTTTCCGAAATGGTCGTGTTATAGTCCTTATCGAGGACTACCTGGTTGATCTGCGAAGACTTAAAGTTAAAGATCATATTCGGCGAATGCGTCGAGAATATAACCTGATTTTTCTTTGAAAGCCTGTAAAGTATCTCACTCGCAGTTTTCTGCAGCTGTGGATGAAGGTATATCTCAGGATCCTCGATCATAATGATACTCGAGATATTGCTGTTTTCATCCACATAAGCCTCAAGCAGAGACAGTATGTAAATACTCTTGGCGCCGGCACTCAGGGTTTCCACCGAATCCGCACCGTAATGGTCCCTGTTGGTAACCAAAGTATCCATGATAAACAGGTCCCTTGTGTTCAGCTTTACCGTAAACTCTATATCCTGCTGCCTGCCGCTGTTACGGATATAATAGGTGTTCAGGCGGCTAACGAACTCATCCATGTTAAGCTGCATCAGCTTATACTCTAAAAGCTTTGTGGTTTCAAGTATCGAAAGCTGGTCCGGTACTTTCTTCAAGATATCGTTTATGCACCTGAAACAGTTGGTACATGGCCTTGACTCGTCATACATGCAGACAGTATCCCTTACGCGTTTCAGAGCTGATTTCGTCTGCACCATGAAGATGCTGTCCTGGATTTCCTTTACATTTCTTGTTACATCAAAGAAATATACCTTAGGGAAGATTTTCTTTAAATTGGGATTATTTTTGTTTACTCCGTCCGAAAACCTGATATTCATCGAGGTATCAACGACATATGAGAAGGAAAGCAGACCTCCGAAATCACTTGCATCCTGCTCGGCCTCAGAGGGGAACATTTCCTCTATAGCCTCTGCCGGGTCTTCAGGGTCATATGCGTCAGGCATTTTGCCGCCCCTCACAAATGTAGGCAGGAGCTCGCAGAACTCCTTGTACCACATGTCAAAATTCTTATACTTGCTTATCTTTCCCTTTGAATGCAGCTCAACTATGTCCGCATTGGTTATCTCGAGATTGATCGCTATCTCGATATTCCTGTTGGGATCATTAAAGTCCGTCTGCTTTACCTCATACTGTCCGGCTACAGCAAGTATCGCCTTAAGTATGGTTGTTTTACCGGTACTGTTTTTACCGACTATGATAAAAGCACTTTCGATACTGTCTATGTTAAGTTCTTTTATCGTCTTGAAATTTCTGATCAAAAGAGAACTAATCTTCATACTGTCCTTCTCCCTGTGACAACTGTACAAACTTCAGTCCTTCAATTCCGTAAAATACATTCTCCCCAAGCTCTTTGAGACCGCCGATGAGCTTTAATTCTTTTAACGAAGTGCAGTTTATGAAAGCTCCTTCGCCAACTGTTTCCAGGCTATCCGGAAGCTCCAGCGAGGTAATCTTTGTATTGGCCTCAAATGCTCTCTCCGCTACTTTTACAGTCCCTTCGCTTATCTTAAGTTGCCCCGAAGCAGCTGCCCCACACACAAGCTCCGTGCGGTCTTTTGTATAAATGATGTTTTCATCAGCGAGGAAATATTTATTCTTGTCAGATATCGTAATCTTGGTTAAGGCATTGCAGCCTGCAAAAGCACCGGTACCAAAGTTTTTCAGCTTTTTCCCTATGGTAACGCTCTTTAAGGCGTTGCACTCAGCAAATGCCGCATCCCCAAGAGTGACCGTTGCATTCGGAATGGCAATGCTTGTCACGGCAGTACCCGCAAAGGCTCCGCTGCCTATAACGGAAAGCACTCCCTTTTTGTTGATCGATACTGTTTTGAGCCCCGTACACATAAAGAATGCTGCGTCATCTATACGCTCGCACTTCTTAGGTATCGAAACCTTTTTTATATTTTCTGAAAACGAGAATGCACCCTCGCCTATGTAGGTGATATTTGCCCCAAGATTTATCGTTTTTAAACTACTCCCCTGGAAAGCGTATTCATCTATGCCCGTAACAGGAATATAAGCTTCTCCGTAATATATGGTGTCCGGTACTGTCAGTTTAGTCAGTGACTCCGACTCACTTCCTGCCACCGAGGCGGTCTTGTTCTCCTCATCTATGATGAATTTTAGGCCGTCATAAATAAAGAGCTGTCCGTCTTCGTTATCCGCCTTTATATGATGCTTTTCAGCCAAAACAACCAAGAAGCTTAAAACAAAAAGCATACATAAAAAACGATATACTATACGGTTTTTACTGCTTTTCATACTCTATCTCCTTTTCTTAACACAGTATAGCATATAAATTTCAATGTGGCAAGCAAAAAGTAAAAGGTTTTACTAAACTACATTTTAAATGATTTTCCGTCAATTAACGACTGAAGTCTGTCGTACTGCTCATACATATGCTGGACTTCATTTTCAAGCAGATAATAGTGCCTGATATATGGCACAAGAAGCACCAGTACTGCGAATGTAAGAAGCACCGTACCTATGCCTGGAAAAAGCATGCACATAAGAAGCGCCAGAAATTCCAGTACCGCAAACAGCACTGTAACTATCAGGTGGATGAGCCTTTCATGCGCAAAGAAAGCAATCTGCGTCAGATGCTCTTTCTCGATTTTCTCAAGGTCAGCACCATCTGTGCTTCCCTGCCCTGCTTCGAGCTTTGCCAAAAGCTCTTCCATGTATTTTATATAAGCAAGGATCCTCTTTCTCATACCTATGCCTTTCTTCGTAAATCGTCCGCTCATTGAACCAGTCAGTTGAGTCGTGAAATTGATTTAATTGTAAGTAATATTTTGCCAATATTCTGAATTTATGTGTTGTTTTATCTAATATTCGGATATTAAAGCAAATTTTACCATAAAAAAAGACTTGCAAATTCAAAAACTATGTATTATAATCACATCTGTTGATGTTTTAGGGATATCGCCAAACGGTAAGGCAACGGACTCTGACTCCGTCATCTGTAGGTTCGAATCCTGCTATCCCTGTTCTTGACGGAAGGCTTCAGTTATAGACTGGAGCCTTTTCTTTATGCCCAAAATGCCTATTTTACTGGTGTTTTCGAGTTTTGAAGGCTTCTTATTATATAAAATTACTGAAAAAATCTGCAACTCCTCAGTATTCAGTTCTAGTACTAATCAGTAAAAACTTCCTAAAAAAATCGGCTTTTTACGGCTCTAATTGTACCTATATTATACCTAAACCGATAAACTGTTCCATTAAATAATTTGTACATTATTTGTATATTATTGTACGAATTTCATCAGAAAATGTCAATGTCTATTTAAAGGAGGTTATATGTCTGCACCTACTCCAACACTTGAATACTATCACCCGGCAAATCACAAAGACTATCTTTTTATGAAGCTACCGAATTTTCTCTTTGATGACCCGTCCTGTCAGAAACTTTCAAGTAAGGCAAAGTTACTTTATGGGAAGCTTCTTGATACTATGCGGCAGGAAAAAGCACCAAAAACAGACAGTGAAAACAGAGTCTACATTCTTTTTTCAGTAAAGATGACCTGCGACTTTTTGAATTGTAGTGAATCCACGGCAAAAAGAATACGCAAAGAGCTAAAAGACTGCTTTGGGAAAGATACCGGGCTTGTAAAATTTGACTCGCATGGCCAGGGTAATCCTGACTATGTCTACATTATGCATTACAACACTTCCGATGCAGATGTCCAAAACGGGTTGTATCAAGATTCTACCTGCGAGGATCAAAATGAACCCTCCGGAAGTGTCAAAAACGAGCCCTCTAGGAGTGTCAAAAATGAACTCTCTAGAGAGATCATCCATGAGCTCCCTAAAGAGCTCAAATCTGACCCCTATATTATAAAGAATAATAAAGAGAGTTTTAAAAAAGATAATATATATCTTCTATCATTCACCAACCCAACCACAAAAGAGACGGATGAGGATCAGCTTTTTTTCTCTTCACCCCCTGTATCAACGGCAAAGGGTTCTTATCCGGATCGGTACACCATAGCCCTAGAGGATTTCAAAACCCAGATTAGCTATGAGCAGCTACTCTGTTATGCACCAGGCAAAACCGCACTTGTAGATGATATGACACAGGTTATGGCTCAGGAGTATGTCGCCTGCTCCGAGGATACCATCATCAACGGTCGGCACTACAGCAGATCTACCATTAAGGATTGCCTCAAGTCCATAGACCTTGAAACAGCCAAATATGTACTCGACTGTCTTTGCAGAAATAATACCAAAATCGTAAACATCCAGCGATATATACTGGCCACATTGCTTAATGCCCCAGCTTCTTTCAAGGCTCAAAAAGCTTACGAAGATCAGGTAAAGCAGAACAGATTCTTAAGCCGCGATACCGGACCGGTATATGTCAAGCCAACCGTCAAACGCCCTTATGAACCATATCAGGGACGCAGCTACACCGACGAAGAGATCCACGCCTTTGAGCTAAAGAAGCTAAGAATACCAGGATGACCTACTTTATCTCCCGCTCTTTTCAGGATCATGGCTTTCACAAAAATATTTGTAAACTAAACAATTACCGAGGAGGAACAACACATGAATGAATCCACAACAAACACAAACCTTTTAGAGCACAAAAACAATGCTATCCCGGCACAGATAACTACTGTTTCTGCCAAGATTACTGCAGCAGACTGCCAGCACATGTCAGACCACGAACTGCTCAAGCTTGTACTAAAAGCCAACGGGCACACGAAAGACTTTCAGGACTACACCGGTTGTAATTTTTCCCACAGTTACCTTGTGGAAGTCCTGAAGAGCCGTGGCTTCAAACAGGGCTGGCATATGCCTGACAAAGATACCGAGACCATAATCGTAAAGAAATCAGCTGAAAAATGTGTACGCCAGGCCTTCAGTATCGAAAGATCCGTAGCCGACGAATGGAAGAAGTTCAGCTCCAGTATCCCCCACAAAAATGTCATCCTGCAGGCTGCACTGGAACGCTTCATGGCCGACTACCGTTCAGGCAGGATCAGATTCGAGCTTCAGGTATGAGCAATCCTCCGCACACTAAATGCTCCAGCTACTGCACCAGTAAGTTGCAATCGCTAAACCACCTATCTGCACGCGCCGTCCCTCCCCCGTAGCAGGTCATACACCGAGGCAGATAGGGCAAGTTTCGCATTATGGCAAGCCATAACGCACCGTTCCTCCGGGTAAGCCTTCCGGCTCCCCGGTTCCACTAACTTGCCAGGGGACTAAGTCCCCTTGGTACCCCTAAAAAATCTCCCGCCGCTAGGACCGGCACCATAGTAAACAATGAAAGGAAGTGTTCACCATGAGTAAGGTAAACCGTACACGGAACAGAGCAGTCACCGTACGGATGAGTGATTTGGAATATGACAGTCTCAAGAACAAGGTCAGTGAGTCAGGATTATCACAGCAGTCATATATCATCAGTGCAGCCCTTGACTCTTCCGTCACCACCGCTGATACTCTAGATGTACTCAAAAATATAAGCAGGACTTTCGCAGGAGTTGAGCAGCAGCTGAGGGGCTTAGGCACAAATGTCAACCAGATGGCACACATAGCCAATGGCACAGGTATGACACCTTCAGCGAGTGAGCTGGAACACATATCAAATCAGGTAGCCGAGTACAGGAAGGAGTGCAATTCGGTATGGCAGTTAATAAGGTCATCAATACCAAAGCAACATCACACGGAGCGTTAAGAAATACTCTCGAATATGACCTCCGTGATGAAAAGACTAAAGACGGTTATGTTGAGATAACCGGTCCCTATACTGCACAGACCATTAACTATGAAGATGTATACAGGGAGTGGATAAACGAGAAACAGCTATGGGGCAAAGACTCCGGCAGGATGTATGCACACAACATGATCAGTTTCCACAAAGATGAAGAAGTCACCCCACAGGATGTACTTAATATAGGTAAAGAGTTTGCAGAAAGGTTCTTCTCTGGCTATCAGAGCGTCATAAGTGTCCATCAGGACAGGGACCATCTGCACTGCCATATCGTTACAAACAGTGTGTCATACATTGACGGGAAAAAGCTACACCAGACAAAGAGGGATCTCCAGGCACAGAAGGATTTCACCAACAGTCTCTGCAAAGACCGGGGGCTGTCGGTAAACAGGAAAGGATTTCACTTTGATGGTACTCCTGTACAAGCGGGACATCTGAGCGCATGGAGCAAGGATAAGTACAACCTCATCCGCAACAGTTCATCAAAGAGCCATCTGGTACAGTGCGCTACAGCCCTGATAGATGTCGTGCCCTCAGCAACAAGCCGTGAAGGTTTCATCGCAGCCATGAAGGAAATGGGATGGGATGTGCAGTGGACAGACAACAGGAAACATATCATTTTTCAAAATGAGCAGGGCCAAAAGATCCGGGACAGCAACATCGAAAAGACCTTCTCCATAGCTCTAAACAAGGAATACCTGCTTGAAGTATTCCGGAAAAATAAAGAACAGATCCTATCATCAGTTGATACAAAGAAGGATATGCCATCTAAATCCCAGACCCGTACCAGGGTAAGTGTCAGGGAAAAAATTGCCGAAAAGAAAGACACACTTAATCATTTTAGATTTGACGATAAATTCCACACCACTCTGATCGATACCACCAAGGAAAAATTTGTAGAAAATCACGGATTGATGCGTTGGGCTGAGAGTGAAAACCTCAAGCGTGTCGGATCAATCTGGTGCAGACTAAGTGAACTTAATCTTATAGTTGACAGCGTTCGAAGCAAAAGGATACAGGAACTTGAAGAACAAGTTAGCCAGAACAAAAAAGCCTTGAAAGATACTGAAGATGAGATCAAATGCCTGTATGACATCATGCATCATGCAGAAATATACCAGAACAACATGATATTCCACAATACCGTCAACACATCAGGCGGGCGCTTCAGGGACCAGTACGAAAAAAAGCACGAAGAAGAACTTAGAATATTCAAATCTGCCAAGAGATGGCTTGAGAACAACGGTGTTGATCCTTCCAGTCTCAACATTCAGGAGCTTTCACTCCGTTACAATGAACTTTCAGCCATTAAGGATACATTAAAAGATGCATATATTTTAAGCAATAAAGAGTATAAGGACCTCGTCAATATGGACAAAAGTATGCGTGATTTCTTTGATCCTCCCACGCAACGCTTGTCATTTATACTTAAGGAATTCGACAAAAGCCGATGACAGCACTAAAAAAAACGGCATAGGAAAGACTTTGGGTCTTAAACCTATGCCGTATTGCTACTCCATCAGGATACTGTTACAAAACAACATCTATCATTCCACCTATATCCGGAGCTTTGGTTTTCTTATTATGCCTTTCATCTCTATCATCATCCACATGGTCAGGAATATACTTCTTTAATACCTTTTCGAATTCTGAAAAGATATCTTTTTCGGATCCAGAGGGAGTTTTTTCTACAGCTTTATCTGCAGTTTCATTTGCGTTTCCGGTAGTTTTGGCGATTTCATCATTTTCACCATCAGTTGATGTAACCGGTTCAGTAGGATCCTTGCTGTCAGTTTCAGTCTCCTTCATTAATTCCTTATTATCATCTATACCCTGGGATATTTCTTCAAGAAGCCTTTCGTTTTCCTCTACAGTCTCCCTGGTTTCTTCAATCTGTTCATCAGCTTCGGTAGGCAGGTTCGAATAAGCTCCCGATTTGATAAACTCTATCTCGGCTTTTTCAATATTCTTTAATTTTGCAAGAACCTTCTTTGCGGTCGCGACTATAGCACCCTTATTACCTGTTCCCTTGGCGGCAGACATTTCCGACAGATACCCATTGACCGTATTTGTCTTGAGTCTTTGCACTTCATCCTTTGTCTCACAATTTTTAAGTTTTTCCTCATAAGCCTTCTGTTCGAGCTTGGCCTGTCTGTAACTATTGAGAAGACCCGGATTTTTTTCAGCAAGATACTGTTCCTCTTCCGGGGTGAGGTCTTCCCCATTAGTGACCTTATTTGCTATCCCGTTTATTTTGCTGTTTTCCTTATTCTGTTTCATTTCTTCCCGAAACCGTTCAAGCATCGACTGTTCCGGCGTTCCGTTCACATTTGAACTCTTGTCCTGTTTGGAAAGGACATTTCCGGATTTCTTTTTAGCATCCCATTTCTTGGAAAGGAAATCCTGCCTCACCGCATTGCTGATCGTCCCTGTTATCATAGGCTCTCCTTATAATCTATCTGAATTATTACCACAATTGAACATAGTATCTCATATATTTTATCGGCCGGATTTCCGTTTTTCTGAACCATATGCACTAACATCTTTGGATATTGAGATCTGCATTGTTAAAAGTGCTGACCAGTTCTGGTCCAAAAGGGAATTAAAGAGAAAATAAATCTAAAAAGTTAGAACAAAGTTAG
>JAFYYN010000057.1 GCA_017557525.1 Lachnospiraceae bacterium
ATTTGTTCTGTACATACTCCTTATTGGTAGTATATACGATTGCAAAAGTGACACTTAAGATCACAATGACCGCTGCTATAACTATAAGGGCGATCTTTAATCCCTTATGTTTCTTTTTTACGGGTGTGCCCGGATCGCTGTTACTGTAATCCGCATAGGGAGCAGCTTCGTAAGAGACGCTCTGTTCAACAGGCTGCTGTTCTTGTGTATTGATCATCTCATTGTTATTTTCTTCACTCATAATAGAACCTCATTTCTTTCCTGGCGAACTATGCAAAAGCAACATTCGCCGAAAGTGACAAACATCCACTATCTGTAGTATTATACACTTTTTTCGCCCTATCGTCAATCAATTGTTGGGATTTCGCCCTCTGTTTTAAGCATAACCGTGTTTCCTTCGTGGTCATAAAGCGTCCAGCTGCCGGGAAGGCTGTAATCTTCAGGGTATCCGTCCGCACCCACAGGCACCTTCTTTCCCTTCTCATCATAGAAAAATCTGTTACCGTCATCATCAAAGTACATGGGCTTACCTTCTATGTCATAATCGGCATCCTCTGTGATCTCATCGTTTAAAATGATGCTGCTGCCGTCATCGCCTATATAAAGTATGCGTCCCTTTATACCGTTCCCGTCATCACCGGTATATAATTCTTCCCGATCCGTATCTATGGGCTCATCATCCTCATTCCCGACCGGATCCTTTTCTGCATCGGCCCTGTTATCCTCATACGGCGTAAAATCCTTATCGGGCAGACCCATATGTATCTTATCCATAAAAGACTTCCAGATATAGCCCGGGTATGTGTTACCCATAAGCTCCTTCATTTCCTTAGGATAGTCATAGCCGACCCATATGACCGTCGTATAGTATGCAGTATATCCGGCAAACCATCCGTCCCTCTGATTCTCCGTGGTACCTGTCTTTCCCGCACTTGTGTGTCCGGATAAAGCCAGCCTGCGGCCTGTACCCGAAGTCATGACCGTCTTAAGAGTATCCGTCATCATACGTACCGCATTGGTATCATATATACGCACACGTTCAGCATCTCCGCCTGCCACAGTGTTTCCGTCAGTATCCGATATGCGCTGTATGCATGTGGGAGTCCTAAATACTCCGTCATTACACAAAGTCGCATATGCACTTGCCATCTCCAGCGCCGTCACACCGTATGTAAGTCCTCCTAAGGACGCAGCAGGTACATAGTCTTTGTTTACCAGATAGTTAAAACCCATCCTCTTTAAATACGAAAGACCGACCTTGGGTGTAAGCTCTTCAAAAAGCTGCCATGCCACCGTGTTTTTAGATACGGACACCGCGTATCTTATATCTATCTCTCCCGAGTATACACCGCCCGAGTTACGCGGGCCTCCTTCGAACTTCTCATCTATAACTTTGGAGTCAGGGTACAGACCTCTCTCAAATGCAGGAGTATATACTACAAGCGGCTTGATGGAACTGCCCGGCTGCCTGGGGCTCTGATATGCACGGTTCAGCGTATATCCGTCAAACTCCTGCTCTCTTCCGCCTATCACTGCTACCACATATCCGGTATCATTATCTATGCACACCCCCGATGCCTGAAGAGCATATATTCCGTTCTCATATTTTTCATCGAACTCGGAAAGCTCACTGTCTATCGACTCCTGAAGCATTTCCTGCTTTTCCCGGTTGATGGATGTATATATCCTGTAGCCATGTGTATAAAGGCTTCTCTTTAAGCGGTAGTATTCTTCCTCATAAAGTTCCTCGTATTCCTCTTTATCCGCATCGGAATAAAAGTCATTCCTTATCGAAAATCCTTCCTTTTTCAGCAGCTCAAGTACCGCCGAATGGTAGGTGAATGTCTCCGCGTAGTTGTACTTTTCACGTTTCGGTGATACAGAAAGTACTATTTCTTCCTTAACGGCTGCCTCATACTCTTCCTTCGATATATCCTTATTCTCCAGCATCTGCTTTAATACACTGTTACGCCTCTCGATAGCGTTGTTAAAGCGCTTTAGCGGGTTGTAATCGGCAGGGCTGTTAGGTATACCGCACAAAAAGGCCGCTTCCGAAAGAGTCAGCGCTCCCGCAGGTTTTCCGAAATAACCTTCTGCGGCAGCCTGGATACCGTAGTACCCGTTTGCAAAATATATGTTATTTATGTAAAACTCAAGTATCTCATTCTTGGTATATTTCTTCTCAAGCCCGACCGCAACAAAGATCTCCTTAACCTTTCTCTCTACCGTTTTTTCGTTGGAAAGATATATGGTACGGGCCAGCTGCTGGGTTATGGTACTGCCGCCCTGACGTATCTCCCCTTCATTCTCGATATAGGCCTTGGCCGCACGGAGTATGGCATAAATATCGTAGCCCGAGTGCTCATAAAACTTTCTGTCCTCCGTCGCCAGCATGGCATCTATGCAATACTTTGGGATGGCATCGTATTCCAGATAATATACATCCTTTTCTCCCTTTAGTACTGACATGACACTGCCATCGGAAAAATAGCATATGGAGGTCTCTGCGGCCCTGAAGTCCTCTTTTTTTGACTTTGAAACTATAGTGTTTGCTTCGGCTTTTAGGGCTTTGATCTTTTTGCCGTACTTTGCATATATAACTATAAAACCTACAAGCAAGGCTAAAAAAAACAAAAAGAGCAGACATAGGAGAGACCTTTTAACGATCTTTCCTACTCTGCTCTTATTTTTCTTTTCCTTCCTTACCGAAGCCATAAACTTCAGGCCTTATTTTTCTCAAGGAAGTTGTTGATCTCTGCTACAAGCTCATCTGCATCAAGGCCGTGAACCAGTGCTGCATCTCCGATGGACTCTGCCTGGGATGCGGGACAACCTAAGCAATGCATGCCTGCACTGAGAAGAACGGGAGCTACATCGGGAGCTTCCTTTAAAAGCTCACCTATAGTGATATCCTTTGTGATCATCATAAACACCTGCTTTCTATACATTTAGTCAAACAAATAATACACGAAAGAGAGGTTTATGTCAACCGTCTTATATAATTCTATATAAAAAACCACATTATTTTGAATCATTCTTTAGTATTTTCAATAGTGTGTGTGCATTGATCAAATTAATGATATCAAACTTGGTCTTATTCTTTTCATTGAACACTTTCATAAATTCATCCCAATCATCTTCAGGCTTAAGATCAAGTATATCCGGGCAGATAGAGTTAATAAGATCAAGCGTACACTGGTAAGCATCTTCTCTGGTCATAAGCTCTTTTAATCCGCCAAAGTTGTGATTTAACGCTTCCACGCCCATCTCAAGGGTGTCAAATGCAGTAACATCAGTAAAATAGGGATATGTAACGACTGTTTCAACCAAAGCTTTCGTAGTCATCTTCGCAAGTGTTTCTTCCGGGATCTTACATGCTTCGATTTTTTCCTGAGAAGTACCTTTGCTTCGCCACCCTGTTGCTTCATAATCAAAAGCTTCGGTTATGGTATCTTTACCCGAAGAGCAACCGCTTAAAACTATAACCAAAACGGCCAAACCCGCTAATAAAACCTTTACCTTCATAGTATATTACCTCCTCGAAATAAATATATATATTATTTATCTGGGCTTGTCAAGAAATCGCTTTTCATGTAGTATATCAAGTCGATATATCTTTCGCTGATGAAAATATAGTGATTACCAAAACTTGTTTGCATCATATTACTCAAAAAAGTTCAAGTATTTTTTGAGTAATCGAATAGTAACTGATAACCCCCGTCACTTAATCCAAAGCGACGGGGGTTATTGCTTATTCTTCAAGAACATAAACCGTTTGGTCAGGAATCCATTTCTGTTCTTCATCCGGGTTTTCAACTTGAATATACTGAATTGTTTTTTCATCAATTATCAAAAATCGAAACTTTGTTATTATTAAATAACCATCTTCAATTTTCAACTTTGTTCTTATTATGCTCTGATTCAATCCTATCACACGTGGACCAATTCCACCCCAATCATCTTCCTCAATATCAACATAACTATACCAGACACTCTGTTTTTTTGCAACGTATTTACCGATACGCAACTCGATCGCATCTGTAGATTCTTCATTAATTATTTCATCCGCAGGTTCACTTTCAAAACAATTAATTGACTGTGAAATATTTTGTCCTGGTAAATTTTGGCCGATAAGTACACTTGAAAGAATCAAGTATACCAGAGAAATATATAGCTTTTTAAAATTCATATTAAACAGCACCCCTTTCAAGTAGTTCGTAGCAGATTATCTTTCAATCATACTAATTGTAATAATACTTTGAAATGTTTGTTCCAACAAACGGACAGTCATCAATATCATGCCTAAACAAGCCATTATGTGACCATTTTGAAATTACTTGGGCCGGTGTACTACTTGTCGGCGGAGTAACGATTATGGCTGAATGTTCCATACATGTAAGTACTGTATTTAAATAAACCACTTTAACTCCTGCTGCACGGGAAGGTGTTTGAGAATAACTGCCATCACTGATATATACCCATGGATCATTGATCCAATATTGATTGGAAGTACTCTGGGAATACCAACCATAAGAATGGCAATTATACTTCGGATTAACCGAAGCCACTAATACCGTACTAGGATAAGCAGCTAAATACGTATACATTATTGCCTCTTCTGTTGTCTGATTTGTATTATGATCAGCCCATGTCAGCCCATAAAACCTGTTCTGTTCATAATAACCGGTATAAGGATCCCACCAGGATGTAGGTACCTCTGTACCATTGGGTGTGTATATTGCAGGACCGTAAGATACTCTCATTTGTGAATCCTTTTCGGTTTCACTCCTGACCATACGATATACCGGCAAATAATCAATCAATAGATCCGCATTAAAAAACGAAATATCTGTGGATACCGTTCGCGTTGTTTCTTTAGATGCGTAATCCTCCAAGCAATCCAATGCATCACTTCTTGAGAGCAAAACTTCTACGCCCTTGAAATAATTACCAAGAGCCTGAAACCCTTGAATGATAGAATCATATGCATAGACATCAATGAATAATGGATATTTTACCACTGTTTCTACAAGAGCTTCTGTGGTCATTTTTTCTAACAGTTCTATTGGTACAGCACATGCAATCCGTCTTTCTTCAACACTTTTTAGTTCTTTCCATTCCGAAGAATAGATAGTAATAGGATAATCATATGCAACACTTACCTTTTCATCAGCCTTTACGGACATACTACCGCTAACGATAATACTCATTACTATAATAATAACAAACACTCTTATCATTGTATATATAAGTCTATTTTGCAATAATAATTTTCTATTCATAGCATCCTCCTTCACCAATATACACTCATATCTCAAATTAGCTATATGCCATACTCGATAAACGAGTTGGTCCACAATATCTTACTAATTGCCTAAATACCATGTCATGTTTCCATCCACATTAAACGACTCCGTATTTCCTCCGGATGTTGCACTTACAGACATCCAAACTCTATATATGCCGGCCGCAACCGATGTCGAATCCGTATTGTTTTGGTTTACACCGCTATGTGTCCATGACGTATAGTAGTTCCATTCTCCATTATAGTAACTTTCAACATATACTGTAATGTTGATTGAAGTTGTCCCATTTTTTCCTATTGCTTTTGATATAACAGTAGCTGTTCCGGAAGTAATTGATATAGAGCACCCCACTTCATTTACATATTCATACCTTAAATCATCCGCCTTTATTTTTTCTCCGGTTTCAAGCATAGAAAAAAATAAAATTACACAAACAAATAAAGCTACAGACTTCTGCATTTTTCCTCTCCATATAATCAAGTGTTTTTTTCAGTAAAATCAATACTTTTCGATACCTTATAGTTGAATGAAGCGGTGGTTATGGAGTGATCTATACCTCATACAGGGCAGATATATAGTAATAATGGGTACACCAAATAAAACGTCATCACTTTACGATTTAAATGGCCTCGATGTATACCCATCCCTATATGGCAGCTTACCTCTCATGTCCAACAGGTTTCCCCGTCTTTCGACGGACCTCACTTCCTTCGTACTGCCTTTCCATAACCAGGGTGCCAGTTTAGCTTTCACGCAGGGTCTGCGCCCTCTGGAGAAAATTCCTACCGGCTACCAGCTCATTCTTTGTACTTACATTACTGAACCAAACATTCCTCTCATTACAGCACCTTTCGGTGGACGCTCCCTGTAATAACCATGTCTGTTACTTTTGAATCTCAGGCTGCCTGCAGCCCGGATCCCGGTCGCCTGATATCCTCAAGCATTTTTGATGCATTATAGCTGGTTCCCTTTGTAAGAACAGCATAAAATACCCGTATAAGCTTACAAGCCACAGCTATTAACGATTGCATCTTCTTTAATGGATTCTTTTCCCTGGTGGTATAATAATGATGAATTTCACTAAACTCCTCATTCTTCCCAACAACTGATATGGCCGCCTGAAACAGAAGATACCTAAGCTTGCAGCGTCCTCGCTTGCTTATTCTCTTCCTGCCTCTATGCTTGCCCGAGTCATCGGACACCAGTTCAAGCCCAGCCAGTTTCTGTAACTCCTTGGCGTTATCAAATCTCGTGATATCGCCTACCTCTGCTATAAAACCGGCTACTGTTGTTATACCTATGCCTTTAATCTCCAGCAGTTTCTCTGCATACTTGATCTGCAGGCACAGTTTCTTAATCAGATCATTGATCTGCTCAAGCCTCTTCGTGTGAAGTTCATAATCCTCTATGAGGTCACGAATCTCCATTCCGGCACTTTCAAGGCCATCTCTTAGTCCGATACTGTTCATAGCTGCCGTGACTATCTTCATTGCCTTGCTTCTGCCATTTGCCCGGAGTTTTGCTTCCTTCCATAAACTGACAATCCCATCAACTCCAAGCCTTACTATTTCACCGGGTGTCGCTGCCTTTTTCAGTACCATAAGGCCGCCCTTTGAATCGATCAGCGTATAAATCCCTTTGTATTCGGGAAAATATATCGATATCCATCTCTGAATACGGTTCTTTGCCCTTGTCTGCTCCTTAACAATCGCGAATCTTCTGGTATAAGCATTTCTCAATTCTGCATATACACCCGTCGGCATGTATGAGTAAAAGTATCTGCCTTCCCTTACTAATCCTGCGATTGTCTTTGGATCTTTCGGATCATTCTTGGATGGACTGTTATCATCCAGTTCCTTCGACTTCTTGACATGGTGCGGATTGACAAGTACAAATTTGATTTTTTTCCCGCCCAAGTACTGCCCAAGATCAAACCAGTAATGGCCGGTTGGTTCAAATCCTACCAGTGCCTCTTTAAAGTTATTTTTCTGCATCAGCTCTACAATATATTTGTAAAAGCTGTCGAATCCTTCCTTGGAATTCGTAAACGAAACAGGCTTTCTGGTTACCTCAATTCCCCGCCAGTTGAATGCTCTGAAATAATGCTTCTCGCTTCCAACATCAATTCCAATGACCATTGTTGTTTCTTTTACTTGCGCAATCTTCTTATTTTGTGTAGAATTCATATGTAGATACCTTTCTTTCTCTGTTATTTGCTAACTGGCCGGTCAGCAATGACAGTTTAACCTAGGTATCTATTTTTGTTAAGTACTTTGTACTGTTTTATCTACACTTTTTTATTATACAGGAAGCTTTCACATTATACAGTTTAGTCCAAATATCTAATTTATGTTCATTTGGATTTCATAAAAAAAATTATATCACTATGCTAAGGTTTATACAAGGTGGTTTTGACATAAAAAAGCCCGTGATTTCTCACGGGATTAGAGGTATTTAGCATGGTTTGATCAACAGCCGGATGCTATCTTAAAGCCATATGATTCTGCTTGTTATGTCACATTGATTGAATGGTTAGGAGGTAGGTTGGTTCATTGATGGCCGGGACGCGGGAAAGTCTTACGGAATACCAGGTATTGGGTGTGCCGTTTATATGCATTCTGAATTTATCCTGTATGAAGCCCTTGGGACTGTTTTCTACGCGTTCGATTGCAGTATTTAGATCAAGAAATTGCAGGTATCTCTCCTTGTCTACTTCATCCACCTGGGACAGGCAGAACTTGCGCAGACTCTCATTTATACTGCTTTCTTTGTCAAACGTCGGAAGATTGTTGGACGTGTGGATACGGTTTACGATGCCGCTCTCCGGGTACACAAGTACGGCCACTTCATATGTCGCGAACAGCGAATTGCATATGTAGATGAGCTGATTCGCTTTTTCCACTTCCTGCTCGGTCTCAAATGTGGTCAGATTGTACGCTACCATCGCGCAGTCTTTTTTCTTAGCGAGACATATGCCGCTAAGCCTTAAGTATACGTCCTCTGCGGTATATTCAGCTATCTTGATATCACCCTGCTCGATGATATCCTCCATAAACTTTTTCATCATAAACGACTGCTCGGTACGCTGACTGTTGAAATCGTTTTCGATCTCTTCTATCGTATTAAAACCGAGATATTTGATACGTTTACGGTATGCCTCGTTTGCGTATATGTATTTTACGGTACCCTTATTACACTCCAATAGTGCCAGCGAACTCACCGTATCCGTATGCTCAGCCGCTTTATCTTCAGGTGCATCTATACCGGCGAATTCTTCTATAGGATTGGCGCTTAAGAAGTTAAACTTTCCGATCTGCTCCCAGTACGCTCTGTCATCCGTGTCTTCACATACGATCTTTCCTTCAGATATCATGGAGCTCAGCTCATCTTTTGCGCAGGGCTTTGAGAAATAAAATCCCTGCAGCGCCTCACAGCCCGCATCAAGCATAAACTGCTGCTGTTCTTCGTGCTCGATACCCTCTATCAGCGTATGTATGCTTAGGGATTTCGCCATATTTATAAGGGATGCTAGTAGTTTCCTTCCCTTCAAGGTAAAATCACGTAAGAATACCATATCAAACTTCATAAGGCCGAAGTTATAGTTTTTAAGTACATTCAGCGATGAATACCCGCTTCCGAAATCGTCCATCCACATGGTAAACCCAGCGTTATTGAACTTTTGCAGGACATCTCTGAATACCTCGGGCTCGTCTATCATCAGGCTCTCGGTAACTTCCAGATTGATCGCGTCATGGGGAACATTATACTTATCCAGGGTGCTGATTACCCTGTCGTACAGATCGTCGTGCTTAAAGTCACGGCGTGAAAGATTAACCGAAAATGAGGGGATCGGTGTGCCTTTCTCCCTCATCTCGTTATAAAATGCACATGCCTGGCGCAGGATCTCCATATCGAGCTCAAATATCAGCCCGCTCTCTTCCAGCGCAGGTATAAATAGTGCCGGTGAGAACAGCCCTTTTTCGGGGTCGATCCAGCGCGCCAGCGACTCGGCACACATCATCTTCCCGGTCACCGCACGGTAGATCGGCTGAAAGTATGCGTGTATGTGTCCTTTTTCCAATGCTTCACTAAATGTATCGACAAAAAATGTTATATCTTCGTATCCCATTTATTCTCCTCCCAAAGCGTTTTTTCACCCAAAAGCCCCGAAAAACCGACAAATAAACCATTTCCAAAAAATAACATTTCTTGTAATAAAGTATATCAAAATTTCGGTCCTAAGTCAAACCAAAAAGGCTCCGGTACTAATGTGCCGGAGCCGGGATATGATGCAATATTTTTTGTTATAAAACTTACCGATTGTTTCTTAAAATTCCACTACCTCATCTACATCGCCGAACTGGTCTAAGGTTGTTTGTTTTACAAGATATCCTGCCTTGTCGTATTCATTCAGGATCGTG
The DNA here is from genome assembly GCA_017557525.1 of Lachnospiraceae bacterium. Classification (GTDB taxonomy): domain Bacteria; phylum Bacillota; class Clostridia; order Lachnospirales; family Lachnospiraceae; genus RUG11977. The sequence continues at coordinate 9,728 of JAFYYN010000057.1, forward strand.
TATACGAATAATCCGTTGTAATGATTGCATTCTGTTTTTTCGTTAAAACCTTTTTTGTTGTATGTATATTTGTATACAAATTCATCACCGTTGATAGAATCTGTATATTTCTCTAATGTCGTACGGCCCTTTTTGTCATACTCGTACTCATCGGTCCATTTAGTGTTGTATTCGCCGTTTTCGCCTATTAAGGTTCCGCTGTATGTGCGGCGGATCATTCTGCCTTTTGCGTCATACTCGTATATTGCCATGGCGGATTCCTTGCCGGTGGTC
>JAFYYN010000058.1 GCA_017557525.1 Lachnospiraceae bacterium
GACATTTACAAGAGTAGAGTCGTGATCGGGACTGTTAAAATACTCGATCTTCCCGGAGGAGATTAGTTTTTGCTGGACGGATCGTAAAGCGTTCGGAGAGCCGCCGCCTACCATGAGGGTGCGTCCGTAGATATCTTCATCTGTGATGATGTTCTTTTTAGCCAGAGGATCGTTTTTATCGGTAATAAGGTAGATTCCGGAATCAAAGAGCTTGTGGATGTTTATTCCCGGGATATGTTTAGTCTGTTCTATGAGTGCAAAGAGCACATCGGATTGTTCCTTCAAAAAACATTCCACACCATTATCATACTGAAAAAGAGGAGCGACCTGTACGCCGGGCTGCTCCTTTTCTAATATACGGATGGCTTCGGGCAGAAAATACAGAGCCTGACGGACCATCATGGAAACAGAGATGTTGTCAGTATATCTGGCACTGAAATTCTGCCCTTGCTCTATGGCACGTTTCATGTCCTCGCGCATGCCGGAAAGATATGTTACAAACTGTTGCCCGGCAGGAGTGAGTGCGGCTCCTTTGCCATTCCTTTCAAATATCTTAAAACCTATCTCATCCTCAAGCAGTTTAACCTGATAGGAGAAAGTTGGCTGGCTGACGAATAAATTTTCGGCAGCACGGCTGAAGCTAAGAGTTCTTGCGAGTTCTATACAGTAATCTATCTGTTTTGTAGTCATAATAAAATCCTTTCTGATCATAGCTATTTAATTTTTAAATCAATTATAGGATATTTGAATTGGAAAAATCAAGTATTTTGTGTAATAATGTATTTACAGAAGAAAAAAAGTGGAATGCATCCGGATAAAAATGGAGGTCGTAAAGATGGCAAAAACATTGATAGCTTTTTTTTCAAGAGCAGATGAAAACTATTTTGGCGGGGCGATGAGATATGTAAAGGTCGGAAATACCGAGATTGTGGCAAGGATCATGGAAGAACTGACAGGCGCAGATACATTTAAAATAGAGATGAAGGATCCTTATTCACCGGTATATATGACCTGCATTGACGAAGCGAAGAAGGATAAGCAGAATAATGCCCGCCCTGAACTTGTGAATTACCCGGACGGTATCGAAGAATACGACACCATTGTTCTGGGATATCCGAACTACTGGGGAACCTTTCCCATGGCAGTCGCAACTTTTTTGGAAAGATATGATTTCACAGGCAAGACAATCCTTCCTCTTTGTACTAATGAGGGAAGCGGAATGGGATCCAGTGAGAGCGACGTAAAAAAGAGTGCCAAGGGAGCAACAGTAAAGCGCGGCCTTGCGATCACGGGTTCTAAGGCAGCTGATTCCAAGGACGCAGTAAAAAAATGGTTTGCAGCAAACGGATTAATATAAAAAAGAAATGGAGGATTGTGCAATGGAATACGTAACACTTAACAATGAACTGAAATGTCCTGTAGTAGGGATCGGAACATTTATGCTTTCACCTGCCGATGCAGAGAACAGTGTAAGAGAAGCCTTGAAGATGGGCTATTCACTAGTAGATACCGCAAATGCATATGTGAATGAGAGGGCATGCGGACGCGGAATAAGGGAAAGCGGACTTAAGAGGGAGGATGTATTCCTTTCCACCAAGCTCTGGCCCAGTGAATATGAAAACCCGAATGCTGTGGATGAGACCTTGGAGCGCCTTGGGGTAGACTACGTAGATCTTCTTTATATCCATCAGCCTGCAGGCAACTGGCTCGCAGGATACAGACAGCTTGAGAAGGCTTATAAGGAAGGCAAGGCAAAGAGCATCGGTATCTCAAATTTTGAAGGAAAGTATATTGAGGAGCTTGAAACGAAGTGGGAGATTTCACCCCAGTTTATCCAAGTGGAGGCGCATCCTTATTTTACCCAGAAGGAACTGCGAAAGACTCTTGACAAGTATGGGATCAAGCTTATGAGCTGGTATCCGTTAGGACACGGCGATAAGAGCCTGATAAATGAGCCGGTTTTTGCCGAACTTGGAAAGAAGTACGGAAAAACTCCTGCACAGATCATTCTCCATTGGCATACACAGATGGGATTTGTGGTGATCCCCGGAAGCAAGAATGTGGATCATATTAAGGATAATCTCAACATTCTCGATTTTAAGCTGACAGACGAAGAGATGAGAAAGATCGCAGAACTTGATAAGAATGAGAGATATTATCACAGGACAGATGAGCAGCTGGTTCAGTTTGCAGGTTGGAGGCCGACCTTTGAAAAGGCGTGATATTAATAATTTAATAACTATACAGCGTCACGCGCAGGTATAAGAGAAAATCTTATACCTGCGCTTTTTTGTTTTCAGAGAAGGCTCTTCCCTTCTCTGTTTTTATTTCTTGTAATCCCGTTGCTACAGTTTTACAATAGAGAATCTGGAAGAAAGACAGTAGTGAATAAGTGGCTGTTTTATGTGTTTTATCCCCTTCATCTGATTCTGATCTGGCTCATTTTAAAAGCCTGAAAAAGTTTGACTGGAGAGTATATATTTGGTATACTCTTAAACAAGTTAGTAAAATTATATTTTAATTTTATGTGCTAAGAGGGATTTTAAATGATTACAGTGAATTTGCGGTATACGGGAACAAATGGTAATGCGCGAAAGTTTGCTGAAGAAATGATATCTTCAGGGACGGCAGACAAGATCCGTGCGGAAGAAGGAAATTTGAGGTATGAGTATTATTATTCTCTGGAAGACCCGGAGACAGTTTTGCTCATAGATAGCTGGTGTGATCAGACTGCCATTGACGCTCATCACGCATCGCCAATGATGGAGATTATCTCC
>JAFYYN010000059.1 GCA_017557525.1 Lachnospiraceae bacterium
ATCGCTTACAGGTGATACACTTTCGCTAATGGTAACTGAAAACGATAATCGAATGGATTTTGAATTGGCACTAAAAATATCAGAATATTTCGGTATGAAAAGGTTTGAAGCTGAGATTAGGTTAAGTAGTATTAAAAGTACCGTTAAGGATAATTGGAAGTATCTTGCCTATAAATATGGAATTAAAAGAAATGAGGTCGAGATTATGGCTTCTGCATTTGAGAAAACCTAACTTGATCGTGGTACTGCTTTTTATCATAGTTTCATACTCTGAGGAAAAACCTGAAAAAGGCCTTGATTATCTGATAGTGCTGGGGTCACAGGTAAAGCCTGACGGACCGAGCAGGGTACTTAAGTACAGACTGGACAGGGCAGAAAAGTATCTTAAGGAAAATCCCTCTACCATATGTATAGTATCGGGCGGAAGGGGCACAAATGAGCTGCAGTCAGAGGCTTCAGCCATGAAACAATATCTTGTGGAAGCAGATTCCGATCCTTTTTACAAACCGAACAATTATCTGAGGGAAGTGCTGGCATTTATCAAGGACAGTTTGTTCTAAAAAGGACCGGACGGATTTTTTTATTCAGTTGTCGGGCCGGCATAAATCGATGCTTATTTAAGACCAAGACCTATTACAGGATTGTCTTATTGAAAAAAAGTAGTTGACAGAGTTGGTTTATTGTGATAAACTTCGATTAGTTTATTGCAATAAACCATTTTTTGTGACAAGGGGACAGAAAGATGCAGGAAATAGAATTAGGTTCAATCCAGGAAAGATTTGCAGATCTTGTGTGGGCCAACGAGCCGATAGGCTCGGGCGACTTAGTAAAGCTGTGCGCAGAGGAGTTCGGATGGAAGAAACCGACCACGTATACAGTATTAAGAAAGCTCTGCGAAAAAGGACTGTTAAAAAATTAGGACGGAGTAGTTAGTTCTGTCATATCCAAAGAGGCTTTTTATTCAAAGAGAAGCGAGCAGATAGTGACGGAGTCTTATGGCGGCTCATTACCTTCTTTTATAGCTGCATTTATTTCAAGAAAAGGCTTAAAGCCGCAGGAAGCCATGGAAATCCAGAAAATGATAGATGAGTACAAGTTGAAGTGATAGCTAAAAAGAAAGATGTGGCATTTTACATGTCATTCTGAGCGCAACGAAGAATCTTGTATTAAAATATCGTGAAAGGAAAAAATATGGGTACTATATTCATAAAAGTATTGAATATGAGCATTATCGCAGGCTGGCTTGTGCTTGCGATAGTACTGTTGCGTGCTTTTTTCAGAAAAATACCTAAGTGGATCATGTGTGCGCTGTGGGCGCTGGTAGCGGTAAGACTCTTATTCCCGCTTCCTTTTGAAAGCAGGTTCAGTCTGGTGCCGAGTGTGGAAACAGTACCTCAGGATATCATATATTCTGAGGAGCCTGCCATACATACCGGTATCCCGGCAGCTAACGCGGTTATCAACCCGGTGCTATCGGATATGTTTGCACCTGCAAATGATGGGGCTATAAGTAATACTCCGGAGACAGATATGGAGCTTACTCCGGAGACCGACGTGAAGCTTACTCAGGAAGCAGCCGTGGATATGGGTGTAACCTACAGTCCGATCAAATACTGGACCGATGTGTTTGGTATCGTATGGGTGACCGGTATAGGTGCGATGCTGATGTTTGCTCTTTTCAGCTACATTAAGATGAGAAGGAAGACAGCTGCGAGCATATTGTATGACTATATAGGTGCTGATGGTAAAAGCACTTGCAACGCATTATCAACATATGCCGGGACTGAAAATAATACTGTTGAGAGCAGTAGTAAGA
>JAFYYN010000008.1 GCA_017557525.1 Lachnospiraceae bacterium
AAATCAGCTGTGTGTACTGGATTCCTGAGCGGAGGTGTGGTATACTGTCCGTGTAAGGATCTGCTGCACGGCTGTGAAAGGAGTTATAATGAAAAACAAACAGCCTAAAAAAACAGCTCTGTATTGCAGGCTCTCGGTCGATGACGGGCGAATGGGCGAAAGCGTAAGCATTGGCTCGCAGAAATTATTACTGGAGCAGTACTGCAAGGATCATGCAATAGATAATTATGAAGTGTACGATGATGACGGATACAGCGGCACTAACTTTGACCGTCCTGCGTTCCAGAGAATGTATGAAGACATTCAGAACGGATTGATAGATACCGTCCTGGTAAAAGACCAGTCACGATTCGGAAGGTCGTATATCGAAGTCGGAATGTACGTTGAGAAGTTCAAGGAACTTGGAGTTCGTTTCATTGCTGTGAGCGACAACTACGACTCAATGAAAAACGAAAACGATATGATGTTTCCGATGCGGAATGTGCTGAATGATTACTTCGCAAGGGAGGCTTCTATCAAGACTAAGACTGCGAAAAAGGCAAAAGCGAAAGCCGGACAGTACATTGGTTCAAAGCCGCCCTTCGGTTACAAGCTGGACCCGAACGACAGGCATCACCTTGTGATAGATGAGCCTGCCGCGGAGACAGTACGAAGGATATTCAGAATGGCGGCGCAGGGGATAGGCTTCAATAGGACTACAAAAATCTTCCGCGCGGAAAAAGTTCTCACTCCTATCGCCTACTTCAATCTCCATAATCCCGATTACTTTAAGTCGGATTACTGGAGAAAGGAGTTCGACTGGCACGTTACTTCCATAAGAGTTATACTCGAAAACGAAGTTTATCTCGGCAAGCTTATCTACGGAAAGCAGCGGTGCAAGTCGATGAAAAGCAAGGAGAAAGTCAAGGTCCCGAGGGAGGACTGGATAATCGTTGAGAACTGTCATGAGCCGATAATAACACAGGAATTATGGGACGAAGCACACAGAATGATGAGTACCAAAAGGCGTCCAACGCTGACAGGTGAGGTTCAGATGTTCGCAGGTCTGCTCTACTGTGCGGACTGCGGTCACGCACTCACCTACTCGCAGAAGAAACGCAAAAACGGTACATACCACGGAGCATACTCATGCTGGATGTACAAAACTCACGGCAAGGAATATTGTGCATCGCATTATATTACCTACGATGTGGTGTACAAGCTTGTGTTGAAAGATATCCGGAGAGTGCTGAAGTCATACCGTAAAAATAAGAATGAGTTCAGGTCATTCCTCGACAGTAAGTGCAGCGATAGCTGTGCAAAGAAGACAATACAGCTTGAACATGAGCTTGAAAAAGCACAGGGCAGAATAGCTGAGATAGACCACCTTCTCAACAAGCTCTATGAAGATAATGCACTCGGAAAGATCTCAGATGATCGCTACGCACAGATGACAAAAACATTTGAGGAAGAACAGGCAGAACTCAAGAAGTCTATACCGGAAATGACATATGAGATCACAACGCTCAAAGCCAGATCCGATGCCGCCGATAAATTTACGAAAGTAATTGACAGTTATACGGATATAAAGGAACTCAATGCTGATATACTCAATGAGCTTATCGACAAAATAGTTGTCCACCACAAGGAAAAGCTCTATGGAAAGACATATCAGCAGGTCGAGATATATTACAGATTCGTAGGCGAACTGAAGGAAACTGTGGCTAAAGCAGCGTAACAATCAAAAACAAAAATTATGTTCGCTTTAAAAACAGTCCTCGGTCGCCCGTTCGAGCCGGGTCACTAGCTCCAAAGAACCGTTTAGATGTTTATTCTAAGCGGTTTTTTGTTTAAAGATTTTTAGCACTTGACAATTTGAGGCAACTGTGTTATTATGAAATTACCATAAAGAGTACGCGAGGGACAAGCCCGTTGACCGTACAGCAACCTGCAATGATGCAAGGTGCTAAAGCTTGAACGATGGGATGATAATAATGCTGGTACAGCGATCCTGTCGTAACGATGGGGTCGCTTTTTTGTGCTCTTATGGAATAATTTATAAGGAGTGCATATATTATGCGTACGATCAGAGAAATGTTAAGGAACGACGAGAAGGTATGGATATATCTCAACGGAGAAGATACCTGGAAAATGTTAGTCAATATGGCTGTAGCTGAAGGTTTTCACTTCGGGGAGTTACCGGCAGAAAATTGGGCTTTCGGACACACTGTTGCAGTTCACAGCAACGGCAATATGGGACATCTGCCGTTGTTGGTTTGGTGTCTTTCTTTCCAAAAAGGAGCTGTTAATTGCCCACAAAAGGTAGACTTTAGAAGATATATTGAGAGAGCTGATGATTATAAATGCAGTGATCCACATTTTTCGTTTCGTATTATTTCCAGTCAAAATAGTAAAATGTATTGAAATTGTTTGATAATTGTGGTATAATATTATATATATTATCAAACAGGAGGCGTTGTAGATGAATACTGCATTAGATAATTTTATAAGCTCAATTCCTGTAGAAGTTAACGCCTCTAAGTTCCATAATCAGAGCATATCTCTTGATACTCATAGATTTACATGTCCTGCATGCGGAGAATATGTTGGTTTAGTTATTAATGGCTTCTTTCGTCATGGTAAACGAAATGATGAATCGGACTTCTGTGAAAAAAGAGTGGATTCATCAGGAAGCACATATTCCCTTCAGTATAGAGTCGGCATGCCGATATATATCAGAAGAAACAATATAAGCGGAGATTATGAATTAAAGATAGGATTTCCGTCCATACCGTATGATATTTTGAAAACAGTAGCAAATACAGAAGTTACAATAGCAGATAAAAGTAATATAGAAAAGGCTACATATACATCAAGATATAAGATCGCTCGACTTTCCTCTTCTGAAACAACATTTTGTGGACTCGATTTTATCCCTGCGAATGACAGGTCTTATAGCTTACACTTGTCTAAATATGGATATTATCTTGATAAGTACCTTTCAAATTACGCTGATGGATTTATAAATAATAATGCTCTGTTTACATATCATTCAGGCGAAGGTCGAAAGATACACAAGGGCGATACAATAGAAGCAAATACCGAATATATTCTTGTTTCATCAAATTATATTAATGAAAACGGTGTTTTCCTTGAGAAGATAGGGAAGCTTAAACTGCGATATATGAACAGCTATACTGTTTATCGTGTACATTTCTCAGACTCTAATGAGATAATATTCAAAAAACTTGTAGCGTTTTGTCATGAAAACTTCCGGGTTACACTTGTAAGGAAAAAGCCGGAATTGTTACCTCTTTGGCCGCCTACGATACAGAAGAATAATAGATATGAAGTAATAAATGGTCACACTGTGT
>JAFYYN010000060.1 GCA_017557525.1 Lachnospiraceae bacterium
ATATATCTCATCATATCAATTCCACCTGTAATACTCCATTCCTTTTCTCATGCTCTTTTCAATAGCAAGGTAGATAAGCAGCACCGGCAGCAGATACACTGTACAGCCTGCGTAATATCCCTCTTCCGGCAGATAATCAAGTACTGCGGAGAGTGGATAATCCTCAATGTTCTTCGGCATATATATTTTCGCCTGCTCAACCATACCGTACGTCGAGCAGAACACCAGCATAAAGGATGTGACCAGCATCGGCTTTGCAAATGGTATTACCATATACCGCAAATACTTAAATACGGATCTGGACTCAAGGCTAAAAGCATCCGATACATCATCAGGCATGGATGAAAGACACTGCCTCAGGAGGAAAACCGGCAAAGGTGAGAAACTCATGATAAGGATAAGTGCTAATGGGCTGTCAAGTAAGCTAAGCCTCCTGAACATAAGATAACCTGATAACTGGGTAGCCTGGAACGGTAACAGCATCACAAGGATGTATATAAAAAACAATATATTTCTGAACCTGAATCTTACCTTAGCGAAAATATAACCTGCCGGCAGTGCAAGCACTGTGGAAAGCGCACCTGAAAGTAAACTGTACCCTATAGTTTTCAGCGCATACTTAAAAAAACTGTGATTGTTGACAATCAGTTCATAATACTGCACTTTCTCTGCCGACCGTACCACCACATAAAGGACCGGTCCCATAAAGACTATAAGGAATAACGAGGCAGGAATCCATCTTATCTTTTTCATCATAAGTTTTCAGACAGCCTCCTCTCCCTGCCGTAAAAGAAAGTTATTACCGCCCCGGCTATGATCACAAATAATACCGTAGCAGTGGTAAGCAGCTCATAATCCAGCTTTTGGAAATGGTTGTTCATATAATTCTGCAGGAAATACGCTCCCTCCGGCGGATAATCAGTATTATAGAACAGAAAACTTTCTTTATATATCTTCAGGCTTTCCATCATCGTAAGCACAAGTGCGAAAAACAGATCCGGCCTGATAAGCGGAAGTATTATCCCTGTAAGATTTTTGATTTTCCCTGCGCCATCAAGTTTGGAAGCCTCCATCACATCATTAGGCACCCTACGCATGGCTGTATTAATGATAATGATCATAAGCCCGCAGTTTTTCCAGACAAAGATGGCAAGCAGCGGCAGCTGCGCGAGAAACACTCCCATTCCCGTATCAGGTATCTTATAACTGAAATATACCGGGTCAAATATCACTTTCCATGCAGCCATTACCGCCGAAGATGGTATAAGGAAGGGTATAAGAAGTACCGCCTTTATCACGGGACTATTTTTTAAGTACAACATCAGAAAATAAGACACCATAACCGAGATCATTATTACTGAAACACAACCAACCACAAGGAATACAGCTGTATTCCTTGTGGCTAGTAAAAAATATTCATTAGAAAGCACATTCTTATAGTTCTCAAACCATACAAATATCTTTGAAAAGATATCCTTCAGGAACGAATAGTAAGTACTTTCAAAAAAAGGTATAACATAAAGAAGGCTGAATCCCAGGAATCCTGGGATTGCAAGAATAATCCATTTCCTAAGCTTATTCATTCCTGTATGCGTCCTCTTTACGCTGCATGGACTTTATCGCCGTATCCAGATCGATTTCAGCATTCTGATAAGCAGGGACCTCATTAAGGAAGATATCATTAAGAACGCTATCATCTCCAATAATTGCCTTTTCTTTTATCTCATATAATTCTTTAAACAATTTGGAATCCGGGTTAAAACCAGACCCATATTCATTTATATCTGAATATATTATTCCGTTTATTCCTGACTGTTTTGCTCTTTTAACTATACTTTCCATTACCCGGACAGCTTTATCCCTGTTTTTCCCATACGGATTTATAACTGCTATTCTTCCAAGGTAAATGTCTTGACTGTACTCTGATGAAATCAACGGTATGGGATATATCTCAGCTTTTTTGAAAAGCTCCTCATTGTTAAGTATGTCCCATTCCGATACCATATGAAACATCGTTTCATCAGGATTGATCAGAAGCCTGTTTTCCTGCATGGAGATAATATGTTCATCTCCATCCTCATCAGTTATCCTTGATGCTGCTTCACCTAACAGAGGATGATTTTCATACCCCAAATTCCCGTATAAAGACCATCCACTCCACATACTCTCAAAAAAAGCCCTGTAATCATTACTGTCATAATCTACCGGGGAATTATTAGAGATATAATTTCTCATTAACTCATAACCATATTCCTCACCACTTACAAATATGCCTTTAGTATCTTTTATTTTTTCTAAGCAATTCATAAATTCAAAATAATTTACAAAAGCAATATTATTAATATCCGTTTTATCAAGATTATCAGGAAAAACTGCTAATACATCAATACCTGTCGACAAGGGTACTCCCCATATCTTACCTGAGGGAGTTTTAAAATAGTCAGAAATATAATCAAAATAACTACTGTTTTCCTGTCTGATCAAATCTGATGAACCGAGGTCATAACAAACATCATCACTACATAATTTTATGACATTATATGATGATGGATAAAGTATATAGATATCAACATCAGGATCGCCTGCCATCAGTTTTACCATCATTTTGTCAAAAAATGACGCATCACCTGATTTAGGAGAACTGTAAGTCCCTATTTTAAGATCCGTATCCTTTTCAAGGTCTGAAATACTAACCGGAATCTCTCGTCTGTCTATACAGCCTATCACAACATCACTTTCCTGATCTGATATTATATTTGTTTTACTACCATCACTTATTACACCTTTAGTTGTCCATAATGAACATATTTCCATGGTATTTCTGTTAACAAAAATCAAACAATCATCTATTGCTTTGAAATCACTTTGTTTTAAGGTAAGGACATCATCCACTTCCCTGTTAATGGTTTTACTTTTCAGATTCAAGGAACATATACCTTCTGTATCAATTGACCTAAAATACATTTTGTCACCAATAACAGCAAACGAAAAAACATAGCCGGTTTCATCTGTCTCTATTGATTGTATTATTTTATTATCTTTAGTTGAAAACACACATAAATTATAATGACCATCTATATATGCATATAAATAAAGATACTCTGATCCGGAATCACACATAGAGATAACATTTTTTATCTCGCAATCAGATAACTCACCGTTATCAAGATTAAGACAGTATATTTTTTCTCCATAGTCTATATATCCTTTATCTTCATCAAGAATAATATCCTCAAGCCTTTCATAGGGATTGTCACTAACACAGAGCATATATGCTCTATTATCTCTTATAACAACCTCTTTAATCTCGAATTGTTTAAAACCTTCCATTAGCGTTTTCTGAAAATTGTATGACGTATCGTAAAAATCTAAATTTCCAGTATCCGAATGATGAACCAACAGTTTTTCCCCTGCCTTGTAATATTTTACAAAATCGCAAAACTGATCAACAGGTTTTATTGTTTCCTCACCATCCTTTAAACATCCACCGAAAATATTCCCCGATTCACCAATAGAAAGATAAAAAATTGATCCATCCGCATCTATATCTATTTCGCTGATAGTCCTTTCAGCTTTATAATATATATTTCTTACATTTAGAGAGGCCATTTTTACATCATTCAGAAAAAAATCCTGTTCATCATCTGAAGCAGGATTTTTTCCCGAACACCCATTAACCAAAGATATGAATAGTACAAGTATCCATAAAAACAATACACCTTTTTTCATATCTGTTTGTTACCTCAATAAAAACCTTGACAGTTCTTTTCATAAATAGCACATTTCGAATGATTAAGTGAGCATCTCCATGTAACAGTTGCCAGATTCTGATAGCATGATGAGCATTTCTTTAAATGCATGTAAATATAATATGTTATCACACAGGTTCCACTCATTGTCTGATGGGTATCATAAGTCCACGCCTGAACCAGATTAGTTTCCTCAAAGTAATAGTGAGTATTATTACATGGTATTTTAGGATCCACCCCAGAACCATAATAAGGTTTATAATGATCCTCAGCATGGATAGAAACACCGGGGATAGTAAGTAACATAACAAGCGCAGTTGCTAAAAACAATAATTTCTTCATGTTTTTCATCCTTTCTTTTCTTGTCATAATATTATAGTACATAAAACAATATATTAATATGTGGCTGTATTTCCATCCACATTAAACGACTCGCTCCCATTTCCATTAGAAGCTGTGACTGACATCCAGACTTTGTATGTTCCGTGAGATACTGTCGTCGAATCTGAATTGGTTTGATTTTGCCCACCACTATGACTCCATGAAATAACTCTTTTCCAAGTACCATTTACAAGTTGATCAAGATAAACTGTTATACTCGTTGATGTTGTGCTATCATAACCATAAACTTCTGAAGAAACTGTTGCACTTCCTGAAGATATTGAAATTGAACAATACGCATTATTAATATATTCATACTGATCAATATCTTCGTCTTCAACTGGCATCTCAAGTTCTTCCGCATATGTCTTTTCTTTTTTTATACCTATAGATACAATCAAAAATGCAGATATAATAACTGCGAAAAATCCCAGAATATTTTTTTTCATATATTTTTCTCCTAAATCTCACCTTTAATCATTTTTATCATCTCTTCCTTTTCTATATTCGAAGAAATAATGCTATAAATATATGTTCCGTCAGTAACTATCAAATAATTACATTTCTCTGTTATTATGTATTCCCCCTTATATTTTTCAAAGAAAACTTTCTCGGATTTACCATTTTCTGTACTATAATGTACATTAAGTTCTGGAAGTGATTGGCGATATAAAATAGTATGTTCATAAGTATCAGTTAAACAAACTGAATAACCCATGTCTTGCTTATATTCCGACTTAGTACTATACCCATCTGGAATCCATGCCAGCTCATAATAGTTAAATACCTCAAGTGCCGAATTTTTCTCCTGAGCCTCTCCGGTAGCTGAAACATCATTATATTCTATATCAAGTTCGCCATGGTCACCCATATCCTGGACCTTAATACTCCGGATATGATTAAGTACAGCTGCATATACTATGCCTCCCGTCAAAGTAACTGATAAGCATATGGCAAGTACTATGCACGCTACCTTGCTTATGCAAAAACGCCATATATGTACCCTTTTCTTTTCGCTCTGCCTTGCCACCTCCTTGCATCTTTCTAAAAAC
>JAFYYN010000009.1 GCA_017557525.1 Lachnospiraceae bacterium
CATCATGCAACCGTTGTCACGATCAAAGGAAAATCATACCGTCTTCAGAATCTTTTATACGGAGACGGGGATTCAGCATGATGATAAAAACTGTACATTATTATTTGATAAAAAATGTACATTTATATCTTGTAATTTACAGCTGGCATACGGATAAGAAAAGGCTATTCTATCAATATGCTGGCGGAGAAAACAGGACTGAGTGCTTCATCAATATGCCGTATGGAAAATGGGTTTGGACATGGAATACGCCCTGCTAATGCTATTAAGATTTGCAAAGCACTTGATGCGGAATTTGAAGACTTGTTCACTGTAGAAAAGATTAGCCCCAAATAAGACCCTAGGAAACGGAGGCATCGCTGATATAACCATAGCGTTGAAGCAATAGCTGAGCTGATGGTATGTCAAGCGATTGGCAAAGCACATGCAAACATTACAGGATATATTCAGCAAGACAAATATGTTAGAGGCTTCCAAAAGAATCCGGAAGAGCAATGCGGCTGGACTAGACGGTATATCACCAAAACTTGTCCCGACTCTAATAGACAATGAATATGACACTATACTTAAGAACATTGTCAACGGGACGTATACACCGGAAAAGGCACGAACTTATGGAAAAAGAAAGACTAATGGAGGCATAAGAACCATTGCCATTAACTCTGCAATAGACAGATGTATAATCGCCTGCCTATATCAGAACTTATATGACATCATAACTCCGGTTCTTACAGAACACACATATGCCTACATAAAGAACAGGGGGTGTATCGAAGCAATCCGCACTTTGGCTCGGCTTGCTAAAGACGGTTACACCTACTTCGCAAAGATTGACATAGAGAAATGCTTTGATAACATCAAGCATGATATGATCCTATTCAAACTCAAGAAACTAGGCATACACGATGACGTCCTAAGAATAATCAATAAGTTACTTAAAATGGACTATGATAATGCTGAAAGACACGACATACTAGGATGCCCACAAGGATCAGCCACCTCACCGATTCTAATGGAACTGGTTTTAGACTCATTAGACAAGGAACTGATGCGAAGACACTTGCAATTCATTAGATACGCAGATGACATAATCGTCGCATATAAGTCAAAAGAAGCTGCCAAACATGGACTGCTAAGCATAACCAAAATTCTCTACAAGAAATGTAAACTCAGGCCTAACGGTAAATCACAAGTGCACAGTATAAGTGAAGGCGTACCAGTACTAGGGTATGTTATCTATAACGATACAAACGGCGCTGTTCACCTGAAACCTAAAGAAGCCAAGCTTAAAGACCTTTATGACAAATTGCACGATCTGACTAACAGTCATCACAGAACGGAAGTCATCATCTATAAGATGAATTGTATTATACGCGGCTGGCTGACCTACTTCAGGCATGCGGAGATATCCGAAATGACCCTCGAGATAGATGAGACAATCGAGCAGTTGTTAACGAGACTTGAAGCAAAACGAGGTGACAGCATTGATAGGTCTAAGCTAATATCCTGCAATACTCTGTACTCGCAACTATACAGACCGTTGCAACCAATGACATCGATACACTTGCCATTCTGTTAAGCAGGGTTCTGTATCTGTTAATTATATGTATATATAATTAAGACGCATTGTCCTGGGACGAGTAATTCTCCAGATCAAAAATGACCATTTGAGAATTGTGGCAACAGATCTGACTCCACTTGGACTTATATTGATAAGAACAAATAATAATAAATTTAATCTTTTGCTAAATCATGATACAGCATGAACACTGTCTTTTGAAAATTCAATTTTAGAGTATACTCATTAGGCCCGTTGGTTCTTTGTTGTGATTAACGGGCCTCTTATTTATTTTACATCGGAGGTTTTATAATGAAAACATTTGATTATTTGATTAACGACACACTTTTGGAGAATTATCATATATGGAATACATTTACCATGAAATTACGATCTCGACTAGATGGCAAGACAGAGGGTTTTGCCAACCGTCGCCGTAAAGAAACAAGGATACCTATCAGCGAGAAGGTTGCCTTGACACTTGACGAGGCTGCCGAGTATTCCAATATCGGTATACACAGGCTAAGGGAAATGATTAATGATAAGAAGAATGATATGTTTATACGGGTCGGTGCAAAGAATCTTGTTAAACGCAGACGGCTTGATGAATTTCTTGAGAATGCGACAGTTATTTAAGGTGACAGGTGTTGACTGATATGATATAATGTTTCATATCGGTCTCTTCGTTACACAAGGAGGATTTTATGGAACGACGAAGAGATAATAAAGGCCGTGTACTTGAGACGGGTGAGAACCAGAGAAAGGACGGTATTTACCAGTTCCGGTACAAGGACGGTTTTGGCAAGATTCAGTATGCTTATGCTAAGGATCTCAATGAGCTTCGTAAGAAGGAACGTGAGATCCAGAAGGAACTTGACCGTGGAATTCAGTACCATCAAGGAAGTGCGACAGTGCTTGAACTTGTAGAACGGTATGTTTCTTGCAAGACACAGGTTCGATACAATACCAAAGTTGGCTATAATTATGTTCTTAACATCTTGAAAGACGAGCCATTTGCACAAAAGCGCATCAGAGATATAAAGACCTCGGATGCGCAGCTGTGGGTAAATAAATTGTCCAAGGATGGCAGAGGCTACAGTACTATGACTACGGTAAGAGGAGTGCTGCGTCCTGCCTTCCAGATGGCTTTCAATGAAGATATTATAGCAAAGAATCCATTTGATTTCAAGCTTACAGATGTAATTGTTAATGATTCTGAGAAGCGCATAGCGTTGACAGAGGCTCAGAAACATACTTGGATGGAGTTTATTCGCACCGATCCAACTTATAGAAGATACTACGATGAATTTATTGTTTTGTTATTTACTGGAATGCGAGTAAGCGAGTTTTGCGGGCTAACGTTTAAAGATATTGATTTCAATGAAAAGAAGATCAATGTTGATCATCAGCTTGTCAGAGAGCGTGGCGGTAAGTATTATGTTGAAGTCACGAAGACTAGCTGTGGAAAGCGGTATATTCCTATGCACGATAAGGTATATGAGAGTCTTAAGCGGATAATAAAAAATAGACCTAAGCTGTCTAATGAGATGGTAGTGGATGGGTATACAGGGTTTATTCTGATCGACAAGAATATGAAGCCTAAGGTAGCATTGCATATCGAGAATGAAATGCGGTGGGCTATGCATAAGTATAACTTGTTACACCCTGAAACTCCGTTACCCCATATAACACCACATGTATTTCGACATACATTTTGTACAGACTTGTATAACAGGGGCATGGATGCCAAGAGTTTACAATATGTGATGGGTCATTCTGAGGTAAGGACAACAATGAATATCTATACGCACGGTGACTTTGAACGTGCTCAAAAAGCATATGATAAGGTGTTTCAGTGTGGGTATGATGTCCAGGGAGAGCAGTCTTCTGTTCTACAGAATATTGGGTAATATTATTCGTTTACTACACACTTTACTACACGTTTTCTTGGGTATTTTACGTGAATTTATGAAGAGATAATTAAAATGCCTCTTGAACCTGTAGTTAAAGAAAGCTTGATTTTTCAAGGTTATGAAGGTTTATGAAAGGATACATGATTTATGATCAGAGTACTTTTTATCTGCCACGGCAATATATGCAGGTCGACGATGGCTGAGAGTGTTTTTACATATATGGTGAAGGAACGCGGATTGGAAAAGATGTTTAAGATCAATTCTGCTGCGACCAGTACAGAGGAAATAGGAAATCCACCTCACCGCGGAACTGTGTCAAAACTAAAGGAGGTTGGGATACCTCTTGTTCCACACAGGGCAAGGCAGATGAATAACTGGGACTATGATGACTATGATTATCTGATTGGTATGGACTCTGCTAATATCCGGAACATGGGACGTATCTGCGGAGGAGACCCGAAGGGGAAATTTTACCGTATGCTGGAATTTGCCGGTTCAACGAGAGATGTGGATGATCCGTGGTATACCGGTGACTATGATACTGCCTACAGGGATATAAAAGAGGGGCTGGAAGGCTTTATGAAGTTTCTTGAAGAACGGGGAGAGATATGAGCGAATTACTCCATGACGGTGAACGTCTTGATGAACTTAACCGGAATAATCTGATGATAATACAGGATCCGTCCAGATTCTGCTTTGGGATGGATGCTGTGCTGTTATCCGGATTTGCAAAGGTTAAGGCAGGAGAAAAAGCAATCGATCTCGGAACCGGAAATGGTATTATTCCTATTCTGCTTTCTGCAAAGACTGAAGGAGACCATTTTACAGGACTCGAGATACAGCCCGAAAATGTGGATATTGCGTCCAGAAGTGTAAAGTATAATAATCTGGAAGAAAAGATAGCTATAGTGGAGGGAGATATAGTAAGAGCATCAGAGATTTTCGGGAAATCTGTTTTTGATGTTGTGACTTCAAATCCTCCATATATGATCGGTCAGCATGGTCTTACGAACCCTGATTCTGCTAAGGCCATAGCAAGGCATGAGGTGAAATGTACCTTTGAGGACGTGGCAAGGGAAACGGCAGCGCTGCTTAAACCGGGGGGAAGGTTTTATCTGGTGCACAGACCCTTTAGATTAGCTGAGCTGATAGTTACACTCACAAAGTATAAGCTTGAGCCTAAACGTATGAAGATGGTGCATCCTTTCATAGATAAGGAGCCCAATATGGTCCTTATGGAATGTGTAAGGGGCGGTAACTCGAGGATGACGGTTGAGGCACCGCTTATTGTGTATAAAGAGCAAGGGGTATATACTGACGAGATCTATGATATTTATGGATACTAGAATCCATGGTGATAGGAAATACGGAATTTTATGGGGTACAAAATGGAGCATGGGGTAAAGTTAAGAATTAGAAAAATATTTGGATTATTACTGTCACTGGTCATGGTCGTAATGCTCTTGGGATGCGATAATGACCAGGAGCAGTCAAAAGACCCGACACTGCTTTTGGGGTTTAGCCAGATAGGTACGGAGAGTGCATGGAGAATAGGCAATACCCGTGATATTGAGGAAGCGGCTGAGAAAAAAGGTATCAGCCTCATGCTTGAAAACGCCAATCAGAAGCAGGAAAATCAGATTGCCGCGATTCGAAGATTTATAGCATATCAGGTGGATGTTATCGCTTTTTCACCTATTGTCGAGGATGGCTGGGATAACGTGCTTGAAGAGGCAAAGATTGCAGGTATCCCCGTGATACTGGTTGACAGGGATATCAGTACTGAGAAGGAAGGTCTTACTTCGTGCCTCATAGGTGCTGATTTCTATAAGGAAGGCTTTATGGCAGGAGAATATCTTGTGCGTAAAGCAGACAGCCTCGGTTTAGAGCATGTGAATATCGTTGAGATCACAGGGACTACCAATTCTACACCCATGAGGCAGCGTCAGGCCGGCTTTATGGATGCCATAGCGGGTGATGAACGCATGACTGTGCTTGAAAGCATTGACGGGGATTTCTTAAAAAGCCGCGGGGCTGAGAATATGAGATATCTGCTGGAAACCTACGGTGAGGATATTGATGTTGTTTATTCACATAATGATGAGATGACATTAGGAGCTTTGCCCGAGATAGAAAATGCCGGATTTGTTCCCGGAAAGGATATGATTATCATTTCCATTGACGGCGGACAGGAGGCTATTGATGTATTAAAGAAGGGCAAGATCAACTGTGTGGTTGAATGTACTCCAAAGCTTGGCAAGATACTGATGGAAACGGCAGTTAAGCTTAAAGCGGGCGAATCTGTCCAGGATATCA
Source organism: Lachnospiraceae bacterium (assembly GCA_017557525.1). Taxonomy (GTDB): domain Bacteria; phylum Bacillota; class Clostridia; order Lachnospirales; family Lachnospiraceae; genus RUG11977. The sequence continues at coordinate 5,788 of JAFYYN010000009.1, forward strand.
TTCATCCCGAAGAGCAGATATTCAGTGACGAGATGGATACTTCTAAGATAGCACCGAGAGGATACTGATTATGGAGAAAAACCGGATCAAAAAGGAAAAAAGTATTCTCGGGCGTATAAATGATTTAAGCCATAAGCTTGTTTTGATGCTTGTTATCCCTATCGTGCTGAGCCTGGTATTGATGCTTGTATATGCCGGAAAATATCACAATGCCATCGAAAGAATGGAGACTATCGCAAGTCTTAAGACTATAGTAGCTTCGGATATCCCCGGAAGTACATGGAATATAATCATCGGCCGTGATGATTTTGCAAGCAGTAAGCTGTATGTCAAGATCCACGATGTTGAGGATACTATTGAAAAGATTACTGAGAGTACGGACTCTGAAAACCGTTTGTCCCTGATAGTTGCAGGACGTACCATGAAGACGCTTGAAAACTATGTGGACCGTATCAGGGATAATATAAATGATCAGGTGCCGGTTGTTGAGAATGAAGCCGTGCTTGTGGAGGTAAGAGATGTAGCCGCACTTGTGGACAGTATGCTCAATGAGTATATTACTCAGGAAATTGCCTATACAGGTAAGATGAGCGGTACCCTGCAGCTGATAATCCTGTTTACTGCCATTGCGGAGGTAGTGGTAGTTGTTATTTCCTTATGGGTAAGAAACAGATCGGTTAAATCCACGGCTCTTTTTGTAAGACAGCCCATTGAGCGTCTGGAGGAGGTGGCAGCCAAGCTTTCCGAAGGTACTCTTGATGCGAGGCTTGCAGATACAGACGTTACGGAGCTTAGGAATCTTACAAACCAGGTAAATACAATGGCGAAGCGCTTAAAGTCCATGATGGAAAAAAGCGTACTTGATGCCAGAAATCTGAGAAAGGCTGAGCTGCGTACCCTGCAGGCACAGATTAATCCTCATTTCCTATATAATACCCTTGATGCTATCGTCTGGAAAGCAGAAGCAGGAGAAAAGGACGAGGTTATACAGCTTACAAGTGCTCTTAGCGATTTCTTCCGTATAAGCCTTTCATCAGGTGCCGACTGGATACCTATGAGGCAGGAAAAGAAGCATATTGAGGGTTATTTAAAGATACAGCAGACCAGATACCGTGATATTATGACATATGATATCGATATACCGGATGATCTTGGAGAGTATTTTATTTTGAAGCTGCTGGTTCAGCCTCTGGTTGAAAATGCCATATATCACGGCATAAAGATTAAAAGGGGCGGCGGAAATATTACGGTTTCTGCTAAGGAAGAGGACGGAAAACTTACATTTACGGTTAGGGATACCGGTATAGGTATGACACCGGAGCAGCTGGATGCCCTTAATGACCGTATGAAAAAGGAACAGCCGACAGTGAGCCATGGCGGAAGCGGCGGATTCGGACTCGTTAATGTTAACTTGAGAATAAGATTGTACTATAACCAGATGGACGGACTTAAGATCACAAGCGGTCCCGGAGGAACTGAGGTAAGCTTTACGGTTCCCTGCAGAACTGAGAAGGAGATTTACGAAAATGAAAGTGTTTCTGGCTGATGACGAGGTAGTTATAAGAGAAGGTATAAGAGAATCCTTCCCGTGGGACGAAACTCCCTATACTTTAGTGGGAGAAGCGCCTGACGGTGAGATGGCTTTACCTATTATAAGAGATACAAATCCGGACATAGTGATCACAGATATCAGGATGCCCTTTATGGATGGTCTGGAGCTTTGCCGTACCCTGCGTGCCCAGATGCCCTGGATAGGTATTATTGTCTTAAGCGGATATGACGAGTTTGAGTATGCCCGTCAGTGCATCCAGCTGGGTGTAAGGGAATATCTGTTAAAGCCGATAAACGCAGAGAAGCTTAAAGAAGTACTGGATAAGGTTAGCGCTCAGATTCTTTCCGAGAGAAAAACACTTGAGCATGCCGCAAGCCTAAGGGCACGTATGGAAAGCGACGGAAAGTTCATCAAGGAAAAGCTGATAGGTGTATTTTTCAATGACGAATCAACTGAAGAGGATGCCCAGAATGTTTTAAAACAGTTAGGATCCATGGGTTGTAACGTTGAGGCTCCGTATTATGCCGTTATAGATGCTGCCTTTTCACCCGAGAGGACAGGACAGGAGGCAGCAGCAGACCTTGCAGCAAGCAGCGGAGATATAGTGTTTGCTTCTGCGAGCAGGACGGGCAGCAGGCTTCTGGTACTCGGAAATACGATGGAGGAAGCAGAAGAAAGAGCCTATGCGTTTGCCTCTTCTCTGGTACGTGAGCTTGAGCGTCTGGAATGCAGCCCGATAAGAGTCGGTATAGGGGACATAGTAGATGAGCCCGAAAAGATTTATAACAGCTTTAAGACTGCAAGGCATATCCGTCACCTGATCGTTAAACGCACCGATGAACAGGCAATAATCTTAGGTGCAAGGGAAATGGGTGAGGTTGATGATGATAAGAAGGTTTCGTCTGTGATCAGTGATGCAAAGCTTTATATGCTTGATCATTTTTCAGATCCGAGCCTTATGCTTCAGGATGTGGCCAAAGCAGTAGGAATGAGCAACAGCAGGTTTTCAACGGTATTTTCTCAGCAGAATGGGCAGACATTTACAGAGTATCTTATCCATTTAAGATTAAGCAAGGCCAAAGAAATGCTCCGTACCACCGATATCAAGAACTCACAGATTGCCCGTGAAGTGGGTTATAATGACTCACATTATTTCAGTTATATTTTTAAGAAAAACACAGGAATTACACCCACGGATTATCGTTTACAGTACCAGAATATACCCGAATAAAATAATTTTTAACCTGAATAAAATGAAAATTAACCGTTTTGGATATTCCGGGATATATTTGGGATAATATTCAACCAAGTCAAAATCAATATGGATTTACCTCCTTTTATGAATGTGTTAAGATATTTGCAAGTGAACGGCAGCGGATGTCGTTTGCCGTAAATACTAACATCGTCGCAAGACGACACCATTTAAGGAGGTAATTTTTTAATGAAAAGAGTAAAAACTTTATTATTGGTGTTTACACTGGTAATGAGCATGGTTCTTGCATGCGCATGTGATTCAAAGAAGTCAGATTCCGGTTCAGGCAACCAGCCTGCAGCAAATACCGGAAATACTTCAAATGCAAAGATCAAGGTAGGCGTTGTTAACAATCCTCCTTCAGAGTCCGGTTACCGTGAGGCTAACGTTAAGGATATGGAGGCAGTTTTCTCAGCAGCTAACGGCTATGAGCTTAAGACATCTTACAGCTTAAAGAATGACGATCAGCTTCAGGCAGCTCAGGGATTCATCACAGAGGGTGTTGATTACCTTCTTATCTCTGCAGCAGAGACAACAGGCTGGGATGAAGTTCTTAAGAAGGCTAAGGAAGCCGGCATCAAGGTATTCTTATTCGACCGTATGATCGATGTAGACGCAAGCCTTTATGAGGCAGCAGTTGTTTCAGATATGGCTAAGGAAGGCGAGACAGCAGTTAACTGGTTATTAAGTCAGAATCTTCCTGAGTACAAGGTTATCCATATCCAGGGTGCTATGGGTTCTGATGCTCAGATCGGACGTACCGGTGCTCTTGATGAGCAGTTTGCTTCAGGCAAGATGACAAAGGTTATTCAGCAGACAGCTACATGGGACGAGGCAGAAGCTAAGAAGATCGTTGAGTCAGTTATCAACGGCGGTGATGATTTCAATGTAATCTATGCAGAGAACGATGGTATGGCAAAGGGTGCTGTTGCAGCACTTGACGAAGCTGGTATCACTCATGGTGTTGACGGCAAGGTTATCGTTATGGGCTTTGACTGCAACAAGTGGGCACTTCGTGAACTCCTTGCAAAGAAGTGGAATTATGATGGACAGTGCTCACCTTTCCAGGCACAGATCATCAGCGATATTATCCAGGGCAAGAGATCAATCACTGATAAGGTGATTATCAACGAAGAGAAGGGATTTGATGCAAAGACCCTTACACAGGCTGATATCGACACCTATGGTTTAGGTGAATAATTAAATAATTAGCTGACAAATTGCGCAGCTGGGCTGTATGCTACTAGCAGCTCAAGCTGCGCTTTTTTAACAGAGTAATAAAACTTCCGTCACAACAGGTTTTGAAGGTAATCCTGCAATGACTAAAAAAATGGGAGACAAGAGCCATGAAAGAAGACGTATTACTTACTATGCGCCATATAGAAAAAAGGTTCCCCGGGGTGCTGGCACTTAATGATGTGGATTTTACTTTGAGAAAGGGTGAGATCCATGCTCTTATGGGGGAAAACGGTGCGGGAAAATCAACCTTGATAAAAATCCTTACGGGCGTTTATCAGATGGACCGCGGCGAGGTAACCATCGAAGGTACACCTATCAGCATACATTCCCCGCAGGACGCGCAGAATAACGGTATAAGTACAGTTTATCAGGAAATAACCCTTTGTCCGAATCTGACCGTAGCCGAGAACATGTTTATCGGCAGAGAAGACAGCGCGTGGATACGTCACAAGGATTATGAAAAAAGAGCGGATGAGATATTAGAGAAACTGGGAATACCTACAAGGGGCGTTACACAGTTAGGCCGCTGTTCCCTGGCTATCCAGCAGATGGTTGCCATAGCCCGTGCAGTGGATATGAAGTGTAAGGTGCTTATTTTGGATGAGCCTACTTCTTCCCTTGATGATAAAGAAGTAAATATGCTTTTCAAACTTATGAGAGATTTGAAAGCACAGGGTGTAGGTATTATATTTGTAACCCACTTCCTGGAGCAGGTTTACGAGGTAAGTGACAGGATCACGGTACTTCGTAACGGTGAGCTGGTAGGGGAATATCCGGTAGAGCAGCTGCCTCAGGTTGAGCTCGTAGCCAAGATGATAGGTAAATCTCTTGACGAGCTGAGCAATCTGGGCGAAAAGAATGAAAAAGCTGCTGAAAAGAATGATGTATTTTATGAGGCCGAATCGCTTTCGAGCAGTCAGGCGCTTCCTTTTAATTTCAAGATACATAAGGGTGAGGTTAACGGTTTTACAGGTCTTTTGGGATCCGGACGAAGCGAGAGCGTAAGAGCTATATTCGGTGCGGATAAGATAAACGGCGGAACTGTTAAGATAAAGGGAGAGAATGTTAAGATAACCCGTCCTATCGATGCTATGAAGCACGGTATAGGATATCTTGCAGAGGACAGAAAACGCGATGGTATCATTGCTGAGCTTTCAGTACGTGAAAATATCATACTTGCGCTGCAGGTTATGAACGGATTCTTTAAGCCCATAAGCAGAAGCGAATCCGAAGCGTTTGCCGATGAATATATAAAGGTTTTAAATATCAAAACTGCAAGTCGCGAGACTCCTGTAGGGTCTTTGAGCGGCGGCAACCAGCAGAAGGTAATCCTGGCCAGATGGCTGCTTACACATCCGGATTATCTGATTCTTGATGAGCCGACAAGAGGTATAGATGTCGGTACAAAGCTTGAGATACAGAAGCTTGTGTTAAAGCTTGCGGAGGATGGAGTGAGCGTTACATTCATTTCCTCCGAGGTTGAAGAGATGCTCCGTACATGCAGCAGGCTGATCGTTATGCGTGACAGGCATGTGGTAGGAGAGCTTAAGGGTGATGATCTGAATCAGGCCCAGGTTATGAAGACTATTGCGGGAGGGGAGGCTTAATATGGACACTAAAAAGAAATTTAATTTAAGTCTCGGACAGCTTACCATTCCGATCATAGCCATTCTGATACTGGTAGTATTTAACCTTATAAGAGATCCAAGCTTTTTCAGTATAGGAATTACACAGAATAATGACGGAAACAGCGTGCTTTCCGGTAACCTTATAACCGTTATAAACGGCGCAAGCGAGCTGGCAATACTTGCCATGGGTATGACACTCGTTACTGCAGCCTGCGGCGGACAGGATATCAGCGTGGGTGCGGCTGCTGCTATTGCCGGCAGTGCGTTTGTTAAAATACTTAAGTCCGGAGATTCTATTTCCGTTGGTACAGTTATCCTGGCGTTCCTTTTTGCATGTGTAGTTGCAATGATCTTCGGAGCATTCAACGGTACACTGGTTGCTGTATTTAAGATACAGCCGATGATAGCAACTCTGATACTTTATACCTGCGGCCGTTCGATTGCATACTGGATAAACGGAGGAGCTACTCCTACTGTACAGAGCTCGATCATTACGGCTATAGGTGGTTTTATCCCCGGTATTCCGGTACCGACTCCGGTTATTATCGTTGTGGTTGTTGCCATAATTTTTAAGCTGGTATTCCATTTTACTTCTCTTGAGATCCTGACTCAGTCGGTTGGTATCAACGGAAGTGCGGCAAGACTTAACGGTATCAATTCAACATTTATAAAGCTTTTATCCTTTATCATATTGGGAGTATGTGTTTCAGTTGCCGGCTGTATCGGTGTTAGCCGCCTGGGACTTATCAATCATGAAACCCTGCTCATCGATATTGAAATGGATACCATCCTGGCAGTAGCTATAGGTGGAAACAATCTCGGTGGTGGAAAGTTTAAGATAAGCGGCAGTATAATCGGTGCATATGTTATCCAGATGCTTACGATCACCCTTTACGCCATGAAGGTTTCATCAACCGATGTTAAGGCTTATAAGGCAATCGTTATTATTCTTCTGGTTGTCATCGGTTCTCCTGTTGTAAAGGCTAAGTTCGAAAAACTTATGACGAAGCTTCGCTCGGGTAAGGCAAAAGAAACCGTGAAAGGAGCTGAATGATCATGAATAATATCGTTGGAAAAAGAAGAGAACCTCTTTCAGATACCAAGCTCCTGATGACCATAACCATAAGCATATTTGTTGCAATGTATCTGCTGGCTATGGCCCTGCTCGGAGGCGGTTTCCTGCATCCTCAGCAGATTTTCGATATGCTTAATGATAATGCCAGCCTGATCATTGTTTCATGCGGTCTGACTATCGTTATGATAGGCGGCGGTATCGATATCAGTGTTGGTGCTGTAACCTCTCTGGTTGTAATGAGCTGTGTACTGTACCTGAATAATGGCGGAAATATCTTTGTGGCAGCCCTTCTTGCAATAGGAATAGGACTTGCATTTGGTTTAGTTCACGGATATCTGATCAGTTATCTTGAGATACAGCCATTTATTGTAACGCTGGCAGGTATGTTCTTTGCCAGAGGTATGACGACAATCCTTTCGGTTAATCCTCAGAAGGTAACTCATGAGGGATTTCAGAGTCTGCGTGATGTAAAAATAGAGATTTCATGGCTGGGTTATACAGCAAAGAACGGAAATCTTGTACCGGCACGTATGGAGCTTGGAGTAGTGATAGCTTTTGTGTGCCTGATCGCAGTATTTATACTGCTTAAGTATCTCCGTCTGGGACGCTGCTTCTATGCTATGGGCGGTAACCAGCAGAGCGCACTGATGCTTGGTATTAACGTAAAAAGAACCCGCTTTTTAAGTTATCTGATGAGCGGGTGTCTGAGTGGTATTTCAGGTTTTGTGTTTATGATGCATACTGGAGCAGGTAATGCTACTAACGCAGCCGGAATGGAAATGAATGCGATCGCTGCAGCCATCATTGGTGGTACACTTCTTACCGGTGGTGTTGGTAATGTTGCAGGTACTTTCTTTGGAGTACTTACACTTACAACAATCAAGAAGATAGTTGTTTCATCAGGTCTTAACGATCCCTGGTGGCAGAATATCACAACGGGCGGTATGCTCTGCTTCTTCATCCTGCTGCAGAGTGTAGTTTTGAGCAGGAGAAACGGCAGCAAGAAGAAACAAAGTTAATCATCAGATGAGAGTAATTCCTTATAGATTTCCTGTTTGGAAACTCCCCTGTCTTTAGCAGCGGCTTTCATGGCTTCTTTCTTGTCCATGCCCTGTTCGATATACATTTTTACATGTTCTTTAGTGGAGAGCTTTTGCCATTCGGTGCGGCTCTCCTCTTTTATTTCGGAAAATGTACGGCCTTCTATAAGGATAACGCATTCCCCCTTGGGCTCGTTTTCGGTATAGAAATTAAGTGCCTCTTTAAGAGTGGTAAGGAATACGGTCTCATGCTTTTTGGTAAGCTCACGGCATATGGTGGCGCGGCGGTTACCGAGAGTTTCGGTTAATTCCTCAAGGGTCTTTATAAGATGGTGAGGGGCCTCATAGAGTATGATGGTGCGGGTTTCGTTTTTTAAGGTTTCTAAGATGTCTTTTCTCTCTTTTTTATCAGTTGGTAAAAATGCCTCAAATGCAAAACGCCTGGTGGGCAGCCCCGATACCGTGAGTGCGGTAATGCATGCGCAGGCTCCGGGGAGCGAGGTAACGGTGATCCCTGCCTCGTGTGCCATTTTTACGAGTTCTTCTCCGGGGTCCGAGATGGCAGGGGTACCGGCATCTGTGATGAGAGCGATGTTCTGGCCTTCAAGGAGCTTTGCTATAAGGGTATGTCCTTTATCTATTTTGTTGTATTCATGATAGCTGGTCATGGGAGTAGTTATCTCGAAGTGGTTCAGGAGCTTGATGCTGTTTCGGGTATCCTCGGCAGCTATTAGGTCAACCTCCTTTAAGGTGCGTAGTACTCGCATGGTTATATCTTCAAGATTTCCTATGGGTGTGGCACACAGATATAAAGTTCCGGGCATTGGGGCTCCTCCGTTTCCTGCTTAAAAGGTGCAGCTTTTTTTATGTGCTGATTGTTTTTTACAGTATAGCATTCACTTTTATTTTTGGCAAAGCTTTTTTGAGGACTGACTATACCGCCTTTTATTCTTTACGGATTTTAGGGTATGTGCTATAATGAGTCACGAGTTTTTATAAATTATAATGAGCAGGTAACATAGACTGTATATTTGCGTTTGTGCTTGTGATGGGATATGAAATATGAATACACCGATATGTGATTTTGTAAAAGAATACGCTTCGAAGAATTCCGTGAGGATGCATATGCCGGGACACAAGGGGAGAATGGTGATATCCGGAGCCTCTCTTGATGCTTGCGTAAGTGTACCATCCGATAGAAATAAAACAGGGGAAGGTATGGATTGGGAGAGGGTAATGAAATATGACATTACAGAAATAGACGGGGCGGATTATCTTTCAGCACCCTCCGGTATTATTGCGGAGAGCGAGGCGAATGCCGGAAAGCTTTTCGGTTGCAGTACCTTTTATTCGACAGAGGGATCATCGCTGTGCATCAGGGCAATGATGTTTCTTGTAAAAAAATATGCTAAGCAGAAAGGTCATGAACCTTTTATTTTGGCGGGACGAAATGCGCATGCTTCCTTTGTAAATGCCTGTGCGGTTTTAGATATTGACGTCGAATGGATAATGCAGAGGGAGTGCGACTCGTATGAGTCCTGTGGGATTACCGGGGAAGAGCTGGATACGATACTCTGCAATTTGAGTGATAACCAATATGGGAATGAAAGTGCAGAAAATAGAAACAGGGAAGATTTTGGTTGCACAGTAAATTACGATAGTAACAGGAAAACATATTTAGGCAGGTTGCCAGATGCGGTTTATGTAACGAGCCCTGACTATCTCGGCAATATGCTGGATATAAAGGAATTGGCGGAGGTATGCCATAAGCATGGCATTCTCTTGTTGGTAGATAATGCACATGGGGCATATCTTAAATTCCTTGAGACGTCACTTCACCCGATGGATCTCGGTGCGGATATGTGCTGCGATTCGGCGCATAAGACACTTCCGGTACTGACAGGGGGAGCGTATCTGCATATTGCGTCTTTTGAAGGACCCCGGCCAAAGATATCAGAGCTGGATATAGTTAAGGATGTAGAGTTTTCGGATGTCAGCTTTTTTGTGAGAAACGCAAGACAGGCATTGGCGATATTTGCAACAACAAGTCCCTCATATCTTATACTTCATTCACTGGATCAATGTAATGTATATTTGGAGGATAACGGTATCATCCGGGAGACTGCTGTTAAGGTCAAGGCTTTAAAAGAAAAACTGACAGATGCAGGATATCATATAATAGGAAATGAACCTCTTAAAATTACTCTTTTCTTTAAGTCTTTTGCAGATATCCATGAAAAGTCTTGTGCCCTGAAACTGACAGAGTACCTTAAGAAATCAGATATCTATGTTGAATATCATGACGATGAGCATATGGTTTTGATGTTCTCAGGGAATACAACTGACGAGGATTTCAAAAAGACTGAAACTGCATTGCTTTCGTTTCCGGGTATAATGGGGGAAACCGGTTACCCGATGGAAAATATATACAGGTCACCCCGAAATCTTAAACCCGGGAATGGGAATAAAACTGACCGGGATAACAAGACATTATATGAGGAACTTCAGGATCAGGAGACAGATATTAGCCAAAGAAAAAAGCCCCCTATTAAGGCTATGTCTTTTATGGAAGCAATGCTGGTTCAATCGGAAAAGGTTAACGTAAAGAAAAGCATAGGTCGTATACTGGCACAGCCGGTACTTAACTGCCCGCCATGTGTTCCGGTATATATGTGCGGAGAGGTGATAGGAGAGGATATACTAAAAATTTATTCTGCAGATTCTGAGATTTCAGTTGTGAAGTCCTGATAGGAGTAGGCGCGAATTTTTTTAGCAGATTTACCCTGTTTTAGGCAATGGTTTAACCCGCAAACATTAAAAATTCATAAAAATTAAAAAAAGTAGTGACATTTACAAAAAAGTGTGTATAATATATACTCGAAAGAAATTGGGCAAACAATAAGCCCAAAACATATAAAAGAAAAGGAGTATGTATTATGGCACTTGATTTAACAAAGTACGGCATTACCGGTACTACAGAGATCGTTTACAATCCTTCATATGAGGATCTGTACAAGGAAGAAATGGCATCAGGTCTTACAGGCTTTGATGTTGGTGTTGAGACTGAGCTTGGCGCAGTAAACGTTATGACAGGTATCTACACAGGACGTTCACCTAAAGATAAGTACATCGTTATGGATGAGAATTCTAAGAACACTGTATGGTGGACATCTGACGAGTACAAGAATGATAACCATCCTATGGATGAGAAGACTTGGGCCATCGTTAAGGATCTTGCTAAGAAGCAGCTTTCAGGAAAGAGACTTTTCGTTGTTGATGCTTTCTGTGGCGCTAACAAGGACACCCGTATGGCAGTTCGTTTCATCATGGAAGTAGCTTGGCAGGCACATTTCGTAACAAATATGTTCATCAAGCCTACTGCAGAAGAGCTTGCTAGCTTCGAGCCTAACTTCGTTGTTTACACAGCTTCTAAGGCTAAGGTTGATAACTTCGCAGAGCTCGGACTTAACTCTGAGACATGTGTTGCATTCAACGTATCAAGCCGTGAGCAGGTTATCCTTAACACATGGTACGGCGGCGAGATGAAGAAGGGTATGTTCTCAATGATGAACTACTATCTTCCTCTTCAGGGCATCGCTTCTATGCACTGCTCAGCTAACACAGATATGAAGGGCGAGAACACCGCTATCTTCTTCGGTCTTTCAGGAACAGGTAAGACCACTCTTTCAACCGATCCTAAGAGACTTCTTATCGGTGATGATGAGCACGGCTGGGATGACAACGGCGTATTCAACTTCGAAGGCGGCTGCTATGCTAAGGTTATCAACCTTGACAAGGATTCAGAGCCTGATATCTACAATGCAATCAAGCGTGACGCATTGCTCGAGAACGTTACCGTTGATGCTAACGGCAAGATTGATTTTGCTGATAAGTCAGTTACAGAGAATACTCGTGTATCTTATCCTATCAACCACATTAAGAACATCGTACTTAACGTACATCCTACATCATCAGGCCCTGCTGCTCAGAACGTTATCTTCCTTTCAGCTGATGCTTTCGGAGTACTTCCTCCTGTATCAATCCTGACACCTGAGCAGACACAGTACTACTTCCTTTCAGGCTTCACAGCTAAGCTTGCCGGAACAGAGAGAGGAATCACAGA
>JAFYYN010000061.1 GCA_017557525.1 Lachnospiraceae bacterium
AAAATCAGAAGAAAATAAAGGTACTGATAAAGACAAAAAAGATAATAAAGCTGATGCTAAAAAGGGTAAGGAAGGCTTTGACAAATCCAAATTTGTCAAGAAAAAGCTCGCACCCAAGGATCCAGATGTTATTTATGGTACGACCGTTGAGGGTGATATCATTGCCATCAAGGATATCATCGACAATATGGGTGACGTTGTAATAAAGGGCATGGTGCTCAGAGTTTATGACATCATTACAACCAAGGGTGGTTTTTATCTTTTTAAATTCAGTCTTACAGATTTCACAGACACAATCCTTTGTAAATTCTTTATCAGAAATGAAGAGGATAAGGAGCTTATAACAAGCAATATCAAAGAGGGTAAATTCTTTATCATCCGTGGCATCGCAGAAAACGATAACTTTGAGATCACAAAGGAAACAACGATCCAAAGGATCAGAGGTGTTAAGCCGATTTCTGATTTCAGGGTTAAGCGTAAGGATAATGCCGAGGTTAAGCGTATCGAGCTGCACGCACATACCCAGATGAGCGATATGGACGGAGTTATCCCTGCAGATGTGCTTGTTAAAAGGGCATTTGAGTGGGGACACCGCGGTGTTGCCATAACCGATCACGGCGTTGTACAGTCATTCCCTATAGCCAATCACGCACTTGATATCAAGAAAATGAAAGACCCTGAAATGCAGAAAAGGGCTAAAGAATTTAAGATAATCTATGGCTGCGAGGGTTATATCGTAGACGATGAGCCCGACCAGATAACTGATACCAAAGGTCATACATATTATAAGCAGGCTGATGGTAAATACAGTGTTGAAGATTTAAGGAAAATGCCTTCGTCCCATATCATCCTTTTATGTAAGAATGATACAGGGCGTATAAATCTTTATAAACTCGTATCCGAATCGCATCTTACATATTTTGGACGCTGGCCAAGGATACCCAAGAGCTTACTTAAGGAAAACAGGGAAGGAATTATCATTGGTTCTGCCTGTGAAGCAGGTGAGCTATACAAGGCTATTGTTCATGAAAAGCCCGAGGAAGAGGTTAGACGTATAGCTGACTTTTATGATTATTATGAAATACAGCAGATTGGAAATAATATTTACCAGATCGAAGATGAAAAATTCCCGGAAATACAGAACGAGAACGATCTTCGACGCGTAAATAAGCGAATAGTTGATCTGGCAGATGCTGACGGCAAGATGTGTGTAGCTACATGTGACGTGCATTTCCTTGACCCTGAAGATGAAATATACCGCAGGATTATCATGTCTTCAAAAGGCTTCGCTGATGCAGATAAACAGGCTCCGCTATACCTGCATACCACAGAAGAGATGCTTGAAGAATGTGCATATCTCGGGAAAGAAAAGGCTTACGAAGTAGTAGTGACCAATCCCAACAGAATATTTGATATGTGCGAAAGGATAACGCCAGTACGTCCTGATAAAGCGCCTCCCATAATCCCTGATTCGGATAAGACATTAAGGGAAATATGTGAGACCAAGGCTCACCAGATATATGGTCCCGAGCTACCCGTACAGGTAAGCAGTCGCTTGGAACACGAGCTTGATTCCATCATTAAAAACGGATTTGCCGTTATGTATATCATAGCTCAGAAGCTTGTATGGAAATCTAACGAAGACGGTTATCTGGTAGGTTCCCGAGGTTCCGTCGGATCATCCTTTGTTGCCACTATGTCAGGTATCACGGAAGTAAATCCGCTGCCTCCTCATTATTATTGTCCGGAGTGTCATTATAATGAGTTTGATTCCGATATATGTAAGGAATATGTTTCAAAATCAGGTTATGACCTTCCTGAAAAGGACTGTCCGAATTGTGGTCACAGATTGATAAGAGAGGGACAGAATATCCCCTTTGAGACCTTCCTTGGCTTTAACGGAGACAAAGAGCCGGATATCGACCTAAACTTTTCCGGTGAATATCAGTGTAAGGCTCATGACTATACCGAAGTTATTTTCGGTGCAGGTCAGACATACAGAGCAGGAACTATGGGTGCACTGGCGGAAAAAACCGCTTACGGACTTGTATCAAAATATGCAGAAGAGCATGGAATGGTGCTTCGTGATGCAGAAAAAGAACGTATAGCTAAGGGATGCGAGGGTGTAAGACGTACTACAGGTCAGCATCCGGGCGGTATTGTAGTACTTCCTTTAGGAGAAAATATTTATTCATTTACTCCTATACAGCATCCTGCAAATGATATGGAAACTCCTACAGTTACAACACATTTTGAATACCATTCAATAGATCACAACCTCTTAAAGCTTGATATACTTGGTCACGATGATCCTACAATGATAAGAATGCTCGAAGACCTGACCGGCATAGATGCCAAGAAAATACCGATGGATGATCCTAAGGTTATTTCATTATTTGATTCATGTGACGTACTTGGTGTTAAGCCTGAACAGATTGACGGCGTAGAGCTCGGAAGCCTTGGATTACCCGAGCTTGGAACGAATTTCGTTATACAGATGCTTAAGGATACAAAGCCCCAGTCATTCTCAGACATGGTTAAAATATCCGGTCTGTCACACGGAACAGATGTTTGGTTAAATAACGCGCAGTATTTCATCAAAAACGGTGATTGTACGCTGTCTACCGCAATATGTACGCGTGATGATATCATGATCTATTTGATAAATATGGGTTTGGAGCCCGGTCATGCGTTTAAGATCATGGAAAGTGTACGTAAAGGTAAGGGTCTGACGCCTGAATATGAGGAAGAAATGCTGGAACATAACGTGCCTGCATGGTATATAGAGTCGTGTAAAAGGATCAAATACATGTTCCCGAAGGCTCATGCATGTGCGTACATGATAATGGCTTTTAGAATTGCGCATTTTAAAGTTTATTATCCATTGGCTTATTATTGTGCATTTTTCAGTATCAGAGCTTCGGATTTTGATTATGAGCTGATGTGTAACGGCCGTGATCATCTAAGAGCTGAAATGAAGAAATTAAATGAAAAACAGAAGGAATCAAAGCTTTCTGCAAAAGAATCCGGAATGTATGATGATATGCGTCTGGTTCTGGAATTTTATGAGCGTGGATTTGATTTTATGCCGATAGATATTTACAAAGCTAAGGCAAGACATTTCCAGATCATAGACGGAAAACTTATGCCTTCATTATCAACGATAAATGGTCTGGGTGAAAAAGCCGCGGAACAGATTGAGGATGCAGCATCAAAATATAAATTTGTATCCAGACAGGACTTTAAATCAAAAGCAAAGATCGGCGATTCGATGATCGAGCTTATGGCAGGTCTTGGGATCCTGGATTCCTTACCAAAGACCGATCAGATGTCATTTGAGGACTTTTTTGGGCAAATATAGGCTATTATTTCGTTAAACCGTGATTTAGCGAAATAATACATATTTAAGCCGGCGGGGTAGAAATTGCTCTACCCCGCTATTTTACTGTATATAATATTGTTATTTAGACTTATTAGCTTTATTCTTATCTTTACGATTCTTCATATTTTTCAGCTTAAACTTAAAGTAAAGCTTCTGGAACTGTTTTGAAAACAGATTGATCAATGGACCGGCTACGATCATTGTTACAAATGATGCAACACCTAAAGTTCCTCCAAGGATTGCACCAATGATCAATAACGCAATATCAAATGCAATCTTAACATATTTCATTTCAATATGCGTAATATCTGCCAGATAAAGAACTATACCTGTAAACGCATCAACGCCGATATCAATCGCAATATAAATACCAATACCAACGTACAAAAGCAAATATCCTATCACGCAGAATAAAATCCTTATAAACATGATATTATCGCTTATGATCGCATTATAAATGATCATACCGACTGTAACAAAACTCCCGTACGCAATTGTATGGATTAAAGTACCCAGGCTCACATATTTCCTCGCAGCAAAAAACAAAAATACAATTAATATACCGCTAACAATAAAACTTGCAACTCCCAGCATATCCGAAGAAAAACCAAGCACGTTTCTTATACCGTCATAAAGTATTCCTATGGAATCAAGTCCCAAAACCGCACAATTGGCAAAACCGACTCCAATACCGCATAAGGAAACGCCTATCATTGCAAGCAATATATCATATATGTCAGGAATTACAAATTTTGTTTTCTTTTTCCTCATATACTACTCCGTTTTTAAAAATATGATTATATGTAATATGTTACATATAATCTGGTATTCAAAATCATACATATGTAATATATTACATATATACTTCAAATACTCTCTTTATTATTCATATTAATTCTGGATAATATGCTATCTCTTATATTATAGTACAATCTCCTATTTTGCGCAACCCAAACACATACAACGAACTGAAATTCTTACAAAAATATTACTTGACAAGTATATGTTTAAACAGTACAATTAAGATTGGTGTGTTAGAAAATACTATTTAATTAATGGAGAAACATTTTATACTATGGATATATTACAGTTTTACACATTAATTGAATATTGCAGGAATAAAAGGACTATCATACAGACCCATAACATTCCCGATCCGGATGCCATAGGCTCAGCTTATGGTCTTAAAAAGTTATTCAAACATTACGGGTTGAATGCTACTATTTGCTATGATGGTGACCTTGACCGTATCAGTGCTGCAAAGATGCTTGATATGTTTGGCATCGAGATGTATTCTCTAAGCGAAGTAAGCGATATGATCGATGAGGATGACTGCATCATCTGTATAGATACACAGAAAAAAGCCGGTAATGTATCAGACTTAAAGGGAAATGATATTGCGGTTATAGATCATCATCCTGAGGTTGATTATACTCACGTATATAAATATCTTTATAAGGATATACGTAGGGTCGGTGCCTGTTGTTCCCTTATAGCACAGTATTTTAAAGAGCTTGAGATTGAGCCTAGCTCTGATACTGCTACTGTCCTGCTCCATGGTATAAAAATGGATACTCTGCAGTTTTCAAGAGGCGTAACAAAGACAGACATCGAAATGTTTGATTATCTCTATGATTACGCAGATGAGGACAAGTTAAAGAGTCTCGAGGTCAGCGGTATTATATTCAATGACTTAAAGACCTACAGTGCCGCCATAAATAATATCCATGTATTTGATTACCTCGGTATATCATATATACCTTTCCCTTGTCCCGATTCGCTGGTTTCCATGGTGGCTGACTTTATCATGTCATTAAAAGAAATCCAGGTTGCGGTAGTTTACAATGTGCGTCCTGACGGTCTTAAATTCTCAGTACGTTCAGAGAAAAGGGAAGTTGATGCCGGAGTACTTGTCTCCGCTGCTCTTTCAGGTATCGGTAGCGGCGGTGGTCACGCAGCTATGGCCGGCGGCAGGATCAAATCAGAAAGACTTTCAGAGCTCGGTCCGTTTAGAGAGCATTTCATTAATGACCGTTTCATGAAGATGCTTGGTATACAGAATAAGCGTAACCAGAGGCATTCATTACTGCCTACAACAAATACAACATTTGATATCAAAGATCTGTGAGTGACAGGGGGGACGGTTCTCTTGTCACTCAGTTTTTTGTAACAGGAGAATCGTCCCCCTGTCACTCCTACTGCATCTGCAGCGAATCCTTCCTTGTGACGTGCTTTGTCAACTTCCCCTTGTTACTAAACGAAACGATAAAATATATAGATAAAATATAGATAATATCTACATAATTATATCAGCACCAACAATTTAATGTGTCTTTAAATGCTCCTCAAGCTGTCCCTGCACATCATCGATCAACTCATATATTCCAGCTTCAATCAACTCCTGCTTCATTTTAGGTATCACAACGTCAGGATCAGAGGTACCGGTCATTAGATCTGTAGAATAATTGGAATATATGGCAGTTACCGCAGCAATTATATCTTCCTTTCTGCTTTTATCATATACAAATCCATTAGTCTTGCTCTTTATACCATATTCCTTATAACCTTCATAAACCTTGGTCCACTGATCGGGGTCAGAAAGGAAATCCCTGCTTACCGATTCTACAGATGCATTTGTAACTGATCCAAAGGGATAAAGGGCCACCTGGTATCTGTCAACACCTTCCTGGGTACGTAAAACTGTGCCGTTTTCCAGATAATTAAAATGTACACCCTCTATACCGTAAGCGTAAATATCACGGAATTTGCGGTCTGTATTCAGCAGCTCTATATATTTTAAGGCAGCTTTAGCATGTTTTTCATTGCAGCCTGCACAGATACCGATCATCGCACCCTGTTCAGTAGCTCTTGAAATGTAAGGACCGTCATAAATTGATGTCTTGACATTAAATCCCCAGTCTGCAGGATTTGAATAACCGCTGTAACCACGCCATGCAACACCAAATCTTACAGGAGTATCATTATCTACTCCTGAGCTTTCAAGAGCTGATGCATCAGGGTGTATATATCCAAGAGTATACCATTTATGGAGCAGTCTCCAGCGTTTCATCATCTCT
>JAFYYN010000062.1 GCA_017557525.1 Lachnospiraceae bacterium
GCTTTTAAACCCTCAAAAACTTCAAAAAATAACATATTTCGTATCTTACCCCAATTAACAATTCAATAGTTTAATAATTTCTTCCTTGAAAGCAGGCAGTAATTCTGCTTCCGGTACCTTCTTGATTATCTCACCCTTTTTAAAGATTAGTCCTTCCCCTTTGCCCCCTGCAATACCAAGATCTGCATCTCTTGCTTCTCCGGGACCGTTAACTACACAGCCCATAACTGCAATCTTAACAGGCTTTTCCTTATCTTTATTCCTATTGTTTTCGATTTCGTCAATAAGGTCCTGGACTTTCTCAGCTAAACCGATAAGGTCAATATTAGTTCTGCCACATGTAGGGCATGAAACAAGATTGATCCCGCTCTTTCTTAAACCGAGACTTGAAAGGATGGATTTAGCAGCCCTAACCTCATATACAGGGTCACCTGTTAAAGATACACGTATGGTATCTCCTATGCCCTCGTAAAGAATAACGCCAATACCTACAGCTGATTTAATACTGCCGTTTGAAACCAGACCGGTCTCTGTAATACCGACATGTAAAGGATATTTTGTCTGTTTCGAGATCAGTTCATGAGCCCTGATGGACATCATGACATCAGATGACTTAATACTGATCACTATATTATCAAAATCAAATTTCTCCAGTACGTCAACCTGCTTTAAAGCACTTTCAACAAGTGCCTCGGGAGTTGTACCGCCGTATTTTGCAACAAGCTCTTTTTCAAGAGAGCCTCCATTTACACCGACACGGATAGGGATACCGTACTCTTTTGCAACTTGAACTACTTCATGTACCTTATCCTGAGATCCGATATTTCCGGGGTTAATCCTTACCTTGTCCGCACCGTTTTTGATTGCCTCGATAGCCAGCTTGTAATCAAAGTGAATATCAGCAACCAGCGGGATATGGATACCCTTCTTTATCTCTGAGAATGCCTTAGCAGCCTCCATATGAGGTACCGCACATCTGATGATATCACATCCGGCAGCCTCTAAAGCATTTATCTGGGCAACAGTCGCAGCCACATCCTCAGTTTTGGTATTACACATTGACTGTATAGCTATAGGGTTATTGCCACCTATGGTGACGGAACCGATCTTTATTTCTTTTGAAGGGCGTCTTGTTATATTTATGTCCATATTTTTATTCCTTTTTATCCTTACAAAATCATCAGTCAGCCTTCGGCTGACAGTGTCTTAGAAGAACACATACCTAATATCATTAAACAGTACAAGCACCATCAGTACGAGGAAAAATACCATACCGATTGCATGTACGAGACCTTCCTTTTCCTTGGGTACGGGCTTTCCTCTTACCAGCTCGATAATGATGAATATCAGTCTTCCGCCGTCAAGTGCAGGCAGAGGCAGTAAATTCATTACACCAAGGTTTGCTGAAAGAAGTATCGCAAAGTTTAAGAGATTCAGGAAAACATATAATATTCCGTCATCCTTTGATTCCTGGATGGTATTATCAAGCTCTGAAACAATACGTACAGGTCCGCCTACGTTATTAGCGAGGTTAAGCTGACCTGTAACAAGCTTTCCTAACGCTTTTATGGTAATGCTTATCTGCAGCTTTACCTCTAAGAATGAATACTTAAAAATCTGTAAAGGATTAGCACTTATCCTTGATTCATTATGATCAAAGTAAATTCCTACACTGTTGTCATAATATCTCGGCGATACACAGCTTTCCGAAAACTCAGGCGTTAAAGTATATGTCTTAGGAGTACCCTTATGCTCAATCACCAAAGTCACTGCAGAGCCATCCATGGGATTTTCCGCAAGATATTTTGACAACTCATTACCGGAAGCAACCGCTGTACCGTTGATAGAGGTGATCACGTCATCCATACGCACACCGGCATTCATCATAACGCCGCCATCCGTAAGCTCTGTGATCTTGCAAGGCTCATCAGTTGCTGCATATGTAAATCCAAGCAGATACTTTCTTACAATAAGAGGTGTTATAGTACCCTTGTATTTCTTTCCGTCTCTTTCAAAAACAACATCAAAAGGCTCTGTACCCATCTTATCAAGTACAAAATGATAAGTGAGCTCTCTTGATAATGAATAGGACTTTCCTTCATATTCATCAATTATATCGCCAACCTGCATACCTGTTACGGTATCATTAGGATCGTCAACATTTGTGAATACGGTTGTTGCTGCCGGACTTCCATCCTTTACGTTTACAACCATCGGAGAATCGTATCCGAGTATTGCAAGGATTATAGCAGCAAATACAAAGGCTAAGATAAAATTAAATATCGGGCCTGCGATGATGGTTGCAAATCTTGCCCAAGGTCCCTTTGTATTAAATGCCCCCTCTTCCTTACTGTCAGTATCCTCGCCAAGCATCTGACAAGCTCCGCCGATAAGGAAAAGCCTGAATGCATATACAGTGCCACCTTTGGTGAAACTAAATATCTTAGGTCCCATACCAAGCATGAATTCAGTAACCTTGATGCCGTTTTTCTTGGCAACAACAAGGTGTCCTAATTCATGAAATATAATTATGACACTGAATAATAATATTCCAATTAAAATACTTACTACTGTGTTCATGAAATGTTTCCTTAATTTTCTATTGTTTCTTTAGCTTTGTTTATTTGGATATTCCAATAAAAATGCTAAATTATTTGCTTTTTATTGATATATATATCTCAGAATTACTTACTGCCTCTTCCTCTGCACCAAGTATCTCATCCAGTGTAGGCTCAGCTATATTCTTATGATTAGCCATACAATATTCAATGATATCGTAAATCTGTGTGAATTCGATCTCATCCTTCAGGAATCTGCCTACAGCATACTCATTTGCAGCATTAAATACCGTACAGATGCTTCCGCCCTGCTTAGCTGCCTCAATACCAAATTTGAGTCCTTTAAAGGTATCATAATCGGGCTTGGCAAATTCTATTTTAGCAAGCTCAAACAGATCAACCCTGCCGCAGTCAAGAGGAACTCTCTCCGGGTAATAAAGAGCATACTGTATGGGAAGTCGCATGTCGGGTACGCCTATCTGGGCAACAATAGACCCATCCACAAACTGTACTGCCGAATGGATAATGCTCTTAGGCTGTATAACAACCTGGATCTTGTCAACATCTGTTGAAAACAGCCATTTGGCCTCCATAACCTCTAATGCCTTATTAACTAAGGTTGCAGAGTCAATGGTTATCTTGTTTCCCATATCCCAGTTAGGGTGCTTTAAAGCATCAGCCTTTGTCTTGGTCGCTAATTCTTTATAGCTTAAGCCCCTGAATGGTCCGCCCGAACAGGTAAGCAGTATCTTTTCAACTACAGGGCTGCCATCCCATGTGGAATAATCACCGTTAGGCCCGTATTTTCCCTGTAAACACTGGAAAATAGCTGAATGTTCGCTGTCTATAGGGAAAAGCTTTACCTTTTTATCCTTTACAGCTTTCATTATTATATGCCCGGCGGTAACAAGAGTCTCTTTATTGGCCAAGGCTACATCACTTCCGGCATTTATGGCGGCTAAGGTAGGCTTGATACCAATCATACCAACCATAGCGGTTACAGTAAGGTCGTTGCTGCTGTCTCCCGCTATTTCAAGAAGTCCTTCCATTCCTGAAAGGACCTCTGTAGAGCTGTTTTTTAGGCGTTTTGATAATATCTCTGCTTTATCTTTATCATAAACACAGACCTTTTGTGGCTTAAACTCTTCTATCTGTTGTTCTAATTCATTGATTTTCCCTCTGACAGCTAGCGAAGTAATCTTAAAACCGCCATGCCTTTTTATGATATCGATAGTCTGTTTACCGATAGAACCGGTAGAACCTAATAAACATAAATTCTTCATCAGAATCTGTGTCCTCCTCCACCATGGCTGCCACCACCGCCACCGCCGCCGCTTCTGCCTCCGCCGCTGCTTCCGCTGCTTCTCGGACAATAAGTTTTAGTGGTTCCTGTAACAATATCACGAGGATTATTTGCTGTAAAATTTATAGCTGCATATTTAAGAAGTTCATCATCCGAAGGAGTTCCAACCTTTGATTTACTCATTGCAACCAGATACATGATAACAAAACCGCATACAAAGGCGATAAAAAGGTTACTTACAACCTTCATCGGCTCTGCTAT
The DNA here is from genome assembly GCA_017557525.1 of Lachnospiraceae bacterium. GTDB lineage: Bacteria > Bacillota > Clostridia > Lachnospirales > Lachnospiraceae > RUG11977. Next base: position 4,123 of record JAFYYN010000062.1, read on the forward strand.
GGCCATGCCATTAAGCACCTTGCCAATCTGCTCTAAAGCAGTCATGGAGCACTGGTAATAATCTTTATCCGAAGCGTAATCATATACATTATCAGTTATGGAATCGCATTTGCCGTTTGTCAGGTTGTTACGTATCTGATTTCCATATGTATCAATATAGATATAACGAGTAGCCATATCGACAATGAAAATAACACAGTTACTTCCACTGCTATATCGGTTGAAATAATCCTTGCAAAGACTTGCAGTCGCACTTTGCGAATCACCATACGGATTATGATCCGCTGTAACCACGAAAATATCACCAAATTCAGTATACTTATAGGCTTCATCAAGTAATGAAGTCTTCTCGGTCTGTGAAAGAAGTCCGGCGTCATCAAATACTCCGGCATTAAAACCACTCACCGTATTTTTCTTTGTTAAAGGAGTTGATGTCGTCCCTGTCGTAGCAGTTGAACTTCCGGTTTTTGTACCATTATTTGCATTTTCCGAAAAACCTTCAAAATAATACCCGTATATTTGCTCGATGCCTGAAAGAAAACAGTTATAATAATCCTTTTCTGTGGTATATTTCGCGATGTTATTTACTATTACGCCACGTTGTTCTGTATTAATTTTCTCAGATACGTTACCGTATGCATCAATCCTCACATAACCGGCATATAAATCAAGCATAAGAATGATACAACTATCCGAATCACAAAATTCTTCGTGTATTGCATCACAATAATCCTTAGTAGAGGTATCACTGTCACCATAAGGATTTTCTTTAGTAGTAACAATATAAATATCAGTATAATCAGTTAACTTGAAATATGCATTTTCAAGAATTTTATCAGCTTCATCTTCAGTCAAAAGCTCAGCGTCGTCATATACCCATGCTTCATAGTTTGAAAATGTATTCTCATTATAAACATTGTAAGCTTCAGCCTTAACTTTAATCGGTGATATAACAGTTGCTAAGGCAATAACAATAATCAGAACATATGCAGATATTTTTTTAATATTATTAAACTCTCGCACTGTCATCACCTCCTGTCCTGTTAAACTGAGGCAGTTTTCTTGTGGTAAGCTGGTTGTAACGAATTACAATCCTTACGATAAGCCAGACTGTATAAGCCATAACGAAAATTGCGGCTCCATAGAACCATAAGTCTGATACAAGGCCAACCATTAATTCCAGGAAAATAACAAAACCTGCAACACAGGTCGGGATCCAAGCATAACTCTTATGCTTCAGCTGTTTTATCTGCTGATCCTTTAGTTTTTGTTTTTTTGCAATATTATTGGCTAATGGATCTGCCGCGCCTTTATTCTTATTTACATTAACAAGTCCTTTGTCATCTTCTCCAAGTTCACGTTTAACAATGGCGGTTTCATTTGAAGAATATATTCCGGCCATTATCAGAGAAACTACTGTAGCGCCAACAAGTGCCCATAAAGGCGTGATTGTAAGATTAAGAAGGAAATTCAGCAGGGCAAATAAACCAAGTGAAAGAATGGTTGCGGCTATAGCATATTTCTTTACATCAATAGGCACATCACCAACAACTTTTCCGGTCTGTCCATTTACAACGGTATACGAGACTCTCTCTTCGCCCTTATGTTTTGAACGTATGCTCATGAACCAAACAGGAAGCATCGTAAGGTATTTACCGTCTACATGAGGTCTCAACTTCTCAACATTAGAGGTATCATTCAGACCGTATTTACCAAACCCGGGTATCTTCTTGAACTTTTTATATGCGTCACGCGCGATAAGGCTTGTAGCGTCCGTCTGATAAACGCTGTCCTCTACATCACTAGTGTCTGCATAGAAACCACTTAAGAAAGAAGGAGTGAACTTCTGTTGTTCCTGATGGTTAAAAGGCGAAATGCCCTGACTTAGATTATCCGCGAAACTGCTGGAGGCATCATATGATACATTATTGTAAACCATATCAATATCTGCAGAAAGCGCATGGTTTTCGGTATATTTATAATCTCCACGGTAATATGTCCTGGTAGCTCCGCATGTGACATTATCATGCTTGGAAGTGCCGTATGTCCAGAAAGGCATATAAATACCACGGAAGCTATCAATACATTTTTCACTTTTCATTTCACTTGGTGCAAAGATTGCACTCTTCATGAAAGAACCATAATTTGACATACAGTCTTTTTTGGTCTTTTTGAAAGGAATAATATATTGTGGACGTCTGGCCCTGGAAATCCTCCTGTCAAGAATTGTCGAAGCTCCACAAAAACTACAGAATGCTGCAGCCTCAGTATCTTCGGTGATAATCTCACCGCCACACTGAGGACACCTGAAGGTAGATACCTCATAATAATCCTCGAGATCCTTACCTGCTTCACGCAGTACCTGTTCAGCGGGCTTTGCAAGGCTCTGGCCGCAGAAACCGCATACAGTCTCGTTATTTTCTCTTTTTCCGCCGCAGCCGGGACATGTATCATAGTATTCGACATTTAATCCGGCAGCACCTTCCTTGATATATTTATCGCCTTCTTCTGCGTCTCTTTCTTTTACAACCGAATACGGATCAACTACATTGTTACAGAAATCACAGTAAAGCGCCTGTTTTTCAATGTTAAATTTCAAATTTCCCGAACAATTCGGACAAGCGTACATTGATGATCCTCCTTTCTTTATTGGCTTCCCCTTGAGGGAAAGATCGAATTAAGATAACGAAAAGTATAGTAAGTAATATACTATCGGAGCTATGAAGATAACACTGTCAAACCTGTCAAGTATCCCTCCGTGACCGGGGATAAGTGTTCCATAGTCCTTGATCTTCTTATTTCTCTTGATCGCTGAAGCAGCCATATCACCTATCTGTGAAACTACCGATCCTATAGCACCTACAAGAGCAAATACAAGTATCGGATTACTAAAGGCTGTCTCAAGCTGTGACTTAAAGATTATGGCATAAATAACTCCGATAAGAGCTGCACCTACAATACCGCCGATAAGGCCTTCGAGTGATTTCTTGGGACTAAGCTTAGGTGCAATCTTAGTCTTTCCAAGCTTTCGACCAACAACATAGGCCATCGTATCGCTACCCCAGGAACCGATGAAGATAAGCCATACGGAATATGCCCCACAGTCCATCTCTCTAACCTTAAAGATATATGAGAGACATACTGCCACATAGAAGAAACCGAAGAAAACCATCGTTACCTGCTCTGAGTTATACTTAGGGAATGTAAGCACATAAACTGCAAGTATGACTACCAGAAGTATTGCTACAAACAGAGGAAAAAATACAGGCTTTATTGCTTTAAGCCATGCTTCCTTGTACTTGAGCAGTTCTGTAAGCAGTAAGTACAGATAATATAACCCGGCAAATATGTACCCTACTGCACCAAGACCTGATTTGTTTACTCCTACAACTCTAAACAGCTCCATGAGTCCTATCATAGTGATAAGCACCAGTATTGAAAAAAGGACGTAGCCACCAAACACCATAGCTGCGATTGCAACAGCCATCAGGATAATAGAGCTCCTTAACCTTATCATAAACGAATTATCGTTGTTTATATCCTTACCCATTTTTAAGATTTCCTTCCACCGTAACGACGGTCACGGTTTGCATAATATTCAAGTGCCTTTTCAAGCTCTTTTTTATCAAAGTCAGGCCAGTATACATCTGTGAAATACATCTCGGTATATGCCAATTGCCACAGCATAAAATTAGAAATCCTAAGCTCTCCGCTGGTCCTGATCAGTAAATCCGGATCAGGTATATCGGCAGTATCAAGATAATTCTTAAATGATTCCTCTGAAATATCTGCCGGAGATAACTTACCTTCCTTGCACTCCTCGGCAATTTTCCTGGTAGCTCTGATTATCTCATCACGCCCGCCGTAGTTTAATGCAACCTGGAACTGAAGCCCATCAAACTGTTTTGAATACTCTTCAAGACTGATAATGGTTTCCTGCAAATCCTTCGACAGTCTGCTTATATCACCTATTATTCGGACACGCATATTGTTTTTGAGACATTTCTCTTTACAGCCTTCGAGATACTGTTTTAACAACTTCATAAGAGTGCTGACTTCATCATCGGATCGTGTCCAGTTTTCAGTTGAGAAAGCATATACTGTTAGGTACTTTACGCCCAGGTCCCAGGCAGCCTTACAAGTCGGCTCAACATTGTTTGCTCCGGCCGAATGTCCCATAGCCCTGGGAAGCAGTCTCTTTTTAGCCCAACGGCCGTTACCGTCCATGATTATCCCTACATGAGTCGGGATTTTCTTGATTTCTTCTTTTTTTGCCAATTTTAACTCCTATATTACAATACAAGACACAGAAGAGACGGACTCCTCTGTGTCCTAAAAATTTAATATGATATCCTTATTTTAAAGACTAAATGATTATACGGTCATGATTTCCTTAGTCTTCTCATCAGAAAGCTTATCGCATTTGTCGCAGTATTTTTCGGTCATTTTGTTGATCTCATCTTCGATTTGCTTCTGAACATCCTCGGAAATCTCACTTGACTTGCCAAGCTTCTTGATAGCTTCGTTAGCATCACGGCGTACATTTCTTACGGCTACTTTGGCATTCTCGCCCTTCTTCTTGATATCCTTAGCGAGTTCCTTACGTCTGTCCTCTGTAAGCTCAGGGAATACAAGACGGATAACACGACCGTCATCGGTAGGCGTGATACCTAAATCTGATGCAAGGATAGCCTTGCTGATCTCTTTAACCATCTTGGCTTCCCAAGGCTGGATCTGGATAATCCTTGCCTCAGGTACAGAAATATTTGCAACAGCATTAAGACCTGAAGGAGTCCCGTAGTAATCAACCTTAATCTTGTCTAAAAGATGGGGGTTGGCACGACCTGCTCTTATTGAAGCATAGTCTTCCTCAAGAAACTCGATAGTCTTCTGCATCTTTTCATCGTAAACCTTAATTCTTTCATCCATTGTAATACCTACCTCCTATAAATTCATGATATAATAATACCAAAGATTGTCTCTTAATTCAAGATTTTTCTGTTATTATTCGTTCATCTTTACTCTTTCTTTAGTCTTGTTTTGAATGGAACGAATAGCAATATTGAACAAAGAACATGCACCTTATTATGCTGTAACAATCGTACCTGTGCAATTACCGGTTGCATTATCGTAGATACCGTTGGGTCTGTTAAGTTTGAATATAAGGAGCGGCATCTTGTTTTCCATACATACTACAGTAGCACTGGTATCGATAACCTTGAGTTTCTTTTGGAATACTTCTTCAAGAGAAATAGTATCATATTTAATTGCGGACGGATCCTTTGCAGGGTCTGCAGAGTAAACTCCCTCGATACCCTCACCTGTAAAGTTCTTAGCCATAAGGATTATATCGCAGTTAAGTTCTACTGCTCTGAGGGCTGTAGCTGTATCTGTTGAGAAATAAGGATGACCTGTACCACCTGCAAGGAAGATAACCTTACCCGCTTCTAAGTCACTTACTGCCCTGTCCTTTGTAAACAGTTCTGAGATATCGCCAAAAGTATAAGGTGTATAAATCGAAGTCTTCATGCCTACGAATCTGAAAATTTCAGAAACATATACGCAATTCATAACGGTAGCAAGCATTCCAATCTGATCAGCCTTAAATCTGTCGATTGTCTCACTGTCTCTGCCTCTCCAGAAGTTACCACCACCGATAACTACAGCTACCTGAACACCTTCATCAACGATTTTCTTTACCTGCTCAGCAACTGCAATGCATGTAGCCTCATCAAAGCCCTGTTTCTTATCTCCTGCAAGTGCCTCACCGCTGAATTTAAGTAAAATTCTCTTATACTTAGCCATTTTTCTATTTCTCCTTGATAACATTATTTGCCAAATTATTTAATTAAAAATCTCATCCACATTGGAATTTGCATACTCCAATGAGCAGAAGCCCTCTAAAACTGCGCCATTGATCAGCTGTACCGACTTAGCCTTAATATTTCCCTTGATTACTGCGGTTGAATCAAGTATAACGGGTCCCTGTACATCAAGTGTACCCTTAACTGCACCGGCAATAACTGCAGCACCGGCAGTAATGTCACCGATTATAACAGAATTCTGACCAACCTTGACAACGCCCTGACACTCGATATTGCCCTCAACCCTGTGAGCATTGATCATAACCTCAGTTGCATGGGAATTACCAATAACCTTACCGGAAATAGAGAGCTTTCCTTCACAGAAAACATCACCGTTTACTGTACCATAGATATCCATTGAGCAGTCAGTATTGATGCTGCCGGTAATAACTGTACCCTCAGTGATGACCATTGTCTGTTCATAATCTTCATCATCCAGGTAATCATCATCCGATATTTCATCGTCTTCTGTATCATTATTATCTTCTGATGTTTGACCAGCATCCTGATTATCCGACTCAAAATATACTAAATCACTCTGGTTATCTTCATTAATACCATTTCTTGAAACTTCAGGATCATCCTGATTCGGACTCATAATATCAGCATCACTATCACCCTGACTTGAAATACCCTCAATCTGATTTTCGGTGTCCTGAGCTTCACTAATATCCCCATCAACCAATCCATTATCAGAGTTGGGCTCAAAATTATCCGCTATAATATCATTAGCATCATTCAGGATCTTTTCAATCTCTTCATCGTTAGCATCAGAGAAACCGTTAACGAAATCGAGACTGTTCACAAAGTTCTCCCCCTGAACGAAATCACTTTCAGGATCGTTTGCGGTATTATCCTGGTTTTCTGCAGGTTCAATAATATCGAACAGATCGTCGTTATCCATAACAGTATTCTCCTCAAATCATTTTTATAATTTTGGAAGACCGGGCTCTTTTTCAAGACCCTGTTTAGCCAGCTTATCAGCCAACTCATTGTACTTTACATTGGTATGAGCTTCAACCTTAAAGAACCTTATCTTTACACGTTTCTGCTTATCGTTCATCCAGTCACGGTAGCTCTTGGTAAGCTCATTTTTAGCCTTCCAGGCTCCTGTAACCCAGCACTCAATACCTGAATAATCATAATAGATGTCTACTTCTTCATAATTATTCTTTAAAGCATACTGGACAGAAAGCATTGAAGCAATCATCTCACCCGAAACATTCCTCTGCTTTAGAGCCTCCGGATCATTACCGCATCCGGAAATCTCATCTATAGAGCCATCCTCTTTTATCAATACGCAGCCATATGCATATCGGTTGATCTCGGGATTAAAGCTGCCATCAACATAGGCAGTCAGCTTCCCACTCATCTCTGAGCCTGCTGCTGAGGCTTGGGCTTAGCAGTCTTGTCAACCTTCTTACAAACATATATATCATCCTGCTTTGTAAGATTAAAGCTGCCATCCTTAATATAAATATTTGCCTCTGTAGCTGTCCTTACACTCTGCAGTTCAGATCTTAAACTCGAAGTACCTATAAATGCTATTATCAATGCGATCACTATCGCGATACCTATACATTCTGCAATTAACATAACCTAATCCCCCCTTATTCCATAAGTAAAAGATAAGCACCAATAAATGCTATAACAAATGAGATAAAGAAGTAAATAAAGAAGTATTTCCAGTATTTACCCTTATCCATAGGAAGGTTACCTACAAATTTACCGGTCTGGCCATTCATACCGAATACGAATTTCTGGCCGTTCCAGTTAGTATTAAGGATCCACATAGGGAGCAGCACATATTTATATGAGCCATCCTTAAGTCTGATATTTGCGTTTTCGGTCTGTACCGAATCATAACCCTTTACCGTACTCATAAACTGCTGAGCTGTACTGTTCTTAATACGGAGATTAGCACGCTCAACGCTTTCCTCAGCGGAAACATCATACTTATCAGCAAGGTATCCGGAAAGATAAGCTGTAAGGAACTCCTTCTGCTCGTCAAACTTAAAGGGCTCGAGGGAATCCATAAGATCGTCATCCATTTTCTTAGAAGCATCAACAGGAATATTCTCATATACGAGAGATCCTGAACGTACAACGGTATAATACTTTGTCTCCTTATACTCGTAGTCGTTATCACTCCAGCGTCTTACCTTTGTAGCCTTGTAACGCATATCAGCATCGGCACCGGAATTAAACAGCCAGAAAGGAACATATACGCCGTTAACCTCATCAATGTGATTCTCCGAAGAAAATGCAGAAGGCAGAAGCTTTTTACCCTGGAAATGCTTTGTCATTGCGGCTTTGGCAGCATTCTTATCCAGCTTGAAAGGTATAATGAAATCAGGCTTTAACTGTCCTGCGAAATTCTGCATCATAACTACAGGGTTACCGCAGAAAGGACACGCAGATGCACCGGTGGTCTCTGCAGTAATGATCTCTGCACCACAGGACTTACAGTGATAATTAGCCATACCGGCCATATCTTCTCCGCCCCAGCTCTGACCTTCGTAGCCTTCCCATTTCATAGACTCCGGCTCTTCAGCTTCGAGAGCCTGGTCGAGCTCCTTTAAGGCATCCATTTCAAACTCTGTATCACAGAAAGGACATTTCATCTTTCCTATAGAACTGTTAAACTCTATCGAGCCACCACAACATGGACATCTGTATTCTTGTAAAGCCATCTTGCTTCTCCTTCTATTCTGTTAAAGTTATAATTATATTCTCGAAAATTACTTCGTAATTTCCTCGTTATAAGATGGCTGCTTCGCAGCAACACGGTACGGGACTTACGCCCCTCCCCGTGCAAGATTCTCCACACCTAAAGATGTGGGAATCTTAACATCTTATAAACTGTAATATAGCCTCAAGAATTCTCCTGAGGCTATATATAGTTTATGAATTTATTTACTGATTATTAGGGACGGGGCTTTCCGCACTTAGTACAGAAGTTACCGTCATTCTCAGCGCCACAAGCACAAACCCATGTAGTTGAAGCAGGTACTTCGGGCTTCGGCTTTCCACACTTAGGGCAGAAGTTACCGGTGTTCTCAGCGCCACATTCGCACTTCCAAACACCTGCGGGAGCGGGCTTCGGCTTTCCACATGCTGTACAGAAGTTACCGTCGTTATCCTTACCGCACTCGCACTTCCACATATTAGCTGCCTGAGCCTGAGCTGCTGCAGCTGCCTGAGCCTGCTGCTGAGCAGCCTGCTCCTGACCTGCCTGCTGATAAAGAGCACTAATGGTATTTCCCATACCGCCGCCCATGCCGCCGCCAATCATGCCAACGCCGAACATTGCATTAGCTGCGCCGTTAGGGTTCTTAGCTGCATCCTTAAGAGCCTGAGCCTGAGCTGCGGTAAGAGCTGCTGCACCAAGACCTGCATGCTGATATCTAGCCTCAGCCTGTGCGTCACGGATAAGCTTCTCATTCTCTTCGGTAGTATTTGCAGAGTTAACATCGAAGCTAACAAGCTCGATACCTTTCTCTACAACCCACTTCTGATGGAGCTGCTCTTTAAGAGCCTCGCTCATCTCTTCTGTATGAAGAGGAAGCTCGTTATATCTGATCTCCATAGCAGAGATCTTACCAAGAGCGGTATTAAGCTTGCCGCTGATCTCGCTCTTTAACTGCTGCTCGATATCTGATGCCTTGTAGGTATCATTTACGTTGCCGGCAATCTTTGTATAGAAAAGAAGCGGATCAACCAGACGATATGAATAAATAGCATTAAGTCTGATGGTGATATCAAGGTCAAGGAAGATCTTGCTGTCAACAAGTCTGAAAGGTACAGGTGCGGGTGTGCCGTACTTGTTGCCCATGATAACCTTAGTATTGAAGTAGTAAACTCTCTGATCGTTACCAGCCTGGCCGCCGTATGTGAACTGCTGACCTAACATCTTGAACGAATCGATAAGGCTCTGTCCGAAGCTGCCAGCGAAAATACTGGGAGCAAGGCTTGTATCATATGTGAACTTACCGGGTTCAGCACAAACCTCAACAACCTTTCCGTTTTCTACGATGATCATGCACTGTCCATCATTAACAACGATACCACTGCCGTTTGTGATAACATTGTCCTCACCCTTGGTGTTAGATGACTTGCCTGTAACCTGCTTTCTACCCTTTACCATAAGAGTATCATCCGGAATAGAATCACAGTAGATAAATTCTTTCCACTGATTTGCAAGCACGTTTCCTGCTGCACCAAGTCCTGCGTTAATTGCGCCGCCTGCTACACTGCTAACTGCGCCAACGACTGTTGAAATAAGTCCCATATACTTTGTTCTCCTTTCAAATATGAAAATCCTTTGGATCTCATCCAAAACGTATTATAACACAATGAAACCCTTTACACAATATTAATTTTAATAAATATTTGGGTCCAAAACCATACTTATAACAAATTATAGTATCATAATTTGCTTATCATTCAGCATCTTGTAACCAAAATGTCGTCTACATAGTAATCTGAGTTGCCGTCAGTTTCAATAAAGAACTCTGCAGACTGGGCATCATCAGGTATCACAGCTTCTGCACTTATGTAGGTCCAGCCGTCCTTATTTGAAGCAACCTCTGACAGTCTGCCTTCCTTGCTGCCATCGATACCAAGATAAATTGTACTGTCGTCAGTCTTAACGAATGCTGAGATATTGACCTTATGACCGATATATGAGGAAATATTAAACTTAACGGTAGCCTCTTTCTCGGCACGGGTAACCTGCAGTGAATGACCGCCTTCGGTCCTCGACTCTTTATCGGTAACCATAAGCATGGGCAGATGACCAACACCTCTAACTGCAGCAATATTTTTCCTGCCCTCAAAGCCCTCAACCAGACCGATCAGCTTAATGCTTACATCATCTATATAGAGAGCACTGAACTTTCCTTCTGTTTCCTCTAATGTACTAAAATACAGGAACATTGAGTGGATATCATCCGGAACAGTATAAATGCCCTTAACCTCTACAAATTCATCAGGCTTGCACTCTGCCTCTGCTACTATCGGGAAACCTTCAACATCTGCTCTTATACATGCTTTCTTTGCAGGTGACTTAACCCAGGCGCTTACTTCGATTGTCTGACCGATAAAGTCCGATATATCAAAGCTTATGCTGCTCCACTCGTCAAAGCGGATTTCCTGAGAAATTGCAGTAGTTCCGCTGTGTACAAACTTATTCTGGAAGGCGATATGTGCAAACCCCCTCGTTTTAAAGCCGTAATCCTCAAGTTTCTGTGGCTCGTCACCCTTAGGCTCAAAGTCGATAAACCTGTCTGAAAGATTGATCTGGATCTTTTCTGGCTCACCTAGGGACTCGCCTGTTAATGCACACTTAAGAGCAAGGTACGATTTTTTAGGAGAAAGATCTGCATTGAATAACAGTGGATCTGCGCCTCTTATCCACGAATTATCATCCGTAAGACCCCAGAAGGTAACACATTTAAGCCTTGCACCCTCATTGTTAGCCTTAACAAGAGCCTCAAAAAGCTTCTTATAAAATACAGCCTGATAATAATACTTGTTAATGTTCATGCATGTACACTTAACATCAAGCTCTGTAATATGTACCACATCAACCAGCCTGCTGTAGTCCTTAAGGGCTGTAATATATTCATTTATATTATTATTGTCACTTAAGTGACCCTGCATTCCTATACCGTCGATCAGACCCTCGCCAAGGATGCTGCCATGTTCTGCAGTACGTCTTTCAAGAGCAGCTATGATCGCTTCCTTCTTATCAGGATGGAACTCATTATAATCATTATAGAACAATAAGGGCTTGATTTTCTTTAATTCCAGATGCGAATCAGGAGAAACCCCGTAATTCTTGGCATACTTTACGGAATAATCATCAACGGCGTCCTTAGCAAATCTAAATGCCCAGTAGATAAAATCATCGCCAATGACACGATACCAGTAGCTGTTACGAAGCCCTGTAGGCTGTTTGTCCATGAGCTCTATAGCCTCATTAACAACATCCCATGCATAAATAACATCTGCATAGCCGTTTTTATACATATATTCCATGCAGGACCTTATATAACTGTTGAGACGCTTGAGCATGGTATCCCTGTCAACAAAACATACAGGATCAAGCTTTTCAAACCTCTTCATAAAAGGCCTTTGCTTTAAGATCTCAGGATCCGTAGGGATAGTCACAGGCTTATACCCTACACAGAAAGCTTCATTGGCACACTGACTGTGCCATACAAGCACATGGCCTCTTATCTTTATATTATTTTTCCTTGCAAAGTCAAGCATGAGCTTGGCATTAGGGTTAATAACAAAAGGAAGATATTCCTCTGTAGCCTCAGGACTGTTCCAGCCCATATTGTAAGCGGGCTTAAGCTCGTTGGCAAAGGTCATGCTGTTAAACTCCTGCAGCATCAGTGCTTCCTTATCGGGGTTACCAATCTCATTATTCGTAAAATTATCATGTATGCTTTCGCATGCCACGCCTATCGAAAAATAGTTGTTATAAAGCTCTTTTAAGCTATTCATACCGGATACCTTTTCCCCTATATTATGCCATATCTGTCACTTTAATAACAAATACTAACAGATAAACAGATGTATCTCTAATATTTTATACAATTTTATACTAAATGTCTATATTTTTTTATGATTTTTTAACTTTCATATGAAGAAATCTTAAGATAGTATTCTTCTAGTCTTGGTCTGGCACTTACATAGCATGGTTCAAGCCTTTTATCAAAGTGTTTACCAAAGCTTTCCATGATTATCTTGTCAGCCTGCTCAAAGCTCATGCTGTCCTTATATACACGTCTGCTCACCAGTGCGTCATATACATCGGCAATAGCCATAATCCTAGCTTCAAGAGGAATTTTGTCTCCCTTTAGACCGTTAGGATAACCTGAACCGTCCCATCTTTCATGATGATAATGAGCCACATTCTCTGCAATGATCTTGAAATCCGCATCATCGGTGGACTTTAAGATTTCATGCACTATCCTAGCACCCTCTGCGGCATGCTTTTTCATCTTTTCAAATTCTTCAGGCTCAAACTTGCCGGGCTTACGCAGTACCTGGTCATCAACGGCGATCTTTCCCAAGTCGTGCATAGGTGCAGCCTTTATCAGATCTTTGCAAAAGTCCTCAGAAAGATTAAAGACCTTCTGCTTTTTGATCTCATCTACAAGTATACGTATACAGTCACTTGTCCTCCTTATGTGACCTCCGGTAGAATTGTCACGGCTTTCAACCATGGCCGCCATACTCATAATGAGGTTGTTGTGCATCTCAACTATATGAGCAGTTTTACGGTTTACCTGGTCTTTGAGTGAACTGTTAAATTTACTAAGCAGCGAAATATACTTCTGGTCCTTGGTATCATCAGTGATAACCAGCTGATAGCCTCTTTTTGTCTTTCCGTCAAAAAGATAGTTAACATCTACATTAAAGACCCTGTCCTTAGTCTTATACAGATGTTTGTCCTTGCTTTCATTCTTTTTAAACTCATCCAGCCAAGGTACAACGTATTTCTTCATAGATTCCTTGGTATTAATAGGACTGTCGATAACAATTTCAGACATCTCAGGGAAAATCTTGCGCGCAGTGTAGTTACTTCCTAGGTAATTGTACTTAAAGTCTACAGAAACAAAGCCGGTCGTACCCTTTTCAAGCAATGAGTCAATACCTGATTCCGTAATATCGTACAGACATATCCTGTGGATGATCATAAGATAGATGATCTCAGCCAGCACATATGAAAGCGGCAGGAAATCAATCTTGTCGGTAATAAACCTTCCGCCAAAGAATAATACAACAGATATACTTTCGGATACAAACAACATCCTTAATATCTTCCTTGAAACCTGCTTTTTCTTCTTTACACAGTAAACAAGCGCCGCAAATGTAAGAATGAAATAACTGATGATCATTATATAGAATAAAGTATGACCCCAGCCGTATACCTTATTGGTAAGCCTGCCAACACCATCCTCAATGACAAAGTCAACCGATTTATAAAATACGGGAGATACACCGATCGTAAGAGAAAGTGCATATATACTAAGTGAAAGAATAAACATTCCAAGCCTTAACCAGTTTGAAATAGTTATCTGACAAAGCACAAATATCGCCAGCGCAATAAAAAGCATGTTAAAGCAGCCGCCAATATACAGTATCTTATTTGCAAGCATTGCTTCTCTCAAGCTTTTAGCATGTGCCATCCACACATAACCTAGGTTGTTTATGGGGATAAGAAAGAAAATCAGATTAAAATACACACTAAAGTGCTTATGCCACTTGTAAACATAGACTCCGGCAAGGATAACAGAAGCGACAAAGTAAAAATCATAGAATATTTTTGCATTTAAGTCCATGACACGCTTCTCCTTCCCTGGAATATATTAGCTGTCTGCGTAGCAGACTGATGAGATGTTACATAATAAGTGTTCTTATAATACCACAAATGTTAAAGGAATTCCATAACTTTACACTAATTTGTTTCGTAATTTTATAAAAATTTAATTATTTTCTTGACATATAACGTTTTATCTGATTTAATGAAATATAGTTTATCTTTGGAGGATTTTTATGGGAAGAGACGAAATCCTTAGTAAAATTGCCAAAAGTGCCAGAGCATATGTAATACTGGGATTTATCCTTGGAATTGGCGGTCTTGTGGTCAGTATTCTGATGATAATCATGGGCACAAAAGCCGCTAATCTGGTATTTCTGTTTATTATGCTCGGCTTATGTGTTTTAGGTGTAGTTATACTGATATTCAACATACCTGTAATGCTGGACCCGATGAAATCAGGCTTTATCAAAAAGAACCCTGATATTCTGGCACAGGCAGACGAGCTTTATCAAAACCTTATATATCGTGACAAAACTCTTATGTTTTCATCACGTATCATCGCAAACGCTACTGATATAAGACAAATGGCCTACACGGACGAAGTCTTCCTTATATATGTGTACATTCATAAAACAAACGGTGTTACAGATCAGAAGACTTTAAAGCTTGAAACAGCCAGAGGTACCATTGCTCTTATGATCATGTTCAAAAAGGATGATGAGATCAACTCTCTCATCGGTCAGATTGTACAGCAGTGTCGTTACGCTCGTGTCGGCTACAATGATGACGGTATGAAATACCTTGCTCAGATGCGCCAGCTCTGGAAGCAGGATCAGGAACGTAAACATATGCGACTCAATTAATTGATAGCATATAATATAAGCAAAACAATAATCAAATTTTAAGGAGAAGCAAAATGAACTGGAAACTTAAGTATGGACTTGTAGCCTTAGTAATTGGTGTGATTATGATGATAATGACTCTTCCAAAAGCAATCAGCTTTTTAGGTGAGCCTACTAAAATTGATACCGTTGAAAAAGCTAAGAATTTGAAACCCGGCGATCATGTAATTGTAGACATTACAATGAGCGACGGATACTACATGACATATACCGAAGATAACAAGGAAGTTGCCCGTTATTACATTGCTACATTCTTAAATCTCGACAACTACACAGATTATGGTTTGACAGTAAGAGTAGGTAAATCTTACTACCAAAATATGGAAGATGCAAAAAAGGCTTGCGATGATTTCTTCAGTGCATGGTATTCAGATCCAAGTACTCCTCTTCCTTCAAAGGTTTTCCTTACTATCGACGGTGTTGTTGAAGAATTTGCCAACGATAAAGAGAAAGAATATGCTAAAGATTATGTTACCAGCGGTTATTTAGATTATGTTTATGTTGTACCTAACAGTAAGACTTCAACATTCGTTATCGTAGCCATAGGCGGTGTATTCCTTTTAGTAGGTATCTTACTGATAGTGCTCTTCTTCTTAGGCAGAAAAAAGGATAAAGAAAGAGCAGCTGAATTTAATGCAGCTAACCCCAACTACTATCAGGCTCCCGCAGGTGTAACCTTTAACAACGACGCAAGCGGAGCTCCTACAAATCCTTATGCATTTGATCCTTCTACTGACCCGAGATTTAATGGCAGGGCCTCAGGAAATCCTGCCGGTACTACAGGACAGTATGGTGCACAGCCTCAGAGCGGCAACTTTAATGAAGTAGCTCCTACTCAGGGACAGTTTGGTGCACAGCCTGATAATTCAGGTAACTTCAACGAAGTACCCAATAATGATCCGTTTAATAACCAGCAGTAAAATAAAGATAAAAAATCAGGAGCCATCAAACGACTCCTGATTTTTTTGTTTTTAATATGGCTTCCTCGAAGGGAAACTGACTTATGGGGTGTCCAACTCTAAGATTACACAATTTCATCCTTCTTAGCTGCTTTCTCGTTAAATACCGAGAACAGTGACAACAGTGTAAGGCTTATCAGCATACCGCCAATGATATCTGAGAACCAGTGAACACCACATATAACTCTTCCAAGTATTGCAGCAATGATTATCAGCAGGAAGAAGAACTGGCAGCAGAGTCTGAGCGATGTCTTACTTATGTAGTTTCTAAGAAGTAGCATTACACTTCCAAGTACAATGATTATAAGCATCGTATGTGAGGAAGGGAATGAAGGTTCAAGATAGTCATAATCCGGCATGATGATTGGGCGATAGTTAATAACTACTTTCTCAAACAGTACATATAACATACCGGTGACGATGTACAGAACACCTGCTGCTAAAATACACTTATCAACCTTCAGTAAGCTCTTTCTCATGATAAGCTGTATAAGTCCAGTCAAACCAAGTATTCCGACCACTGCAAGTGAAAACAGTCCGATATACCAGGAAAGATCATACCAGAACACATTATAACCGCATTCATCATAGTGCCACAGGTCATGAAATGAACTGTTTATAAGAGAAAGACCAACTTCAGACCCACGAGGTCCAACCTTGCCGACATCTACGGTCTTAACAATAACAATCCACGCTATCGAAAGTATCAGTGCAACAACAAAGAGAATGATTTTTGTTCTTTTTTTCATTAAAACTTACCTTCTTTACATCTTTATATATATCCCAATATCTAATTGACAATCAGGATAAAAATATACCTCTATATTATTTGAAAAGCCTCGGGAAGAAGCTGTGAATACATCTTCTCCACACGCTCCAGTCATGATGTCCTGGGAAAAGCTCTCTTATAATATTCAAGCCTTTACCCTCAAGCATCTTGTCATCATGCTCAAAGCTTGAGAAATAGTTATCCTCAGTACCCATAGCTCTGTAGAATACTTTAAAACTACTGTTAAACTTCTCCTTATCCTCTAACAGCTCAAGATGAGGCTCTTTGCTGCCGTCAGGTCTGGGGAAGCTCATAAAGCCTGAGAATACACCAACATAGCTGAACATATCAGGATTTGACATAGTAACCATACTAGTCTGGTAACTGCCCATTGAAAGGCCTGCCATAGCCCTGTGCCACTTATCGGTAAGCACGTTGTACTTGCCCTCTATATAAGGGATAAGGTCCTTTAAGAGTACATCGGTAAATGCATGGAAAACCATCTTGGGCTCTTTAAACTGAGTCATACCGCATGCCATAACGATAAGACACTCTTCCATTTTGCCTTCATACATAAGTTTGTCAGCAATACGAGCTGCGTGACCCTGGTAAACCCAGCCGGTCTCATTCTCACCATAACCATGCTGTAAGTAAAGTACAGGGTACTTCTTATTAGGGTCATAGTTAGCAGGAGTATAAACCATGCAGATTTCAAGCTTGCCTGTTACAGATGAAAGGAAATACTGACGGGTTACTCCGCCGTGTGGTATACCCTCAAGAGTATCCCAATCCTCCTCACCGGGTACCGGGATATCAAGGAAATTCATAGGACGGCAGCAGCCATATCCTATAGGAAGATAAGGGTTAAGCACTTCATTCCCGTCTATCTTGATAAAGAAATATTTAAAGCCCTTACCAAGATCAACTGTTGCTTCCCAAATCTCATCATTGATTTTCTCAAAATTAAATATGGTACCAAACTGATCGATAACAACCTCTTTGGCATTAGGAGCCTTGATATGAATAAGCACCTTTCCATCAGGTAAAATCTCATATCCCTGATCTCCGTCACGATTAGGCTCCCCAAAATACGGATCATAGGATAAAGCTGTGTCCAACGGCCACTGTTTCTTCATGTTAGTAAACCTCCACATTTTTTCAAAATCAGTTAAAAGATTAACTATAATATGTATTATACCACTTTAATCGATATAATTGTAGTTAAAATTTGCTAAAATAATGTCAGAAAATATCATGTATCACATCAATTCCACCAGGCTGTCAACATTGTTTGCATCAACTACATTCAGCCTGCATTTCATGTGCTCTGACTCAAGAGGTTTACCGGTTAACAGCTCATTATACATATATACGATAGGATCATATCCCTGTCCAAAAGGATCCTGACCTATAGCAGCAAATATAATACCCTTTCTTATATAATCGAATATCGCCTTAGAATGGTCAAATGATACAAGCTTAACATCCCTGCCACTGTCTTCGATAGCTCTTGCTGCACCGAGCGGGGTACCTGTAGTAATATACATACCCTTGGCATCAGGATACTTTTTCATAGCTTCCATAGCCTTTGCGTAGGCATCATCTTCATCAAGATTTTCTATTGCAACTACTTCAGCAACCTTTAGCTTGGTTGTTTTTTCAATGTAGTTAACAAAGCTCTCGCAACGTGTTTTGTTTGTAGAGATTCTCATTTCACCGGCAAGGACTATAACACTTCCCTTGTTCTTTAAGCCTTTTACAATTTCTTTTGCAGCCACCATACCGGCCATATATGTATCCGGCTCAAATACTGCATGTCTTACACTGGGATCCATTGAATCACAGTTAAAAACAAAGACTTTTTTGCCTAAGTTTTTAGCTTTCTCCATAAGATCTTCATGTCTTGCCATGAAACCGGGACAGAGAAATCCGTCAAAACCTTCCTCTATCATTGCATCAAAGTCTTCTTTCATAGTAACTTCATTCCAGTTTGGATATCCGCAAAAACGAATCTCTGCTCCAAGAGCTTCAAGTTCGTTTTTAGCATAAACGATACCTCTTTTGACTCCGATCCAGAATTCATTGTCAAGCATACAGAAAATACCGATTTTTATTTTTCTTGAAGTACATGGGCCTGCTGGCTCAACAGACGTTCTATACTGCTTAAGCAGCCTCTTTAAGCCTGAAAGCATGTTTGAGAGTGCACTAACATTGTCATTCATCTTGGTTGAAATATCGGAAGCTTTTTTCGAAACTTCGGAAATTTCAGCAGTCTTGTCAACTATATGTTCTGATGCTGCATATGCCGCATTTGATCTTGTCCTTGTGATCTTGGAATTATCATTGATGTGCTCTATCTTTTTAAAGATATCGCTCATCATATTGTTAATGCTGGCTGATTTTCTGTCTATGGCTCTGAAAGAATCACTAACAGAATTAAATTCCTTTATGCTCTCATTAAATACATCTACACTTTCACTTATACAATTTGCGACCTCTTCACTGCTCTCAACGATACTTTCCAATATATTATTGATGCTTCCCATGCTTTCAGAAGTCTTCTCTGCCATACCGTTCATTTCACTGGCAACAACTGTAAAGCCTTTACCTGCTTCACCAGCCCTCGCTGCTTCAATAGATGCATTAAGAGACAAAAGATTTAGGGATTCACTAATTTCTAAGATAAATGATCCTATTTGGTTTACTTCATCTATTCGTCCACTAAATTCTTTAAGGATTTCGTTGCTGCGGTTCAGGTTTTTGGCAACTTTATCGAGGTTTGCTTCACAAATTTCCAGACCTGAAATACCGGATTTACAGTCTTTAACAGTATCTTCAAGAGTAATGTTTATATCTTTAGCTGCAGAATCTATTTCAGAAAGATCGTTAGCATTTTCTTCAATAAGCTCCTGACATTCACCAACAAGACTTAACTGCTGATTAACCTTTTCCGATACCTGTTCAAGATTATTATTGATCAGAATACTTCCTTGCTGATTTTGTTTTGCTCCATCCGACAGTTCATCTATCGCATCGGAAAGTACGGCAACATTTTCCTTGCTTGACTCAAGAAATGTCTGCATATTGTTCTTTATGGAGTTCATAGCGTCGGACATAGCCAACTGATAATGGTTGGAAGTATTGTTTGTATCAAGATCTTCAATGTCTATACGACGTTTCTTAATCTGTTCTGCCTGAAAAATAATACCTGCAGACCTTTTATTTGATCTAAGTATCATATAAAACAATAATAAAATTATGATTGCTTCAATTGAGCAACATACAATCAAAAATAACTCCATAAAGTTAGTCTCCTTTATTAGCAGATAATGCCGCCACCTATTACACAGTTTTCTTCGTCATAAAAAACTGACGACTGTCCAGGTGTAGCGGATTTTACAGGTTTATCAAACTTTAGCAACAGTCTTTCATTATCTATCCTTATAATGTCTGCCCATTCACCCGGGTGATGATACCTGATCTTAGCCATCCCCCGTATGCTTTCACCTATATTTAGATCAGGTATGCTTAACAGGTTATAGTCCCTGACATACACTTCTGATGAGTACAGATCCTCCTCATCGCCTATAACAACTTTGTTTTCTTCCGGAATCAAGCCGCAAACATATACCGGATGCCCCATTGAAAGCCCAAGTCCCTTGCGCTGGCCGACTGTGTAGTGGATGATACCCTTATGTTGGCCTAAGATGTTACCATTTTTATCTATAAAATCTCCGGGTGTATCAAAGCTATTGACATCATTAGCACAATTAACTGTTCTTTCAATAAACCCTGCATAGTCATCATCAGGGATAAAGCATATCTCCTGAGAGTCTTTTTTCTCAGCAACCGGTATACCAGCTTCCTTAGCTGTCTCACGTACCTGAGCCTTGTCATAATCACCCAGAGGAAATATGCACCTGCTCAACTGTTCCTGACTCAGCTTATAAAGCATGTAAGTCTGATCTTTCTTTATTGCATCGGACTTCTGTACAGTTACTCTACCATTTGGAAGTACAACCTTTTTAGCGTAATGACCGGTAGCAATGTAATCACAGCCAAGTACATTTGCAAAGTATAGCAGCTTTTCAAACTTGACATATCTGTTGCACTCTACACATGGGTTAGGGGTTCTGCCACAAATATATTCCTTAACAAATGGTTCAACCACGTGACACTTAAAATCACTCACGCAGTTAAACGCATGAAACTCAATACCAAGCATCTGTGCAGAATCCCTGGCATCATCAATCTCACAGCATTTATTTTGAACTACTTCGAATACGCCTTCTCTCAATGTACCATCATAACTGGGTAAGGAACTGTTGACATCAGAATATAGTGTATCGTCTACAGTACTGTCCCAGGTCCTAAGCATAACCCCAACAACTTCATATCCCTGTTGTTTCAAGAGATACGCAGCTACGGCACTGTCAACACCACCGGACATACCAACCATTACCTTTGACATATAATTACTCCATATAATTATTTATTCACCTGTGTATAAAATCAGGGTGAGCAAGCCTTAAAAATATAAATCACATAAAAAACTATCAAAATTATGGCTACTATATATAAAGCAGTAATTAATTTACGTGTTTTATTATTCAAACTAAAACCTCCACGTTTCTAAAATCAGATTAGAAAAAATAAATACCACATATATTAAGTCAAAAACAATATTCATAGCTTTAGCTTTTTTTACATCCTCATAGAATATCTTTCCTTCTTTATATTGCTTTTTTAAATAAATAAATGCTATTAACAACAAGATAATAACAGCAAAACCTAACAAAGAAAGAACAACTACAAAACTTAAATCAACGAAATTATCAATATCTATTTTACTTAAATCAAATCTCATTGAATCTAAGAATACAGGATTTATATTCATATAAGCTTTTCCTCTTTAAAATCAAATGTTTACAAAATTATCAATCCCAAAAGAAATGATGTTAAATTAAGTATTAATGACAGTAACAGTCCCGGTAACTTTTTATATTCAAGCATCTTCTTAAAAAATAAACCTTCACTAAGCCATACAAATAGTTCCAGAATGAAAACTGCAATATATCTAATAAAGTGACCCTCTGGTATTTTTAAAAAAATAATAATACCAGCATATATAACGTTTATCAAAGGATTTGTAACACAGTTGATCAAGGCTATATATACAATATCATACTTATTCCTGACTTTTAACAGCAGGGCAACCGATAACTCAATTATCAGAGTAAGTGCTAAGGCCTCAACAAATACTAACATTTATGCCTCTTTAAATCTTAATAAAATTCAGTCCAAAACAGGATAAAGAGGAAAACAAACAGTAAGAAAATAACTGCTGACAAAGAGATCGTCACAATAAATTTTTTCTTAGTCCCATTATTTTCCTTATAGCTCTTCCAGTTTTTTATTGCCAAAATAAGCAAAACAACAAATAAAGCGAAACAAATTATACTAAAAAAAGCAAATAATAAAGTCTGGAAAGGCATATCTTGAATCCTGGGAGGAGCAACATCCAATAATTTTATATAATTTCTCATAGATTTATCCTTTATTCTTTCTTGAAATATAGCTTAAGAAAACCAAGCTGACTACAGTTAATGCTGTAACCAAAATGCTTTTTGCCACAAAGCCTTCCGGCATTATAAAGGCACTGATCAATGCTCCGGCAAACAGTCCTATAGTTGTGAAGCCGAAACCAACTCCCGGATAGTTTTGCATTACTGAAACTATAAGTCCCAAAGCCACAGCCATAGTCATACTAAATAGCAGCAAGCCAATCAGCGAGAATGGTATAATAGTATTTCCGATTATCAGGAATGGCAGTGAACCAAAAGTACTGATAAGAATGGTCCGCCACATCCCGATTTTATCTATAAGCAGTCCTCCGAGTGCTTTTCCTATGCCCATCGATGAAAACATAAGGATTAACGACAGATAAGAATTATCGTACCACTCTACCGGGATAACATAACCCATGTATGACCTGACTACAACAACAAAAGTTGCAAGTGCAACTACAATAGCTGCGTTCCTTTGGGGCACTGAATAATTGAACTCCTTTAATGTTCCTTCGTTTACATTCGCTTTCTGAAACCTTACTAGTAAGATCGGGATTATCATTAAAATGTGAGTTATAAGTACAATAAAAACAGGTACTTTTACCGAAGCCAGTATTCTTCCGAGTGCTACTCCAAAAGCTCCGCCGGAAACAAACAGTGCACTCGGGAACATCTTTCCTTCTGAAGTTCTGAGAGTCATTTCTGCTCCCTGTACGTGGATCATACCGTTTCCAATAGCAACAGTAATTACAATTAACATAGGTGGGATACTAAAAAACATCATTAATACTGCAGCAAATGATATCAGTCCACCAACAATGTCGAAATCGATTTTTATTCCTATGTCATTTAAAATTCCATATAATCCCTCGGGTACAAATGCCAGCGTATCATAAACCAGTGCAAATAAAGCAATATACACACTGTCATAGTACGAGAACACAACATAATATGATGTTATCTCTATCAAAAAATGTATGATAAAATATAAAAGGCCAATAGTATTTGCTTTCTTCATCCGTACTTCTCCATCCCTATTATTAAATTATATCATAACTACGCATAAATATCAAGAATGTATATTAGGGGTCTAACCCCTTTAGCCGTTTAGTGCATTAAAGCGTCATACCAAATATGTAGTCTTTTTGTAAAAAAAGATTGAATTATATCAAATTATATAGTATTATATAAAAGCAGTAGAATTATATAGTATTATATAACAAAACTATAATTATATAACAAAATCATTATGTAGGAAGGATTACCTTTATGAGTAAGAACCCATATGCCATTACATTTGGGCGTATCCCAAATCAGTATATAAGCAGAGATATCATCATAGATACGATAATCGAAACATTGGATAGTGATATAGTAGAGGAACAGGCTTTTAAGCTTACAGGGGTAAGAGGTGCAGGAAAAACTGTTACTTTAACGGCTATTGAAAAGAAACTGAGGGAAAACGATGACTGGATCATCATTGATCTGAGACCTGATTCGGATATATTGAATGACTTAATAGCAGGGCTGTACAGCGCAGTTCCCTTTCTGACAGATTTTGCCGATAAAAGTTTGAATCTGTCAGCGTTCGGAATTTCAGCCGGTATATCAACTAAAACCCTTATAACTAGCTCTGACGTAGCTCTCACAAAACTTTTGGAAAAAACGAAGAAAAAAGGGAAAAGAGTTCTGGTTACTATAGATGAAGCACGTAAAACTCAATCCATGGTTGATTTCATTCAGGAATTCCAGATACTTATCAGGAAAGAACTGCCTTTGTATTTTATCGCCGCGGGTCTTTATGAGGATATTGAAAGTATAGAGAATTCCGATGGGATGACGTTTTTCCTGAGAGCAACAAAGTATGAAATGTCGCCGCTGAACTACACAAAAATACGTGATAACTATCAAAAAACACTCAGACTTGATCGTGAGACAGCTGAAAAGCTTGCACTTATGACCAAAGGATATGCTTTTGCATATCAGGCTATAGGAAAATATATGTGGGACTCCGCATCCAAAACAATTACTGATGATGTTTTGGCGAAGGTTGATGATGCATTGGCAGAAAAGGTATATAATAAGATATGGAGCGAGCTCACTTCTATAGATAAAGAATATATTAAATTCATAGCCAAAAGGGACTCCATTCCAGTTGCAGATCTTCTTGAGATGACAGGCAGAAAACACAATGCATGGAGCATTCCCAGAAAACGACTATCTCAAAAAGGTATTATAGATACTTCCCGAAGAGGAGTTGTTTCTATGAAACTCCCTAGATTTAAAGAATTTATAGATGCACAGTTTGATGTCTGAAAGGGGGCAGACTCCTTTAGTGCTTTAAAGTGTCACACTATAGAGATTGCAACCTTACTAAAAAATGACAGGAGAGCCATCTCCTGTCACCTTAAGTTTATTGTTCTTATTTTATATCTTCATCTAGTTTTGCATTTTCGAAATAATAGTTTTTCTGAGCATCTCCGGGTTTAAAAACATCTGAATTTTCATTTACAAATGCTTTTAATTCTTCATACAGCTTTCCGGAAGGCTTTATATAATAGTCTCTGTACACATGTTTATCATTGCTTAATATAAAATCAATATATACCATATTTTCATTTACATTAACATAGTGGTCATATTTTTTGTTATGAGAAGGATCTACATAATCAAATTCTTCTTTTTGTATTCCTTTGTAATTTTCAATGACTTCATCAAAATTATCTATAATGATCTGCTGCAGCTTAACTACAGTTTCCTTTTCTTTTGTTGAAACTTTCTTCTTTTCATTATGGTCGAAATATGACAAGTCATTATTAAACTGCGCTCCCATTACCCGCACGCTCGCAACTTCCTGAACCTCAGGAACAAATTTCTCATACCCGAATATATCGTGCATATATAACCCGATAAACAAAGCCAGGACTCCTGCGCATACAAGGGACGGTTTAAGATGATTTTTAAAAACGTTCAGCTTTTTATTTATTATCATGCAGGAGATCATATATCCTATAAAGCTGAACACTATCATCATGATAACAACGAATATCCTTATTGACGTAATATGCGCCATCCCGTCATTTTCATAAAAGAACAAACCAAGCGTCAGGAAAACAAATTCAACAGAAAATACAAAAGCAAAGCACCATGAGAATACATATTTCATAAACGGAAATACTATTGTATCACCGGTTTTTTCCGCTTTACGTTTATTGTATAATATATATGTGATCACAAGCAGTATTGCAAAAGCAACAAATACAGTAACAAGCCTGCCGGCTCCATAATATTCACTGATGCTGAAGAAGTTTTGATCAGATACATAATCCATTTTATAAATAAATTCAAACGGTGAAAGTATGCCAAGATCTATTATTACCCCATCGCTAAAGCTTGATTCAAAACCTATAAACATAGCTGAATTAAGTGCAGCAAATGTTAATTTTATCATAAACCCCAGTCCGGCAAATGCGAAATAACAGAAAGCAGCCATCAGCTTTCTTCCGCAAAGTACCATGAACAAGGTACCAAAGGTAAGCCAGAACAGATTCTCTGCCGCAATAATAAGGAGCCAACATACAAGAGGCATTATCACAGCTTCTCCACTTATAAATGCTATCTGTATAAACTCGATAACCGCAATAAAGAAGTTAGGGATAAAAAGTAAAAGGTATCCGAAAACAAATCTGTTAACAAACATACTTTTGCGGTTCATCGGTAACGTTTCGTAGAAATAATGGCTTTTCTTACTGCCAAGATACCCAAATGCAAAATCAGCAACTAAAATGCTCATAAAAAACGATACAGCTTGTGATACATCCATTAGTTGCCTTATCACATCTCCTACTACATTTTCGGCGGAACTGTCAAAGTATGGAAACATACCAATGAGACCTGTTACGGTTAAAAGATATACCGCGGCTATAGCAGCTATAAAAGGCCAGTGTCTTAAGGTTTCCCTGAAAACAAATTTACCATTAAAGGATAATTTCTTTGATTCCATAGTGTTCTCCTCCAAGCTCGTGGATAAATATCTCTTCGAGTGTCAAAGGTATGCTGTCTAAAAGCAATGGTTCATATTTTTGTAATTTTGCCTTGATCTCTGCCTCAGGAGCCTTGATTATTAGTGTATATACACTTCCGTTCTTCTGGTTACTTAACAGCTTAAATCCATCTATAGAATCTTCATTAATCTGAGGTGCATTATCATCCTTAAAGGCAACCTGAAGCTTGGTGATGCCTTCCTGCATTGAGAATAATGATCTCTCAAGTAACATTTTTCCCTGATTCATTATACCGACTGTGTCACAGACATCCTCTAATTCTCTTAAGTTATGGGATGATACAAGTACTGTTACGTGACGCTCGGTAACATCCTGCATAAGAAGGCTCCATATCTGGCGGCGCATAACAGGGTCAAGACCGTCAACAGGCTCGTCAAGTATCATTACATCACTCATCAGACACATCGCAAGTACAAATGCAGCCTGTTTCTGCATTCCCTTGGACATCTTCCTGATGGTCTTCTTCCTGTCAATTGAGGTAATAACTGTCAAAAGCTTATTGTAACGCTCCATATTGAAGTTTTCATATATGCCCTGATAAAATTTTGCCATATCATCCATATCTGAATTAAGGAAAAAATACAGATCATCCGGAATATAGGCAATCCTCTTCTTTATGTCGGCATTATCATATACTTCCTGCCCGTCAATTAAAATTTTACCCGAGTCCTGTCTGTAAATGCCTGTCAGGTGTCTTATGATAGTTGATTTTCCTGCACCGTTAGGTCCAACAAGGCCGTAAACAGAGCCTTTTTCTACATTAAGGTTTAATTCGTCAAGTGCTTTAAATCCATCGAATGTTTTCGTTACGTTTTCTACTTTTATCACTGTTGTCTCTCCTTCCAGTTCATGAAGTCTTATGGCTTCCCCTTGAGGGGAAGGCTTATATGTATCGGCTTATGGCTCTTCGATTTTACCACTCTTTCCAGCCAGAATATATTCCGCAATCTTCTGCCGGCTCTCACCTGCCACGTCAAAGTCGGAAAGTACTGTATCCAATCTTTCATATATTTCCGCAAGATGCTTATCCGAAATTTCCTTCATATCCACTGCAAACGACCCCTTTCCCGGTACAGAATAAATGTAACCTTCATTTTCAAGATCTCTGTATGCCCGCTGGATTGTATTAGGATTGATAGCATAAGTTGAGGCAAGCTCTCTTACTGATGGCATCTTTTCGTCTTTCTTTATAAGTCCGGCCACTATGAGCTTTTTAAAACCATCCGAAACCTGCTCATATACAGGTCTTGGATCTCTGTAATTAATATTTATCAAATCTCATCACCTCTTTCCTTATCTAAAAACCCCAGGAAGAATTTTCAACATTACCCGGCTGATCATTACTTTTTGGAGGTTCTATTCCGGCGGCAAGTACATCAATGTTTTCCATTATATATTCCTGCAATTTGTTAAATAATCCGCTTTTTTCACGGACGACGTAGCTTCTTGATACTGTTGATCCATTCTTTAGTTCATATGTAAAGTGAAATGAATAATAGTCTAAACCCTGATTATAGGGTGTGTTCACTATATCTTCTATATTATCAGTTATAATTTCATGAATCTCTGTTATCACTTTTATTGTTTCTTTATTATATATTTTTATAACGCTTCTTTCTTTCCCGATAGTTTTATACAATTCTTTATATATAGAATCATGTGCATTAATATTTATATAATCTATGTCTTCTGTATCCGGTACATATCCTTCTATATTGAATACGTCGTGAAGATATCCGATCCCGATCAGTGAAATGATAACTGTAAAGATCAAAGCCTTCAGACAATGTGATTTAAAGATTTTAAGCTTCTTTTCCACTATCATGCTCGATATAAGATATCCAAAGAATCCGATAACAGCGACCAATATGATCAGCTTTACTCTTTCTGCAGGTTTATGAGCAATCCTGTTGTCGTTGTTATAGAAGATGATCGTATATGTTATTGCAGCAAGATATATATTTCCAAAAAAAGTTACGATACTGCTGAAAACTATCTTCATACCGTTAAATACAATATTGTCTTCGGTACGCTCTTCTTTTCTTTTTGTATATAAAAGATATGATACAACAGCAATTAGTATTCCGGTTATAAAAATAACTACATACTTACCTGCAGCTCCATCCATGAATACATTTGAAGATTCATTTAAGTCATAGTTAATTCGGAAGAATGTAATTTCAATGCTGTTTATATATTCTACAGGTGAAAAAATCCCTAAAACAGAGTTTCCGTCGCCAAAACCGTTGCTCACGCCTACAAAACAAAACGCGTTTGATATTTCAAGGAAAAACCTTAAGCCTATTCCCAAAAACGAGAACACCAAATAACAGGAAACTGCCATCATGAATCTTCCGCAGAGAACCATAAACAAGACTGCCAATGAATACCAGAAAGCATATTCTATAATTGCAGTTATAAGCCATTTTAAAAGTAAAACTATCTCAAAGCTTCCCGATAAAACGAGTATTTGGAAAAGCTCTATAAAGAACATAGTAAAACATGGAAGTAGACAGATGATCATACCAAACAGGTACTTATTTACATAAAGGCTTAATCTGCTGAAAGGTAATGCTTCATAAAAAAAGTCTTTCTTCTTCTTTCCTAAAAAGCCAAAAGAAGCCCAGGCTGCTAACATGCCCATGCAAAATGCCATAAAATGAGTAAGCTCTATAAGGGAACCTATTATAGTAGTCGTAACTTCATATGGAGTTACTGTACTCATAAAACCTCTGGCAAAAGAATTTACAAGGAATACAACAAAAACATAAACTATAAAACTTGTAACCCATATAGGCCAATGTCTTAGTACATCCCTTTTTATCATATTCCATTTAAATTCAGGTTTTTTAGTATACATTTTAGCCTCCATTACTTAACTGTATTAACTATGTTAGTACAGTTATAAATCATTATGTTAAAAATGTCAAGAACTTTTTTTAAATTTATCATATATGACAAAAAAAGAACGCTTCCGACAACTATTAGGATCGGCCTGCGTTCTTTTTTATTACGCGTTACTTTTTTGTACGAATATAAAATAGCATCCGGTTATGTCATATTTTCGTAATATTTGTAAAATCTTTGTGACATTATACTATTAGTCAAAGTGTTCAAAAAACTCCAACAATTATCATTATTTTTCTACTCTTATTTTTAAAAATTTTCTTGCCAACTCACCTTAATATTGTTAAAATAATTTTCGGGTTACATGCTGCAACGATTACTGTGTAATAGTCGCCTATTGTAGCCCTAAAAATATTTATAAGGTGAGGTCTCAAAATGGGCGGATTTTTTGGAGTTGTTTCAACTAAAAAAGAAGATTGCATGTTTGATCTATTTTTCGGTACCGACTATCATTCACATTTAGGCACTAGACGTGGCGGTCTTGCCGTATATGGAGAAAACGGCTTCAACCGTTCCATCCACAACATCGAGAACTCTCCGTTCAGGACTAAGTTCGACAAGGACTTCCATGAAATGCAGGGTTATATGGGTATCGGCTGTGTATCAGATTACGAGCCCCAGCCTCTTATTGTACGCTCCCATCACGGCACCTACGCCATAACAACCGTCAGCCTCATCAGAAACACTGACGAACTTGTAAAAAAGATCTTTGAGAATGGTTATTCCCATTTCTTAGAGATGAGCGGCGGCGATATCAACGCTACCGAGCTTGTAGCTGCTCTTATAAATCAGAAGGAAAACCTCATAGAAGGTATCAAATATGCTCTTGACTCCATAGAGGGTTCACTCTCTCTCCTGCTCCTTACCGAAAAAGGTATTTACGCAGCAAGAGATAAATACGGCAGGACTCCTGTAGTTGTAGGACGTAAGGATGATGCTTACTGTCTTGCTTTTGAAGATTTCTCATACAGAAACCTTGGCTATAATGACTTAAAGCAGTTAGGCCCCGGAGAAATTGATGTTATTACACCCGAAGGTATTAAGATCCTGATGCCAGCCGGTGACAAGATGAAAATCTGTACTTTCCTTTGGGTATATTACGGCTACCCTTCAAGCTCTTACGAGGGTATCAGCGTTGAGAGGATGAGATATAACTGCGGTAAGGCTTTAGCTAAGAGAGATACTGTTAAGCCTGACATTGTTGCCGGTGTACCTGATTCCGGTACCGCGCATGCTGTCGGTTATTCAAACGCTTCGGGCATACCTTTCTCAAGACCGTTTATTAAGTACACTCCTACCTGGCCCCGTTCATTTATGCCGACCATCCAGAGTAAGCGTGATCTTATAGCAAAGATGAAGCTTCTTCCCGTACATGATCTCATTAAAGGTAAAAAGCTCCTGCTTATAGATGATTCTATTGTACGTGGTACACAGCTAAGGGAAACTACTGAGTTCCTTTACAATAACGGCGCAGAAGAAGTACATATCCGTCCTGCATGTCCGCCTCTTGTTTACGGCTGCAAGTATCTTAACTTCTCAAGATCAAAGTCAGAGATGGATCTGATCACCCGCCGAGTTATCGCTAAGCTTGAAGGTACCGAGACACCGTCTGATGATGTGCTTAAGCAGTACACTGATCCCGATTCTGAGAAATATGCACAGATGGTTGAAGAGATCAGAAAGCAGCTTAAATTTACAACACTTCAGTTTAACCGTCTTGACGATATGCTTGAGGCAGTGGGTATACCTACTGATAAGCTTTGTACTTACTGCTGGAATGGCGAAGAGTAAAAATTTCATAGCATTAAAAAACGGCCTCGATTTTGAGACCGTTTTTTTATTTGTAGTATTTTATTGTTCTACTGCTACAATTCTTCCCTCACCGTAAGGGTTAGAATATTTCTCACCAACTATTCCGCTTAAAGTACCGGTTATATAATCTATAAGTACCTGGTTGTCGATCTTAACTGCATTCTGAGTTACCTTACAGTCATTAAACATGTTATAGCCGTCACCATGATTTAAAAGCGTATAATCAGTAGATGCTAAGGTATATGTTTTATTAAGATCAAGATCCTGTCCGTTGATCTTTACATTCTTAACCCTGTATTCACCTGTTACACCGGTAAATAATCCGTTTTCATCTAAGGTACAGCTTGAATCTATATAAGTATGGATCTCAAATGTCATGCCTGCAACCTGAGGGAAACCACCGGTACTTGAAGGAGTAACCCTGCAGCCCCACTCAAGAGCATCCAACAGCTGCTGTCCGGTAACCTCAATAACGGTAAGCATGTTACCAAAAGGATGAACACTGATGATATCGTTAAATGTTATGTCTCCACTTGCAATGTTTGCTCTTATGCCTCCGGCGTTTACAATTGCAACATCTGCACCTGACTGATCAAGATAGGCATCAGCACAAAGATCGCCCAGATTTGTTTCGGTCATACGGACAATACGTATAGGATTACCTTTATCATCCTTTGCTACAGGATCATTAACTGTAAGTTGAACATCAGTTTTAGCAACAACCTCTTTTAATTTGGCATCAAATGTCTGAAGTTCTTTTTCCATAACATCACTTACTTCATTACGAAGGCCAAAAAGCTCTACTGCAGAGATATTATTGTTCCAATTTAAAAGACCTGTATCAATTTCACCGTTAGGAGCAATTGTAACATAACCAATGTTTGAAAGCTTGGTACCGCAGGCTTGACGTAAGATAGGTTTTCCATCCTTGTTCTCTACAGTATTTTTATCTGTATCATGACTGTGCCCGTCAATAAGCACATCAATACCATTGGTATGTGAAATTACATCAACATAGGTCCAGGGTTGACAATCATATTCATTACCCAGATGACACATAGCAACTACATAGTCAGCTCCGTCTTTTCTTGCATCATCTACTGCTTTCTGTATTGCATTGTAAAGCTTTTCGCCTGTATCATCCTGCATAAAGCCGTAAATGTACTCACCCTTATCATTCATAAAGTATCTGGGAGTTGATGATGTAAAGGTCTTCGGAGTATCTACGCCTACGAAAGCGATTTTCATGCCGTTAACTTTTTTAATTACATATGGCTCAAGAACAAGCTTTCCTTCCTTATTTAAATTACAGCTGATATAAGGGAAATTAGCTTTCTTTGTAAGCTCAAGGAAGTTATCCATACCATAATCAAATTCATGGTTTCCGGGTATAGCTATATCATAGCCTACTGCATTCATAAGCTCAATGATTGCCTCACCCTTGGTAAGAGTACCGATTGACTCTCCCTGGATTGAATCACCGTTATCTACCAGCAGAACCTGATATCCATAGTCCTTTGAAAGGGCATCCTTAACTGCCTTTAAACCAACATAAGTAAATCCCTGATCTATACCGCAGTGTACATCACTTGTAAAAAGGATTGCGGTCTCCTTACCTGTTGCAGCATTTCCTTCTATAACAATTTTCTTAGCTTTACTGTATTTAGAATAGTTTGTACCATTAAAGGCTCTAATTCTTACATAGTAAACACCGTCTTTGCTATTATCAATCGCAACGGTATGAGTCCTCTTCTTTGTTCCGTCCTGATCAATATTTCCGGCATAGACATAATCTTTCATGCCTTCAGCCTTAACATAAATCTCATAGCCTAAAGCATTTTTAGTTTTCTTGATGGTAAGTGTTACCTGTCCATCTTTTTCCTTAACAGAAATCTTAGGTCTTGCAACTGAAACAACCGGTGCTGTTTTTGAGACCGTATATACAGGTGTTACCGGTTCCTCATCTGCCCTTGCTGGAATACTTGAAAGTCCTGACATGGTAAATGCCATGACTACCGCAAGGAAAAATACTAGAAGTGACTTAGAAAACTTTTTCATTGTTTTTCTGCCTCCTGCTTATTGTTTTGTTTCTTTTTCTTATCTGCTTTTGCAGATTTATAGAAGGAAATCTCATTCATATTTCCATTCTTTACTTCATATAAGCATGTGTCAGCACGTTTGAAAATGATTTCAACAGTGATACCGGGTTCTCCGAATGCCACTCCGGCACTTACCTTAACGCTGGGATCATCCTCATGTTTGATGCTAAGCATCTTATTGATCTTCTTTATCTTACTTTCAAGCAGTGTAGCAAGAGAAGGATCGCTGTGAACCATGATAACCGCCATCTCATCACCGCCGATACGGCACACATAATCCTGAGCCCTGAAATTTTCAAAGATAGCATCTGCTACTCTGGTCAATATCCTGTCTCCAACATCATGACCGTAAGCATCATTTATCTGTTTAAACCTGTCTATATCAAAAAGAAGTAACGCTGATGTCTCAAGATCAAGGTTTTCCATCAAATAATCATAGCCTCTCCTGTTATAGAGCCCTGTCAGCTTGTCATGAGTTGCTTCGTATGTAAGCTTTTCCTTACTCTGCAGATTGGTATGATGGATAAGGTTATAGGTTTTAGCCAGGAATCTTATCTCATATGCACCACGTATAGGCAGATCCTCTTCATCCCTGATAAGCTCAACGGAATTTCTGAGAGGCCTAATAACAAGCCTGTAAGTAATAAGTACAATACCCAGCAGTAACAGGATGATAAGTATAGTCAGAACATGCTCAAAAACAACCTGTGTATGCAGCTTGTCAGCATATTTTGCCTGCTCTTCCTTCATTTCTGCGTCAAGATCCTTGAGGCAGTTATCCATATGGTTGGAAATAACTTCTTTTCTCTTACGGTATTCCTCACCATGCATCATGAGCATGGCCATTTCCTTCATCTGGTCAGTAGAAAGCTCCAAGTCGGGTGCCATAAGCTTAACATTCTGTATTTCTTCAGGATATTCGGAAACATCATAACTATATGCAAGTATGGTGAGCCTTGCTGCATAATATTCCCTTTCCATCAGACTTACCGACTCGTCCATAGCTGCACTTAAATCTCTGTAAGCAGCAGATCTAGCATGATCCTGACCTAAAACCTGCAGGGCTTTTTCACGTCTTTGTGTTACTTTAGCCTCATTGAAGTAATTATCAAGATATTCCCTGTCACCGGTTACAGTAAAATCCTGCATCTGCTCAGTCAGATAATCCGACGCTCTCTGCAGATCATATGAACTGCTCCTCCACTCTATAAATTTCTGAGTGAACTCATGAGTCTCATCATAAATATTGTTGGTGCCGTTCATGGCTACAATCAGTCCGATCGACAATAGCACTGAAACTATAAGTATAACGATATTAAGTCTTCGCAAAGATATTCCGCGTTTAAACATAAAATCTACTTCCTTTCCGAAATGATTCTATCACTATTGTCTCGATAATTCAACAACTGTTTCAACATGTACGGTCCACGGGAACATGTCACAGCATTTTGCCTTTACTACATGATATCCGTTTTCGTTAAATACCTCAAGATCTCTTGCAAGACTGGTCGGTTTACACGAAACATACACTATCCTGTCCACACCGTAGTTTATGATCTTTGTAAGAGCCTTTGGATGTATCCCTTCGCGTGGAGGATCAAGTACTATTAAGTCCGGCTTAATCTTTATTTCATCAAGCACCTTTAATACATCCCCACAGATAAACTCGCAGTTTGAAAGCAGGTTCAACGCTGCATTCATCTTGGCTGACTCCACAGCCTCAGGCACTATCTCAACTCCGGTAACACTTTTTGCTACAGGTGCAAGTATCTGAGCTATGGTACCCGTACCGGAATAAAGGTCAAATACGTTTTTATCTTTTGTATCCCCTATAAAATCTCTTACTATCTTATATAATACTTCTGCTCCAAACGAATTTGTCTGGAAAAAGCTAAAGGTTGTGATTTTAAAAATCTGACCAAGTATTTCTTCAAAAAAGAAATCCTTACCTGTTAAAACTATGATCTTATCAGCCTTTACAGCATCAGCAGGGTCATCATTTATACTGTGAAGTATACCGACAATGTTTCCGTTAAGATTAAGGTTTTGCAGCCCCTCGGTAAACTCCTTTAAAAAGCTTTCCTCAGTCTGGAGACTGTCCTTATTATCCCACTGCGAGGTTGTAACAAGATTTACCAAGATCTCACCGGTTGTAGCCGCACGGCGTATTAAAAGATGCCTTAGGAAACCCTCATGAGACATCTTATGACAATATGTAAGATTCCATTTTCTGCATAAATCTATGGTAAATCTTATGATCGTATTGTAATCATCGTTTGTAATCTTGCAGTCAGTGATCTGTAAAATATCATAAAAGCTTCCGGCTTTATGCAGCCCGAGGGTCAGTTCCCCATCCTTACAGGAATCTCCGAATGAAAATTCCATTTTGTTTCTGTAAGCTTTTTCGTTAGGGCTGGCAGCTATGCCCATAAATTCGTACTCGTATTTACCGGCAATCGCCTCGTCAAGTATATTTTTGACCTGGTCTGCCTTAAGATTTAAAAGAGCATCATAGGTTAAACGCTGATATGTGCAGCCTCCGCAAAGCTCAAAATGCGGACAGAAAGGCTCCTGCGTTTCAAGCGGTGATCGATCTAATACTTCTACCAGCTTACCCTCGTGCCTTCCGTTTCTTATTTTTGATAGTCTAAAATTGACAGTCTGGCCTTCAAGGACATTTTTTACGACGATACGCTCGCCCTCACACTCAACTATACCCTTATTGGGATATATTGACTTTATTACCTTCCCTGTATAGTCCTGACCTTTTTTTAACGATGACATAAAATAACCTGCCTTATATACAAATAAAATAGTTGACTTTAATTGTTTAAAGTGATAAAATTGTATAGTGTAAAAAATATAAAATTTTAAAGCATGAAAACATCCAATACATTCTAATCGCAAAGGAGAAGGCTGATATGAATAACAAACTACATACCGAAGCAGTTGATTATCTTTTTGACGGAATACTTACACTTAAATCCAAAGAGGAATGCTATACCTTCTTTGAAGATGTCTGCACCATCAACGAGATCCTCTCCCTTTCCCAGCGTTTTGAGGTTGCAAAAATGCTCCGCTCAGGGAAAACCTATTTAGAGATTGCTGAGAAAACCGGCGCCTCCACAGCTACCATCAGCCGTGTTAACCGTTCGCTTAACTACGGCAATGACGGCTATGACATGGTATTTAACCGTTTAGAGGAATCTGAGGAAAAATAATCCCTTTTAGTTATAAGAGAATATATCTTCCAGCTCTTCCTTTGTCAGAGTATCGATAAACACTCCGTTTGCGGTAATGACAGAGTCGAGGAGCTCTTTTTTCTTTTGCTGGAGCTTATAGATCTTTTCCTCGATAGTACCACGGGTAAGGAGTTTTAATACATAAACATCGTTGGTCTGACCGATACGGTAAGCTCTGTCAGTTGCCTGCTCTTCAACCGCAGGATTCCACCAGGGGTCGTAATGGATAACGGTATCAGCTCCGATAAGGTTTAGACCTGTACCACCCGCTTTTAATGAGATCAAAAATACCTGACCCTTACCGTCATTAAATTCCTTGGCCATCTCCAGTCTTTCCTTAGGAGGAGTTGCGCCATCAAGGTAAAAGAACTCGATCTGTCTTTCCTCAAACTCCTGCTTTATGATATCAAGCATGCCTGTAAACTGAGAAAATACGATAGTCCTGTGACCGTTTGCTATGGCATTGTTTATCTGCTGCAGTAAAAGATCAAGCTTTCCGCTGCCGCCCTTATAATTTGAAAGAAAAGTTGACGGATGACAGCATATCTGTCTAAGCCTTGTA
The DNA here is from genome assembly GCA_017557525.1 of Lachnospiraceae bacterium. Taxonomy (GTDB): domain Bacteria; phylum Bacillota; class Clostridia; order Lachnospirales; family Lachnospiraceae; genus RUG11977. Next base: position 41,211 of record JAFYYN010000062.1, read on the forward strand.
AGTGCAGCCAGTATCTTTATCCTGCTCTTTTCAAGGCCGTTTTCATTTATCTCACCGAATATATCTGTCTTTAGCTCGTTCATATAAGCGAGGTATACCTTACGCTGCTCGTCGGTCATATCGGTCAGCATCTTTTCCTCGAGCTTATCAGGCAGATCGTTTAATACGTCTTTCTTCATCCTTCGTAAAATGAAGGGCCTGATACGTGAATTTAGATCTGAAACCGCCTTTTCGTCGCCATTGATGATGGGTTTTTCGTATCTTACGGTAAACCTTGAGTGAGTCATCAGGAAATTAGGCATAATATAATCAAATAATGACCATAACTCAGATAATGAGTTTTCAATAGGAGTACCGGTAAGGGCAAACCTGTGATCGGCTTTTAGCTGCTTTACACATTGCGCATTTAAGGATGCAGCATTTTTGATAAACTGAGCCTCATCCAGGAATATGGTATTAAATACAATTTTCTTATAATATTGCACATCACGCCTTATAAGAGGATATGATGTTATAAGGATATCAAATTCCTTGCTGTTTTCTATAAGCGAATATCTCTCGTTAGGGTTACCGGCTACAACCTGGCACTTTAGATCCGGTGCAAAATTGTTTATCTCATCCATCCAGTTGTAGATTATTGAGCTCGGACATACGATAAGGAACTGGTCATGCTCCTCCTCGTGCCTCTGCTTTTTACCGGAAATATAGCATATTGCCTGCAGAGTCTTACCAAGACCCATATCATCGGCAAGTATACCGCCCAAGCTGTTTGCAGCAAGCGTCATCATCCACTTATATCCTGTGGACTGATAGCCTCTTAGTGTAGCATTTATGTTATCGGGCAGATCATAATCTGTCTCTGTTGCCTTTGTGATCCTCTCTATGAGCTCTTTAAATTCCTTATTCTTATTTACCTTAAATCCGCTCTTCTCCAGAGCGTCATCAAGATAAAAGGCATTACTCTTAGGCAGGAGTATCCCAGTATCATCAATATTCTTTGAGGTAACACCGAGATTATCAAGTATATCGGAAAGCCTCTCCATATCCCCGTCTTCGAGGTTGATAAAGCTTCCGTCATACATTCTGTAATATTTCTTACGTACCTTTAGAGCCCTGAACAGTGCCTTAAGCTCGTCGTTGGACATGTTCTCGAAATCAAAATTCATCTCAAGAAGATCCATCTTGCTGCTTACCCTTAGGCCTATATTAAAGTTGCCTCCGGTACGTACCTTAAGCTTCTTAAAGTCCTCAGAATAATATACCTCAGCCTGCTCTAAAAGATCCGTCTTTTCACTTAATAGAAAATCATAGATTGCAGACTCGGATTTTAACAGATAGAAATTGCTCCTGGGCTCAAAGCCGTAATTTTCAAGGATATTGCGGAGCTTGTCTTCCTTATCCTTCTGTCTGATGATAATATAATAATCAGAGTCAGGATTCTCAAAGCTGCTAAACTCAAACTGATCGTAAATGAAATGGAGCTCAGCCTTGATACCGTTATTATAGCGGTCAAAGTATACCGAAGCGTGGAATTCGGGACTGATATATCTGTCCTGCAGCTCCTCAGGTATATCGATATCCATGCTGTCACCGATCTTAGGCAGTACTTCCTCTAAGAAACGCTGCTTGTTTTCACCTCTGAAAAGTAAAGCGGGCTTATCAGCTCCCAAAGCATTAAAAAACGGAGCATAATTACGCTTAAACTGAGGTGTAGGCATGAAAACAGCACCATTATAGTAAATCAGATCGCCGGTCTTTGAAAGAGGCAGCACTGCCTCCTTGTCCCTGTAATCAAACATAATGGTGTCTTCCACAATATCAAGATCATATTTAATATTGGGATTTTCCTTGAATACCCTTACATTTTCATAAACCTTACCGTACAGATTAAGTGTAAATGTATTTCTGCCAAGTATGAGTAACAGCTTTGTAAGCAGGGTCTGGTTAATTGTAAGGGTTGATTTGTAGAAAAATTTCTTGCTGTCTAATGACTCATCCATACCGAATATCTGGTACATTTCAAGTATAAAGTCCAAGATATTCTGTGATGATCTGTCAAATTCACACTCTCTGAAAACGAATGAAAAATCCTTTCCGAGAGTAATATCGGTCTGTTTTACATAATCAAAGATAAATTTCTTTAAGGTCTGGACCTTGTACAGTTTTTCACGTCCGGCTTTTATTGATAAATAGGCATTGGAATCAGCCTTGCTCATGATCTCGGGCACTGTGATTATAGGCTCGATATGGAAAACATTTTTCTGAAAATCAAGATCTTCCTGTGCCTGGAAAAAGTCAAGCACTGAGCAGGCACGCCTGTCCTCAGGAGTGGGCTGTTTCATAAGCTTTTCTTTTTCCTGAGTCTTTAAAATGGCAAAAAGGCCGGCTATAACATGCTTGCAGGCCCCGCTCTCCTTATCCTTTAATGATGACGCGCAGTTACAGGTATATGCAAAGCTTATTGCCGAGTCTTCATTATCCTTGTCTTTTTCCTTATCATCGATCAGTACGGTATAGTCAAAAACATCGTTGACAATTATACGCATCTGACCGTTTTTAAGGCATGTGATACTTTTAACCTGGCCATTCCTGTAGAGATAAATACCTCTGGAATAAGTCAGATCATCAGCTGCTAAATTTTTTAAAATCAGTCTCGATAAAATTTGCATTTAACATACCTTTTGCACGCATGGTACACATAACATACCGTGCCTGCCGCGATATGCTATGGACATATTTATGCCTTATCAGGTCCTCTGCGTAATAAATCCCCGACTTCTGCGTCAATGTCTAAAGTAACAAATATTTTTTGTGAAGCATGTGGACAGCTTTCCATTTCATTGCCTTCGCTGTCTGTTATCTTCAGTACCTTACATTTCTTAATTTCTAAACCGCCGGGAGATAAAAGCTCTATCTCATCCCCCTTGCAGAACTTATTTTTCTGTATAAGACTGCATTTTGTAGCTTTAGTACCATCAAGTTCCGTTTTTTCAGTACTAAGCAGTGTCCCAAGATAGACAAAATCCTTTACATAAGTGCTTTCACCATATACCATGGACTCTGCTGTAGGTTTTCCAAAGTAAAAGCCCGTTGTAAACATCCTGTTGGTACACTTTGCAATCTCTTCTAAGTATATAGGGATGTTTTTCTTATACTCCTCAGGATTATCGAAATACGTATCTATCGCATTTCTGTATGCTCTTGCTATAGTTGCAACATACAATGCGGTTTTCATCCTGCCCTCTATCTTTAAGGAATCAATCCCGGCGTCAACAATCTCAGGGATGTGATCGATCATGCAGAGATCCTTTGAATTAAATATGTAAGTACCTCTTTCATTTTCCTCTATAGGGAAATACTCATTTGGTCTTGTTTCTTCACTTATGTAGTATTTCCATCTGCATGGATGCGTGCATTCACCAAGATTGGCATCTCTGCCGGTCAGATAGTTACTTAGCAGGCATCTGCCAGAATACGAAATACACATCGCACCATGTATAAAGCTTTCTATTTCACAGTCCTCAGGGATATTTTCATGTATCTCCTTTATTTCCTTAAGCGTAAGCTCTCTGGCTGAAACAATGCGCTTTGCACCCTGCTCATACCAGAATCTGAAAGTAAGATAATTAACATTATTTGCCTGTGTGCTTATATGTCTTTCGATATCGGGGGCATATTCTTTAGCCAGATTAAATACACCGGGATCACTAATGATAAATCCGTCCGGCTTAATACCTGCAAGATATTTAAGATAATCCTTTAAACCCTCTATATCATTGTTGTGGGCGGTGATGTTTACCGTCACATATATCTTTTTCCCAATGTTGTGAGTATATTCCACTGCCTCTTTTAATTCCTCATCGGAAAAATTATGTGCCTTGGCTCTTAAGGAAAACATATCCCCGCCGACATAAACTGCATCAGCACCAAATCTGAAAGCAGTTTTTAGAACATCCAGGCTTCCCGCCGGCATAAGTAACTCAGGTTTTTTCAAACTTTTTCTCACTTTCTATATTAACTACAGTGTTAAAGGTTTACTTATTGTCAGGGAAGCTGACTGATGAGGTGTGTTTTATAATTTGTATGACACCGCAACCCCGTCCCCAACCGGTAATACTGTAGTTTCAAAATCCTCCGAATGAGTAAGCTCATATAAAAACTCCCTCATTCTCTTATGTATCGTCCTGTCGCGTCTTTCAATTGAAAATTTTGACTCTGCAATGCTGCCTTCCAGTAGTACATTATCTGTAACCAGCATACCTCCGTTTTTAAGTATCATTCTTATTGACTTTAAAAACTCAGGGTACTGGCCCTTTGCAGCATCTAAAAAAATAAAATCATATCTTTCGGTATGATCTGAAACCATATTTTCAAGTACCGTTAAAGCGTCTCCCTCTATCAGACGGATATTATCGTGTCCGGCAAGATTTTTTCTGGCCTCTTTCAGCCTCATCTCTACCTTTTCAATCGTAGTTATCTGTGTACCGGGTTTTGAAAAACGCTCTAAAAACAAAGTTGAAAATCCAATGGCAGTACCTATCTCAAGTATCCTTTGGGGACTTTTTTCAGCCAAAAGGACCTTTAAAAACTGCTGCATGGATTTTCTTATTATGGGCACTCCGTTTTCGAGTGCCCATTCCTCTAATTTGCTTAAATCCTCAGGTAAATCCGGTATCAAAGAATCAATATAACCTTCAATATGTTCGTTTACGATCATGGTGACGCCTCAGCATCTTCTACTGTAACTTCGCCTTCTATGGAGTTTTTAGCATCGCATATCATGCTCAATATCTCATCATAATTCATTGAAGTATTAAGCACATATGTACCGCCCTTTATATCATATTTTTTCTTTGAATTGCTTTCATCATTAGAACCTGAAGCAAGATTTCCCAGCTGTACCTTGATAAAGAATGAATATTTGTCAAGCACAAGCTTGTTTGTCTCAAGCTTAGTCGCAATATTCATAGTGGATTCACCCTTTAATATCTGGATCTTGACATCCCTTCCGGGCTCCTCCTCGACAGCGACATCCCCGAATATCCTGTATGCGTAGTCATATGATATATGTACAGCCTTGATCAGAAAATAGATCAACACTATATATACCACGATATTTAGGCATATAGAAAGGAAACCGCCTGTTATACGAAGAAGCACTCTGGTACCTGAGGACCTTCCTGTACCCTTCGCATTTACACTACTGCTCATTTTAGACCTCCATAAATACCGGCAGGATGATAGGTCTTCTCTTCATCCTCTTCCACAAGAAATCAGCCAGATCATCTCTGATCAGTGATTTCATTTTATTTTGATCGGTTATCTCCCTTGACCTTATAAGATCAAGTGTAGCACAAACCTCACCTTCGAGTGCCTCGATAAGCTCTTCGGCCTCTTTAACATATACAAAGCCCCTTGAAGAAATATCAGGGCCTGCAAGTACCTCGCCCGTAGCAGAATCAAATGTAAGCGAAACCACAATAAGTCCGCTCTCGGAAAGCTGCTGTCTGTCCCTAAGCACGATATTTCCAACATCTCCGACACCAAGACCGTCAACCATAACAGCACCAACTTTTACTTTGTCGGTAAGAGTGCCTTTTTCCTCATTAAGCTCTAAAACATCACCTGATGAAAGGATAAATACATTTTCCTTTTCAACGCCCATATTTACGGCGAGCTCCTTATGTGCTGCAAGGAAACGGTATTCCCCATGTACTGGGATGGCATACTTAGGCTTAACCAGTGAGTAAATAAGCTTTATCTCCTCCTGGCACGCATGTCCTGAAACATGAGCATCCTGAAAGATAACCTTTGCTCCGATCATGCTCAGTTCGTTTATTACCTTAAATATATTCTTCTCATTACCGGGGATTGCGGAAGAACTGAATATAACAACATCCCCGGGCTTGATAGTTACCTTCTTATGAATATTTGCGGCCATCCTTGAAAGCGCTGCCATAGCCTCACCCTGGCTACCGGTGGTGATAAGGACGGTCTTTTCATCCTTATAGCTCTTCATCTGCTCTACAGGGATGATGGTCCCTTCTTTTACAGTTATATAACCGAGCTCACAGGCAGTGGAAATGACATTTACCATACTCCTGCCTTCTACTACAACCTTTCTGCCGTACTTTTCCGCAGAATTAATGATCTGCTGAACACGGTCAACGTTGGTTGAAAAGGTTGCAACAATGATCCTACGGTCACTGTTTTCCATAAATATTGTATCAAAGGTCTTTCCTACAGTCTTTTCAGACATGGTATATCCGGGACGCAGTACGTTGGTACTGTCGCACATAAGCGCAAGCACACCCTTTTTACCAAGCTCTGCAAGACGTGGAAGATCGATGGTTTCCCCATAAACAGGTGTATAATCCACCTTAAAGTCGCCGGTATGGACAATCACACCTGCAGGTGAAAAGATTGCTAGAGCTGCCGCATCCGCAATACTGTGGTTGGTCCTTATAAACTCAACCCTGAAATCTCCCGCATTAACGCTCTGACCGTACTTTACAGTCTTTATCTTTACTTTCTTGGGCATCTCATGCTCTCTAAGCTTATTTTCGATAAGCGCAGTTGTAAGACATGTGGCATATACCGGAACACATATATCCTTTAATACATAAGGCAGTGCCCCAATATGGTCCTCATGTCCGTGTGTAATGAAAAAGCCCTTAACCCTGTCCAGATTTTCCTTTAAGTAGGAAACATCAGGGATTACAAGGTCTATGCCAAGCATATCGTCTTCAGGAAATGCAATGCCACAGTCAACAACAATGATCGAATCATCGTACTCAAAGGCTGTGATGTTCATCCCTATCTGTTCAAGTCCCCCAAGAGGGATAACCTTGACTGACGGTAATGCAGTCTCCTCTATTATTGTTTCTTTCTTACTCAATTTTTATCTCCGTATGTTGTTACTCCTCATCGACATCGTCTACGATATCAACATCATCCAGTAACTCATTAAATATCTCACCCACAGCATCAAGCTCAGTCTTATCATCGACAAGGGCATATGCTACTTCCTTGCTGTCAGATGCCAGCTCTTTTAAGATATAGGCGTTAGCCTCCATATCATCTTCACTGTCAGTTACGAGTATATAATTTTTTCCGTTTAACTTTGTATCAGCAATGGCGTAAAGATCAATAACCTTTCCGTCATCGGTAGTAAACTTTATAAGTCTGTTTTCCTGTTTATCTTCCATTCTAATTTGCCCTTTCATAATGCAGAGCTAATCTCAATATTTTAAGGATTCCCCTTAATGGGAAGCTGTCTGCGAAGCAGACTGATGAGGTGTAAGAAATTATACTTTCTTATTTGCAAGATAGTTCAGGTAGCTCTGCAATATGATCACAGCAGCAAGCTTATCTATAACCTCACCCTTTTTTACGTATCCGTATCCTACCTCATCAAGTACCCTTGATGCCTCAACGGTAGTTAGTCTTTCATCCCATAGTACTACAGAGAGTCCGGTCCTCCTCTCAAGATGGGCTGCAAACTCCCTGCACTTTTCAGCTCTGTCTCCCTCAGTATTATCTAACTTCTTAGGCAGGCCAAGCACTATTTTATCAACTCCGTACTCAACTATCAGCTCTTCAATCCTGGCTAAAGTTTTCCGAAGCTTGGTTTCATGTGTTCTTCTGATGGTCTCTTTTGGCTGTGCTGTGATCAGCAGCTCATCACTAATTGCAACGCCGCAGGTCATAGCGCCAAAATCCAATCCTATAATTCTACCCATATTAAATCATGCCTATGGCATATATCCTTATCTGAAATTGATATCTATATACTCCTTAAGAAGTTCCTCAATGATCTCGTCACGCTCAACACGCATGATCTGACTTCTCGCACCATTATGGCTGGTAATGTATGTAGGATCACCCGACATGATATAACCAACAATCTGGCTTACAGGATTGTACCCTTTCTGAGTCAGAGCGGTATAAACATCCTCAATTGTGTCCTTTACGAGATTTTCGGTCTCCTTAACCGGTCTGAAGTATTGTGTGTCTCCTCTTTGTTCCATAGCTTTAAAACCCCATTTCTGCGTATCTTTTAAGGCGTACGCCGCCATTCTTTGATCATCACTTCATTATAACCCAGAATCTTAAGTATTTCAAGTGTTTTTTTACTTGCTTTATACAATGATTCCGTGTAATGTACCGTCTTCCAAAACTTTAGTTACTTTTACATAAACAAATTCATTTATTTTATTTAATAAAATCTCACTTGTACCATCATTGTTTGTACCGATACGATTAGCACTATCACATCCAATATATTCATCCGATCCAGGATCAGCCTCAACCTGAACATATCTTTCTGTAAGTCCTATAGCTTTTCCGTCTTTGATCTCCTCAACCAGGATCTTTACAGTTTCACCAACAAACGAACCGTTATACCGAGCCTTCATCTCATCATCCAAAGTCTGAAGCCTTAAACTTCTTTCATGCTTAACCTTTTCTGTGAGCTGCCCGGGCATTCTGTCGGCTATAGTACCTTTACGCCTTGAGTATTTAAAGATATGCATCTTGGCAAATGCTGCTTCTCTGCACTTTCCCAGCGATTCTTCAAACTCTTCCTCTGTTTCTCCGGGGAATCCAACGATAACATCCGTTGTAATAGCAGGTCTGTCAAAGGTTTCTCTGAGGATCCTGCATTTATCTGAGAATTCCTGCATTGTATAGTGCCTGTTCATCCTTTTAAGTACTGTATCGCAACCGCTTTGCAGCGAAAGGTGGAAATGCGGACATACCGAAGGTATGCTTTTTAGCTGCTCTGCAAACTCCTTTGTTATAATCCTCGGCTCCAGTGAGCCAAGTCTTATACGCTCAATACCGCTAATCTTTGAAATTTTTCTGATAAGATTAAGTAGAGGAACTCCGTCGAAATCTGATACTTCATACTGTTCATCTATGACTCCACCTTGAAGGGAATCTGTCAGCGAAGCTGATTGATGAGATGTAAATATTACACTTTGATCAGATGTTTGAGATAATTCAGTTTTCCTTTTCATATATTTTTCATAGTTATCTAGCCCATAAGAAGAAATATGAATTCCGGTCAAAACTATCTCTTTAAACCCTTTATCTGACAAATCCCTAACTTCTTTTAGTATATCGTCCTCATTCTTTGATCTTACCCTGCCTCTTGCATACGGTATTATACAATATGAGCAGAACTGGTTGCAGCCATCCTCAATCCTTACAAATGCCCTGCTTCTTTCAGGGTAATCATTTATCGAAAAGCTTTCAACCTGTTTTTCTTTTGAGATATCATCCAAGTATTCAGTAGCATGGTTATTTTGAAAATGCTCCAAAACAATATCAGCAATGTCACCTTTATGATTATTTCCAATAAGTATATCAGCAACCTCATCCAGTTTGTCTTTGTCTTTCTCTGTCTGCACATAGCAGCCTGTGGCAACTATTATAGCATCAGGATTAAGACTTTTAGCCCGGTGGAGCATTTGTCGCGATTTTCTGTCGGCAATATTGGTTACAGAGCAGGTATTTACAATATAAGCATCCGCAATCTCAGAAAAATCCACTATCTCAAAGCCTTTTTCAACCATGCTTTCGCGGATTTTTTCTGTTTCATATGAATTAACCTTACATCCAAGTGATAAAAGTGCTGCTTTATATTTCATCTGTTATTTCCTTATCATTTTAAATCTACAAATGGTACAGCTAACCGTCTTCATTTTCAATAAAATATATCCTTAAATCTTTATAAATTCCCTTGATTTGTATAAAATGCACAAAAGATTTTTTTGTCTATTAGCGACAAAATTAAATATTTGATAATAACCTTCTTTAAAAAACCTTTATTTTTGGCAAATCTAAGTGTTGACTTTATCAGAAAAGCAAGTTATACTATTGCACAGAAGGAAACAAAAGATAATCGTTTCCTTAAGAAAGGAGAATGAAAATGAAGTCAGTTAAAATCAGTTTAAATTCAATCGATGCAGTTAAGTCATTCGTAAACACCGTTTCAAAGTACGAGTCTGATTTTGATCTTGTTTCAGGAAGATATGTAATTGACGCTAAGTCAATCATGGGCATCTTCTCACTTGATCTTTCAAAGCCTATAGAACTCAATATACATTCAGAGGATCAGTTTGATGAGATCATCGAGAGCTTAAAGCCTTACATTGTAGCTTAACTGAAATTGAATTAAACAAAAAGTCTACGGCAGCATAAAAGCTGCCGTTTTCTTTTGACATTTAATTATCTGTCACTTCGATAATTTCGACTTCATTAATAGCCTTTTCAACCAAGGGCTCTATAGTCCCTGTAAGCTTCTTCTCCGATCTTACTATTATATCAAGATAAGGTTTTGTTACCGGGTGCTTTGCCACAAAAATGGTACAGCAGTCCTCATAAGGCTGTATAGAGGTCTCATAAGTATTAATCTTTACAGCTATATCGACAATATCCTGCTTGTCAAATGCGATAACAGGTCTGTAAACAGGCAAAGTACATACTGCATTTGTCGCAACAAGGCTCTGCGGAGTCTGACTTGCTACCTGACCTATGGACTCACCGGTAATAAGTGCCTGGCACTTATTCTGATATGCAAAATGCTCAGCAATACGCATCATATATCTTCTCATGATGATAGTAAGTTCATCCCTTGGGCATTTATCGATTATAGCCAGCTGTATATCAGTGAAATTAACTACATGCAGCTTGATAGGCCCGGTATATACGCTTATCAAGCGTGCCAGATCAACAACCTTCTGCTTTGCTCTCTCGCTTGTATAAGGCGGAGCATGGAAATAAACAGCGTCAATTGTTACGCCTCTTTTAGCAACCATATATCCGGCTACAGGGCTGTCTATACCGCCTGAAAGGAGCAGCATGGCTCTACCCGAAGAACCCAAAGGCATGCCTCCCAAGCCCTTAACGGACTCCGAGTAAACATAAGCCATATTTCTGATCTCAACATAGAGAAGTATCTCCGGATGGTGTACATCAACCTTTAATTCAGAAAACCTGTCCAAAAGATATGCGCCCATATCTGAACATATCTGAGGTGACTGTATCGGATATGACTTATCTGAACGGCGTGCCTCAACCTTAAAGGTATGGGGTGTGTTTCCATATCTTTCCTCAAAGTAATCTCCTACACCTGTTGTAAGACTGTCCCACGAAGCGTCCTCAATGACATATGCAGGGCATATCTCCCAAACACCAAAAACTGTCTTCATTTGTTCTACAGCTTCATCATAGTCATAAACATCAGGACAGTTTACCCTGATTCTTCCCTGTTCGCGGATAACCTCAAAGCCATCAGCTACTTTTGCAAGCTTTTCGGCTATTCTTTCGCATAAAGCGTCCTCAAAAACATATCTGTTCTTGCCCTTTATGCCAATCTCCGCATATTTTATTAAAAAAGCTTTGTATTTCATTAAAACATTCCTTTCATGATGACAATGGGGACGGTTCTCTTTGTCATCTATTTTCTTGTAAATCTTGAATATATTGGTACCAACTCTTTTAATACATCAATACAATAATCTATCTCTTCCATCGCAGTATATCTGGAGAAGCTGAATCTGAGTGTAGAATCAAGCAGCTCCCTTTTTACTCCTATGGCCTGAAGTGTATTGCTTAAGCCGGGATGATTAGATGAGCATGCTGAACCTGAAGAAACATATACTCCCTTTTCTTCAAGTGCATGTAAAAGCACTTCCGCCTTGATCTTATCAAAGCTTATACTTACAATATGAGGAGCTGTCTTTCTTATCAAATCCAAACATGAATCCACGCACTTATCTACCTTCTCCTCGAAGAGAAGGTCCCCTGAAGGGGCGGATGAGGTGTAAACAGCGTTTACATGAGTTCCCTGCACCTCTGATATTCTTTCTAAAAAATGTTCCTTTAAACTATATATATGCTCTATCTTCTTATCAAAATCTTCATAAGCTTCTCTTACAGCTTCACCAAGTCCGGCTATCGCAGGAACGTTTTCTGTCCCGGATCTCCTGTTTTTCTGCTGACCGCCACCAAATATCAGTGGACGAAGCTTAATCTTTTCATCAGCATAAAGAAATCCGCTTCCCTTAGGTGCATGAATCTTATGACCGCTTACCGAAAGCAGATCAATCCCATCCTTTTTCGGATTGATCCTGTATTTTCCGTATGCCTGTATAGCATCAACATGAAATATGATATCCGGCTTTTTTTCTTTTATAGCCTTTGATATTATTGCTATATCCTGTACAGCGCCCACTTCATTATTTACATACATGACAGATACAAGAGTTGTATTATCATCTATCATGCCGGTTAATTCATCTATTTTAATATGCCCCATTTCATCCACAGGAGCAAAATCTATTTCAAAATCAAAATCCTTTAGTGCCAGAAGTGGCGAATATACCGAGGCATGCTCAAAACATGATGCTATAATCCTTTTTCCGCTTCTTATCTTGGAAAACGCTGCTCCCGAAAGAGCCATATTGTTAGATTCTGTCCCACCCGAAGTAAATATAATCTCCTTAGGCTGTACCTTTAATGAATCTGATATTATCTTTGCAGAATTTTTTATATACTGCTCGGCATCAAAGCCTTTTATATGTTTTGAAGAAGGATTACCGTAATCCTCCCTCATAACTTTTTCAGCAATCTCAGCTGCTTTTTCACTAACTCTTGTGGTAGCAGCATTATCTAAATATGCTTCCATTTCCTGCTCCTGGTGACAATGGGGACGGTTCTCTTTGTCATCTTTTTTTATTTTATCTTTTGAATTACACCTTTGGTAATCCCTGTTAATCTTTCAATCTGTCTTATGCTTATTCCTGCGTTTTTCATTATCTTTATAGCTTCGTTTCTCTTGGTGCGGTCATATGTCTGGAGTAATGTACCATTCTCTAATCCTAATAATTTTCTTATCTTTTCTTTTGCCCATTCATCATCTTTTTTATCATCATACTCCATACAGTCGTCCGCTGTATCCGTCATCAAATAATCTCTTAAATCCTCTCTGTTCTCAAATAATTCATTAACAAAATCAGTATAAATATACGACGTATCCAAAAAATAATCCGAAAAACTACTCCATCTGTACGATTCTGCCTTACAAATACCAGCCTTCTCAGGATTTCTCAAAATATACCTAAATACAGTCATCAAATATCGCTCATCATAAACAATCTCACTCTTAAACCTATCCTGAAATAAATGACCGGTTCTTTCATATTTTTTATTATAATACTCAGCATACGAAATCTCGATTTTCTGCATGTATTTGGATACCATTGTTTTTTCATCACATAACAACAAATGTACATGATTTTCCATTAAGCAGTATGCACATATTTTAATGCCGGTATCATTTTTATAACGAAGCATAAGACTTAAAAAATACTTATAATCCATATCATCTTCAAAAAGAATCTGTTTACCGTTCCCTCTTATAATGATATGTTGATATCTGCTTTCACCTGTAATTCTCGCAGCTCTGGGCATATGTCTTCCTATTCAATTATCTATTATATTCCTCCTTTAGGTAGGTATTTGATGACAAAAAGAACCGTCCCCATTGTCACCAATAAATCCTATAACAGATAACAGCATCATGCCGGCTGTTTCGGTACGCAAAATGCGTTTGCCAAGGGAAATAACCTGCGCTCCGGATTTTACCGCTTCCTCTACTTCTGTCGGTTCGAAGCCGCCTTCCGGGCCGATAAATACAGCCACATCACTTCCCTTAGGTATGTTTGAAAGCAGTTCCCTTGATGCCTTCATTCCTTTAGGAGAAGAATCAGCATTTTCATAAGGGATAAATACTATATTCATTTTGGAAGCCACATCCAATGCTTCTTTAAAGCTCATACATCCGGCGACCTCAGGAATGATACCTCTTCCAGACTGTTTGGCCGCACTCTCGGATATGGCCTGCCAGCGTTTTAATTTGGCTTCCTCTTTTTTCTTGTCATCGATTTTCACGATAACTCTCTTAGTCATAACAGGGATGATCTCATATACCCCAAGCTCCACGGACTTCTGGATTATCATCTCCATCTTGTCTTTTTTGGGAAGTCCCTGGAACAGATGCACTCTGAAAGGCATCTCGGCTTCAGATATCCCGGAGCTTATGATCTCAGCTACCACTTCATCTTTTCCAAGCGATACTATTTTAGAATGATAATCAGTACCATCACTGTCACAGATTATGATCTCTTCGCCTTCCTTCATTCGCAGGACGTTTTTGATATGATTAACGTCCTCACCGAAAACTGAGATGCTTTTTTCAGATATATTGGCTTTTTCAGTATAAAAATGATACATTACTCAGATTATGTCACAGGCATAGCTTTCTATGGTATGTGTGCCTGTAACACAAACCAGAGAGTGAAAAACTATAGATTCTTCACTCATCTATCCAGTTATTTCCTAGCAACAAATGCAACCCAGTCATTCATATGCATAACTTCAATTATCTCAAAACCGTTATTAAAAAGTGCTCTTCTTACCGCTTCTTCCTTTGTGTTGATAATACCCGAACTAATAAAGAGCGCACCTTTTCGCATGTACTTTGAAGTAACTGCCGACAGCGGAATAATTATATCTGCCAGGATATTTGCCACCACCACATCAAATCTGTCAAATCCGGTCTGCTTACAGAGATTATCATCTTCGAGCACATTTCCGGTAAAAAACCTGATATGATTTTTTTTGATGTCAAAAAGATGACAAATGGAACCGTCCCTACTGTCATATTCAGCATCAATTCCATTTATAACAGCATTCTCAACTGAAGTATGCGAAGCATTATCATCCACATCAACACCCAGAGCACACTCAGCGCCAAGCTTCATTCCAACTATTGAACGGATTCCGCTTCCACATCCCACATCAAGGAGCTTGTCACTTGACTTTAAGTATTTCTTTAAAGCCTTAATACAGAGCTTCGTAGTCTCATGAGCTCCTGTACCAAATGCTGTACCGGGGTCAATTTCAATTATAAGGTCACCGTCTGTATGGTCGGGAAGTTCGCTTACATCAGTCCATGTAGGCTTGATAACTATTCCCTCATCAGCCCTGAAAGGCTTAAAGAATTCCTTCCAGTTATTGATCCAGTCCTTGTCTTCTGTCTCTGATACCTCAAACCTTAAAGTGCCAAGATTATACTCATCCTTATAGTACTCAAGATTTTCAAGGATAGCGTTTTCAAGCTGGACCACATCGGTATCAACATCTACATAGAAACTAAGCTCAGCAACACCGTCATCAGGAGGAAGCTCAGGCAGGATATCAATAAACATTCTCTTTTTATCTTCATCTGAGAGCTGTATCTTATCCTCTATCTGAACTCCTTCAATACCCATTTCATCAAGTACTGCTGAAATCAGATCTTCTGCCTCAGTTGTTGTTTCAAGAGTAATCTTTTTCCATTTCATGTTATAAACCTCATGTTACTCCATTCCACCTCATGGAACGGAGCCATGTCGTAGGAATTCTTCCCATTTTGCTACGCAAATCGGGCTCCTTCCTGCGACATACATTATCTCACTTCAATAAGTACCGTTGCGCCGTACTCCTCAAAAGCTGCTACAATCTCTTCAGCCAGAGCCTTGTCTGATGTCTCATAAATTACCATAGGCTCGTTAGCAACATTATCAACTAAATCCCTAGCCGGTATAAGACCCATATGAGTATAATCCTGAACAAGCTTTATCATCCTTGTCCTGTCTTCACCGCATTTTGAAAGTATTAACTTGTACTCTCCATTAGTATCTGATCCGATCACATCGGTAGCATCTGTATTATCAATGTTTTCTGTATTATCAATGTTTTCTGTATTGTCATCTTTTTCACTATTATCATTGTTATCGATGTTTTCTGTGTTATCAGTATTATCAGTATTTTCAGTATTATCGGTGTTGTCAATATTATCAGTATTATTATCATCGATAATATCTTCTGTATTATCAACATCTGAGTTTTCTGATCCAACTTTTTCAGGAATGTCCTTTATCTTAATCTGAGGGATACCTGAAGCAATAAAGCTTATCTCAACATTATCCTTAAATGAGAATCCCTTAGATTTAACAGCAGCGTTCTTTCCGGTAAGACCAAGGTCATTATCAAAAAGTCTGATAATAAAGTTAAGTCCTGAATCATCCTGTTCAACCTGGATATTATCATTATTCACATTGATAGGTTCACCATCGATATGAACATAAAAATCAGTGAAAATAGCATTAGTTACATCTATATCCGCTTTTTTGACAATTTCGCCCAGTATACGGATTTCGAAAAGTGTAAGGCCATCAATTACCTCGGGCGCTCCTTCAAAATCTGAAAGCTTCATATTAATCGTACACTGACCATCCCTGTATACAGGTGTACTGCCAATACCACTAAAATCAATATTGCCGACGATTTCTGCACCATTCTTGTCAATGATATGTGCAACAGCAAATGCAGGCTGTAAATGCTCGCCTTCAGTAGCATCAACATCATCATAGATTACATTTTCTTCATTTCTGATATGATTGCTTCTAAACTTCTCATAACTCTCATAACCAAGATAGAAATGAGTTTTATCCTCTGTAGTAAATGCTTCACCACTTATCATAAATGTTGATACAGTATATTTAGTTGAAGGACATGTAGGCTCGGGTATAATTAACTTTCCGTTCTCATCCTTTTTAATGTCATCATACAAGCTGTACCAGTAAACCCATCTGGGCTCATCAAAGCTGCACTTAACATCACATCTGTAAATATTGTACATTGCAGAATGCTCAGCTGTCCAGCTGGTAGGCTTCTGGTAAGTTATTATGGTTCCAAGGTATTCAACATTAAGTAATGAGTCAACCTCAACGCTTCTTTCTTCACCCTTAGCCCAGTATTCTTTAATCTTTCCTACATCATCCGACCTTAAAAGATCAAAGAGGAATGGATCAATTTCATCAATCTGTTTAGGATCACTGAAGGGTTCTAATAAACCTTCTACAGTAAACTCCTTTGAGGTAACAATCATCTTTAAGCCTCTTGATGCTGCAAAATCCTCAACTGTAGCATAGTCACCATAATCGTTTTCAACCTTAACTACAACTACATCACCATTTGAAAGACCTTCTGTCTTATCAGGTATATAATCAAATGAGTAAACATAATCGTTTACAAGATAATCTTTATTGATTTCTAAAGTACCTTCACCATTGATACCCTTAAATGCTAAAGTTACGCCATTAAAAGGATCATATTCGACTAATTCTTCAAGCCCGGTAATAGTGTATATGTATTCTTTAGATGCTGCAACCTTTCCTATAGCAGCAAGCTTCTTGTCAATATCTCCGCCCTCATAATCTTTCGCAATGATCTTTACTTTCTCGCCATTTGAAAGATTTTCTGACTTTTCCATCTCATACTCTATAAACCAGAAGTCTGAAGAAATATTTGAAGTAGAAACCCATGCATATCCCTGGGTATCCGTTCCGTTAACCTTTACCTCTATACCCTTGAAAATATCAACCTTTTCAAGCTCATTCAAGCCTGCAACTGTAGTAGCAAATTCACTGTATGTAACCTTAAGACCTGCCTCGTTAAGAAGCTCTTCTGTATTGATCTCACCCCACTTAACAGTAATGGCATCACCGTTTGAAAGACCTTCAGTCTTATTAGCAGTAACTTCAATATTTCTTAAAAGTCTTAAGGCAGCCATAGCCTTCTTTTCGCCAAGTTCATTTTCATGATCTGTAAGAAGCTTGTTGTAGTCCACAGAAAGATCAGCCTTTCCGCTTCCGTCAAAGCCTTCATAATTGAATGCAACATAATTGTTAAGGTCTACCTCAGCCTGACCGGAACATGCAACAAGCGCAATGATTGCAAAAACAGCAAGCAAAGCAAGTTTCAATTTGTTAGAGATTTTCATTTACTGCCTCCAAACTAAATAAAAAAATTTTAAACCTTCAAATACAACGTTATTATAGTAATAAAGTATTTATATACATAATCATTTCATGCTTTCAAGTATGTTTAAAAGCATCTTCCATACTCTTCCAACTGAAGCTATATCAAGCCTCTCATTTGGAGTATGAATGTCTAAGATGTTAGGTCCAAAGGATATCGCATCCAGTCCTTCAAGCTTATCAACAAACAAACCACACTCAAGACCTGCGTGAATTATATCTATCACGGGTTTTTTACCATAACATTTCTTATAGGCTTTAATACAAGCTTCTCTTAATGGAGAGTCCTTTTTATACTTCCATCCGGGATAATTTCCGCACAAAGTAACCTTGCCATGTAAAGTCTTTATAAGAGCCTTAATCCTGTTTATACATGTTTCTTTCTGGCTTTCAACGGAAGACCTTACAAGAAAACTGATATTAAAAACTTCCTTTTCAAGTTTTATAACACCAAGGTTCTGGGATGTCTGTACCATTCCTTTTAATTCCTGACTCATCTCTATAACACCCTGTGTAGATAAGTATACAGAATTTAACACCCTTATTGTTGAAGGCTTATCAAGAGTTTCCTTAGTCTTAAAGTTCTTTACTGTTGATTTAAGAGTTATATCAGGATTTATATAAGCATACTCATCAAAAAGGATTTTTTCATATTTACTTAAAAATTCTTTAGCAAATTCAACATCATTTTTTCTTATGGCTACTGAAGCTTTTGCCTTCTCACAGATAACATTATCGAATTCTCCGCCATAAAAATCAATAAGTCTAAAATCTATCAGATCAGATAATTCTCTTAAAAGCCTTCCAAGTAAATAACTGGCTGAAGCCGGCTGTTTATCTATCTCTATACCGGAATGTCCACCCTTTAATCCGCATAATTCAATATCAAGGTTTACAAATTTATTTACGGTAAATTCTGTGTTGTCTATCAACGTGCGTTTAACAGGTATTGTACCATTAACCCTGCACCCACCGGCACATCCACATGTAAATACACCTTCTACTTCGCTGTCAATATTAAGAAGGCTTCGTCCTGAAATAAGCTTGGGGTTAATACCTGCGGCACCATCCATTCCTACTTCTTCATCAATGGTAAATACTGCCTCAATTGCAGGATGCTTAATATCATCAGAATCAAGAACTGCCATAGCGTAAGCAATAGCTATTCCATCATCACCGCCAAGAGTTGTATCCTTTGCAAAAACATATTTATCATCATGCATAAGGTCTATTGGTTCTTTTGCCATATCCTTTTTGCAATCTGCTGTTTTTGCACATACCATATCCATGTGTCCCTGAATTATAACCGGAGGCACATTCTCATACCCGAGAGTTGCCTGTTTATAGATTATCACATTGTTAAGCTTATCCCTAAAACATACCAAGCCCCTGTCTGAAGCAAATTTTACGCAAAGGTCACTAACTTTGCTTGTGTTACCAGACCCTCTGGGTACAGAAGATATATACTCAAAAAACTCAAATACTTTTTTAGGCTCAAGATCGCTCAATATACTCATATATCAAATAATCCTCCCCATATATTTTCAATATTTAAACACCACTCTTCATATTACCATATATTCCGAATCTAGTCAAGGAAAGAGTAAGCTGTCTGTTTCCATTCATTTTTCCAAAAGAAACGCGATTTCATCATATATTTCCTTAAAATTTACCTCACATTTTCCTCCCCAGATACCAACCGGAATTTTATCTGAAAAAGTATATTCTACCGGATCGGGATGATTTTCGAAATCATAAACAAGGACCGTGAGCTTATCCGGAACTACTACCCAATACTCCCTGACTCCGGCGTTCTGGTACTTTCTACGCTTTAACACCATATCATGATACCAGTTTGACTCAGAAAGTACCTCTACTACTAGGTCCGGTGCTCCGACTATCCTTTCCCTTGTAATCTTGTCACGGTCACAAACTACAAGTGCATCTGGTTGAACCATAGTTTTGTTATCTCTGTCAAGCTGAACATCGGTAGGAGCTATAAAGGGAACACATTTTCCTTTATTGTTTTTTATGAAACTTTCGAAAGCAGAAACTAAAAGCATGTCTATTCTCTGATGAATTGTAGTAGGTGCAGCCATATCATAAAAGACTCCATCTATCAGCTCTACTCTTGTTCCTTCGGGAAGTGCAATATAATCATCTATCGTTTTATCATTACGAAAACTATTTTCCCTAGCATCTATTCTTTTCTCATGTTTTGCTTCGCTCATAGCTACACCTCCTTTTTGACTTCTACATTAACATTATTATAACATAAGTTTAAATAATTTCAAAGGCTTATCCCCAGTATAAAAATTCCGGTATCGCCTTAAAGGCAAATACCGGAAAAATATTACTGTGTTGCAAGCTGTGCTCTGAGTCGTTCAATTTCTGCCCTGCTTTTTTCTAACTCTGCATCTTTCTGCTCAAGTTCAACATCTTTCTTTTCTAACTCAGCATCCTTTTGTTTTATTATCTCCTGTAATGGATCAACATATACCTCAAAAAATCCACCCATATCAGTTCCTCCTCTCTGGTCTCCATTTATCCTATATGATAACTCCATAACAATCTTACTCTTTACCTGCTCCTCTTCAGGCATTTGTTTAAAATATTCTGAAGCACTTTTTATATCATCCGGTTCTGCTTTATGTGAAAGAATTCTAAGAACCTTTGGAGCCTCCGGATGAGCAATATTCACTATCTGTATATCAGGATATCCAGCTCTGCTATACCTTGAAATCCATTGTGGTGATTTCATGCTCTCAAACCCTTCCGATTCAAGCCACTTTATAAGATTTCTTGGTCTTCCCTCTCTTAAGAAAGATAAAGTAACATCATTAATCCCATCCAACTCTCTGTGAACGGATACATACTCATAAGCATAACTCATAATCTTGTGAAAGACCTGCACACTCAGTTCTTCACGATATCCCTTAAACTCCCAAATGTTACACTTACGAAAAATCTTTCCCAATTCACTTTTAACAACTCCAGGCCGAATTCTCCTGATAACAAGGAAATCAATCTCCCTAGGCAGTGTATTCAGCACCACGCTTTGTGAAAACTCAAGTAAGTCCTTGTCATAATACAACTCAAGCTCCATGGCATTACATAATGCCGGATGGTACTGTTTCCTAATCTTCTCTGCATTTGCCGCCTTTATTTCGGCATCTTTCATTAATCACCATCTCCTTTTCTGTAATGTGATACATAATCGTGTAAATACATACACTTAACGCATCCAGCCATTATCAGAAAATCTTCAGATAAAGGCTGCCCTAGGGCATAACATAGTGCGAAATACTAATGTCGCTACAAATTATACTCCAATACACAGGAGATGTAGATTTATCCACTCCTGCACATATAATATAAAGGGAAAAGCAAGAGTGAATTTGAAGAATCAAGTAAAATAGTCTAAATAATATAAATCAAAGTAATCAAATAAAATAGTAAAAATCCGTTAGTTCAAATATATACTCATGCCCTTGATATCATTATAATACAAGGTAGAGCGAGATTTGTCAAGAAAAAAAATATCCACATTATATACATGTACCTCGTTATACGCAAAAACCCTTTATAGCGTTGAATTTGCCATAAAGGGTAATTCTTTAATTAATTATCGAAAAGAACAACTGTCTTTTCATCGTTCTTACCTTTTTTAAAACTACGAACAAAGATACCATAATTATCTTGATATAGATAATGTGTTTTACTCATATAGTAGATCGTGGATACGTAGCGTTCAATCTTTTCCTCAGCAAGCTCCTTTAATGTTTCTTTATCTTTTCCGTTGGAAGAAATCTTGATTTCTCTCCATTTAAAGTTTTCCATATCAATATTGCTATCACCGCCAAAGTACAGGATACTTGCTGCATATGGTATATTATCAATGATAGAGTTCGTCTCCATGTCATATACCTTGTAATCGGGACTTACCCTATCTTCATAGGCTAAAAATGCGTATCTTCCAATAGTTATATAGCATTGATATAGACTATTATATTTATCAACAAGTTTCTCACATTCGTGCCATGAAAGATCGTCAAAATCAAAATAATGCATTGTTTCATTGTAGTTCGGGTCATATGCCCATACATATACCTTGCTCTTATAGAACATATAAATAAACTCAAAGCGACTTGCCTCTATGCTGAGTCCGTGTTCACCTTTTAAATTAAGCTTCGGCATTTCAACAAGCTTGTCCGAATCACTTTTCAGTATGTATTTCTTACCACTGTTCTCTGAAATAATTGCGTCACCGTTTCCTGAAACTGTTTCAAGACTATATGAAGTATTACCAAGATCAACATTTTTAACAACCTTGCCGTCCATATTTATTTTAACAAAATGGTAATTTCCTTCATTATCGTAATATATTCGATAAAGATAGCCGCATGCATATTTTAACCCCTCACCTATATATCCGTAATAATCTTTGAAGATATCCAATTTTCTTAAATCAACACTACTACCATCCTCTTTTATAAGCAGGCAAGGCTTACTAAAACTATCAACATTTTTAAAAGGATTTGCTCCATTGTTGTCAGCTATAAGCGTATATCCGTCAGCAACAACAGTGCTATCAAAATGCGAATATCTGCCATATTTTTGATATTCCGCATCAAGCAATTCATAGTATGAGTCTTTATCTGAATTGGTTTTTTGTGATATTGTACAATTTTTCTTTTTACTCCAGCTGCCATAAACAACTCCGGAGCCATCATGTTTATAAGCCCGTACTCTTACATAGTATTTTCCTGCTTTTAAATCAGAAATAGTATAGGTTATAGTAGATTTCTTGCCTTGATCAAGTGAATAGCTTTCTCCCTTTTTGAACTTAGAGCTTGTTGAAACATTAATCTCATAGCCATCTGCGCCACTAACCTTTTTAAACTTAACAACAAGCTTGTTATCACTAGCCGTTACCTTAGATAACTTAACTTTTCCGGGTTTTGAAGCTGCCGCTTTGATACTTAAATCTCCAACAACAGTTACTAATAAAGCTGCAATAAAGAAAAGAGCAATAAACTTTACAAAATAATTGAAAAACTTTTTTCTAGTTATACAATTAGTATTCATATGTTTTTCCTTCCTCTCTTAAAAAGAGACCAAGTATTTACATAAAAGAAATACTCAGTCTCTAAATCATACAAATAATCAGTTTGCAGCCTGAACAGCGGTGATAGCTACAACACCTACGATATCCTCTGCATAGCAGCCACGTGAAAGGTCATTAACGGGAGCTGCGATACCCTGCATAACAGGACCGTAAGCTTCTGCCTTAGCAAGACGCTGTACTAACTTGTATCCGATGTTACCTGCATCAAGGTCAGGGAAGATAAGAACGTTAGCCTTACCTGCAACCTTGGAGTCGGGAGCCTTTGAAGCGCCAACTGAAGGAACGATAGCTGCATCAAGCTGTAACTCACCGTCAAGGTCGATGTAAGGATATGTCTCTTTAGCAATCCTTGTTGCCTCAACTACCTTTGTAACATCATCATGCTTTGCACTACCCTTTGAAGAATGGCTAAGCATTGCAACTCTTGCCTTTTTACCGGTAAGAAGCTCAAAGCTCTTTGCTGACTGTGAAGCGATCTCTGCAAGCTGCTCGGGATCAGGATTCTGGTTAAGTCCACAGTCACCAAATACGAATACGCCATCCTCACCGTACTCACAGTTAGGTACGATCATAAGGAAGAATGCTGAAGCTGACTTGTTACCGGGAGCAGTCTTTAATATCTGCAGACAAGGACGAAGTGTATTAGCTGTTGAATGGCAAGCACCTGAAACAACGCCGTCAGCGTCACCCATCTTAACCATCATTACAGCAAATGTGGTATAGTCTGTAGTAAGTGCCTGCTCTGCAAGTTCAGGTGTCATACCCTTCTTTGCACGAAGCTCAACTAACTTGTCAATGTAAGCCTGGAGCTTATCGCACTCCTTGGGGTTAACGATTGTTGCACCGCTAAGATCAAGACCCTCGCCTAACTTGTCGATATCAGCCTTATTACCAATAAGAACAATCTTAGCATTGCCTTCCTTTAATGTTGTAGCTGCTGCTTCAAGCACACGTCTGTCCTCAGCCTCGGGAAGTACGATGGTTTTGATATTTTTTCTAGCACGTGCCTTGATATCATCTATAAAGCTCATATTTTTATCCTCCTATATTTACTTAGAAACTACATCCCTTGTCTCTCTTGCAATAACTAATTCCTCATTTGTAGGTATAACCAAGATCTTAACCTTGCCGTTAGGTCCGGTGATATCCTTTACAGGTACAGGACAAGAATCTGTGTTCTTTGCCTTGTCAACCTCGATACCGTAAACATCAAGACCCTCTAAGATGTCATTGATGATGAAGCCGTTCCACTCTGAGATACCGGCTGTAAATACGATACAGTCAACTCTGCCGAGTACTGCCATGTATGCACCAACATACTTTCTGCAGTCGTAAGCGAACTTCTTTAATGCAAGGTCAGCACGCTTACCTTTCTCACCGCCATCTGCTCTGTTAGCAGTAAGGTCTCTAAAATCTGAATATCCGCCGGATAAGCCCTTAAGACCACAATCATGATTTAAGTAGTAAGTGATCTCGTAGATATCCATGTTCTTCTTCTTTGCTAAGAACTCTACTGCAGAAGCATCGATATCACCTGAACGGGTTCCCATACATACGCCTGCAAGAGGAGTGAAGCCCATTGAAGTATCAACGCACTTGCCGCCCTTTACAGCACTGATTGAAGAACCGTTTCCTAAGTGACAGGTAATGATGTTAAGGTCCTTGATATCTTTTCCAAGATACTCGGCAGCTGCACCTGATACATACTTGTGGCTGGTACCATGAGCGCCGTAACGTCTTACATGGAAATCAACATAATCCTCGTACTTGATGTTGTACATATAAGCTTCCTCAGGCATTGTAAGATGGAAGCTAGTATCAAATACAAGTACCATAGGTGTGTTAGGCATAACCTCACGACATGCAACAACGCCGGTATAAGCATGAGGATTGTGAAGAGGTCCGAGCTCGAATGTAAGCTTAAGTCTCTCTAATGACTCATCTGTAACAAGTGTGGGCTCTTTGAAGTACTCACCTGAAGCAACTACTCTGTGTCCAACGGCACCAATCTCTTCCATTGAACTGATACAGCCCTGATCCTTATCAACAAGAAGTTCAAGAATGATCTTGATAGCGTCCTTGTGATTCTTGATCTCACGGTCACTGATCACAACCTGCTCCTTGTCTCCGCATTTGTGCTTGCAGAAAGGATTGTCGATACCGATACGGTCACAGTTACCCTTTGCAAGTACTTTCTCATTCTCCATATCAATAAGCTGATACTTGAGTGATGAGCTTCCTGCATTTAAAACTAAGATTTTCATTATATATATCCTCCAGAATTTTTATCCACAAATCATTATATCAGCATTTGCCATTTTTTCAAGACTAAATGTATTATTTTTTTATAAATATACCTAATTTAACCCACCACCTGATGGTGATGGGTTATCTTGTCATTTTATATACAGTATTATATTCCTGCAACCGGTACGTCTTCAAACATCATTGCGTAAGGTCCCTCAAAATCAGCCTCACGCTGTGTTTCTTTTGACAGATACATATTGGTCTGGCTCTCAAGGATGCTACCGTTAATAGAACCACCTGTAACAGGTGTTACCTTCTCACCATCAAAGAGGAATGCAAGACGGATCTCACCACCGAAGTGACCTGTAAAGTCATCCATCTGGAAGTCAGAGAAGTTTACTACCCAGAGATAAGGCTTTTTCTTCATATCCTCAACAGACATACTGCCAGGCTCAACCTTATAACGATAGTAATCACCAACTGGCTCAATACCAAGATATCTTGAAAAACGAAGCCCTCCATGGTAGGTTTTAAGTTCTCCTTCTTTCATGAACTCACGCTCTTTGTACCAGATGCCCTCACCGCTGATAGGCTCCGCAGGAAGCAGCCTCATGCTTACCTTATCGCCCTTAATCTCCGCAGCCTCACCGTCAGCATCCAAAGCCTGGATATTCTGACCAATCTTATAATCCGAATACTTTGCGTAGATGTAACCTACGTGAGCTCTGCCCGGATAATAGCCTAAAACCTCTCCAACATAGGAATCACTTATGATAACCCTGTATTTTCCTGCTTTGGGAGCTTCGGTAGCCTTTGCTCTTTCCAGTGTATAATCAAGTGTTTTTCTTACCTTATCTTTTAAAGCTTCAGTATCAAGTGTATAATATCTGAAATCCTTATAGGTCTCAACATCCTGCGGTTCCTTGCACTGTGCAACGAACTCTCCGGATATATAACGCTTTACATAACCTGAATCAATACCTGTTGATGAGATAAGCTGTACCTTATTTTCATAAGCAAAGACCTCAGCCGAATTTATAAACACATCACTTCTATTGTCCTCAGCAAAAAGTGCCTCCGCAGTCTTCTCACAGCAGTCCTCCAATGAGTAGTCATTAAGATCAGACTCCATGGTCACAAATTTGTTTTCCGTAGGGTCCATAAGCTCATATGTAGGATTATTAACGAATGAAGCTGCAAGATATGCTCTATTTATAGCTGCATCAATCTCATCATCGGTCATACCGCTATAGATATATACGGATGAATTACCTTTCATCTGTTTCCCGGCCTTTTCAAAAGACCTAAAAACATTAACATTATAGGATATCGTATTTTCTGCTCTCTTAGTGTCAAGACTTTTCTTTATAAAGAACATCTGGGCACTTTTATAGCTTGTAATATTTATAAAATATTCTTCAATATTAAGCCTCTTAAGTGAGGCAAGTATTTTTTCTTTCATATTCTTATCACCCCAGTCTTATTCTCGCTTTAATGTATGGCCCACCGTCTGAAACCTTGACCCATTCTTTGTATCCCTTACCGCAGTAACCTGTTCCGCCGGCTTCGATTTTGTCAGATATCATCGATATTGACTTTAAAAGATCCGGAACATAGCCGGTCATTACTATTGGTGAGTAGATCTTTCCGGTAAGCTTACCATCCTTGATTTCTCTTGCAATGTCAACCATAAGCTGGATACCCCAGTTCTTAGGGTCCTCCATACCTGAAGAAGCCTGACAGAGAAGGAAACCATCTTTGATTGATGCGATCATATCCTCTAGCTTACTGGAGCCGGCTTCAAATATAGTATTTGTCATTCTGGTGTATGCTTTTCTTGAAGTATCCTGACGTCTGCCGTTTCCTGTAGGTTTAACTCCAAGATGTTTAGCGGACTGGTCATCACAAATACCTGTCTTTAATATGCCCTTATCGATAATGATAGTATCATGCGCAGGCACACCTTCATCATCAAAGAAGAATGTAGCTACCTGAGGTATCGTGCAGGCTCCGTCATGCATAGTGATAAGCTCTGAAGCAACCTGCTTTCCGATAAACTCCTTGGCCTGTGCCCTGTCTTTAACGAACATATCCATCTCAACGCCGTGCCCAAATGCTTCATGCACGATCATACCGGTAACATCCGGCTCGCAGATACATTCGTACTCACCTGGAGTAATCGGCTCTGCCTTTAAAAGATCAAGAGCAACATTGCAGGCACTCTCGAGCTTTTCCTCTAAGGTATCAAGCACCTCGATACCGCCAAGCATTGAAACAGGCTTATAGCCGTTCTGCAGCTCCTCACCCTCTTTTGCTACTGTAACTATGTAGCCGCAGGACCACATAACATTCTGCGTAAGGTCTTTTTTCTTAGAGATAAACATCTTTGAGTATTTCTGATAATTAAATGCAACACTGCAGTCAATTATCCTCTCATCATATGATCTTCCTTTTTCAGAAATACGGGTAAGCAGCTCAATGATGTTATTATCTCCCTTTTCCTCAGGGTCAACCTCATACTCCGTGCTTTCATTGATATAAAGCTCTTCTTCATCAATATCCGAATACTTAAAAGCTTCAACACCCTTAGGCAGAGTATTTCCAAGATCATTTAACCTTGAAACTATCTCGTTTAATACATCATCAATCGTATTTTCCTCTATAGCATTAAAGCTATACTCAGCAGCCTTAGCGTTGTCGAAAACCTTTACAACAAAACCACGCTCAGAAAGTGTGCTATCCTCCGAAATATTGGTACCTGACTTGTTAACCCTGTAATTAACACTCTTAGAATCATTAGCCAGGATTGAAGCATATTCATACTTATCAAGCAGTTTTGCAAGTAGTTTCTTTAAAACCGGTTTCTTTTGTTTTAAATACTCACTTTCTTTAACTTTCATATATAATACCTTGTCGCAGGCATGGTGCACATCGATGACGTACCTGCCGCATCAACGATGAATGTGTCTGTCACATTTTATTCCTTACGTAACTTCACAATATCCCTTGCTTTGAGTTTTCTTTCTTCATCCAGTGCCGCGTAGTGCTTTCTGGTCGTATTTACATCCTTGTGACCTAAAACATCTGCTACCAGGTAGATATCTCCCGTTTCCTGGTATAACGTGGTACCGTATGTACTTCTAAGCTTGTGAGGCGTAATCTTTTTTACCGTAGTGATATAGCTTGAATATTCCTTAACCATTATCTCAATGCTTCTTACGGTTATACGGCTTTTCCTTGAAGACAGGAATAAGGCATCCTCATGCCCTTCTTTAATATCTTTGATATCTTCCCGTTCGTCCACGTATTTTTCAAGTGCTTCCGTAACCTCTTCACCAAAATAGATATATGCCTCATAACCTCCTTTTCGTGTGACCTTGACCCTTCCGTTTTCAAAATCAAGATCTTTAAGATCTATACCTACCAATTCAGAAACACGCATCCCGGTGCCAAGTAAAAGAGTCATAATTGCCAGATCTCTTACTTTATTGTTTTCATGAAATTTTTTCTTTCTCTCAGACATATTCTGAGGACCAAACTCGACAACATCAAGAAATTTAGAAACCTCATCAACATCAAGCCTTACGATAGCTTTATCGTGCAGCTTTGGCATATCAACCTGTATAGCGGCATTGTTTTCAATAACCTGATTTTTATACAGATAATTAAACAGGCTCCTAAGAGCTGACATCTTTCTCTTTATCGTTACTTCAGCATTGATTGTCTCAATATCGTCTTCATCCCTGATCTTCAGGTACTCCATATATTCTTCTATGTCAAACGATGTTAAATTAGATAGAGCCTCAGCAGGGATTTTTTTAATTTCAGTATCAGCAAATGCCGGGTTTGATCTCTTTAGCCAGTCAAAGAAAACCCTTATATCATTTGCATATGCAAGACGGGATCTGGCCTGAGTCCTTTGCTCGATGCCCCTGAAATAATTGGTAACATATACAGGAAGCTCTGCCAGAAATTCCCTTAATTTCTTTGTATATTCAATGTTTTTCTGTTGATGGTAGGACCTGTTTTCCATCAGAATTTAATGCCTCCTTAAACACAAAAGACATAATTAATCAGCTTCCTCATAAATATCCATAACCGTGTTATAGATTACCTTCGCAACCTTCTTTGAAAACTTATCATTTACAAGACGGCTGAGTTCATCGTGATTTGACATAAAACCGATTTCAAGAAGTACCGCAGGGGCTTTAGAATCCCTTACAACTACAAAATTCTTATTGATTACGCCCTCTCCAAATACCTTGGTATCAAGAGCTGCCGTAAGATTTTCAAGCATCCTCCAGGCAAGCTTTTCACTGGTAAGACCATTTAGAGAGGTTGTAGTATCCTTATCTCCATAATAAACACTGGTACCGCTTACATCAGTATACCAGGAAGAATTGTGGTGGATAGCTATAAACATATCCGCTCCGACAAGCTCAGCAAATGCAGCTCTGTCGTAAAGTGAAAGGAAGGAATCGTCTATTCTTGTATAATATACCTTGACATCAGAATCCTTAAACAGTTCACGGCAGTTAAGCAGAACCTTTAGATTCAGATCACTTTCATTGTATCCTTCCGCCTGTGCACCGGGATCATGATCACCGTGTCCAGCATCGATAACTATAACCTTTTTATAGATATTCTTTACAAAATCCATCCTAACTAACACTGTGTTGTCGTCCACGTCAGATACACCGCAGCCTATAACTATATCGCTTAACAGCTTTATAATTGTTTCATCGGCTTCCGGATCATAGTAGATCTGAATCTGAAGTATTGATTCACCGGTGTTATTTATCTCAGCATTTTTATAAAACTCAGAATAATCTCCCTTTATAACAAGATCGGTTATGCAGCTAAGCAGCGTTTCCCTCAGCTCAAAATCACCGGCCTTAACGTTTTCCGGCACAGGTAATAAGAGTGACTGTACGCAGTTATCCTTATCAATAAAAAACTTATATCCGTCAACAGTATTTACAACATTTACAAGGACTTTTTCGACAGGAGTTTCTTCCGACTGTTCGTTGTTTCCATTGTTTTCACTGCCTTCATTATTTTCATTGGTGACATCTGCATCAGACGGATCATTACTATCGTCAGGAGCGTTATCTGATTCATTATCTGTATTCACATTTTCAAAATCATTACCCTGATTTTCAGCGATTTCTGTCTCATTATTACCGGTCTGCTCAGTTGAAGCAGTATCAGATATATCATTACTACTATCTGAACTTGTATCCGTATTGCTTTCCTCGTTACCTGAAATTGTATCTGTGTTACCTTCCTCACTAACTGAACTATCTATTTCATCAACATTTCCAGTCTCGCTCGGATCCACAGGCTTCTCATAATATACCTCAGATGTACCTGTCTCAGAATTCCAGAAATAGTAGAATCCGAGATTTTCCATGGTAAATCTTCCTGGTATATAGATGATATCCTCCTCTATGCTCGGGAGATAAAACATCTGGGGAGCGACTGCACATCTCTGCAACAAACCGTCAACATAAACAATCCTGCTGTTTAAACAGTAAACAACTTCGTGTTCTTCTGTATTTAACGTAATAACTTCTGTTTCGTCATCAAAAGTATAATCAACCCCTGACATCCCAAAAAGATCCGAATCTGCGTTTATAAGTGCAGTATCAGATATTATGAGTGAAGGAGCTCCGTAAAGCTCTACATCCTCTCCATCAAAAGTAATCTTTCCCTTTGTACCCCAGTATCTTATCGTTTCACCGTCTGCTTCATAAGAAAAAGGAATATTTACAGAAACTGTACCGGTATCTTCATACCAGAAATAGTCCATCCCGAAAAGCTCGCAAACAAACCTTGTAGGCACAAGGTTTGCCATTATCTTTCCTTTTTTATACTTTATCCTTATAGGAGCAGAAGGAGCCTCTATTTCTTCACCGTCAAATTCTGCTTTGGTCTGTCCTATGTACATGTTCAGTACATGATCATTATAAGTAATCGTGATACGCTTTTTAGACTTTGTATATTTGGTCTTAGCACCCAGAACATCCCTGAACAGCCCGTTTACACTTGCGTAAGCAATATTTCTGTCCGAGATCATAGAAGGCTGCTCGGAGAGATCTGCTTTGATACCGTCAACCTCGTAAGTGGGTATAACTCCTTTATAAGTAACATATTT
Organism: Lachnospiraceae bacterium; assembly: GCA_017557525.1. Lineage (GTDB taxonomy): Bacteria > Bacillota > Clostridia > Lachnospirales > Lachnospiraceae > RUG11977. The sequence continues at coordinate 72,676 of JAFYYN010000062.1, forward strand.
ACCAAGTGAATAATCCTTATACTTAAAGCTTGATGCAGCCTGCGTACCGTAAGCGTGCGCAAATACAATAAATAAAAGTAACAAAAGGCTCAAGCCTAAAACAAATTTTACTCTTTTCATAAAATCCCCTAAAATGTATAACTAATGTATTTCATATCAAATTTGGCACTATATCTTGTATATTATATCACTTTCAAGAAATTTCGTCAATCTATCTTACTCTTTCTCATTGACTTTTTTTACCAATAGATATATTATTTCAAGCAAATGATTGATAATAACGAGCAGAGGTACTGTTTATGCAGCTAAAAAGACTTCTCAGCCTTACTAGAAAGGCTGTTGACGAATACAATATGATCGAGGAAGGCGACAGGATTGCCATAGGTATTTCAGGTGGCAAGGACAGCCTTACGCTCCTATACGCTCTTAACGGACTTAGGCGTTTTTATCCTAAGCACTTTGAAATTGAAGCAATCACTATTAACATTGGCTTTGAAGAGTTTGATACCTCAAGGATAAAAGCCCTATGTGATGAGCTTGGCGTACATTATACCGTTGTAAATACTGAGATCAAGCAGGTTGTTTTTGATATTAGAAAAGAAGAAAACCCGTGTTCACTGTGTGCAAAAATGCGTAAAGGTGCATTTAACGATGAAGCAAAGAGGCTTGGATGTAACAAAGAGGCATATGCTCACCATAAGGATGATGCTATCGAAACGTCTCTTATGTCGCTGATCTACGAGGGGCATTACTACTGCTATGCTCCTGTCACATATCTTGACAGAATGGATATTACACTCATCAGGCCTCTGTTATATGTTGATGAGTGTGATGTTGTAGGCTTTAAAAACCTGTATAATCTGCCTGTTGAGAAAAACCCCTGCCCTGCTGACGGTTATACCAAACGGGAATATGTTAAAAACCTCATAAAAGACATGGAAAAAGAGAGTAAAGGTGTTAAAGACAGGCTGTTTCATGCCGTTCATGAGTATTGGGAAACTAAAAAGAAATAAAAATATTCAAAAATGCAAACATTTGTTTGACAAGTATTTGTTTATATGCTATTATAAATGAGTAAAGTTTCAAACTAATCATTAGCAGACAACCCGATATTATTGTATGATATACCGGTATACCTGATAGAAAGGATGTAAATATGCCTGAAAACATTACAAAGAAACAGCAGGAAATACTTGATTATATAAAAGCACAGATCAGTAAAAAGGGCTTTCCGCCTTCGGTAAGAGAGATATGTGCAGCGGTAAACCTTAAGTCAACCTCTTCTGTACATACTTATTTAAGTGCTCTAGAGAAAAAGGGTTATATACGCCGTGATCCCGCTAAATCACGCTGTATCGAGATTACTGACGGCTCTGCTGCTACCGAAAGCAATGTAACAAGCATCAATGTACCGATTTTAGGTCAGGTAACTGCCGGTCTTCCCATACTTGCAGTTGAAAATATTGAGGGTTACTTCCCTCTCCCTGCAGATTCTGTGCCCAATGGCTTTGAGACCTTTATGCTTAGAGTCAAGGGTGAAAGTATGATAAATGCTGGTATTTTTGACAAAGACCTCATCCTGGTGCGCAGCCAGAGCACTGCTGAAAATGGTGAAAAGGTAGTTGCCATGGTTGATGACTCAGTTACAGTAAAGACCTTTTATAAAGAAAAAGGACATTTCAGGCTCCAGCCCGAAAATGATACCTTTGACCCGATCATAGTTGATAAATGTCAGATACTCGGCAAGGTAATCGGTCTTTTCCGTACTATTAAATAATTACTTACAACCATTAAATACCCCCAGGCATGTTAGTTTTCCGTGTCCTGCCTGGGGGTATCCTTTTATATTGCGTTTTTATATCAAATTTTTTAGCTTATTATTATCTATCTATTTTTTTATAGAAACTTACCGTCACTCCATATTCTCTCTAGGTTATAGAACTCACGGTCTTCTCTTTGGAATACATGGACAACGACATCACCGTAATCCAAAAGTATCCATCCGCTGTTTCGGTTTCCCTCCTGCTTTTTAGAATATACAGAAAGTTTTCCGAGTTCCTCACTTACATTATCCACTATAGCCTCTAACTGTGAAGAGTTGGATGCACTGCATATAACAAAGTAATCTGTAACACTGGAAATTTCACCTATATAGATTACCTTGATATTCTCAGCCTTCTTATCATCCATGGCTTTTCTGGCTGTTTCAACAACCTGCTCTATATTAATGTTCTTATTCATGTTTCTTTAAAACTTCTCCCTTAAATCTAATTATTTGTTCAGAAACTTTTTATAATACTCATATGTCTCTACCGTTGTCATGCAGACATTATCTTTATAGGCAGAAAGAATATAAGGCACAACATTATTCAATACATGTGCACATGCAAGATCAAGATCATATGTTGCAATAGACCGAATAACATCCAGGGATGGCTTATAATCAATCTGTCTGCCGGGTTCAATGACATCGCTCATGTAAACTATCTTTTCTAATATGCTCATTTCCGGTTTTCCGGTAGTATGATAGTTTATAGCACTTATTATATCCTCATCGGCTATACCATACTTTTCCTTTGCCCAGACCGCACCAACCTTGGAGTGCAGCAGATTTGATGCCTGACGTCTTTCTACTTCATCATATCGGATGCCTAGCTTATCGCATTCATTAAGTATCTCTTCATCATTCAGATGCTTTGCGCAGTCATGTAAAAGTCCTGCAGTATAGGCTTTAACCGGGTCATAACCATGCAGCTTTGCCAGTTTAAAGCACATTGAGGCAACATTCATTATATGAGTATATCTCTTTGGCTTCATAAGAGCCTTCATATCATCTCTGATCTTTACAAAGGTCTTATTTTCGTATAACCCCTTTTCTTTGATATAATCAATTACATCCTTTGCCAGTAAACCGTTTACCGAAATACCGCATTCAAGATAATTTCTTATATCAGAAGAAGAAATACTTACCAGAGGTGACGAAAGGAATACTATTTCCGGTGTAAATACCTGTCCGTTTAATTCGCAGGTAAATTTTTTCCTGATCCTGTCGGCAGTTACAGCATAATCACACTCTGTAAACTCTTCGGCACTAACTCTTTCCTTAAGCTCTGTTGCACGAGGAGCTACAACCAGTGTACAGTTTTGCAGTATTATATCCGGTAAATGCCAGTCCTCAAAGTAATCAAGCGAATCCCCACCGATTATAAAATAGTACTTTGTATCAGGATTTTCCTTTTTTAATAAACTAAAAGTATCAGATGAATAGGTGGGCCCTTCCCTTCTTAATTCAAAATCAGAAAGTTCAAAGAAAGGATAAGGCTTAATAGCTCTTTCTATCATAGCACAGCGGTCCTCTTCGGATGCTATGCAGTCCATTTTCTTATATGTAGGCTGCTTGGACGGCATAAAAAGGACCTTATCAAGATTAAGCATATCATAAGCTCTCGATGCTACCATAATATGTGATAAATGAACGGGATTAAAGGTACCTCCCATAACTCCAATTCGTTCCATACTGATACCCTCTATTTTGCCTTTTTCTCTCTCGGGAGCTCGATTTTTTTGTTTTTCTTTGATTCCTTATAAAGAATGATCTTTTTGCCAATAACCTGTACAACATGTGAACCGGTCCTTTCAGAAAGTATCTGAGCAAGCTCCTTTGGATCATCTGCACAGTTTTTAAGCACTGAAATCTTTATAAGCTCCCTTGCCTCCAAAGCTTCAGATATACCATCTGTAAACTCGGGAGTTATACTGGACTTTCCAATCTGATATATAGGGTCAATATTCATCGCAAGACCCTTTAAAAATGCACGCTGTTTTGTTGTCATTTTCACCTCATCATACCACTTTCGTGGTTAAAACAATATTAAACTGCTACAGATATTACCTGTAATAGTCGAAATCCCAACCGTACAATCTAACGGTATCGCCTTCCTGTATACCAAGCTCTTCCAACTTATCTAATATACCGTTTTCCTTTAAGAAATTTTGGAAAAAGGAGAAGCCCTTTTCAGAATCAAGATTTGTGTATCCAAGCATTCTTTCAATCCTGGGACCTTCAACAAGGTATACCTTTTCTTCCTCATCGTAGGAAACTGTAAACGGAAGATTTGTATCTATCTTTTCTTCATATACGAAATCAGGCTCATAAACGATAGGATCATCGCCGACAGTCTTAAGCAATTCGTATGTACGGTAAAGTAGTTCTTTTACTCCTTCTCCTGAAACAGCTGAAATTGCCATAACCTCAATACCCTTAGGCTCAAAATGATCCTTTAGCTTCTTTAAAGCTTCTTCCTTTTCCTCACCGTAAAGGACATCTATCTTGTTGGCTGCAATGATCTGGGGCTTTTTTAATAGCTCCGGGTTATATTTTTCAAGCTCTAAAGTTATCTTTTCAATATCATCAATAGGGTCCCTGCCCTCAACAGATGCAGCATCCACTATATGGATAAGCACCTTAGTCCTCTCAATATGCTTTAAGAACTGATGACCGAGCCCAATGCCTTCGCTGGCACCCTCAATAAGTCCTGGGATATCAGCAATGATAAAACCTTTACCGCCATCGAGATCTACAACGCCAAGATTAGGATTAAGAGTGGTAAAATGGTAATTTGCTATTTTAGGTCTTGCATTTGATACTCTTGAAAGGAAGGTCGACTTTCCGACATTGGGAAAACCAACGAGACCTACATCCGCAATACACTTTAACTCTAAGATCAGATTAAGCTCTTTAGCTACCTGACCGGGCTGAGCATATTTGGGAGCCTGCATTGTAGAGGTTGCATAATGCATATTGCCCTTACCGCCGCGGCCACCTGTAAGGATAACCTGTCTGCTGTTCTCATGGGACATATCTGCAACTATCTTACCAGATTCTTCCTCACGTAAAACAGTCCCTTCAGGTACTTTGATAATGAGATCCTCGCCGTTCATACCGCTGCATCTCTTATTTTTTCCATCTTCACCGTTCTGGGCACAGAATTTATGCTGAAACCTGAAGTCGTTAAGAGTATTAAGTCCCTTATCCACCTCAAAAATGACATCTCCACCTCTGCCGCCGTCTCCTCCGTCCGGACCACCATCCGGTACGAATTTCTCACGTCTGAAGCTTACATGTCCGTCTCCGCCTTTACCGGACCTGATGTAGATTTTAGCTGTATCCGCAAACATTTTAACTTCCTTTCCATAAAGGCTTCCCCTTGAGGAGAAGCTGTCAGCTTCAGCTGACTGATGAGGTGGTCCCTGTGATTGACCAACTTCAAAAAAAGGCCGTCGCATATGCGACAGCCCACAATCACAAATTATTCAGCAACAGGATAAACGCTTGCCTGCTTCTTATCTCTGCCCTTTCTCTCGAATCTTAATGTTCCGTCAACAAGTGCGAATAATGTATCGTCACCGCCACGCCCAACATTAACACCGGGATGAATTCTTGTTCCGCGCTGCTTGTAAAGGATATTTCCGGCCTTTACAAACTGTCCGTCAGCACGCTTAGCTCCTAATCTCTTAGACTCGGAATCTCTACCGTTCTTGGTAGAACCAACACCCTTTTTATGAGCGAAGAACTGAAGGTTCATCTTTAACATGTCCTACACCTCCTAATTTTCTATTCTGATGTACTTTTTACCGTAACTTTTCTGAATCTGCTCGACACCTAACTTTAAGCTTTTAAGCAAAAGCACGGCATCATCATTAGATCCATCCTTTAATCTGAAATAAATGCGTCCTTTTTTCTCGTCTTCTTCAACCTCAAAGCCACAATCAGTCAACTCTTCAACAGAATTGATAGTTGTAAAAACCAGGGCTGATACAGCTGCACAAATAATATCATTACCTGCAGATGCATAACCTGCATGTCCTTTAAACTCAAATCCGTCTAGTATTTGGTTTTCAGCATATAAAAAGGATATCTTTATCATTTATTCCGGGATTCGTGATTAAGCATTGATCTTGTCAATCTTAACTTTTGTAAAGAGCTGTCTGTGTCCATTCTTCTTATGATAACCGGACTTTCTCTTGTACTTGTAAACAACTACTTTCCTGCTCTTGCCTTCTTCAACTACTGTAGCTGAAACCTTAGCTCCGCTAACTGTAGGATTTCCAAGAACGAGTGAACCGTTATTTACTGCAAGTACCTGGTCGAAATTTACAGTCTCACCTTCAGCTGCACCAAGCTTCTCAACCTTGATAACATCGCCTTCAGCAACCTTGTACTGCTTTCCGCCTGTAGCAATAATAGCGTACATTTTGAATCCTCCTATAAATAATCTCGCCAGCTGTGGGGGACAAATGTCACTTAACCCTCGCTGTGCGGCACACTTGGTTAGTTTAGCATCTAATTATATATAAGTCAAGTACTTTTTAAAATATTTTGAAAAATTTTTGAAAATCATATATCAAGCTTCAGCTGCATCTCATCTTCAGCTTCGGACTTAAACTCTTCCATCTTTTCAGGAGTTATGGTAGGCAGCTCCTCTATAGAAGAAATACCAAAATGTCTCAAAAACTCCTCCGATGTACCGAAAAGACAGGGCTTACCGGGTGCATTCTTTCTGCCGAGTTCCTCTATAAGACCGTATTCCAAAAGCTTATTGACTGAGTGTTCTGAGTTTACACCTCTTATTACCTCTATCTCTGCCTTGGTGATCGGCTGTTTGTAGGCAACGATTGACAGTGTCTCAAGTAAAACATCAGTAAGTACATGTTTCTTGGGTACTTTTGCTATCTTTATAATAGTTTCATACAGCTCCGGCTTGGTGCACATCTGGAATGAACCGTCAAGCTCTATGATCTGTACCCCAAAGCTTGAGTCCTTATATCTGTCAGCCAAAGCCCTTATACAGTTTCTTACTGTATCCTCATCGTGTCCGACTGCTTCTGCAATCCTGTTTATTTCAACAGCCTCACCCATGGTAAAGAGAATAGCTTCAACCTTCGCAAGAAGTGATTTTAATTCAGGGTCAAGCTTTATTACTTCTTCGTTATCCATATTTTTAAACTCCACAAATATTTTTACATCTTATCAATCCACTTTAAAAAACATCTTCCCTTCGTCTTGTACGGCACCGTATTTTAGCGTTCGTCTACAAAACTTCGTATATATCGAAATATAACATCAAGGAGAAGTCCACAAAACAAAGATTAAATTTTCACGAAGACATAAATTCATCAAGCTCCACGATATCGTCCGCAAGATAATCAATTATTATATCCTGAAAGGTACCTTCCTGATGAATGCTTACTCTGCCCATCTTTATAAGCTCAAGTATAGCCAGGAATGTAATGATGATCTCCATCTTATGCTTACGACTTTCAATATACTTTCTAAAACTGAAATGCCTGTTGGCAAGTCCGTATATCTGCAAGTCTTCGATTATCTGATACAGGTTAGTATCCTCTTTTTCAATCTTTCCGAACTTACTTCTTACAGGGTCTATCCTGTCATCCTTTTTCTTAACTAAATCCTTAAAGATTGAATTAAGCTTATTAAGGCTTACATCGCCCAAAAGCTCACCGACATCAATATCTTCCTCATAATCCATAACCTCATCGGGTATGGTCTTTACCTTAAACATCAGCTTTTCCGCATCAAACTGCCTGTCTTTTAGCTCATAGGAAGCATACTTGAACATCTTGTATTCCAGCAGCCTTTCAACAAGCTCCTGTCTGATATCAACAGGTTCGCCCTCTTCATCCACCTCAACCTTGGGTAAAAGAGTTGCAGATTTAAGCTTTAAAAGATATGCTGCCATCACCAGAAACTCGCTTACTTCTTCCAGCTTTTCCTGGGGCATCCCTGAAATAACCTCCATATACTGGTCGGTTATCTCTACAATCGGAATATCGTATATATCAACCTTATTTTTCTCTATCAGCTGAAGGAGTAGATCAAGAGGTCCTTCAAAAGCCTCAAGTTTAACCGAAATGCTCATTTTAAACCTTCTAAAATTTTATTACTACGATTTCCGGTCTATTTAAAATCCTTATAGGTAGGTCATGCCAGCCCACACCACCGGAAATGATCATTTTCATTTTTCCTTTTTCAAAATATCCTTTGGATACTCTTTTAAATATCTGCATCCTTGGAGTTATAAGTCCTCCTAAAAACGGAACTCTTATTATGCCTCCGTGCAGATGCCCGCAAAGACACAGGTTAACCCCTGACTCAGCATATTTATCAAAATGCTCAGGATCATGTGCTATAAGTATTTTATACTTATCGTTCGCCTCATTAGCTTCAACGATTTCCAATATCTTATGTCTGATCAGTCCTGTTCGATCATGATCATGGTATAGCCACAAAGGCAGATTAATACCGATAAAGCATACATCATTATCTGTCTCGGGCACATATCCTTTATCATTTAAAAGCAATGAATACTCAGCAGAAAGCTTTAAGAGCTTCTCATATGATGCTTTCGAGCTGAGATTAACAGCCATCTTTTCTTCGTGGTTACCAAAGGTATATATCACTTTAGCTCCAAGCTGCGACAGACTGCTTAAAGTATGCTCTAAGTAGATTAATTCCTTTTCGCTCCTGCCGTTAATAACATCTCCGGGCACAATAATATAATCAGCCGCTATATTTTTTAACTTGTCTAGCAGCCTGATATTATCTTTTCCGTGATATACTTCGTGCAGGTCACTGACTACAGCAATCTTTTTACCCTTTAGGGACTTTGGCACATTATCGTCCTTAATCTCATACTCCGTAACTTTCAGGAGTTTAAGCTCTGTAATGCCCCATAGTATCCCAAGGATAACCAGACTTGAAAATACAATAACAAAAATCTTCATTACTGTGAACCCTTGTTAGCGGACTGTTTCTCTTCAAGCTCTTTTTGATACTGCTCCCTGATGGATACCGGCTTTTCGCCATCCTCCTTTGAAGGAGTAGTAAATATAAAGAACAGGAGCAGTCCGATGAAGATTAAAAGTGAAATTAAAAGTACTATCTTAGCTTTTTTCATATTTGTATCAACTTTATCTTACCAAAATAAATAAATAACTGTTATCCTTCTTCGAAATCTCAAACTTTTCCTTTATCACGCAATTACTTAAATGATAGTATTCCTTAACAAACTCAGGATTTCTTGAATACATTATAATGACAGCCTTTTTATCAAGCAGTTCATCAGCCTTATCAAAGAAGGCTTCATAAATCTTTTCGATGTCAAAAAGTGACTTTTGGTCTGTAACAAAAGGCATATCCGTGATTATTTCATCAAAAAGATGACTGGATTTAAACTCAAAGAAATCCTTATTTACAAGATCTGTCTTTTTAAGCACTCCTGCAGACTTAAGGTTTACTTCAGCTTTCTTTACAGCCTCTCCGAAAATATCTATGCCATAGTAACGTTTAGCATTAACTGCAAGCTCTCTTTCAGCAAGCATGGTACCGACTCCGCAGAACGGGTCAAGTACCGTTGCATTACCCTTTAAGTAAGGCTTTGCAAGCTGCATAAGAGTAGCAGCAACATAGGGCTTAATGGTAGAAGCTATCGTTTCTCTTCTGTAAGTAAATCTGTCATCCTTTAAAATGCAGAATTTTATGAGTACTATGAGCTTATCTGAGGAGTTTTCCACAAAACGTATCTCGACATCATAATCTGAAACCGAATTGCTGAGCTCCCAGTTTGTAAGCACTTCCAGCTCTCCTGAAAACTTTTTGGCAAAATCCGCTGCCTTCTGCTTATCTTTAGTACGTAGCTCTGTACGGAAGTTTACCCTATAGCCGCTTTTCTGCTCTGCTTCATCACCCTTTATAAGTACTCTCTTAAAGATATACTCCTTAATACCTGCATCAAAAAGCTCTTTTGCAGCTGTCTTAGGATCAGTACTTACGACTCTTATGCCCTGAGGCACAAATAGCAGCTCGTCATAGGTCCTTATATGTATAACATCCTCTAAAGACTTTGTTTTAAAGATTATACCCGAAGGGAAATCCTTATGAGGATATTTCTTTAACTGATCTGCAGTTACATTTTTATGATTGCGGTTGGTCGTAAAGATGCATTCGTTTTCAAGGCTGAATCCATTAAAGGTAAGCTTTCCGTTTCCGAATATCTTTATAAGCTGCTTCATTTCATCGATGACATGCTTTCTGTTTTCATCATCAACCGGCATTTTCTTCAGTTCATCAAACCGAGCTTTCAGATTATCCTTGTACTTTTCATATCCGATTTTACGCATAGCCTCAACATAGCTTGCCTTATTGTACATTACAGTATCGGTAGTATAAGCTTCATAAAGAATATCGATATTATCCTGTACGCCAAGTATACCAAGTACTATAGCTGTGTTTTTACGTATTTTGGGATCCTCGTTTTTAAGCAGCTCTGCAAATACAGAATAATCGCCGCTTAATATCAAAAGAAGGGCATCCCTTTCACGGCTGCCCTTAATAGGTGTTTTAAGTGTCTCTTTAAGTGAAAGAAGATTTTCCTTAACATCGAGACCATTAACAATATTATAATAAAAATCCTTTACCATTACTAAATTACGCCCTTCGTATTAACTTTAAGCCTCAGCTGCATTAAGCTCTTCTTCATTTTCAGTATAGGTGGACTCAGCCTTTGTAATGATCACGCTGCTGAATGCACCCTTAAGTGCGATATATACAGTAGGAAGAGACTCGTCAAACTCTTCTGTATCATATTCCTGTTTAACATATGTGAAAAGATCGATACAGTCAAACTTAACATTTACATTTTCAGGAATGACAACATTTACATAAGCCAGACAGCTCTTAATAGCTATAAAACTTCCGTCCTTGAACTCACATCCGGAGCAGTCAAGCCTCTGTGTGCTGAAATAACTGCCAACCATTACTCCGCCGGTGATTTTCTTATACAAAGAATCCTTAGCAGCTGCAAAAAGTGAGAAAACCTGATCAAGCGAAGTATCCTTAGGTCTGTTCTTGTTTTTCTTTTCAAGGAGCATTTCAATTGCCTTAGCAACAGCCACTACAGCAGCTAAGATAGTCAGGACAATAAAGAGAAGCTTTACTTTTTTCATTTTCTTCTTAACTTTTACTTTAAGCTTGGTCTTCATCTTGTCCTTCATCTCCTTCTTTACTTCTTTTTTGATTTCTCTTTTGCTTTTCCCCATAACAAATACCATTCTGCAGGTTTCGTATTACAGTCTGTGTACCTGCTGCACAAACTGCAGGCAGATCATAAATCGTGCCCCTGTTTTCCGTCAAAAAATAACTATACTAAGGAAGTATAAACTTAACCCCAATATCTTGTATAATCATATCATAAAATGAGTTAAAGCACAAGAACTTTGTTAAAATTTATGGATGAAAAGTCCTGATCTTAACTTAGGCTCAAACCATGTAGACTTGGGAGGCATAAGTCTGCCTTCATCAGCTACAGCGAAAAGCTCCTGGATTGATGTGGGGTACATTGCAAATGCAACCTTCATATCCCTCTTACATCTTCTTTCAAGCTCCTTGATACCTCTGATACCACCGATAAATGCGATACGCTTGTCTTTTCTGGGGTCCTTGATACCAAGTACCGGGTCAAGCAGGTATGTCTGGAGTATCGATACATCAAGCTTCTTAACCGGGTCAGTTACACGCTTGATGAAATCCTTTGCTTCAAGCTCATACCACTTGCCGCCAAGCAGCATAGCAAATGTATATTTCCTTGAAGGAGCAAAAGGACCGTCCATAGGTCTTACGATAAAGAATCCTGTGATACTCTCAAGCAGTTCCTCTTCGGAAAGGTCATTAAGGTCGCTTACTACTCTGTTGTAAGGCATGATCATAAGCTGATCCTCAGGGAAAAGTACTGATAAGAAGAAGTTGAACTCTTCTTTGCCAGTATATTCAGGGTTAAGGTCTCTTCTCTTAAGTCCGGCCTTTACTGCGGATGCGCATCTGTGATGTCCGTCTGCAATATAGATGCTGTTGATCTTTTCAAACTCGTCCTGAATGGTCTTTATATCTGTTTCGTCAGCTATCTTCCAAACATTATGTGTGATACCGTCATCTGAAGTAAATGAGTAAAGTGTCTCGCCTTCTTTTACCTTATTTACTACGTTACTGATGATCTCGTTGCTTCTGTAAGCGAGGAATATAGGACCTGTATGTGCACTTAAGGTGTCTACGTGGTTGATACGGTCATATTCTTTTGCTTCTACTGTGTTCTCGTGCTTCTTTATTACATTATTTACATAGTCATCTATTGAACAGCAGGCGGTGATACCGGTCTGGTGTCTACCGTTCATGATAAGCTCGTATACATAATAGCAATCATCAGGGTCAGAGATAAATGTTCCGTCATCCATTCTTGCCTGGAAAAGTTTCTTTGCATGCTTATATACCTGGGGATCATAGGTGTCTACATACTCAGGTAATGATGTCTCTGCTCTGTCTATACGAAGGAATGAGTAGTCATTTCCCTGTACTGCCTCAGTAGCTTCTGCTCTGTTATATACATCATAAGGAAGTGCTGCTACGAGCTCTGCCTTATCCACTGCCGGTCTGATACACTTAAACGGTTTTACGATTGCCATGATTTACTCCTCTTTGCGAAATTTTTTCAAAACAAAGTTTATCATACTATAACAGGCATAATAAATCAAGTGTTTTTTTCGGTTTTCAATGTCCGGTGCGTGTCTGGTGCGTGTCTGGTGCGGAGGCGACAGATAATTCCGCCTCTCGCACGGGCGCAGATTTGCGAAGACCAGTTAAAACCATAATTTGTGATCATAAGCCAAGATATAATAAATAACGCAAATCTGCGTTGACATTTTCGCATCGGGCAAAAGCGGCCCGATAAGAGCGCGAAAACATCAAATTGAGAGCGAGAGGCGAAACAATCTGTCGCCTCCGCACCTAGCTAAGCTCTAAATTTTTATTGTATATTTAATCCTCTTATTGACTATGCTGTCAGAAAACTTACTTATGACGATTTTATTACAATGAGTTTTTTTATGAAATAACAGTTTTAGAATTTGATAATTCCACTAGAAGTAACTTTGGCATATATAGTCTTTACTTCATCTGTAAAGTTGTCGGAGATAGTATATGCATTTAAGAAACGTTCAATTGCTGCTTTGGTTTTTGCCTGGTCATTTGAGTGAATATATGCCAGCGGTTCACCCTTCTCAACCTTGTCGCCCAGTTTCTTATTTAATATGAGACCAACACTTAAGTCTATGACACTGTCCTTGGTTTCCCTGCCACCACCAAGTATAAGGGAACACATGCCAATTTCATCAGTCTGTATATGACTAACATATCCGCTCACGGGGGATAAAACAGGCTCTACATACTGTGCTTTTTCAAATTTATCAGTATCATAAATAAATTCGAGACTGCCACCTTGAGCCTCAACAAACTCTGCAAACTTCTTTAAAGCTGAGCCATCTTCTATTGTCTGCAATAGCATCTTCTCTGCATCGTCATGATCCTTAGCTACACCGCCACCAATAAGCATAAGACAGCCCAATGCCATACAATCCTCAAGCAGATCTTTAGGGCCTTGACCTTTTAATAGATTTATCGCCTCTATTACCTCAAGTGAGTTTCCTACTGCCAGACCTAAAGGCTGATCCATATTTGTGATAACTGCAGAAGTATGCTTTCCTGCCATAGTTCCAATCTTAACCATGGTATCGGCCAATGCTATTGCATCGTCCAATGTTTTCATAAAAGCACCGGAACCCATCTTTACATCAAGTACTATCGCATCTGCGCCACTGGCGAGTTTCTTGCTCATGATACTGCTGGCAATAAGAGGTATACAGTCTACTGTAGCTGTAACATCTCTTAGAGCATAAATCTTCTTATCTGCCGGAGCCAGGTCAGCTGTCTGACCCATGATGGCCATCTTTATACGATTAACATTTTCAAAGAACTGTTCTCCACTTATGGACGTAGAAAAGCCCTTTATACTTTCTAGCTTATCTATAGTCCCGCCGGTGTGTCCCAAACCTCTACCCGACATCTTGGCTACAGGTACTCCACAGGCTGCTACCATAGCGCTAAGGCACAATGAGGTTTTATCACCTACACCGCCGGTACTGTGTTTATCTACCTTTATACCGTGTATTTTCGAAAGATCAAGAGTTTCTCCTGAATCACGCATGGAAAGGGTCAGATTAGTAGTTTCCTCCATATCCATACCCTTAAGACATACAGCCATGAGAAAAGCAGACATCTGATAATCAGGTATATCTCCCTTTGTATAACCTTGAACTATAAAATCTATCTCTTCCTTTGAAAGCTTTTCCCCATATTTTTTCTTGTAGATTAGATCATACATTCTCATAACATCTTCTCCGTTTCTTTATAAAGAGGACTGTCCTAGTAGCACTCTGTTGTTTCTTCTCGTCAATCACCGGGACGGTTCTGTGATTGAATTCGTTTTTACAATTATCATTTTCCGTCATTTACCTGTGACATAGGGACGGTTCTACTGTCACACATTTCTTTGCAACTCCCCAATATAATAGAATCCCTTACATTCGGATAATTTGACGTTAACAATCTTGCCTATAAGTTCATCTTCACCCTCAAAGTGAACCAGTAGGTTATTGTCAAGACGTCCTGTTAAATAGTTCTTTTCGGGATCGACTTCTCTGTCTCGTTCCTCAACCAGCACAGGCATTACCTTACCTTCAATGCTCTTGGCATATTCTTCAGAATATTTGCCTACTTCCTTAAGCAGTCTGTCAAAACGATCTTTTATGGTTGCTTCATCTACCTGGTTAGGAAATGATGCTGCCGGAGTCCCTGTACGTTTTGAATATATAAAGGTAAACGCCGAAGAAAACTTTGCATACCTGACTACATCAATAGTTTCTGCAAAATCTTCCTCTGTCTCGCCCGGGAATCCTACTATAATATCTGTAGTTATAGCAATATCAGGGATTGCTGCCTTGATCTTATCTATAAGCTTAAGGTAATCTTCTTTGGAATATACCCTGTTCATTTTCTTGAGCAGTCTTGAGCTGCCTGACTGAACAGGCAGATGGATATGATGACAGACTTTCTTAGATTTTTTCATCACATCGATCAGTTCGTCTGAAAGATCCTTGGGATGGGAGGTCATGAAACGTATCCTCTTTAAGCCCTCTATTTCGTCAACCCTTCTTAAAAGTTCTGCAAAGCTTATGGGTTCCTCAAGATTCTTTCCATAAGAGTTTACATTCTGCCCTAAGAGCATAACCTCAATAACTCCCTTGGAAACAAAATCTTTGATCTCATTTATGATATCATCCGGCTTTCTACTACGTTCACGACCTCTTACATATGGTACAATACAATATGTACAGAAGTTGTTACAGCCAAACATGATATTGATACCGGCCTTAAAGGATGCTTTTAGCTTGCTTGGTAGTTCTTCTACTATCTTGTCCGTACCTTTCAAGATGTCGACTACCATCTGATGTTTCTTCTTGGATTTCGTTTTACTGGTCTTATTCTCATTTATATTATTTATATTGTTTAAAGAATCATTAGCCTTTACATTTTCAGGATTTCCAGAGTTAACATTATTTGCAATAAACTCTTTAGTAGTATTTCCTTCTTTTTGTGTAACAACTTCTACCAACTCATTCTTTAAATAATATGTATACAGTAACTCAGCCAACTTATAAATGTTGTGAGTACCAAAGATGATATCCACAAACCTATAGCTTTTCTTTATGGTTTCTACAACATGCTCTTCCTGCATCATGCAGCCACAAAGAGCTATTATCATTTGAGGATTTCTGCTCTTAAGTTTACCAAGATATCCAAGCCTGCCATAGACTCTCGAATTGGCATTTTCCCTTACCGTACAGGTATTATATAAACAAAAATCCGCCTTTTCATCATCTACTTCAACAAAACCAATCTCTTCAAGGACACCGGCAAGTTTTTCTGAGTCCTTGAAATTCATCTGGCAACCGAATGTTGAAATATGGTATGTAAGCTTTCTGCCATATTCCTGCTCTTTAGCGAACACAATCTCCTGCATTTTCTTTATATAAAAGAACTGTCTTTCAGGCTCATGTTCAGGTATTACATTTTCTATAAAATAAACATCATCTAACATTTTACTCCTTGGTGACAATGGGACGGTACCTCAGCATATATCTCTTGAATGGAGACAAACCCAAACAAAGTTGTGGAATAGGCTTGTCCCACTGTCATGTTAAAATTGATTAGTCACCGAGTTCATCCATATTTGTCCATTCATCATCATAGGGGAACTTCATGTAGCTATCCTTAACCTCACCATACTTATCATATGTGTATTTATATTCATACTTAACAGTATTTCCATCAGCCATTACTTCTTCCCTGCATGAATAAGTGTTATTTCCGGACTTATCATATTCATTTAACATAGTAGATGTATGACCATCAGAATAGCTTTCATAATAACTAATAAGAAATCCCTTTTTATCATATGTATTTTCTGTAGTATACTCTGTAACATACTCATAACCGGGATATGTATATTCAGAGTAAGTATGTCTTTTGCTTACTCTACCGTTTTTATCGTATTCAAACGAATTTTTTATTATGTAATATCCAGATTCATAACTTAATGAAGTATATCTTCCTTCAGAATCATATGTATAGGAAGATGAAAAAGTTTCATCCTTATCGTCATTATTAATGAATGTCAGGTTATGGTTTTTATCATATTTCAAAGTCTTTGTACGTATAACATTACCCTTTGAGTCTGACTCCTTTATTTCAGTAAAATTCCCGTATTCGTCATACTTAACAGCTGTATTATAAACTATTCCATCTTCGGGATTTTTGAAGCTTAATGATGTAATTCTTCCCGATTCGTCAAGTGTTACATCATAAACTACGTCTACTTCTTCATAATTCCAATATTCACCAATATAAAACGTACTTGTAACCTTTAAGTTTCCGGTTTTCTTATCTACACTACTCTTTTTGCCATCTAAATCATATTGAAGAGTAGCGATAGATGCACCCTTTCCAACAATATAGTCTGTATCAAATGTTTTCATGATCAGTTTCTTTACTTTACAACCATCAGCAATGATCATATAATCAGAATACCAATAAGTTATGGTATTTCCGGATACATTCTCAGTATAAGTCGCTGCACTCTGTACTTCAACAGATTTAAACTTTGACTTATTCTCAATATTTGCACTCGGAGCATCAATTATTATGTTCTTTTTCTTAGCTTTTTTAGAATTGATCGTAATCTTGTCATAGGTAGATGTCCTTAATATAATAGTACCTACCTTAGAATTTTTAAGTGCCTTGTTCAATTCTGCCTGGGTCAAAACTCTGACTGTTTTCTTGGATGCTGCCTGTATCTCAACAGGCCCGATAATACCTGCTATAAGTACTGCAACAAGTGCCACCGCCAAAACCGTGCTTAAATACTTAAATACCTTTCTCATATGAAACCTCCTTTAATTCTATTGCTTTTCTTTTTACTTCGTAACCTTACCCCATCCATAGTGACAAATCTAGTGTTTCTTCTGTCACCTATTACACTGTTTTTTCAATCAGAGAACCGTCCCTCTGATTGATTTCAATAATTCTGTCTGCTACTTTAAGTCCATCCATAGCAGCACTGGTAATACCACCAGCGTATCCTGCTCCTTCACCACACGGATATAAGCCGGCAATATTTACGCTTTGCAGGTTTTCACCACGACATATTCTAACCGGGGATGAAGTCCTGCTTTCAAGGCCTAGCAGTAAAGTATTTTTTGAATTATATCCTTTTATGCTTTTTCCAAATTCCGGAAATGCTTCCAGCAAAGAATAAATTATATACTGCGGTAAAAATTCGGTAAGATCACCATACTCCCACAATCCTTTACAATCTGGCTCATTATCTTCAAAATAATTCTCCAAAGTACATACATTATTTATTTGATTATCTCGATTCACTGATGAGCCTTTTGATTCAATATTATTGGTAATCTTAATATACACCGCTTTTACAAACTCTTCCAATCTCTGAACCGGTATCTTGCCCTTATTCTCCTTATATGCATTCTCTTCCAGTTTCCTTTGAAGTCTCATACCTGCCAAAGGATCATCTCCCGGGTAATCTTCCGGTCCGACCTGAACAACAACTGCCGAATTCGAACTACTACTGTTTCGGTCACTATAGCTCATCCCGTTTACCGCAAGTCTGCCTTCTTCTGAGGATGCATTTACTACATATCCGCCGGGGCACATACAGAAAGAGTATACACTACGTTTTCCTTCGCGTGTGTAGGTCAACTTATAATCTGCCGCAGGAAGATACTTAGCAAAGTCACCATATTGCTGTCGGTCAATGAAATCTCTCGGATGCTGAACCCTGACTCCAATTGCAAAGGGCTTTTGTTCCATGTAAACACCTTTTTCAGCAAGCATTTCAAAGGTATCCCTTGCACTGTGACCAAGTGCAAGTACCAGACTGTCACATTCGATCTCCGTCCCATCAGATAAAGCTACCGCTGTAACTTTATATTTTTGTAAGGAATGTTTCGTGCCCACGGAAAGAATGTCATTATTAATTGCATTACATATGTTATCAATGTTAGTTATATTATTTGATTTATTATTGTTTCCTAACCTTGACAGTTTAATATCCGTAACCTGAAACGAAAACCTTACTTCACCACCCAGTTCGATTATTCTTTTCCTTATCGACTTGACAATCTCTGTCAGCTTATCCGTTCCTATATGAGGTTTATTAATGTACAATATGCTTTCATCTGCACCATTTTCAACAAAGATTTGATATACCTGTTTCATATATCCTTCTTTGTCTTTTACCATGGTATTAAGCTTACCGTCACTGAAGGTTCCGGCTCCGCCTTCACCAAATTGAACATTTGATGAAGGATTTAAAGGCTTTCCCTGCCAAAAGTCACCGACGGTTTTCATACGACTGTCAACATCTTCACCGCGTTCAAGAAGAATTGGATTCGCTCCAACTTCAGCCAGTCTTAAGGCGCACATAAGTCCCGCAGGTCCAGCACCTACAACAATTATCCTTTTTTTATCATCTGACAACAAACAATTCCGTTTAATTTCTTTATTATCTATGTATTTTTTTTCATCTTTCCCTTGACCGACCACATTATCAATATAAACTATATCTTTATCCCTATTTTTCTTGATAAAAGCATTTTCGTCTTTTATCTTCACATCTATAGAGAATACGACTTTTACATCATCCTTTTTCCTGGCATCTATAGACTGCTTAACGATTTTGAAATCCAGCACCTGTTCTTCGGGTATCCTCGTTTTCTTTATTAGCAATCTCTTAATTTCCTTTAACACTTCATGTGATATTTTCTTATTGTCTTTAAAACAAAATCTTTCACAAGGAGTGATTTTTATATTATTTACCCTTATCACTTCAGATTTCTCCATCTAATACTTCGAATATGCAGTATTGAAATATAACTACTTTCTTACTTAATAATATCCGCGTCACTTCTTTCGTCAGTATTATCAAGACGGGTGAATTTACTGAAAGAACAATCCAAAATCTTTATTCCGTCGGACCACTCACCAAGTATCGCTCCGCATTTACCTTTTCTTACAGACACCTTATCAGCTTCTTCATCTTCTTTGATGTAGTCAAGCCGAACATCATTAGTAAAATGCTTACCACAATTGTTCATATCAACGGACAAAGCCTTAATATTTTTTGTGCAGCTACTTGCAATTATTCCGGAGCTGAAGAAGCCACCGACCATGCCTCCTGCAGTCGGAGCCGAGCCCGGCTTATATGCACGAACCCGAGCCTTTTCAACGGTACAATTGGATATACATGTTCCGCTTACGCCACTGCCATCCTCACCTGCTTCCCTCAAAATAAGTGGATTAATTATCAAGCCGGTAAAAGAAGTAAAAATCAAAGTAATCAGCCATTTGAACTTGGAACCTGTTTCAACCTTTCCTATCAGTCCCCCCACAAATGACGCACCATCAATTTTTAGATCCTTAACATGGCAGTTTTCAAAATAGCAATCTACAGCATGTCCAACAAGAGCACCAGCCTCAGTTTTTCTGGTGTTTTGGTTGTATGCGACAATTACACTCTTTTCAATGTTAACATTTTGGATAACAACTCCGGCAGCATATCCAAACAATCCGCAATCATCCTCACCATGGTAAAAAAGTCCGCGTATTGTATGCCCGTTACCATTGAAGTTTACCAGTGCCCCACCGGTTCCCCTGTCAAGGAATGGAGTACCATATCTTCCTATAGGCGTCCAGTTATTGTCGGCAGGGTTCTCAGCAGACCATTTTTCCCAATCCGTTGTATCATTTAACACAATGTCGGTTTTTAAATTGATAGTCGCACCATCAATATTTCCATAACTTCCATGTTTGTCATTTATAATTAGGGCTAACCCAGCTAATTGATCTGCAGTTTTTATATCATATTCTTCCTTATCCCCCGTGAACCAGGAGATATCTGTTTTGCCGGTCCATACTGAACCCTTGTCAGCGGGATTTACAGTTACCTTTACTGTTACGGTCTTGCTAAAAGACTGATAATTCGAATCCCCTTTTGCACTAACCTTTATATTGACACTATACTTTCCAGCTTTTGTTGCCTTTTTGACAGTTAAGGCTCCGGTAGTTTTATTTACTTTAAATTTCTTGGAAAGCGATTTGTCAGCTAAAGTATAGCTTACCTTACCATATGCATTTTCAATAGTTATTGGAAAGATTTCCTTTTTATACCCTTTGTTAATCTCTACTTTAGTGGAAGTAATTTTCGGATTTTGCTTACTTTTACTTGCAGCAGAAGCAGGATAAGTATAAAATGCCGATACAATAAATGCAATTATAAGTGTTATAGAAATTATCTTTTTCATCACAAACCTCCCAAATCAGAGAACCGTCCCTCTGATCGTTTTTATAAATACTTAGAACCTTCTGCCCGATCCAGAGTGACTCCTTCCTGATGAACCCCTTGAAGATGAATGGTAGGATGAATGGCTTCTTGAGGAAGAAGATCTTGAAGAACCTGAACCGGAATATGTATATCTCTGTATCTTGGTCCTCGAAACATTTTTGTTTAAAAATCTGTCAGTACCATCCTTAAAATCAGAGGATCCGGAAATATAATTGTCGGCCCCATACGCAGTTTTCACCGTTACCATATTTTTCTTGGCCTTTTTTAAAGATTTTCTGCCAAAGAAAAGGCCTACAAGTGATGAAATTACAGCTGCAAAGGTCCACTGTCCGGCAGTCCTTGAAACCCTTCCGGTCCTCTCCCAATGGTCAAGATTATCCAAAAAGAGTTCTGCAGACTTGAAACAGTCGCTTTCTTCATCTGACTGTTCATACATTCTTGTATAGTTTACTTCAGAAAGCTCATCTTTTATATTTCCAAAGGTTTCAATACATAACTTAGAATCACCAAAATAACAGAATATTATTGTATTATAGTCATCTCCCAGGCCATAACCATTATAGTAACAAAAGTCACCTAAATATTTAACGTAACTCAAACCACAAGGTGATGTTGCGGTATGTATCACAACATCAACTCCATATTTATCAGATATTTCCTTTGCCTTTTTAGATAAAACTTCCTTCTGTTCCTCTGTAAAAATACCGTTTCCGTTAACAGAATCAATAACTCTTGGAGCATCAGTATTATGAAACCTTACAAAGCTGTCCTTTTCCTCTAATGTAGGATACCAGTCTGCAGCCAGCGGAAATCCTTTAGCATACAAGGCATAAACCATCTCGATCCATCTATATATAGCTTTGTAATAGTTTTCTCCCTGAAGCACATTTCTTAATTCATAGTCAAAATCATCATCAAATTTATCATATAATACAGATGAATTATATCCCGAAGCTCCTGACCAGAAGTTATTGCTTTTCTTACTTGTATTTAAAAATAAGCACATACCTTCATAGCCAGCTCCCAAACCATACCCGTTAAACTCGAAAAAGCAGGTACCGTATCTTTGCAATCCAAGCTCGTAATCAGAATCATCTGTAACTACAACTATATCGCATCCGGTCTTTGCACTGTATTCCGCTATTTTCTTTTTTAATTCGTTTTCCTGTTCATTAGTAAGTACGTCACTAAAGTCAACTACTCTCGATCGTTCGCTGTCTTGAAAACTCTCAAATGCATCTACATCCTCAGGAAACCATGAGGGAAGTGTGGCAGGATCGCGAGGTGTATAATCACGGAAAGCGCCATAAACGTTATCCACCCAGTTACTGATACCTTTAGCATAATCTCCATTTACCATATATTCATATAAAGTATCATCAAGCCGGGTAGCTAAACTTTCAGTATATATTTCCCTTGTCTCGTAACCGGTCGCTCCAACCCACCAACCACGATCATTTGGGTCCATACATACAAAAAGACAAATACCCTCAAAGTCCCTGCCTATTCCATAACCATTAAAGTCATAAAAATCATAACAATATGTTTCATGCCCAAGGTTATATGCAGACTTATCAGTCACTACCACTATGTCACGGTTAACATCTGCGGTATATACAGATATCTTTTCTCTTAATTCTTCCTCTTCTTCTGCCGATAAGATATTTGCCATATCAACAACTCTCGGTATATCACTGTCATGAAATCCTACAAAATTGCTGATATCCTTTGGATACCATGACGGAAGATTTATTGAATCATTTCTGACGTGCAGTCCATACATATCTATGGACTCATTGTCTTCTGCAGAATAAACATTTATATTTGTAGAAGTAAAAACAAGTACAAAAGAAATGACTAAAAAAATAAATATCTTTTTCACTATACTCTCCACCCTATAAAATACGAAAGTATGTAATACAACGCAACAACAGCCGCAGGTATTGAGGCTTTTTTAAGTGTATAAAGTGCAGAAACCTTTTTATCTATCGGAAGCTCTCCAACCACCTTGCCTGTCTGACCGTTTACCGCAAAGCTGTATGTCCTCTCCCCGACTTTTATGCTGAAAGTATAGACCGGCAGCAAAATGTATCTAACATTAACATTTGTAGCACTTAAATTGCATCCGAGCAGTTTTGCTGATGTGTATTGTGATTTAACCTTAGTAGAAGCTAAATTTTTTGTGGTATCCTCCATTCTTTTCTGCGCTCTGGTCTGCAACGATTTTCCGGGCACATCAAAACGGTCAGCCGCAAAGCCAGCAAGATACTGATAATTAAAATCTTTAACTTCCGAAAAATCATAAGGAAGTATGGAATCCATCAGGTCATCACTTATTTTTTCACTTGCGTCAAGAGGTATATCTGAAAAAGTTACCCCACCATCTCTTATTACTTCATAATAATCTGTCTCAGTAACACGATAGTCACCGCTGATATAGGACTTTACTTTTGTACAGTTATAGTTAAACCTGCCACCTATTCCACCGCTGAAAATCCAGAAGGGTACATATATTCCGGTAACTGTTTCCATCTTACTTTCAGAGAAAAAGTTTTTAGGTAGCAGTTTTTTATCCTTATAAAACTCATCCAAATGCTTCTTAAGGTCAGCCTTAGCAATCTTAAAGGGTATGATACCGTTTGGACGCATGCTGCCTGATACCTTATCAGACAAAACTATCTTATTTGTACAATAAGGACAGGTAAGCGATGCTTCTTCAGCTGCGGCAATTACCTCCGCCCCACAGGACTTACAATAGTATATTGGCAGGCTGTTTGCATCATCCTTAGGTACTCCGTCATAAAACTGTCTGAAATCAAACCCGGAGATATAGTTTTCACCTGCACCTATATACTCGGTATTTGAAACAGAAGATGTAGACGTACCGGAAGCACCTGATGAAGCCGAAGGATTTGCAGCCTCCGGCTGTATATCAAATTCCGAATCACAGAATTCACAGATGATCTTTCCTTTTTCCGGGACAAACCTGACGGTTCCTCCGCAGTTAGGACATTTCTGTTCTTTTATAAATTCCGAATAGTTTTGGGGATCCATAAATTCACCTGTTTTAATTTCTTCCGGCTATATAGCCCGTGGTCCATGCCCACTGGAGGTTGTAGCCGCCGCACATACCGTCAACGTCTAAAACTTCTCCAGCAAAATACAGTCCGGGATACTTATAGCTTTCCATATTGTTTTCATCTATTTCTTTTAAGATTACACCGCCCTGGGTTGTCTGAGCGTTTTCAAAGCCGGTATCTCCGATAATATTAACGTTAAAAGACTTTAACATCTCCGACAGTCTGCCCAGCTCATTTCTTATAGTCCTTACATCATATACCTTGGAGGATGTATCGTAGTCAATGGACAGTTCTCTGAACAAAGTCTTTAAAAGCTTATCATTTACCAGCGCTGACAGCACAACACCTACTGCGCCGTCTCCACACGAAATCACTGTCGAGGTCAGATAATCCTTTAATTTTCTTAAATTCATATCAGGGAAGAAATCGAGTAATACTCCGCATTTATTTCCATCATCAAGCTCATTTATCGCAAAGCGGCTTAAATTTAGTATAGGAATACCGCTTATACCGTTTTTACTGAATATGATCTCTCCCTGTTCTTTATATATAATATTACCTCTCTTGCTTGAATACAGGGAACACTCACATTTAAGCCTTACGCCTTCAAGTATCTTTAAATACTTACAGTCAGTTCGTAATCCGCATAATGCAGGCTTAGGCTTTATGATCTTAAAGCCCATTTTTTCAAGCAAGCCAAACATATTTCCATCTGTGCCAAATACCGGGGCCGCTGAACCACCGACACAGATAATCAGTTTCTTTGAGTAATATACAGAAAGGTCTGAACATGTAACGCTGAAAACACTATCGCTCTTATCAATACCGATTACATATTTTTCTGTATATATAACAGTACCAAGACTTATAACCCTTTCCTTTAAGACATCCCTGAAGGTTCTTGCCTGCTCACCTATCGGGTAGCAGTAACCCTTTCTCTCTGTAGATATGATGCCAAGATTTCTAAACAAAGAAATGGTCTTCTGATTGTCAAAGTTATTTATTATCCTGTAAGCCTTTGCACTGTTATCGCTTCTGTAGCAGCAGATATCCTGATACATATTGGTAAAATTACATTTACCGTTTCCTGTAGCAGCAAGCTTTTTACCTACGATTTCTTTACCCTCAAGCAATAAAACATCAGGTACAAAGCCACCATCGGTACTTATTTTGCATGCCGAATAAGCAGCCATTAATCCGGCTGCTCCACCACCAATTATTATCTTGTCATGAACTTCTCTTGACCTGTGATATTCTCTAATCAGTGTATCGCTCATTTTAAAGTACCATGTAACCTTTGATCAATAATCTTCATCGAGATAACTCTTAAACAGACACCTTTTTGTTAGTGTCACAACAGCTTTTAAAAACTCACAAGCTCCTGTAAATATGTTGCTCTTTTCAACGTATTTCTCATAATCATCGGAATCAAGCCTCTTTACATACCCTTCCTTCATCGGATACCCGTTAAGAAGTTTTTCTATATCGGGGATATCATACTTATAAAACGGCTTGTCAAGCTTAACCCCAGCCATTTCAATAACTCTTGCGGTAAAATCCATGCAGTTATGTGCTTTATAAACTCTAAATCCATGGATTATCGGAGTTGTAAGCATTGCAAAAAGATTAAATATCTGCTCATCATCATTTAAGAGCCTGTCTATAAATTTCTTTATATCATCATACTGCTCATCTGTAACAGGTATAGCAAATATCTTGGAATAAAACTTCTGATATTCCTCAAATGCATAATAATCCCTGTATTCCTTCATAAATCCGGCTTTAAACGGATGGTGATGTTGCTTTCTTGAAAATGAATAGAATTCTTTTAAGCTCTTGTCAAGGCTTACTGCAATGTGTTCATAACGGTAACCCGTGAACTTTTTTAACAGTATGCCAAGACCTGTGTATGATTCTATAAGTACAACATATATGTATTTTTGCATATTTCGTATCATGCCGCAGGCATGCTTACACATCGGTGACGTGCCTGTCGCGACACCGATGGAAGTTTGAAAGTTTACTTTCAAACTCATCCGCCGAATTTAAATAAATTCTTTACAAATGACTTTATAAACATCTTGTAATCAATAAAATCATATATTCCCTGGCGTTTAGCCCTTAAGAAGAGCTTAATAAGCAGGATATGGTAATAATAGTAATATTTCTTTACACTGATATTTGTAGGTTTGGTAACTAAGTGCAGATAATCCCAGTCATCGGGATTGGTGGATACCAGCCTGTCCGTGTATTCATTGAAATTTTCAAGGCAAATTTCAGGCGTGTAAATTGATACTGCAACGTGCTTTAACTTAAAGTGCTTTATCCACCTGTACAGATTCTTAAAGTCCTTTTTCTTAAAGTCAAGATCTGTAATAAACATACCCATCATGTGGATATCGTTATCATGCAGTATCTTTATTGCATTACCGTTTGTATTAACACCGAGACGCTTATTGGTATCGGAAAGTCTTTTGTTTTCAATGTATTCAAGTCCTGTAAGGATATAATAGAAACCGATCTCAGAAAGCAGCTTTATGATTTCCGGGTGCTTTACAATGAAATCAGCCCTGCCGAAAGCAACAAATTTCTTTTTAATATTTCTTTCCTTAATAAGCTGAACAAATTTCTGAAGCCTCTGAGGACCAACCAGGAAGTCATCATCTATGATATAGATATTCTCACACTCTAAAGACTCTATCTCATCAACAACATCCTTTATATCCCTTGCAACATACTTTCCACAGTTAAGCCTGTTACGGTAACAGAACGCACAGGAATAAGGACAGCAGTAAGCGGTCCTTATAATAGCACACGGGCGCAGCTCAAGATAACAGTATCTTTCCATATGCTCATAGAAATTGCTCCTGTCTGCCCATGGCATTTTCCTTATGTCAAAAGGTGCAGGGGCATTCTTCTTCCATGCTCCGTGTCTGTCATCAAGGTCAATATTAAATATATCATTATATGGGATTTCAGTGACAATGTTTTCATTATCGGAAGAATCACTACGATAACAGATTCCTTTTAATTCTTCCGGATTTTTTCCGTCAATTAAATCAGCCACAACCGAGGGATCATAGGTTGTAACCACATAATCAACGTCCTCCACAAAGAATCTTTCAGGATTTAAAGACGCATGAATACCACCGACGATAGTGACTATGCTTTTTTCTTTATCATTAAATATCTTTTTCCTGATAGACTGAGAATTTGAAAGCAGATCCTTTAAAAGATTATAGCCCTTGCTTTCAGAGTATGTTTTACAATATGTACAGTATTCCTTTATGAAATTCTCCTGTCTTGTCCTTCCACAGAAGTACACAAAATCAGGAGAAAACTCCTTTACAGTTTCCCTGAAATCTTTGGCCAACTGACCGTCCCAAAGACATACCTCATTGCCTCTCTGCTTAAGGTATGCCATAAGACATTCAAGATCATATGGCTCATCGTCAATGATCCCTGCAAAATCGTATTTAGACCTGGAAGTTTCCGGATTTGCTAATAATATTTTTGTTTTCAAACTTTCTTCTCCGTTAGAATATTCTTAATTTCTTTAAAAATCTAACAATGCTTCTCCCCTTAGGCATTGCAAGCAGTTCCTGTTCTGTTACTGTCTTTGACAAAACAATGAGTACTATATAAATAAATACCGCTGAAATAAATGCCGGTATCAGTGCAATTGCATAGGATCCGGTATATCCGTAAATTATTTCATATACATAATTTGAGAGCAAGCCCATTATCACTGAACAAATTGCAGGCAGGATAAAGGTTCTCTTTATCTCCTGTTTATACTTAAGGCTTTTTCCAATAGTTATCCAGTTCATGATACATACAAGCAACCCGTAAAGCATATTACAGATAACCATTATATGTACACCGGAATCAAAGATCTGTAATCCGACATAAACTGCAACGATATGAACGATAAGAGCTATTAACGAATGCGTTACCGGCTTTCTCATCATATTTATGCCCTGAAGCACTCCGTTTGTAAGTGTGGACAATGCAAAGAAAACTACTGCCATACAGCCCAGACTCAACAGCTGCGGTCCTAAAACATCCTCAGAATGTCCAAACATCAGCATAAGTATGGGATGTGATAAAAACCCAAGTCCCATAGCCGACGGGAATGCTATAAGCATATTAAACTTAACAGCAGATGCAATCTTTGATTTTATAGACTCAAAATCCCTTTTACCATAGCTAACGGACAGTGCAGGTACTATTGTCACGCCAAAAGCTGAAGCAATAGCAACCGGCACGTTATACATCCATTTATATCTGTTGGAATAAGCATCCCAGAATATTGCTCTGCTCGATTCATCATGCCCCTGTTTAGCCATAATATTTGAGAACATATATGAATCGATTATACCGCTTATCTGATATATGGTCTGGCTCAAAATTATAGGAAGCATTGTAAGAAGGATGGCTTTTATGATAATACCGGTCTCATCCTTTCTACCGGTTACATCTTCTAATTCCTGACCTCTATTTCTCTTTCGGTAAAAAGTAAAGATAATAGCCAGAAATACAAGTCCGCAAAATGCGCCTGCCAGGGTACCGGCTGTACCTCCCGCTGCACCATAGGCAGCCACCTCCTGAGTGTCTTTAAAGGCATTTACCAGATATGTAGCCGCAACAACACTTACTATCGCATTGAAAATCTGCTCTATTATCTGGCTTATCGCCGTAGGTACCATGGTTCTTTTTCCTTGGAAAAAGCCACGTATAACACCCATTATCGAAAATACAAATATCGTAGGTGCGAGGACTCTCAGAGGGATAACGCTGCTTGGATATTCAAAAGCGTTAGCTATCTGAGGTGCAAATATAAATACTATCAGCGAAGTAACAAGACCTATGCTTGATGAAAGCATCAGAGAATATCTGAAATACCTTGAAGAATTAACATATTCTCCTTTTCCGTCCTTATCCGCCACAAGCTTTGATACAGCTACAGGAACACTGTAACAGGAAACAAGTAATGCAATGTTATATATCTCATATGCATTGCTGTAATAACCCATTCCCTCTCTTCCTACAGTTCTTTCAAGAGGTATCCTGTAAAGCATTCCGATAAATCTGGTGAGTAATCCGGCCGCCGCCAAGATTCCTCCCTGCATCAGGAAGCTTGATTTCTTTTTGTTTTCCATTTTCTAATCCTGATTTAAAAATATTTCTATTTATACTTAAAAAACTAAAAATAATTGTATTAAAAAATAAGCTTTACACAGTAAAAAACGTTTACGTTTAGTTAATCTCAAGTTTATCTATTCTGGTATCCGGGTATAACGCAATAAATGTTTTTCCGGGACGAAGTACCAATCTGTCACCGTCAAGCGTATAATAATTACATTCGAAATTTGCCTCATCTTTATTCCAGTAAATTTCAATACATTTACCTTCACAGATATAATAGCCTCCGCCTTCTACAGGGTTATGATGTCCGTCCCTGTCTCCATAGCCCTCTATATCCTGGTATCCATTCTTGTCACGGTTTGATTCTCTAACCCACTGTATAATGATATTATTAAACTTTAAAGGTTCCTGAGTATTATAATCTATATGCTCACCGTTAAACTGATATCTTGTATAAAGCTTGGTTTCTTCATCATATGTGAGATATGGCTGAGCATATGATGAAAAAGGTATTTTAACAAGTGTTGCAGTTAAAATCCTATCCTCATCATAGCAGGTTGTGCCTGTAAAATCATCATATTTTGTCATTCCATCTTCAGAATATACCGTGGTACATTCAGCCTGTGTAGGCATTTCCAATATCTGTTCTATGGAATTAAGTCCGTTCTCCGGATAAGCAAAATCAAAATGCTGAGGTACAAAATCCTCTTTATGCTCGGTCCTGAATTTCTTGTTCTCTATAGCCTTATGGATACCGGATAATGTTGCAAATGCATTATGAGGAGCTTTTATATTCTTATCCCTGTAAAATACAGTACTTCCCTCTGCATATGTGCCTTCAAGATGATCAAGCCCTAACTGCTTAATCTTCTTTGTTGC
Source organism: Lachnospiraceae bacterium (assembly GCA_017557525.1). GTDB lineage: Bacteria > Bacillota > Clostridia > Lachnospirales > Lachnospiraceae > RUG11977. The sequence goes on from JAFYYN010000062.1 coordinate 102,671, forward strand.
ATATGTTGTCTCACCATAGTGGATGAATATTGCATCATATTCGGAAGCTATGCTTGCGTAATAATGTCTTGCACTTCTTACCGAACCCATCCTGTCCTTACATGAGCTCTCATCGGTCAGATTCTCAAAAACGCCCATAAGTCGTGTGATATTACCTTCGACCAGTATCTCGTAAAGGATATCCGCACAGCTGGTTCCGCTCTGAGGATTTGCGATGGCAATATTATTAAACATCATACAGTACGGACGCTGCATTGCTATCTCTTTCTTAACCCAGTTACCATTTATGTAACTCTGCATTTCACCTTCTGCTTCATGCATGAGTAAGATCTCATCCACTGTCTGCGTAGGTGTTGGCTCTTCCGTAACGGGTATAACCGTAGGTGTTGCAGTAGGTACAGGAGTCGGTGTGGCTGTAGGCACCGGAGTAGATGTAGGTGCTTCTGTAGGTAATTCAACCAGTGTGTTGTTTTGAGGCTTCTCGTCCTTTTTCCCGCCTGAAAATACTATTATTAGTACAACAGCCAGTATTACTGCTATGGATGCTAAACCGATTATAAGAAATTTTTTATTCTTAAATAACCCGGGAGCCGCCTCACTTCCCGAAGCGGAAACCGCAGTACCGGCAACTGTATCTAAATCAGTTATTTTAGCTTCACTCACTTCAAGCTCGGTATTTTCATCACCTTTAACCGCCAGTTCTTCAGATCCGGCTTTCACCAGCTCAGTACTTTCTGATTTAATCTCATCATTTATATCGTTTTCAGTCTCTTTCATAGTCCCATATCCTCAGTTATTTTTTTTGCTCACCTTGTAATACCGGCACTTTCGAGTATCTCACGCTGCTTCTGTTCCATGACCTCACGTTCTGCATCCTCCATATGATCATATCCGAATAGATGGAGCATACTGTGTACGATCAGGAACGAATATTCTCTTAAAGTGCTGTGTCCATACTCTTTAGCCTGTTCTTTGCACTTTTCTACCGAGATAATGATATCCCCAAGCATCAGTTCTCCGGTATCAAGGTCAAAGTAGTCCTCAGCTGCCTCTTCTATATTCTCCGGGAAAACATTCGGAGTCTCAAAATCGACAAGAGGGAATGAAAGTACATCCGTTGGCCTGTCAATCTGGCGATACTCTTTGTTTATCACGTGAATGCCTTCATTATCTGTGAGTGTCAGGTTTACCTGTATCTCATAAGGGCATTCAAGATAATCAAGAGCTTTTTCGATTATGGATCTTGCTGCTTCCTCATAGTCAAAATCAAATTGGTCTTCAGTTTCTTTTTCTATAACTAAATTCATGTCTCAAATCCTATTATATGTAAGTATTGTTTGTATTTGCACCTCATCAGTCGCTTCGCGACAGTAGTAGTTTTACTTAGTAAATTTAGATTTTGAAAACTTATTATGTGCATTTTCATATTTCTCATATGCATTAACTATCTTTTGTACCAGGGGGTGTCTTACAACATCCTTGCTTGTCATGTATGAGAAACCTATATCATCAATACCCTCAAGCACCTTTAAAGCCACGTCAAGTCCTGAGGTCTGGCCTGCAGGAAGGTCCTTCTGAGTCTGGTCACCGGTGATTATAACCTTGGACCCGAAACCGATACGGGTAAGGAACATCTTCATCTGAGCCGGTGTAGTATTCTGTGCTTCATCAAGGATGATAAAAGCATTGTCTAGCGTACGTCCTCTCATATATGCAAGAGGAGCTACCTCTATAAGTCCTTTTTCAGAGTTTTTCTGGTAACTGTCAGGCCCCATGATCTGATAGAGAGCATCATATAACGGTCTTAAGTATGGGTCTATCTTGCTCTGCAGGTCACCGGGCAGGAATCCAAGCTTCTCACCGGCCTCTATTGCAGGTCTTGTGAGTATGATACGGCTCACATCATTATTCTTAAAGGCGGTAATGGCACATGCCATAGCCAGATAGGTCTTACCTGTACCTGCAGGTCCCATACCGAAAACTATCATCTTTTCCCTTATCAGGTCAACATACTTTTTCTGTCCTAAGGTCTTAGGCTTAATGGGCTTTCCCTGTATCGTATAACAGATGAGCTCCTTATCAATCTCTCCCAATGCCTTCTCGTTATTTTCATAAACAAGGGAAAGACAGTAGTTAACGTTCTGTTCGGTGATAGGGGTGCCCTTTCTCGAAAGACTAACAAGTTCATTTATAACTCGTTTAGCCTTGTCGGTACTAACCTCATCTCCGATGATCTTTACCTCATTGCCACGTTCGATGACCGTAACACCAAGATTTCTCTCAATTATCTTTATATAACTGTCAAACGCTCCGAAAACATCCTGCAGGTTCTCCGAAGGGATATTTATCATAGTTTCTAATATTGCCATCTTTTCCTCGCAAATCTCTTTTGTTTAACTATCTTAAACCCACTCAAGAAAGGTAGTGAGTTATTCTTAAATCTTATATATTCTCAAAATAATATTATATCGAATTACCTAATATTTTACAACATTTTTAAGCTAATTTTATTAAATTTATTAGTCAAAAAGGGCAAAAAAAATGTGTCAATGAGTATCAACCCATTGACACACAAAAAATATTATTTAAATTTTCTCTTGCGAGCAGCTTCAGACTTCTTCTTACGTCTTACGCTGGGCTTCTCGTAATGCTCTCTCTTGCGGATTTCCTGCTGGATACCTGCCTTTGCACAATTACGCTTAAATCTGCGAAGAGCGCTGTCTAAAGACTCGTTTTCTTTTACGATAACGTTTGACATAATCTCACACCTAACCTCCCTCCAGTTGTGAACTTGTGCCAAATCAACTGTTTGGGTAATTTAAATAGCACGAAAAACATTATACCATAAAATCTTGTTTAGTCAATACTTTTTTTAATTTTATTTTTGAGCGACTCAGGGTCAAAGCCAATCGAGTCCCTTATATCCCTCGGATTGCCGTGAGGAAGGAAGCTGTCGGGCAGTGAAATGTCGAGAAATCTGTTGTTTTTCCTGTTTTCAAGCATATGTAGGGCAACTGCCTCTCCAAAGCCGCCTCGCTTAATATTCTCCTCAGCTGTGATAATAACATCATGTGTATCGCATAGATGATCGATCAGCTCATAATCTATAGGATTTATAAATCTTGCATTGACAAATGTAAGGTCCAGGCCTTCATCTCGTAACTCCGAAAGTATGCCGTCCATGACCTTGACCATCTTACCTACAGCGATCACAGCCGCTTTTTTACCCTGATGCAGTACCTCAGCTTTTCCAAGTACTATAGGATTCTGGGTTTTACATCCGTAAAACGCCTTAGCCCTAGGGTATCTAATGGCCGAAGGTCCGTTATAGCTGCAGGAAAACGCAAGCATATCTGCAAATTCATAAGCATTTTTCGGCGCCATTACCGCAAACCCGGGTATACTTGAAAGATACGATACATCAAATATTCCCTGATGTGTCTCTCCGTCACATCCTACAATACCGGCTCTGTCAACACAGATAGTAACCGGTAGGAAGTTTAGCGCTACGTCATGTATCAGCTGATCAAAGGATCTCTGCAGGAATGTGGAATATACGGCAACCACAGGATGCAGCCCGCCTGAAGCCATACCTGCGGCAAAGGTTACCGCGTGCTCTTCAGCTATACCCACATCAAAGAATCTGTCAGGGAATCTCTGGGACCACTCCTTTAGACCTGTTCCGTCAGCCATAGCCGCTGTAATAGCAACAACATTTGGATTATTTTCTCCGATATCCATTATTGTATCAGAGAAGACATCCGTGTATGACTTACATATCTTTTCTGCTTTTTTCTCACCTGTACTGGTATTGAAAGGCTCAACACCGTGAAAGCTTGCAGGATCATGCTCCGCGGGAGCATATCCCTTACCCTTTTTAGTGATCACATGCACAAGCACAGGCGTCTTAGACTGACCTGCCGCATAAAAAGCATTTAACATCAAAGGTATGTTATGTCCGTCTATCGGTCCGATGTATGTTATGCCCATATTTTCAAAGAGCATTCCGGGTACAAACAAGCTCTTGATCGACTCCTTGGAGGTCTTGATCTTTTTAACGATCCCTTCACCCATATATGGAACATTTTTCAGTCTTTCCTCAATGTTCATTTTTAAGCCGGTATACTTTGAGTTGGTCCTGAGTTTACCAAGATAAGCCGCCATACCACCTACATTTTCCGAAATGGACATTTTATTATCATTAAGAACGATTATCAGATTTGATTTAAGTCTTCCGGCATTGTTTAAAGCCTCAAAAGCCATACCGCCTGAAAGTGCGCCATCACCAATAACCGCAACAACCTTATAATCCTCGCCCTTAAGGTCTCTTGCTTTAACAATACCGTCGGCAATAGAGATTGAAGTGGACGCATGTCCGAGATTTACAGGGTCGCAGGGGCTCTCCTTTTTATTTGGGAAACCGCTCATCCCTCCAAACTGCCTTAAATGGTCAAAACCGCCTTTTCTGCCTGTAAGCAGCTTATGTGTATAGCTTTGATGCCCAACATCAAAAATAAGCTTATCTTCAGGGAATGTCAAAAAAAGGTGAAGCGCCATCGTAAGCTCAACAGCACCAAGATTTGATGCCAGATGCCCACCGGTATTGCTCACCTTGCGTACAAGGAATTTTCTGATCTCCTTTGCAAGATCTTTCAGTTGTTCCTCGGGAATATTCTTTATGTCATTTGGTTCGTTTATCAAGTCAAGCAGACTCATGACATATCTCCATTAATAGCGTTTCTTTCCTTTAAAGTTTCCTGAAAATAAGGCTTTCAAACAGCTTAAGTAAAAACTTTGCATCCCTGCCTAAAGCCGATATCGAATTAATAGCTTTAGCAGTATAGAGCTTAACAAGCTCCTCGGATAAGGAAAGCCCAAGCATACGGGCAACTGTATCCTTATCGTTTTTCTCATCTATATTTACACTTTTTCCAAGTGTTTCTGCATTCGAGGTCATATCAAGGATATCATCTTCTATCTGGAAAGCAAGACCCAAAGCCCGGCCTGCATCTTCCATAAGCTTAATATCCTTTATTTCGGCTCCACCCAATATTGCTCCGCACATAAGTGCAGCTTCAAAAAGCTGGGAGGTTTTTAGCTCATATACCCTTAAGGTATATTTTAATTTTTCTTTATCAATATTCTTATCATCAAAAGCATCAAGTTCATCAAAGCCTGATATTTTGATATCTTCAGAAAATTTAACTGTGGTATCAAGTACCTGTCCGCCGATCATACCACTGTAGCCGGCCTTAACTGCAAGTGTCCTGAAAGCCCTGATAACTCTTAACCCGTTTTCACCACTGAAAGCTAACGGATCGTCACATATGCTTCCGATAGTTTCAAATGCATAATTTAAGAGTGCATCCCCTGCAAGTACACCCATTGCATGACCAAAGGCCACATGTGTGGTAGGTTTTCCGCGCCTTAATACATCATTATCCATAGCAGGCAGATCGTCATGCACTAGTGAGTATGCATGTATAAACTCGATTGCTGCCACGAAAGGCTCAGCTAAAAGCTTTTCTGTATCTTTTTCCTCACAGAACAGCCTAAAGCTTTCTAAAAGCATAATTGCCCTTAACCTCTTTCCTCCGTTAAGGACACTATAGCTCATGGACTCGCATATCCTGCCGTACTCTTCATCTGCAGGAAGTCTGTCCTTTAATATCTCATTTATATGTTTTATCTTAGATTCAAGAAGATTGCTTTCCATCGTTAGTCTCTGATCCTTTAACTATTTTTGCCAGGACACCGTTTACAAAGCCTGATGACTGCTCCCCGCCATATATCTTAGCAAGCTCCACAGCCTCATTTATCGCAACCTTTTCCGGAACGCTTTCGCTGTCGAACAATATTTCATAAGCGCTTATCCTTAAGATAGTCTTTTCGGTAAGGCCTATACGTCGGAAATTCCAGTTTTGAAGCTTTGCAGTAAGCATAGCATCTATCTCAGGCAGTTTTTGAACTATACAATTAAGCCTTTCAAGCACAGCTTCTTTCTCAGGACATTCCGCATCCTCGTTTGGCAGGATAACATCAAAATAAAACTGACTCTGCTCTTCAAGCTCATCAGCCTCATGAAATTCCCTTAAATACAGCAGTCTTAAAAGATGCTCTCTAAGTGCCCTACGTGTCATCATTCACCCAATCTCCTAATCAGACTTTAACTGTGATGCCGACTACGCGTACATTTACGCCTGTTACGTTAAGACCGGTCATGCTCTCGATGGCCTGTTTAACCTTTTCTTGTACCTTTGAAGATACATCGGGAATGCTAAAGCCATAAATGACATTAACATAGATATCTGCTACAACACTACCCTGATTGATATCAAGCTTAACGCCCTTGGAATTATTCTTGATACCAAATTTAGCAACTATTTCATTGGTGAGATTACCGCTTAAGGAATCAACTCCCTCAATCTCCGAAGCTGCAAGACCTGCAATGCTGGCAACAACGCTGTCAGAAATCTTGATATCACCCTTGAAATCAACTATATCATTCATTTTTGCTTTTCCTTTCGAAATATGCATTTTTACATTATCATTTTATTACAGAGTATAGTATAACATAAAAAATCAATTTTGAAAACAAAAAATTCGCCATTTCCTTTTCTTGAGGAAATGGCAGAAAGAAAATTCATTAGATTCTCTTAAGATATTCACCTGTACGTGTATCAATCTGTACCTTATCTCCACGATCAACGAAGAGAGGAACAAGGATCTGAGCACCTGTCTCAACGATAGCAGGCTTTGTAGCACCTGTAGCTGTATCACCCTTGAAGCCGGGCTCTGTATCGGTGATGATAAGCTCTGCAAACATAGGAGGCTCAACTGAGAATACCTTGCCCTGGTATGAAAGCATGTTAACCATATCATTCTCTTTAACAAACTTTAATGCATCGCCGATCTGGTCAGCTGTAAGAGCGATCTGCTCATAGTTCTCTGTGTTCATGAAGTTGAACATATCGCCGTCAGCGTAAAGATACTGCATCTCGCTCTTCTCAATATGAGCCTGAGGATACTTCTCTGTAGGACGGAATGTACGCTCAACAACACCACCGTTGATAATGTTCTTTAACTTAGTTCTTACAAAAGCTGCACCTTTACCGGGCTTTACATGCTGAAATTCAACTACCTGGAAAACTGAGCCTTCAATCTCAAGAGTTAAACCATTTCTAAAATCACCTGCTGAAATCATAAAAAATCATCCTCCAAAATAAAAGTCATGTGTGATTATTCATCTAACTTATATAGTTTATATTAAAATTTTCAATTTTGCAACATTTTTTTATAATAAGTTGAAAAAAAATTCTAAAGCCTCTTTATAGCCCTCAAAACCTTTACCCATTATCGTCTTAGCGCAGATGTCGCTGATAACGGAATGACGCCTGAATTCATCGCGCTTACTGATGTCTGTCAGATGTACCTCAACCACCGGAACGTTAAGTATCAGAAGTGCATCCCTTATCGCATAGCTGTAATGTGTATATGCTGCGGGATTAATGATAACCCCGTCAAAATCGTCCTCAAAGGCCTCATGAAGGAACTCAACGATCTCTCCCTCGTAGTTGCTTTGTCTTACATCAACCGAAATATCATAATCATTTGCCCATTCGTCTATCTTGTAGCAAAGGTCATCATAGTCTTCCTTGCCGTAAATCTCGGGCTGTCTCATCCCGAGCATGTCCAGATTCGGACCGTTAATTATCATAATATTCATAAAAATCCTTTCCACCTCACCCGGTAAATTTTCTACCCGGCCAGGAACCACCTTCAGATTTTAGTTTCTTCTTATAAAAATGTAATACAAACCGCTCTAAGATTCGTTTAAGTACTATCTGTATCTCTTCATGTCTGTCAATCGGGTTTACCAGTATAGTGTGGATACCTGCAAGATTACCTCCGTAGATATCGGTAAAAAGCTGATCCCCTACGCAGAGCACAGACTTTACAGATATATGCATCTTCATGGCAGCCGCGTAATAGTTTCTCGAATAAGGTTTCTGAGCCTTAAAGATATATTTGACATTCACATCTTTATTAAATCTTTTTACACGGGCTTTCTTATTATTTGAAAGCAGGCAGATGTCAAAGCCTATGGACTTAAGCTTTGCGAACAATGCGACAGCCCGCTCATCCGCATCTGCTCCATGAGGAACCAGAGTGTTATCAATATCAAATATGATACCTCTGTACCCATCATTATAATACTTTTCAAAGTTTATATTGTAGGTGGAATCAACCCACTCCTTAGGATAAAGTCTCTCAAACATTACTTTTTTAACAGCAGGCGTGCTACAATGAGCCTAAGTGCCTGCAGCTTAAGACTCTATCTGTTACGTTTATTGCATAAAAAATGCAGGAGAACCAAAGCCCTCCTGCATACAATACATTATTATCTCATATAAGTCAAGCAAAAACCTTAAGTTTAACAATTATTTAAGCGTTTAAGCTTCCTCATCCTCTGTCATGTACTTAGCAGCCTCTTCAACAACCTTAGCCTGTACATCAGCAGGTGCCTGCTCATAACGATCGATAGTATATGAGTAATCACCGATACCACCGGTCATTGAACGAAGGTCTGTTGAATATCCGTAAAGCTCTGCCAAAGGCACATCTGCCATGATCTCCTGCTTTCCGCCTGCAACAGGGTTCATACCAAGTACACGGCCTCTACGCTTATTAAGGTCACCCATGATATCACCGGTGAACTTATCGGGAACGAGAACCTTCATAGAAACGATGGGCTCGAGCAAGCAAGGGTTGCAGTTTTCCTTAGGATCTGTAAATGCAGCCTTGAATGCAAGACGTGCAGCCTGCTTGAATGCCATTTCTGAAGAATCTACAGGATGGTATGAGCCGTAGAACAGTGTAGCCTTAAGTCCTACAACAGGATATCCTGCAAGAGGTCCCTTAAGAACGGACTCAGCAAGTCCCTTCTCAACTGCAGGGAAGAAGTTCTTAGGAACAACGCCGCCTACGATTTCCTCTGCGAACTCATATGACTTCTCCATATCGCCTAAAGGCTCGAATCTCATATGAACATCACCGTACTGACCATGTCCACCAGACTGCTTCTTATACTTGCCCTGCTTCTCAACCTTCTTACGGATAGTCTCACGGTAAGGAACTCTCGGCTTAGAAAGCTCAACCTCAACCTTATAACGCTGTGAAAGCTTACTTACAACAATATCGAGCTGCTGTCCGCCGATACCATAGATAAGAGTCTGACGGTTTTCTTTGTCAAGAACCATCTTTAAGGTCTTGTCTTCTTCACAGAGCTTACTCATAGCCTGTGCGAACTTATCCTCATCGCCCTTGTTCTTTGTATCAACCTTCTTATATTCATAAGGAATGCTGTACTGAGCTCTGGGGAATACTACAGGACAAGCCTTTGTTGAAAGTGTATCACCTGTCTGGGTATTTGAAAGCTTACCAATGGCTCCGATATCTCCGGGGTTAAGCTCTTTAACTTCGATAGTCTCCTTGCCGCGAAGTACATAAAGACGTGAAAGCTTTTCTTCAGTATCCTTATCAGCGTTGTAGATAACAGCATCTGATGTAAGAACGCCTGAGCAAACCTTGATCATTGAATACTTACCGATGAAAGGATCAACGATGGTCTTAAATACCTTTGCGGTCATAGGCTTGTTTATATCATAATTAGCAACAAATTCAGAATCATCCTTAGCACTCTTTCCTACTACCTTGTGGTTAAGAGGTGAAGGCAGGTAGGACTTGATAGCATTAAGAAGCATTACAGTACCCTGCTGGTTGATAGCTGCACCTGCAAGTACGGGAACGGTGCTGCCGTCAAATACTGTTGCATGTAATGCATTGTCGATTTCTTCCTGAGTAAACTCTTCCTCAGCAAAGTACTTTTCCATGAGCTCTTCGCTTGACTCTGCAATAGCCTCTAACAGATCGTGACGGCAAAGCTCAACATCATCCTTAACTGAATCAGGTATCTCACACTCAGTGTACTCGCTGCCCTTGGTGAACTTTCTACCGCCCATCTTAACAACGTTAACGAAACCGGTGAATTTCTCATTCTCAAAGAAAGGTGTATGGAAAGGAGCGATCTTTGTTCCGAAGTTCTCGGTCAGCTGTTCAACAACCTTAGCGAAATTCGCATTAGGATCATCCATGGCAGTAACAAAGAACATTCTCGGAAGCTTCTTCTTTTCGCACATTTCCCATGCCTTGATGGTACCAACTTCTACGCCGGCCTTAGCATTAACTACGATGATTGCAGCTCCTGCAGCATCAAGTGCCTCTTCAACCTCGCCAACAAAATCGAAATATCCGGGACAATCAAGGAAATTGATCTTGATACCGTCATGCTCAACAGGTATAAGTGAGGTGCTTATAGAGAAAGTCCTCTTGATTTCTTCTTTGTCATAGTCACTGATGGTGTTTCCTTCTTCTACACGTCCCTGACGTGAGATGATGCCCTTTGTGAGCGCGATAGCCTCAACCAGAGTGGTCTTTCCGCTGCCGCCATGCCCCAAAATAGCCACATTACGAATTGCTTCGCTCTTATAGGTGTTCATTTACATTTGTCCTCCAATACATTTAATAAAAACTTACTCGTCTATTTTACTAAATTTTCTCAAAAAATTCAACCATTTTTTGTTAATTTTTCAAGAAAAATTCGTCAAACCCCTCCGTCTTCCTGACACTTCCGTCTTTATAGATAAATTCTGCCTGAAAATTTGTGATCCCGGCCTCTTTTTTCAGTCTCTCCACTGTCTCTTCATACCCCACTATAAAGCATGCAGTGCTTAATATATCAGCCTCAAGGCCCGATGCTGACACTATCGTAACGGATAGCAGATCATTCTCTACAGGGTATCCAGTTCCTGCATCAAGTATATGGTGGTAAATTTTCCCGTCCTTTTCAAAACAACGTTCATAGATACCTGAAGTCACCACGGCAACACCCCTGACAGATAAAACTTCCTGATATATTACTTCGTTTTCTTTCCCGTCTTCAGCAGTGAAAGGCGATTTTACCGCAACCCTGAAATCCTCGTATTCACCCGCCTCATTCAGTTTGCCTCCAAGGCATTGCACATTTCCCCCCAAAGAAACGATGGCTGAGTCATATCCTTTTTTCTTCAGGTATTCACTCAGCTTATCTCCTATATATCCTTTTGCTACAGATCCGAGATCGATCATAGTATCCGGAGATATATCGATGCGATACCCTTCATAACTTTCATCAGCGTCCAGGTTCTCTCCCTTTATATCTTCCCACTTTCCCCTGAGGACTATTCTATGGTAGTCAACATATGGCAGTTTTTCCTCTATGGCTTTCACATCAGGTACTATATGTTTTTCACTTCCAAAGTCCCACAACTCGCTCACCGGTCTGATAGTTATGTCATATCTTCCATCCATGATCCGTGATATGCTGTAAGCTTTTTCTATACATTTATACAGATCTTCAGAAACAAAAGCCAAACGTGCCGTACCGGCAGGCGCTGAGTGATTCAGTTTATACAGTTCACTGTCTTCTAATGTCGGACTGAATATCTTCTCGTACCTTTCACACTCGCTCATCAGTTCTTTTATTATCGTATCATCATCCGTACCGTAGACAGTAAATGAAACTACAGTATCAAAATAAAAGCCGGTACCGGAAACACTTCCGCCAGACCGGCTTTTACATCCTGTAAACATTATGCTAAGTAATAATAATGATATTGATATAATTAATTTTTTCATATCTTTTCTCAAAATCTAAAAATTTTACTCCTTTTCGCTTTGCGGAACGGGTCCCAAGTGGCATAGAGGTAACTCCATTCTGCTTCGCAGAACGGAGCCGTGTCGTAGGGGTTCCTCCCATTCCGCTTTGCGGAACGGGTCCCTCCCTGCGACGATTAACAACAAAGCGGTATCATTATACCACCGCCGCCGCAAAATAGATTCATAAAGATCATGGCTATACCCACTTTAAGACAGGTATTTCCGGTATTGGCCTTCTGAGGAACAAACATATCGGACCTGCCCTGGTAGTGGATAGCTCCGCTCTGGATACCGTTGATCAGCTCATCATACTCAGGTCTTCCGGGCTGCATAGCCTTTGCAGTCCTTGCATGATTTAGGGCGGTAATGCTGTTGCCCAGTCCAAGATTTGCTATGGCACTATAGTAATACCAGACGTCATTTCTCGTATTCATGGAGTTAAGGATATCCCACGCATCATAGAATTTACGGCTGTTCAGCTTATTTGCAACAGTCCCGAGCATGCCGTCGGCGTCCTCATTAAACTGCTGATTTTGGCCCGAATAATATCCATAACCTGCGTAGCTGCCGGTATTGCTCTGATCGTAGCCGCTTCCGCTGTAATAACCATTATTGCTATAACTGTTATTACTATAGTTGTTATTATAACTGCTGTTATTATAGGTATTGTTATTGTAGTTATTACTGTAGTACCCGTTATTACCGGAATTATAGCTGCTATTTGAATTACTTGAGTTACTATTGTAGCTGCCAGAGTTATTAAAGTTAGTCGAACTGCTGTTATATCCTGAACTACCTGAGTTAGCCGAGTAGCTTGAACTACCCGAGCTTGAATTGTTACTCGAGTTATTACCAAATCCGGTATTATTCCAGAATCCGTTGGTATATCTGTCCTTGGTTGCGGTTTCTCTTGTATATTTATCCCTGCTATATGCAGTATTACCTGAGGAACTCCATGACGAACCGGTGTAACTGCTACCGGACCCTGCCTGAGAACTTTCTTTCCTTCTTAGATCATCAGGACCGCCGATACCCAGACTTCTCTCATGCATTATCTGCTCATAGGCCTGCTGGATTTTCTTAAAGGTCTCCTCCGCAGCGTCCTTATTGGGATTATTCAGATTATTATCGGGATGGTACTGCTTACTGAGCTGTCTGTATGCTTTTTTAACAGTCTGATCGTCATCATACTTCCCAACTCCCAGAACCATATACGGATCTAACATAACAAATTACTCCTTTAAATCTGTTCCTTGTCGCGTCTAGGCACTGAACCGATCTCAAAACCGGTCCAGACTCCTGAATACAGTATATTCTGTAAAATATCATTGTTCTCAACTATAGGAAGCATCTCATAGTTCCTTGTACACTCCGACATGGTAAGTGTAAGTATTTCCCTGATCGTTTCCCTGTCATTTCCTATGCCCTTTAAAGCATTGAACCTTCCTTTTTCCTTATCACTCTCAAAATCACAGTAGGAATCAAGGATATAGATGTATTTACCAAGGAAAAAGCCCATTCTTTCAAGATAACTCTTCCACTCGTCCTCTTTAAACAGGAACAGCTCAGACATTATCCTTCCGAAACACCCGGAAGTAAGATCTATATTTTCCTCGCCTGCATTTTCATACTCAGAAAGCTTTTTAAGCTCTTCCTCTATCCTCTTGGACTTTTCAGGGTACTTCTCCATTACCTTCATTGCCCTTGACTTAAGACCTTTGGCAATACGTCTCTTCTTTCTGTTCTTATCATCATTCCAGTCATCAAGACACTGATAATAAGTAAGAAGAATATTCATATCAGAAGCATACTCGGTATATTCATTACGCCTTGTTTTATGCTTACTGAAAGGATGTACTATGCATCTGCATTCAGCTACTGTTGTATTGTCTTCATATAATCCGTCAAGTAGTATCGCAAGGAAAGTAAGATCATAGTTTAAGGTCATTCTTCCCTTAAACCCGAACTTATCCTTTAAATCCATACAAAGTCCGCAGTAATAGGACCTGTACAGTTCAAAATCCTTAAATTTTATTTCCGGCTTATTTATTATAACATAACCAAACATCCCGGTATCCTATCCTTTATCAGCTTCATTTAAATATACAGCAATAATACAATATTTCTTAATAATCCCGATTTGAAAAATCCGTGTCTTAACATTATCAGTCTTTTCATCACAGGATTGTATTCCTTAAGCATACAGAAACGCTTTAAAACCTTAAGCTTTTTCTTCTTTAATATATTCCCATAGCAGCGATAAAAGCATTCCGCCTGAGCTATGGTCTCATTTATCCTTCTCTTAATGTCTTCAGCATCTGCAGCCCTTTTCTTAACATAACTGCCAAAATCGGTCTGCCCTACCTGATTGGAGGAGTGCTGTCTGTACATAACGGTCGGCACATGATAAAACCTGACACTGCCAAGTCCGGCACAGATAAGAGCCATCCACCAGTCATGGTATCTGATATAATCATAATCATTTCTGAACTTATAACCGTTATTCTTTGAAGGGAAAGTAAGTCTCAAGGCATCAGCGGCAGCCTGATTTATGGCAACCGTACAGCCGATCGCTTTATTTTCCATAAGCAGATGGCCAAGGTCGCACCTTTTAGCCCTCATATGATTTGTCTTATAGAAAGACTTTTCAAGGAATCGCAAATCCTCATCAACAAGTATAGCATCCGTAAAAACCATTGAAGGCTTGTGTTTTCCCCTAACTCTCTCAAGCTTTTTCAGCTTCTTGATGGTAAGGAATATCTTATCCATCAGCCAGAAATCGTCCTGATCTGCAAACATATAGTACTGGGTGCATTTCTGTGTCTGCGCTGCCCTCGATCTTATCGGATGCTTCACAAAGCTTGCCGCAGAACTGGTGATCCTCTTGATGCTTTCAATTTTAGGCCCCTTTGCCTTTTGCTTATAGCCGTTAACAATATTCTGATTGGTGTTTTGCATAACCTTTTCGGAAACCCTGTTAAGATTATAGAGGAAAGCATAGGTAGACCCAAAATTATGAGAATTTTTAGCTACAAAGATCTTATGCTTATACTCGGCAGCATACTCAGAGCATATTTCAAAGCTTGAGTCTGTCGATCCATCATCAAACAAATAAAGCTTCCAATTTGAAATGGTAGATTTTATGATAGATTCAATCTGTTCCCTAAGGTATTTTTCCCCATTGTAAACAGACATGATTATGTTTACATTATACATAACTTAAACCCCATTTTTGTTACTTTAGAACATCTTTCCACATTTAAACCCGGCGAATCTAAATGTACAGTCCGCAAAAAACCTTACTGCTTCACCTATCCCGCCATTTTTCAAAGTATATTTAAGACCGTTTTTAACAAATACCATGCCTTCACTCTCAGAGCTTAGCTTACCGAAAACCTCGGGATGTTCCTTTTGTGATCTTGCTAAGGCCTTGTTACGTTTAAACTGTTCCTTTAATGACAGATTATGTGAATGATAGACCAGCGCCTTAGCCGCGTAACTTATACGATAGTCATTTGATAAAGCCTTATAGGCATAGAGCATATCCTCATTGAAATTGACATTTCTTTCAAACCCGCCAAGCTCCTTAAACACCTTCATATCATACATCGCACAGACATCCGAGCAGAAAATCGCCTTAATATTTCCCTGCTCAAGCAAGGTCTTATCTTTAATTTTAGAAGCTGCTGGATAATTATAATTCCTGGCGTATCTTTCCTTTATAGTAGCATCCTTATATGGCAGCTGTCTTGCGTAGCATACGGCTACCCTGTCCTTTTTAAACTCCGAAAGCATAACCTCGGTAAGATGCTTATCAACAGGCGTTGCATCCTGAGTCATAAACAGGCAATAGTCGCTTACTACCTTTTCCGCAGCCTTTTGCCTGGTACCGCCATGATTAAACTCGGACTTCTCTATGGCAGTAACCGTTATCCTTTGGTCCTTAAGATCGTTTTCCTTTAAGCCCTTTAAGAGCTCAAACTCTCCAAAGTTGTCAGTTACCGTCAGATATATATTAATCTTTTCAGGTTCTAAAGTCTGTTTAAGCAATCTGTCAATTACTGCATACAGGCGTTTATCAGGATTGCAAACAGGCAGTACTACCTCTAAACTATACATTTTAATTTCAATTTCTCCCTGTTATAAATAAAAACCACACAATATGACAAGTATATCACATTTATGTGGTTTTTACACCTTCATACTATTAAAAAACCATTAAATATCAATAATTGTTAAAGGTTCCCTCAGGGAAATTATACTCTCCGTCATCATCGGGATTTTCAAAATACTCAGCATTCTGATTTGACTCGGGTATAGGCTGGTTTATCTGATTAGGGTCAGCAAAAACACCCTCGGGACTCTGCTTAGCTTCTCTTAACTCGTCCTGATTAGCCTGAAGTGCAGCAAGATTATTCTTAAGTGCTCCAACAAGTCTTTCAGAATTATCCTTTGCCTCCCTGTATGCCTGAGAAACAATCTTTTCAATGGTATCAAGGATATCATCAGCATAATTCATAGCCCCACTCTTGATAGTACCAGAATACTGCTCGGCATCAGCTATGATCTTTTCTGCCTGAGTCTTAGCATTCTGAACCATCTTGTTAGCCTGCTCATATGCACTCTTCATGATCTCGGTCTCTTCAACGAGCTGCTGGGCACGAACTTTTCCGTCCTCTTCAATCTGTACAGCCTTCTGATTAGCCTCATCAATGATCTCCTGAGCGTCCTCATTTGCCTTTTTGATGATATTTTCGCGGTTAGCTATGATCTTCTGACAGCGCTTGATCTCATCGGGTATGTGAAGTCTAAGCTCATCTAAAAATCCAAATATATCATCCTTCTGTACAACGATCTTGCTCTGGGTAAGATTTGTCTTTGCAGATTCTACATACTCATAAAGTTCATTAATGATTTCCTCAATTCTTGACTGTGACATTTTGATATCCTCCACTCAAATGTTAATATATTGCCGTTTGTCTCGACCGGCGGTTAGTTCTTTCTCATTCTTTCTGCTACCTTACGGAACAGGTCATCCTTTATTTCCGGAGGGACAATACCGTTTACATCTCCTCCGTAAAGAGCTATTTCCTTTGCGATGCTTGAACTTACATAGGAATACTCCTGTGAAGTAGTAAAGAAGATCGTATCAATCTCAGGATTAAGCTTGTGATTGATCTGGGCAATCTGCAGCTCATACTCAAAGTCCGTGATAGCCCTGAGACCTCTTACTATCACCTTTGCGCCTATCTTTCTGCCAAAATCCACCGTCAGCCCGTCAAAAGTCTCAACATAAACATTGGACAGGCTTTGGGTTACCTTTTCTAATAACTCTATCCTCTCATCGACCGAAAACCAGGGATGCTTGGCTGAGTTTGGAAGTACACCGATAACGAGCTTATCACATACTCCGGCCGCTCTTTTTATAATATCCAGATGTCCCGAGGTTACCGGATCAAATGTTCCGGGGTATAATGCTGTTCTCATAATCGCACCTCACAAATATGATTATAACATTTTTTCATTTATATGCAATAAAAATATGCTTATTTGAACCGTAATTTTTTTCGCGGGTGATTTTAAGGTTAGTATCCTCTATATAATCAAACTCTGTCTCATCGGAAGCTTCAACCACTATAAAGCCGTCATTCTTTAAAACAGGGTACCTGTCGATAGCAAGCAGTACTTCCTTTTCAAGCTCCTTATCATACGGTGGGTCCATAAAGATGATGTCAAATCTTTTGCCCGAGGTATAAAGCCTTGAAATTGCAGAAGACGCACTCATACGAAGTATCTCAAACTTTCCATCCACTTCATTTAACACTTCCACATTCTTTTTGATGCAGTCAATGGCTGTCCTTCCGTCATCCACAAATACGCATGAGGATGCACCTCTGCTCAATGCTTCTATACCTATCTGTCCCGATCCTGCAAACAGATCAAGAAAATCTGCTCCATATATATCTGGAGCCAGTATATTGAATAATGTTTCTTTTATCCTGTCGGTTGTCGGCCTTATCTCGTTTCCCGGCGGGGATACAAGTTTTCTGTGGGCCGCGATGCCTGAAATTACTCGCATAATATTTTATCCTTTATCATTCCATCACTACGTGATGGAGCCAGGTCATAATAAATCTACGTTTTGTTCGATGGCTAGATACTCCATCACTGCGTGATGGAGCCAATTGCAACGGGTATGGGTCATAAGGTTTCGTCAGCCTTCGGCTGCCACCTTATGACAGGTCGGCCGTAACATTTGAATTCATGCCTTCGGCATGATGGTTACGGCCTCACATCAAATCCAACATCTTCTCAAACACATCCTGCTGAAGAGGACGTGAGAAGAGGTTGCCCTGCATGTACTCGCAGGAGCACTTTATAAGATACTGCCTCTGATCTTCGTTTTCAACGCCTTCGGCTATTACCTCAAGATTAAGCTTGTTTCCCATGTTGACAACACATTTTATGATTATCTGGTCATTTCTGTCAAGCTCTGTCTTCATCAGAGATCTGCCAATCTTTATACCGTTTGGTTCAAACTTGGTAAAGGTATTAAGTGCAGAATACCCTGAGCCGAAATTATCGATATAAACCCTGAAACCACGCTCCTGCAGCTGTTTCATGATGGCAGAAACGTTATCAAGATTAGTAACTGCGATCCTTTCATCTATTTCAAAATAGATGAATTCGGGTTTAACCTTATACTTCTGCTGCAGTTCGTCGATATAAGCCACGAGCCTGTTCTCATAGAAATGTACTATCGAAACATTTACAGAGACAGGCACTACATTTTTCTCTGCAGCCAGTCTTTCAGATACAAACTTAAACACCTGTTCATAAACATAGTAGTCCATCTTTACTATGCAGCCGTCTTTTTCAAATATCGGTATAAAGTCATCGGGCATAAGCCTGTTAAAATTGTCCTTTTTCCATCTGACTAAAGCCTCTGCGCCGATAACCTCCATATTTTCAGTACATACGAGCGGTTGATATTCCAGATAAAATTCTCCGCTCTCTATACCCTTCTTCATATCAGAGATATACTCTGCACGGCGTTTAAGCTCAAAAGCCATTGCCGGATCATAGGTAAGGCAGCTGTGACCGTACTCATGTTTTCTGTGTTTAGCATATTTTCTCGCCAGATTGGCATTGGATATTGCCTGCTCAATATTCTCCATATTGTTGCGGATTACATGTACGCCTACATTTACACAGAGATTGCAGTCAAAATATTTTTCTGACAGATTCTTAACATAGTTTCTTGATATTTCGTCTATTCTGTTTATAAGATGTGCTTTTGTATAGGTCTTATCACATTTGCAAACCAATAGGAAATTATCTGAATGAGAACGGCAGCAGCATATAACATACTTTGTAAAGCCGTAAATATCTTTAGCGACCGTTTCTAAGAAAAGATCGCCCTCCTCGTGCCCGTATTTCTCATTTATAAATTTGAAATTGGTAAAATCGAGGCTCAAAATAACAAGCTGCGCACGTTCCAGTTCCTTAAAGCTTTCTTCAACTCTCATGCAGAAATATTCATATCTCGGAAGCTTAGTTGTACGGTCATACGCTGAGCTCATTATATCCGAAGGTATCTCATTCATCTTTTTGTGAAACCTGGATAGATATTCGCAAAGCAGATCTCTAAAGGACATAAGTCCCACTTTCTCATTGTCTGACCACACCCTCGGTTTATCGTCTACAAAATCTATGCAGCCGATAAAGCATTCATTCTTGTACATCTGAGCATGTAATAAGGAAGCGACCTTCTCTTTACGTATGAGCTTTAATGGGCAGGGAACACCCTCTTCTATATTCCAGGTCCAGACCCTGTGGTGATTTTCATACCCGTTAAGCCACTGATCCCACACATCGTCAGCAAACCGTGCCTCAGAATTTAGCAGTTCACTTTTGCCATCACTGCTCCATTCGTAAGTGCAGCACAATACATGGTTCTCAGATACCACCTCTTTTACGGCAATATAAGAGAGCCTTAGGGATTCTCCTATGGCTGCCAAGGAGCTTTCTATCTTATCATTGTCATAAGCAGCTCCTTCAAGATTCTTAGTTATCTCATCAATTAAAGAATAACCTGAATTCATCAGTTACCTACCTTTATTATATAAGTATCTTCGTAAGGATCAAATTCATCCACATCAAGATTTTCGGGATAACAGATATTACCATATGAAAGTAATGCCGGGATATTGATCGGCTTACGCTCATCCGCTCCGTCAAACTTTTCTCGCTCACACCCGCCGACATAAATATATTCGACATTATACTTTCTTAACAGTTCCCAAACTTCATTGGCATCATCCGAAGTATAGATTGTTTCAACGTCTTTTTCTCGTTCTGTTACAATCTCCGGTACACCGCCTTCCTTAGAGGTTGACTGCCATAGCCACTCATGAGTTCTCCAGCCGAGTATTGTAGGCAGACCGGTTATTGAAGAAACACGTTCAAAGAAGGTATAACTGTTTCCGTTAGCCTCTAATACCACGGGTCTTCCCTCGATATTTTCGTTAAGCCAGTTGGTAGCAAGATAATCATCATAATTTTCATCCTGCATATAAACACCGGAATTAAGATACTTATACTTATCGTTTCTGACATAAAAGCTGCCAAAAAGTATCATAACCACGCACATAACGAAAAGTGACACAAAGGTACCGGCAAGCAGCCCCTTTGAACTCTTTTTCTTTACCTCATACAGATAGAACATCTCAACTATAAAGAGTATCAGCATTTGATAAAGGATAGCCGTTATTACAAAGTCGGTATCCTTCTGTAAGAGCTGGGGAGTACCCTCTTCGCTCATTACAGTCATAAAGGTGTAGTCGCCAAACCATGCTTTTGTAGCATTGTCAAAATACCCAAATGTCCTTATAAGGACGTATAGTAAGACGAAAGAGAATATTCTAAAGCCCTTTTTGGAATAGAAAACAAATCTGGAAATCGCATAACCCATGACCATGCCAAACATGATAAATGCCTGGTATGAAAGCTTAAACATGGTATTTGCTCTTTTGTAATCCCCTGAATATATATCTTTTACATAAACAATCTCAGGTATTATCACAAGACCGATCGCACAGAGACCAAGGGTTATGATAAACATATCTGATACTCGGAGATTTGCTATAAACCTGTACAGAGCGTTTTTTCTTCCGGGATTCTCTGCCTTGCGGTCTGAGAGAGCTGCCCAGCCTCTTTTCTCATTAATAAGAACACCCAAAAATACTAATGTTACAAGCACAGGGAGTCCCCAAAGTATTGCAAGCTGATATAACGGCGTATGATTTTCACAGATATTAAGCTGACTTGCAATCTGCTTGAAATTAAGAGTAAACGGCAGAGCTACTATCTTAGCTGTAGCAATAACAACTACTGCATGGAACAATGTAAGCTTTAAGGTGTTAAGTGAGAAATTATAAAGCCTGCAGTTCATAAACAGTATCACTGCACCCGATACAACAAAATATATAGGGAAATCCCAATAGTTTGTTGTATGGAACAAGCCTATAAAAAATCCGCACAGTACTATTGATGGCTGAAATATATCAGCATATGAAAATCCAAGTACGCCCTTTTTACTGTCGTTCTTTAAATAAATACCCTTTTCTGCAGCTTCAAGCTGATTTTTGCGGATAAGCAGCAGACCTAAAAGCACAGCAATTACTGTCAGCACAAACATTATATTAATAACATGGGCATGCAGATCTCCCAATACAAAAGAATAGCTTGGGAACTCATGTATCGTCTTGTCGTGTGTATCAGGGTTATAGCCTATATATCTGGTAGCATTCGGGAACCAGTAATTTGCAAAGCCGTAGTCGGCCTTTTCTGCAAGATTATCAAGTCCTAAGATACTTCTTACGGCAGGAGCTATATTACAGAAAATATTATAATGCAGATTGCCTGCTATAGATACCGCAAGTCCTGATATACCTGCTGAAAAATAAGGAAATATCCTGTCCTTAACAGCATTTTTGTCTTTTTTAAAGGCGTTAGCCGCATTAAATACTATTGAGCAAGGCAGGATAAAGCCAAATGCTGCAAGCATATTAAGTGAGAAATTGTAACCATATGCTACTGTTGTGCCTGCAAGCTTAGTGATATAGGTAGCGATAAACTGACCGACATAATAGTAGTTTATAGGCTGTCCTGCAAGCCACATATCCTCAGGAGGCATATACTCCGACTTAAACATAGCCTGCATAAAGCCATAATCCATCATTTTCTCGGTAGTACCGTATGCTTCCGGCTTAAATGCCTTTATATAATTCCAAATAACAAAGGCAAGCAGGAACAATAGCTCTGTAAGACCGATATGGCTTATGGTATCATAAGTATCGGTAAACAGTACAAACTCACTTTTATCCTTTATCCTGCTTATATATAGTACGTATATTACGACATTTGCAGCAAAGCAGAAAAGCAGTGAAAACCAGCAGGAAAACCCGGTAAATTTCATAAGCTTGATCGATGAAAGAAACCACATAAACCATCCGCTTATGGCTATACCTATAACCTTGGAGAATATCCAGCCGGAATCCTTAAATCTTCTGAGTACCAACATGGTAAGCGGCATAAACGCTATGCCCGAAGCAAGCAGCACAAGCCACCAGTTAAGTACCAGATTAAATTCATCATCGAACAGCCTTTTTGCAATAAACAGAACCGTGATAAAACCAAATGCGAGTACTACAAGCTTTGCGATAAAATCATTCTGGTTCTTTCTTGCTACTGCAGCGTCATATTTCTTTATTGCGTTCATTTTCCTTAAAAACACTCCTAACTACTCTTCTTCATAATCATCTATGTAGTCATAGTAATCTTCGTATAAGTCCCCGTAAAGATCCCAGTCGTCAATAAAATCAAAATCAGGCTCAGGATCCTCATAAATATCCATACTTTCCAGATCTATATCATAATCAATCTTTTTGCTCACATCATATATCGAGAACCTGTCGATACCGGAATCGGTGGTAAATACTCTCTCATACGCAGAGGCAATTGTCTTTTCATTAAGATCATAGGTTTCAGAATCCCTGTTGACCCTGTCAACGACTATATAATTAATATCAGTCTTTTCAACAAGCTTATAAAGTCTGTTTTTATCGTCACAGGAATAGATCTTTTCAACTATTTCATTTCTGGCACCAACATCATAACCTGCTGACCAACTGAAGTAATCCCAGCCGCTGTACATCTTCTGTCCGGAAAGTATCAGTGAATTGCCGTATCCGCCATACATCAGATAATAATTTGCAGAAAGGAAAATGGTATCTCTGTCAGAATTGTCCCAAATCCATTCCATTATCTCATCCTGGTAAGCATAGCGCATGGCTCTCTCATCAACGTTTTTCCTTGCTACGATATAAAATTCAAAAATACCTGTGGCAGTCAGGAAAAAGGTAGCAAGTACACCTAAAATACAGTACCAGACATCCTTTTTCTCAAATAACCCGACAACATAGACCGCTGCAAAAATGTCCAGCAGCATTATCGACATCATCACATATTTATGATTTACCGATATATCGGGAGTAAGTGAAACAAAAAACGCAAATACCATCGGCATTGAAAAGCATGCCATGATATACTTCCTCGGTCCCTTCGAAGCAACAAACTGCATTAAAAGCACTACAGGGAGTATTCCCATCAGCTTCCATACATAATTTATGGCTCCTGCAAGATTTTTCGGCTGACTTAAGAAACCGTAATAAATCTGTGGATCAAATAATTGTGATGTGATAAAGCATTTGCTCTGTATGAGACTTAGTATGCCTGCTATACCGGCAACTATCACAAATTCAAGTCTTCTGTCACTGCCTGCCGCAACAAAGAACAATACTATCACTGTACCGATCAGCACTGCACCGTTAAAGAAGCCTGAAGCTCCGAGCAGTAATCCGGTAAATACAGCAGTTTTGTAATCCTTTATGAGCCAGCCGCTTTTTGAAAGCAGGCTTTCCTTTATAAAAATCTCTATAAAGAAAGGTTTTCGTGTATTTTCACTTACTGATTTTTCGTTAATTTCTTTTATCTTTAAAAGTAGTCTTGTGCACCCTTCAAAGAATACCGGAAGCACCAGGACAAGCAACAGCAGCATTACTATAAGGCTAAAAGAAAGATGTCTCTGGTTACAATATACATTAAGATTCCATAAGCCCCAGTTTTCATTTTCTGTGGAGCCTATAAACTCTACTGTTTCATAAAGTGTTTTTGCAACCTCACCCTTTGGTATTGTAAGTATATACTCAAACAGTGCATGAGAACTCCTGAATGTATAAAGGAGCAGGGTAATGTAGCCTATACTCTTCTTTCCCGTAAGCTTTACCGCCAGCACAAAAAGCATGGAATAAGACAATATCATGCTTAATATACTTGGTATGTTTAAAGCCTGGTCAAGTCTCAAGCCCAGATATTCCAGGTTTCCGCACAGAAACTGGAACATGAAATGATATTTTACATCCTCACCGCCAAAAAAAGTATATTGGGTAGGAAAATTATTCCCGTGTGAGAATGATCTCATCATACTTAGGTGAGTGCTGAAATCACTGAATACCGAAAGACCAATTTTAAGCTTTCCGTCAAGGATGCCAAGTGTCTTAAACATCAGATAGAAAACCAGCAGACATACTGCAGTTATAATTATGATCTCTACTGTAGTGATCTTTTTTCCTTCACCCTTAAAGATATTTCCTCTGCGTTTTATTAGAAAAAACATACAAACGCCGGAAAATACCGCTGCTGCAGTCATTACAATAGCGTTAGCTATCCCAATCGGATTTGAACTGTTTCTAAAAATACAGCAAAATATATACAAGAGCCATGTAACTGACAGTACTCCCGTAACAAAATATGCCGGTAGACGCAGATACATACTGCTTATATTTATCTTTTTCCCGTAAAATGAGCTTTCCGTAAGAGCACCGAAGTTTTTAAATACTGTTTCTATGATGCAAAAGCCTGTAAGGAAGCACAAAACAAGGTAAAATATGCCCAGCATCAACTTTTTTCTCCATTCGGACAAAATTCAACACTTTATTATAGCATACCTTACCTTAAGATATCAAGATATATTTTTATTTTGTTCCCGTTGTATCTTTTACAAATTCAGAAGCCAGGCTTAAAAGATCGGCATCTGCATAGATATCGGCAAGCTTCCAGGACAGTTCTCCCGATTGTCTGATACCGAAGATATCTCCGGGGCCTCTTAGGCGCAAATCCTCCTCAGCTACCTTAAATCCGTTATTGTTGTTTTTCAGTATATCCAGACGTTCGTCTATCTCCTTTCCTGCACAGCCCTTCATAAATATACAGTATGACTGATCGGCACCACGACCTACTCGACCTCTTAGCTGATGCAGCTGGGCAAGACCAAACCTTTCTGCATTCTCAATCATCATTACGGTGGCATTCTTTACATTTACTCCTACCTCAACAACAGTTGTGGATACCAGTACCTGTATCTGACCGGATACAAAGCGTTCCATTACTTCATTTTTCTCCTGAGCCTTCATCTTTCCATGAAGATACTCAACGCTTATATTAAGACCATCCCCTGCTTTTAGGGCTGCCATCTGATAGTATTCCTTTAAGGTCTCGGTATAGTCGGTTACGTTCTCACCGCCCATATCCTCGCTTTCTTCCACCATGGGACAGATAATATAAGCCTGATGACCGTTTTTGACTTCATTTCTTATGAAATTAAAGGCAGTAGGCCGATAGCTTGTGTCTACTACACAGTTTTTTATGGGAAGTCTCTCCTTGGGCAACTCATTTATTACAGAAAGATCCATATCACCGTATAGGATAAGGCTTAGTGATCTTGGTATCGGAGTTGCGCTCATTGAAAGAATATGTGGCTTTAGTCCCTTTTCCTTTAGCGCCTTTCTCTGATTTACACCAAATCGATGCTGCTCGTCTATTACTGCAAGTCCCAGGCAGTTAAACTCCAGTCCTTCCTGTATCAATGCATGTGTTCCTATTATCACATCAATTTCTTTCGATACTGCTTTTGCATAGATTTTCTTTTTTGAAGCTGCTGTCTGCGAGCCTACGAGCAGTTCTGTTTTTACTCCAAATTCTGAGAGTCTCTGATTAAATTCCTCGTAATGCTGTTTTGCAAGTACCTCTGTGGGCACCATTACTGCCGCCTGAAAACCGGCTTTTACTGTAGCCAGTACCGCAAGCATTGCGATTATTGTTTTTCCTGAGCCTACATCTCCCTCTACCATCCTGGACATTAGTGTCTTTGAGGAAAGGTCTCTTGTTATATCCACCCAGGCTTTTTGCTGTGCCAGAGTCAGCTCAAACGGCAGTTTGCACAACAGTTTATCACATTCTTCGTATGATGTGATCGGATACCTGTTTAGTTCCTCGTTTTTCTTACTCTGTAGTTCTCTTAACGCAGTCAGGAATTCCGTAAACTCGTCAAATACCAGTCTGCGTCTCGCAAGCAAAGCTTCCTGTTTACTTTTAGGGAAGTGGATGATTTTTATCGCTTCCTGACGTTTCATCAGATTATTGGTTTTTCTGAATGCTGCAGGCAGATTATCTTCTATTTCTATGTCATGTAAGGCTTCGTGTACTGCCTTTGATATAAAATTACTGGTTATCCCCTTTGTAAGATCATATATCGGTTGGAGATTATTTAAGAGCCTGATGTACTCGTTTCTCTGGTACATTTTAGGCTGGTTTATGGCGAGCTCAGCGTTATCACGCTTTACCATGCCTCTAAATAGATACCGGTATCCTGGCTTCAAGAGCTTTACCAGATACGGCTGATTAAACCATACGAGCTTCAATGCTCCGGATGTATCGCTCACGTAGCAGGTTATAATATGTTTTCTGCCTGCTCTTGAGGTTAGTCTTGATATTACACCCTCGACGGCAATGATTTTTCCTTCCTGAGCGGTATTTATCGGTGCCGGGATGAGAAATTCGTCGTAGTCTCTCGGGTAATGCTCGAGGATATCGGATACTGTAAAGATGCCAAGCTTTTCCAAAAGCTTTACGGTCTTGTCGCCGATGCCTTTTATGGTTTTGACGTTGTCGCTTAAGTTCATTTATTTCCTTTCAAAAGTAGACCCCTTTAGTGTGCTAAAGTGGTATTATAGTTCTTAAATTGGGTGGCTGGCGAGATGTATTTCCGGTCATGCAAAACAGGTCGAATTTTCGCAGCGGCAAACCCGGCCGCTACCCGTGCGAAAACTCGCGCTACGCGGATGCATGCCCGGAAACACATCCCGTCAGCCACCCTACGCCAATGTGACAGTTCTCTTGTCAATATATTATGACTCCCCCTATGTGTGAAGCTGTCAAAGCATGCCACAAGGAGGGACCCGCGAAGCTGGAAGATTCCTTATGGCTCAACTGACTAATGAGGGTTAAATTTCATTAGATGTAATTCTTTAGTATGGTATACACAGAAGATATTGGCAGACCTACCACGTTATAGTAGTCTCCATCTATCTTGCTGATATATGGTGCAAAGAGCCCTTGGATTGCATAGGCTCCTGCTTTATCCATAGGTTCTCCTGTATCCACATATCGTTCTATCTCTTTATCTGTCATCGGAAGCACATGCACATCTGTACATACGTTGTAGGTATATGTCTTTTCTCCGGGAACAATTATCGTTACTCCTGTATATACCTGGTGTATGTCTCCTGCAAAGCTCTTGATCATCTTTATGGCTTCTGACCTATCCGCAGGTTTTCCCATTATCTGACCTTTATGAGCTACTACGGTATCAGAACCTATTACAATTGCATTCGGATTTTTTGCAGCTACATCTTTTGCTTTAAGTTCCGAAAGTTTCATTACAAGCTTATCAGGTTCTTTTTCATCTATGTTTTCATCACAGGAGCTTACCTGTACTTCAAACTCTATCCCAATCTTTGAAAGTATCTCTCTTCTTCTCGGGGATGCTGATGCAAGTATTATCTTAAACATGATTTTATCTCTTTCTTACTAAACTAACTTTTTTATTACAAATTTCAATTTTATCCGATGATAATAATTTATCAAATTAAAAGATATTGCTCATCATATAAGTACGGAGCCCTCTAACTTTGATAATAACTTTAGCTGGGCTCTTATATCTTTCTCAACAGCCGGAATACTTCCCTGTATCATGGCCCTGCTTCCGCCACCTTTTGCATTTAGCTGTGTTTTAAGAGTGTTCAAGATCATATTACAGTCTATTGTTATTGATGATATGATAAAGCTGTACCCTTTTTCATCATTTCCTGTAAATATACCGCAAATTCCCTTGTTTTCCTTTACCATTGCATTAACAGTTGCCCTTACTGCGTTGGTATCTGCCGACTCTATGAATATCAAGGGCAGTTCATCTTTTTTCACTTCATTTGCCTTTAATGAAAGGATGGCATTCATTTTTGCGTTAAGATCAAACCTTGCAGTTTTTAAGTCAGTAAAAAGCTTTTCTACTCCGGAGCTTACTTCATCTATCGGTACAGAAAGCTTCTGTGAAATGCTCCTGCAGGATTCAAGCTTTGTCCTGAAATCCTTAAGTGCACGGTACCCACACCTGATGGTCATCCTGGTACCGCCTTTAAAGTGCTCTGCAGACACTATCTTTATAAGTCCTATCTCTCCGGTTCTCTTTACATGTGGTGCACAGCAGGCACATATATCATAGCCGGGATACTCAACTATACGTACCTCACCGGTCAGTTCCTTTTTGCTTCGGTACTCAATTTTCTCAAGCTCCTCTGGACTCGGGAAGGTTATTACTGTTTCAAAGTTCTCAAATACTGCTCTGTTTACTGTATTCTCTATAAACTCGATATCCTCATCCTTAAATGTACCGTTAAAGTCCAGTGTACAGTTATCTGCACTCAGTGAAAACCCTACATTATCAAAGCCAAAGAATCTATGCACAGTTCCTGATACCAGATGCTCACCGGAATGATTCTGCATTTTATCAAACCTTTCATCCCAGTTGATAATTCCGTGAACTCTTGTAGGATATGCATACTGTTCCTCTACATTGTAATTAGTCTTTCCTATAAAATTTTTCTGTTGTTCTGTTGGATTTTTAATACTTTCTACTTCTTTTTCATGATCAAATATAGTATCTTCAGTATTTAAAAAATCAAGGTTTATTGTATTTTTTTCAGTATTTTTTAAATTTAGCTGGGAAGATTTACCCGAATTTAATATCATTCTTGCCAGATGATATACCGTATCATCCTTTATATAGCAATGGAATACTTCATATACCTCATTGCTGTCGAGATCATACAGTTTTCCCGTATCTGAGGTCTGGCCACCCTGTTCCGGGAAAAAGCAGGTTTTTTCGAGTTCAAACTCGTAAACATCTTCATCATTCCACTGTATTTTCTTTACATTTACGACATTTGTTATCATTTCCCTAATATATGCGTCAGAATTATATAGATTTTTCATTTTTTTCTTTACCTTTTCGCTTTAAAGTGATATAGTATTTAATGACATTATTTTGGAAAAAAATTTTCTTCATAATGTAATAAATTTTTTAACGGAGGAATCTGCAATGCCCATTACAGATATTCTGGATAAAAACTGTGAGCTTTACGGAAATGAGATAGCTCTGGTTGAAATAAATCCGGAAGTAACTGATAACAGAAGGGTTACCTGGAAGGAGTACAACCTTATCGAGGCTAACCCCGCTACCCACTATCGTCGTGAAATCACCTGGAACGTATTTAACGAAAAGGCTAACCGTTTCGCTAATCTCCTGCTTGAGCGCGGTATCAAAAAGGATGACAAGGTTGCTATACTGCTTATGAACAGTATTGAATGGCTTCCCATCTATTTTGGTATTTTAAAGACCGGTGCTCTGGCCGTTCCGTTAAACTTCAGATATGCTTCTGATGAAATTAAGTACTGTCTTGATCTTGCAGAAGCCGATGTTTTGGTTTTCGGTCCCGAATTTATCGGACGTGTTGAAGAAATTGCTGATGAGATCAGTAAAAAGCGTCTGCTTTTCTTCGTAGGACAGAATTGTCCGTCATTCGCTGAAGATTATAACACACTTACAGCTAATTGCTCAAGTGCTTTTGAAAAAATTCCGCTTACTGATGATGACTATGCTGCTATCTATTTCTCATCAGGTACGACCGGCTTCCCCAAGGCTATTCTTCATAAGCATATGAGCCTAATGCACAGCTGTAAGGTAGAACAGGCTCATCACGGACAGACTCATGATGATATCTTCCTCTGCATCCCTCCCCTGTATCATACAGGTGCCAAAATGCACTGGTTCGGCAGCTTCCTCGTAGGAGCTAAGTCAGTTCTTCTTAAGGGAACCAAGCCCGCTACTATCTTAAAGGCTGTTTCCGATGAGAAATGTACTATCGTATGGCTCCTTGTTCCGTGGGCACAGGATATTCTTGATGCTATAGACAGAGGCGACGTTAAATTATCTGATTATACTCTTGATCAGTGGAGACTGATGCATATCGGTGCTCAGCCCGTACCTCAGAGTCTTATCAACAGATGGCTAAAGGTATTCCCTCATCATGATTATGATACAAACTACGGTCTTTCAGAGTCCATCGGACCCGGCTGTGTACACCTTGGCGTTGGCAACATCAATAAGGTTGGTGCTATTGGCAAGGCAGGCTTCGGCTGGGAAACAAAGATTGTTGACGAAAAGAGACAGGAAGTTAAACGCGGTGATGTTGGTGAGCTTGCAGTTAAAGGCCCCGGCGTAATGACCTGCTACTACAATGATCCTAAGGCTACTGACGAGGTACTCGCAGACGGCTGGCTCTATACAGGCGATATGGCTATGGAGGATGAAGATGGCTTTATCTTCCTTGTAGACAGAAAGAAGGATGTCGTTATCAGCGGCGGTGAGAATATTTACCCTGTTCAGATCGAGGACTTTATAAGAACCAACAACGCTGTTAAGGATGTTGCTGTAATTGGTGTTCCCGATAAGCGTCTTGGTGAAACCACTCTTGCAGTTATCGAAGTTAAGGAAGGCTTCTCTCTCACCGAGGATGAAGT
Organism: Lachnospiraceae bacterium; assembly: GCA_017557525.1. Classification (GTDB taxonomy): domain Bacteria; phylum Bacillota; class Clostridia; order Lachnospirales; family Lachnospiraceae; genus RUG11977. The sequence goes on from JAFYYN010000062.1 coordinate 133,466, forward strand.
TAATGAGTTCTGCCTTAAGCTTCCCAGATATAAGCGTCCTCACCATATTATTTTCAATGAGATCCCGAGAAATCCTACCGGAAAGATTGAGAAACCCAAGCTTAGGAAAATGTATGGCGGTGAAAGCTTAGTTGCAGCTCAGAACAAGGGCTGATCTAACGAATATCAAGCTTCTTTCACTAAAGAAGCAATAAAATATAAGGAGGTTGCAAAATGTATTGTACAAATTGCGGTAAGTTACTGCAGGATGGCGAGATCTGTGACTGCCAGAAGCAAAATGCTCCTGCCCTACAGCCCCAGGTCGATATTTCTCCCATTGCAGAAGCACCTACCATCGAAAGCACCGTTGCTCCTATTGCAGATGTAGCTCCCATTGAAGCTGCTCCGATCATGGATGCAAGCTTCAACGAAGCTGTGGCAAAAGCCGATGCTACCATAGCAAATGCCGGTGCTGCTGCAGATGCTACCATCAATGGTACTGCACAGGCTGTTAACGATGCTGCTACAGTTGAATCACAACCTGCTGTAGATCCTATCAAGGCAAGGATTGAACAACAGCAGGCTGAAAATGCACAGGCTCAGGCCGCTGCCGCTGCTGCAGCCGCTCATGCTCAGGCTATGGCTGCTGCTCAGAATACTAACAACAGGGCAAATCAGTATTATCAGCAATACGCTCCTCAGAATCAGGCTCAGAACGCTCCTCAGGGTGTTCAGTTTAACAACCAGCCTCAGGCTCAATATGGTCAGGCTCCCCAGGGTCAGTTTAATCAGTATGGACAGCCCCAGGCACCTCAGGGTCAATATACACAGTACGGACAGTCCCAGGCTCCTCAAGGCCAGTATGGACAACCTCAGTACAATCAGGTTCAGGCTCCTCAGGGTCAGTATGGTCAGGCTCAGGTACCTCAGAACAGGGCTCAGTCTCCTTATGGTCAGCAGGTTCCCTATGGTCAGCAAAATCAGTATCAGGGTGGTAATCCCTATGCTAATACCGTTAATCAGGGACCTCCGGCTTATAACACCCAGCAGGTTTATCTGACAGACGAAGAACGTTTAAAGAAATACATGTCAAATCCGAAATTTGTTGCAGCCCGTGATTTCATGTGCTCTTTCCCTGTATTGTTCTATGCATTATCTGTTTCAGCTCTTTTGATATTCTATGTTGCAACTATGAATACTTTTTGGGATTTACTGCATCCTTTATACATATTATTATGTATCGGTGCATGGATCACATTTGCTTCAGGACTTAAGTCCAAGAAAAACGGTACTCTTCCTTCAACCGCAGGTTTAAGTATAGGCAGTGGCGTTGCAATAACGATGCTGGTTTTGTGGTGTATCGCATTTGGTTTGATCATCATTATGCTGCTTATAGCAGTTGTCAGCGTCTTAAGTTCCGGTGTTTCTCTTGATAACTTCGGAGCAGTTCTCCTGTTTGTGATGTTTATAGTTTCAATCCTGATGCTCGTACTTGGTATCAAATATTATTCGGTACAGTCCAGGAACCTGAAAAACATAAGATACTGTATCACAAATGAAGCAAATCCTAAACGCTTTTCAATATTCCCTTCAGTTATACTTATCATCGGAATAATACTTTCAATCGTTTCAATAATTGGTATGCAGAGTATCCTCGGCAGTGTTAAGCTTAAGAATGCGGTTACCGATTACCTGCTTGATTACTTTAGAAAGAGCGGTATAGAAAAGTTCTATCCCGGTACTGCAAGAGAATTTACCGACACAATAGTAAACAGTATCTGGAGTACCAAGGCACAGGTATTGTCCATTGTAGCTTCTGTAATAGGTATTGTAGAAATGCTTGCACAGGCTGTAATCCATATTTCTGCTAAGTCCAAGCTTAATGTATTTAAGGATATTTAAATTATATTTACCTTAATCTACAAGTTATAATACGATATTTTAGCTATAACATGTTATAATGAGCAATAAATAAGTTATAATATGCTAGTTAGTTATAATAAAATATTAGCAATAAAAGAGGGATCTCGTCAGATCCCTTTTTTATTGTTACTACATTTGTTTATATCCTATCTCTATCTTGATGGTAAACTGACTTAACACTCTCTTAAACACTATTTATAGAGCTCGCCGGCCATCCTTGCAATCTCGTCAGCTGATGCATATAACTGCTGAAGTGTGGCATCAATAACTTCCATTTCTTCTTTCTCAGACTGAACACTTTCATTGATCAGTTCAATCTTTTCCTGGATATCCTTTACGGAATCATTCATACCGTTAAGTATCTCTGCGATATGCTCTGTAGTCTTCTTTGTAGAATCAGAAAGCTCACGTACGTTCTTAGCAACAACGGAGAAACCTCTACCGGCCTCACCTACTCTGGCTGCCTCGATACTTGCATTGAGTGAAAGCAGATTGGTCTGGCTTGCAATACCTTCGATACTGTTAAGGATATTCTTCGAAGCCTTAACTGATTTCTCGATACCCTTTGCTGAATCATTAACTTCACCCTGCCTGCTTGCTACCTCGATCATCTGATGAGCAGCAATATCAACTGTCTTGGAGATTTCAGCAATACCCTTACGTAAAGCCTCAATATTAGGAGACATCTCATTTTTGAACTTTAACTGGTTTTGCTTATCCTTAGTGATATCCATAATGGTTCCGGCCATCATCTGAGGCATACCGTCTTCAGAACGGACTATGGTATTTCTTGCACGTACCCAGATAACCTCTCCGTTCTTTTTTCTCATACGGAATTCTTTATTGATTACAGGAACATTAGGGTCTTCAAAATGATCATCCCTTGCTTCTACAGCATAAGCAAAGTCCTCGGGATGTATCCTTGATCCGTATCCGCCGACATTATCAGGGAATTCGGGGTCATTATCCTCAAAGCCCAGTATACGCTTAAGCTGTCTGTTATACATACAAGGTGATGAAGGATCATCCATAGCATACTGAGTAAGGTCAACGCTCCAGCTTCCCTCCTCCATAAGCCTGTCAAGAGCAGTACGCCTTACATTGTTCATCTTTACTTCATTTTCATTCTTTACAGCCTGATCAATATCATGGAACGTACCGATAAATGCTCTGGGACTTCCATCAGAACTTCTTATACACTCACCTGCTGCATGGACCCACTTATAACTCCCCTGTTTTGTCATCAGACGGTACTCAATATCATACTTAGTCCTTCCGGTCTTATCCGCAACCGCAGCAGCAAATAAGCCGTTTACAGCATCAGCATCCTCAGGATGCATAATGCCGATTAAAGACACAGCATCATTTTTAAGTTCATCAGTAGTATAACCACCAAGCAGCTTTCTAAATTCATCAGTAAAATTTATCTTCGTCATATTACCAGCTTCATCAAATTTTACTGTCCAAAGTCCGAGATGGGCACAACGATTAACCGTTTCAAGCTCATACTCACTTAATGCAAGCTTTTCATTGCATTCCTTAAGCTGTTTCTCAAGCTCAGCTATCTTTGCGCTTGAATCATCAGTTACAGTTTTTTTGCTAAATATACCCATAATCCGTACCCTGTGGCAGGCGTTGTGACCCGGTCTGCATAGCCTGCGTAACAAACCGTGAGAATGAAGCTAAACCCCTCTGCATTCTTCAAACTTTATGCTACAAAAATCTTTACTATAATACTTTATTATACTACTTTTACAAAAAATGTCAAACTATTTGATGTTTTTTTAGGTATTTTTACGCATTTTTATGCGATAAATATCTGTCCGGAGCAGGGAGCCATCTTTATCTCATAATAGCAGTTACCCATTGATGCGATTTCAGTCTGCTCAATTTCAAGTGTTTCTATCAAGCCACCCGTTGATTCTCCTTTGTTTTCTCCGGTTACATTTGATCCTGAAGAGGAAATGAGTCTCAACATTTTGTCTGATGTTGCGTTAAATTTAACTACTGCCTCATTCTCATCATTGTTTACAAGTACAAAAACATGCTGGTTTTCAGTCTCACGGGCAAATACATACTGTCTGTTGGTAAGTACTATCTGTCTGTAACCGCCACGGGTAAATGCTTCATTACATCCTGTATTGTTACGTGCTTCCGATAAAGCCTTAAATAACTCCGTTATCCTGTTTTCCTTATAATCCTCTTCCTTCATACAAGGTCTGAGCGATACATCTGAAAACTTTTCTTTTTTTCCTTCTATTGCAAACTCAGATCCATAATAAATTGAGGGTATACCCGGCAAAGTATATAATAAGAAATGAACAGGTACAAAGTGAGCTTTATTATTCAGCTTTGTATAAATACGCTCAACATCATGGTTGTCAACAAAGTTGTATAGCATGCAGCCTTCGTTACGGTTAACACCCATATCCTGCAGACGCTTTACAGTATGCGCTATCTCAAAGTAGTTATGATCATTGTGCCCCGAGTATAGTGCCTTATGCAGATGGTAGTTTGTTACACTGTGTAATGTACCCTCGTTAACCCACCTTACATATTCTCCGTGGATTACCTCTCCCATAAGCCAGAAATCAGGCTTTATGGTATTTGCCAGACCTCTTAGCTGTTTCATGAAGTCAAAGTAAAGCACATCAGCAGCATCCAGACGGATACCGTCAACATCAAACTCGCTTACCCAGAACCTGACAACATCAAAGAGATAATCCCTTACAGTCTGATTCCACAGGTTAAGCTTTACAAGGATGTTGTATCCGCCCCAGTTATCATATGAGAAACCATCGTTAAACTCATTGTTTCCCCAGAAATTTACATTACAGAACCAGTCCTTGTACTGTGAGCCATCTCTTTTCTCTTTGAGATCTTTAAAAGCAAAGAAATCACGCCCTACATGATTGAATACTCCGTCAAAAATGACCTTTATGCCTTCTTTATGACATTTAGCTACAAATGCCTTTAGATCATCATTTGTTCCGAGTCTGCCGTCAAGCTTTTTATAATCGGTCGTATCATATCCATGACTCTTTGACTCAAAAAGAGGCCCGATATATATAGCTCCGCAACCAATTTCCTTGATGTGCGGTATCCATTTTTCTATGTCTCTAATACGACTGACCGGCTCACCGTATGGGTTATCAAACGGAGCCCCCACCATACCTAAGGGATAAATATGATAGAATATTGTTTCGTTATACCATGACATGTGTTTTAAGTCCTTTACTTAAATTTCTACTTTCAGCCAACTCTGGCGAAGGGCGGATGAGGTGTTACTTTAAGCTTTCCACCTCATCAGTCTGCTTCGCAGACAGCTTCCCCTCAAGGGGAAGCCTTATCACTCGTAGTCTACAACATTAACCCACTTCATCAGCAGTTCCATCTCGTCCTCGTGACCCTTTACGGACTGGGATGCGGCAACGATAGGGATCCACTTCTGGACATACTGCATAGCGGTATCGCTCTTCTTACAGAATAATTTAAGGTACTTCTCTCCGGTCTCCTGGTCATCGTTTAACCAGAAAAGCAGGTATGTACGTGCTGCATCTGCAGATGCATTACCCTGGGTTGCATGAGCCCAGTCAAGGATATACATTGTACCGTCATCCTTAACTATGATATTGCTGGGGTTGAAATCTCCGTGACAAACCTTAACATGCTTGGGCATACCTTCGAGTCTCGTATGAAGCTCGTATCTTGTAGTTGCATCAAGCTTGGTCTCACTGATTTTTCTGTTCATCTTATCCTTAAGCTTGTTTAACAGAGGACAGCGCTTTGACTGAACCTTTAACTGCAGGTCAACAAATTTCTCTAAGTACTCATCCTTCTTCTCAGGATGATCAGCCATCAGCTTGTCAAGTGGAGTACCCTCAATATAATCACTTACAATTGCCCACTTACCATCTATAACGGTAACTTCTCTTAATTTAGGAATATTGAGACCTGTTTCCTCTATTCTTGCTGTTATCAGGGCTTCATTAAGTACGTCAGCCTTAGAATAACTCTCATCAAATACCTTTATACATGCATCTCCGTCACGGTAGATGACCTTATTCTTACGCTTGGAAATTACTTTATCTAATTTCATATCATACCTCCTCATGCTTCCCATAATATGCATTCAAGAACATCTGCTTAATCTCAGAAATAAGCGGATATCTCGGGTTGGCGCCGGTACACTGATCATCGAACGCATTCTCAGACATTTCATCAAGTGTTTTTAAGAACTCAGCCTCATCGGGCACATAGTCCTTGATCGTCTTCTTGATGCCAATCTTATCCTTTAAGTCATTGACAGCTGCAATAAGTGCTTCGACCTTAGCCTCATCTGAGCTTAATTTCTTACTGCTCTTTACAGGCAGTCCAAGGTATTCGGCAATCTCAGCATAACGTCTTAATGCCTTAGGATGATCATACTGTGAGAATGTTCCCATCTTTGTAGGTGCTTCCTTAGAATTAAATCTGATAACCTCTTCAAGCATCAGAGCATTTGCAACACCATGAGCGATATGATGATAAGCACCAAGCTTATGAGCCATTGAGTGGCATACGCCAAGGAATGCATTTGCAAAAGCCATACCTGCAAGAGTTGCTGCGTTAGCCATCTTCTCACGGGCCACTACATTTGTACCGTCCTCATAAGCTATAGGCAGATATTCGAAGATAACCTTTAATGCCTGTAATGCAAGACCATCTGTATAATCGGTAGCCATGATAGATGCATAAGCCTCAAGTGCATGTGAAACCGCATCAATACCTGATGCAGATGTAAGACCCTTGGGTGCTGTCATCTGGAAATCGGCATCAACTATAGCCATCTTAGGAAGAAGCTCATAATCTGCAAGCGGATACTTGATACCGTTGCTCTCGTCTGTGATAACTGCGAAAGGTGTTACCTCCGAGCCTGTACCTGCAGATGTAGGTATTGCAACAAAATAAGCCTTATCTCCCATATGAGGGAACTTGTATATTCTCTTCCTGATATCAACAAATCTCATTGCCATATCAGCAAAGTCTGCTTGCGGGTGCTCGTACAAAAGCCACATGATCTTCGCAGCATCCATAGCCGAACCGCCGCCGATAGCGATGATAGTATCGGGTTCAAAGCTCTTCATAAGCTCTGCACCGGCCTTAGCACTCTTTAACGTAGGGTTAGGCTCAACATCACTGAAAGTAGTATGGACAATGCCCAAACTGTCAAGCTTGTCTGTAACCGGCTTGCACATACCCGATTTAAACAGGAAACTGTCCGTAACGATAAATGCACGCTTCTTACCAAGATCAGTCTTTAATTCTTCAAGGGCAAGTGCTGTACAGCCCTTCTTTATATAAACCTTTTCAGGTACTCTGAACCAGAGCATATTCTCCCTCCTTATGGCAACGGTCTTAATATTCAAGAGATGTTTGATGCCTACATTCTCACTTACTGAGTTACCTCCCCAGGTACCACACCCGAGTGTAAGTGAAGGAGCAAGCTTAAAGTTATACAGATCTCCGATACCGCCATGTGAAGAAGGAGTATTTACTACTATACGGCAGGTCTTCATACGTTCCTTGAACTCGTTAAATACATCCTGCCTGGTCTCTAAATTAATGTAAATAGAAGAAGTATGTCCGTATCCGCCGTCAGCTATAAGCCTTTCAGCCTTTGCGAAAGCATCCTTTATGTCCTTAGCCTTGTACATCGCAAGAACAGGACTTAACTTCTCATGAGCAAACTCCTCAGAAAGCTCAACCGACTCAACCTCGCCTATAAGCACCTTTGCAGACTCAGGAACCTCAATACCTGCCAGCTGTGCAATTGTATGAGCCTTCTGACCAACTATTTTAGCATTAAGCGAGCCGTTTATGATTATGGTCTTACGAACCTTTTCAGTCTCTTCGGGATTAAGGAAGTATGCGCCGCGATAAGCGAACTCTTTCTTAACCTTTTCATAGATGTCCTTAAGAACGATAACCGACTGCTCCGAAGCACATATCATACCATTATCAAAGGTCTTTGAATGAAGGATTGAATTAACCGCAAGCACTATATCTGCACTCGAATCAATGATTGCAGGAGTATTTCCGGCACCAACGCCCAAAGCAGGTTTTCCTGATGAATAAGCTGCCTTAACCATGCCGGGACCGCCTGTAGCAAGGATGATATCGGCAGACTTCATGATAAGGTTTGTCATCTCAAGTGAAGGAACATCGATCCATCCGATAATGCCCTCAGGAGCTCCTGCCTTTACAGCTGCCTCCAGAACTATCCTTGAAGCCTCTATGGTTGACTTCTTTGCTCTTGGGTGAGGACTGATTATGATACCGTTTCTTGTCTTAAGACAAACCAGAGTCTTAAAGATAGCTGTTGAAGTCGGGTTAGTGGTAGGTATTACCGCTGCCACAAGACCTATGGACTCAGCTACTTTCTGGATACCTGCAGCCTTGTCCTCTTCGATAACTCCGCAGGTCTTAGCATCCTTATAGGCGTTATAGATGTACTCGGAAGCAAAGCTGTTTTTGATTACCTTGTCCTCCACACAGCCCATACCGGTCTCTTCCACTGCCATCTTGGCAAGAGGAAGCCTTGCTGCACATGCAGCAGTTGCGGCAGCCTTAAAGATTGCATCAACCTTTTCCTGAGGAAACTCTGCAAACTTTTCCTGAGCCTTACGTACGCGAGCTATCAGCTCTTCAAGTTTTTCCACGCTGTCAACTACAAATTGCTGTTCCATGATTCGTACCTCGCTTTTTATATGTTTTTCAATTAAACCCCTACTAAATAGTACTACCTACTCTACCATTATACCACACGAAATACCATCATACAAGGAAAAACAAATGTTTTGTGGCTTTTGCATAGGAAAAGAGATGAAGCGCATATCAATCTTCATCTCTTTTTTGCTAGTTTCCTATGTCTGTTTTTATTTTATTTAACCCGATGTCAGTATTTTATGACAAAGGGAAATAAGCTAATGTGATTAAGGGTTAACCGTATTTACTATTCCGGCAAATACAGGTGTCCCGCTCTCTGTATCAACGATTGCGAATGCAAAAGGTCTGTCAAGGATTACTTCGTTCCTGATCTTAACGGGCTCTACTGCGGTCGCCTCACACTTCATATCGATAACGGTAACTGCTGCAGCCTTGGTACCCTTTTCATCGAGCTCGATATGGGTCTTCTGGATAACGCTGCCTACATAAAGAGCTATATTGCTGGTATCGCAGTCAGGATCAAGCATTGTTAAGAATTCAGCGTCAATATTGAAGGCCTTCTTCATGCCAAGCTTCTGAAGCATACTGTTCATATTGATTGAATAATCAAATGTGAATGCGGGTGTAACAGTATCAACCTCGGTATAGTACATATTCTTATAGAAGTTCTCGAATGCATCATCCGAAAGACCTGTTACATAATCATTGATTGAAATACTGCTGTCTAAGGGAAGTATAGCCATAAATGCATACTTATTACCCTCATAGTACTTCATGAAGCCCTTTGCATCCTCAGTCTCAAAGTAAAAATCCTCCTCGGATGAAAGCATCTTGGCATCCTCTTTCTCGCCTAAGTAATTGGTGAACTTACCGTTTTCGTTTATCTGGTAGTCCTTATATTCTTCCTTCCACTTACCCTCAAATGCCATTGCATTGATTATAAGCATTATGGTCTTGTCATCAAGCTTATCAAGAGTCTTGGGGATCATGCCCTTTGTCTTCTCAGATATCCAGCCATTGATCTCATCGCATACTTCGGGGCTGAATACTCTTGATGCTGCAGCAGCCTTAAACTGCTTTCTTAAAAGATTGAGATATTTCTCGTTAATCTTTACATTGTTGTTTTTAAGATTTGTTTCATTGATCCAGATGGAGTTAGCGATATCCATCATTCCACTGCTCTCTAATGACTCTCTGTAGTACTTTGCGAAATTAACAAGATCACGCTTTGTTGCTCCCTTTCTAATAAGAGCCGCCATCTGGGAATAGGTCTTTCCCTTTGCACCCATAGCGCACATATCAAGTGCGAACATAAGGGATGCAGGTGAGATCATGATGTTCTTTCCTGCCTCTTCATCGGCTATCGTACCCTTTAAAGTCTTTAAAGCAAAGCTGTTGTAGCCTGAGATCATCTGATCTGTGGTAGCCTTTGTCTTTTTTGTAAGCTTCATAGCCTTTCCGGTAACTGTCGAAGCATCTTTTTTCTTTGTGGTCTTTGCGTATGCTGCTTCACCTTTTCCGAGTGTAGCGCCAAGGCTTATAGCGATGGCTAAAACAAGCATTAAACTAATGATCTTTTTCATGTTTCCTCCTAAAAATCTCAAAACAATAACATTGTCTTGTGTTTTTCTTTTTCAAACATTAGACGAATGAAAAAAACACCGGGTTCCAAAACTTTTTTTATTTTATCATATTAAGTTATTTTATACAACTAAAACATTATCAACTGTGTACCCCTCATCAGTCAGCTTCGCTGACAGCTTTCCCCCAGGGAGAAGCCTTATCTTAATGACTCGGGGACGGTTTTTCTGTCACAAAAAAAGTGACAAGCGAACCGCCATCTGTAAGGCTCGACCACTTGTCACATTTAATACTAATCTATCAGTTCTCAGGATAACCAAGATCCTTTACGTTCTCGGGTAAAACATACATATAATGTCCGTTCATGCCCCACTCAGGAATATATTCTGAGATAATAACACCTACGAGTTCAATCTGGCTGTCATCTGCAGGATAAGTGGTAGATTCGTTTGCATCAACTATTCTCCACTGGAATCCGAACTTTGTGCCCTCACCGACATACTGCATGACTGAATTGGTTGTAGGATCCATCATGCTTGTACTCATAATACCTTTAACCTTTATGACCTTATTGTCATACTTACCACTCTGTATGTCATTCATAACTTCCTTCATCATGCTGCCGTCATCAGGAAGCTCAAGATCGATCTTGCTGTAATCAACTGTCTTAGGATCAACTGCTTCTACTGTTTCATTATTGGTTGTTGTACCCCAATCCCAGTTAAAGCTGTCGCTGTCTGAACTGCCGTCAGAATTACCATCTTCATTCTTTGTGGCGTTGTCAATGTAATCCTTTAAGGTGTTAAGTGCATCCTCAAGCTCTTTGTCGGTTGCATCAGTCTTTATATTGGCACTTGCAGTACAAGCAGCAAGTGCAACAACACATGAAAGACATAACATTAAAGCAACAAATTTTCTCATTTTGAAAATCCTCCCTTTTATAAGTCATATCGAGTATATGACTGTATTATATATTACTAAAGGTTTAAAAACCTGTTAGCTATAATTTTTTCTCCTCATCTGACGTGTCCTATTCGCCAGTGTAGGCTGCAAAAAACACTTTATAATAGTGCACATGCCTTTATAAATGAGGACTCAGATATCTCCTTCTGCCATACTCCGTTTGCACCGGCCGCCTTTGCTTTCTCAACCAGTACTGCCGAGCTGGTTATCGTTGTGAGTATGATCCTTGTGTCCGGGGACATAGCTCTTATTCTTTTTACTGTCTCTAATATCTCATTCTCATCCGAAGAGGTAATGTCCATGATTATCAGTGCGATATTATTGCCCTTGATATATTTTTCAAGACTTTTTGCATCACGGAGTACAATGTAAAGCTCGTATCCTACGACTTTCTGTAAAATGTCCTCCATGAACTTGCGCATCACGGTCCAGCCTTCGATGAGTACTACTTTTTTCAGCCTTTCATCCGTAATAATCACCGCCTTTTCCTTTGACGGTTTTAATCATAGCACTTCTTTTTTTATTTGTAACTATTAATGTTACTAAACATACAGGCTTTTTCGCCCTGAAAAATCATCTTTTATTAAATCTACTAATTATCTTCGTTTTTTTCGTCACTTATTACAAGACCCTCAAGCCTTGCCTTAACAGCCAGCTGGACACGGTTTTTATAGCCAGTCTTTACCAAAAGGTCATTAATATAGTAATTTACTGTTGCAGGACTAACAAATAACTTCTCAGAAATTTCCTTATTTGTAGCTCCGGTAGTAACTTCTCTCAAAATTTCCAGCTCCATATCTGTAAACTCTGTACTTTTAGCGTTACCGATCATAAGCTCAGGGGTAGAATCAGGGTATATATGCTCTCCCTTCATGGTTCTTTCCATAACTGTAAGTATCGGAACCTCCTCAAGTTCCTTATACCAGAAGCTGTCAACACCAATCTCCCTGGCCTTTTCTATATAGGAAACCTCAGGCATGGAGGTAATGATTATTATCTTGATGCTTGGTCTTATAGCCTTAATTTCCCTTGAGGCGTCAAGACCGTTCATACCTCCGACCATAACTATATCCATAAGTATAAGATCAACTGCGTTATTTTTACAGAATGATATTGCCTCTTCTCCGTCTTTGAGTGTAGCTACCAGTTCAAATTCTGCTGAATCTTTAATAAAGTAAGAGAAAAACTGCCTTGTAATGTTCTGATCATCTACTATTGCTACTTTTGTCATGTGTATAACCTCCTAACCGATTTTGTATTGTACCATGTAATACATTACACTCATCAGTCTGCTTTGCAGACAGCGCTCTATTTTGTATTAAGTAATAAGGGCATACGGAATATTACCTTAAACTCAGTGCCGCACTCCACATTCATATTTCCGCCGATGCGTTCTACTGCTTTTCTTAAGTTGCCTAAGCCGCCGCCTTCGCTGAAATTATCTGCACTTGGTATTTCTCCGTCATTGCTTATTTCAACCTGTAGATATTGCTTTTCCTTAAATGAAGTAAGTGTCCTGCCGATAGTATTTGTTATCTTTACAAACATTGTCTTGGCATTTCCATGCTTTAATGCATTTGTGGCGCAGGTCCTAAGTCCGGTGATTATGATATCCTTATGTTCTTTTCTCTTTGGCAGCATACCGGTAACCTCGAGCTGCAGACCCATCTTACTGAAATCCTTTGCTAAAGTCGAGTACTCAAAAATATTATTCTCATTTTCCTCGCCTCTAAGCAACATGGTATTCAGCTTCCATTGCTTTATTATATCGTCGCCAAGACTTTCATCCTGGGTTTCAAGGTATCTGCGTGTCATGATCAGTGTTTTTCCAAGATCATCATGTACCTTGCTTTTTGTAGCCAAAATCTCCTTCTGCACAGTCATGGTCTCAATTTCCGAATTAAGACTTTGCAGCCTTTTCTTGATTTCATCAACCTTAACACGTTTAACCTTTAGTTTTTCGTTTAAAAGCTGTTCCTGAGAAATATCAGTAGCCATTATCTCAACCAGCTCATGTCCCTCAAATATACATATGCTCTGCTTAAAGCTGTATACCGAACCGTCCTCTAGTCTTACTATACATTCTTTCTTTTGATAATCATCCGCATTGACAATATTACTATAATTGTCAGCCTTATCCTTTAAATTCTTATCCGGGAATATATTCATATCCTTTGATACGAGCATATCCCAAAATTCCGTACCGCTGTATATGCCTTTACCGGTAAGAGACCTGGAAATACTGTCCATCTTGGTATTTACAAGTTTAACCATGCCGCCCTTCCAGTAAAACAAAAGTCCTACAGGGAGTGAATCAAGTCCTTCCTTTAAAGAAGCCTTTGTTACCGATCTTTTCTCCCAGCGTCTTACTGTCTGTGTCATTGCAAGTACCACAATGGTAACTGCAGACTGCAAAAGTATCAGCTCAACTGTCTTATTATCAAACCCAACCTCTTTAGAATCTTTAAACTCGGCTATTATATACAGGAATACCTGGAATATCAGATATTCTATAAGCACTAAAACACTGAAAAGCATGGTGTATGCTCTCTTGCTTTTCTGGAAGCATATCCTTATAAGATTATATATCGCAATTATAAGGATTATCAGGGTTTCAAGAGCTGTTGTTCCCAGGATCAGTGCAAATATCTTATGATCAGGAAAACTTGCTAAGGCAAACATATTTATCATACATTCACCCCACTTTCCTTACTCATAGCCAGACTTTCTCTCAAAAATCTGCTGTCCCCATGTGAGAAGAAACGTACATAAACGCCCTCTTCCTCATGAAGCACCTCAATACTTCCTCCAAATCTCGTAAGATCAAACTGTGAGAAATCCGGAAGTCCTGCAGGTGTATCCATAAGCATCTCAAGTCTAATACCGTCATTTCCCAGCAGGATACATGAAATAGTCTCCACACCGGGGAATGCAGCCTCCAATATTACCTCAAATATCTCATAGACAAAGAGGAGCAGTGCCCCGTCAAACTCTGTTTCGGCCTTTATGCCGCTGACATTTGCGTCAACTCCTAAGAGCTTTACATTTTCAAGTGACTCTCTTATTGCAAACCTCAGCTCTTCAAGCTTTAGCATCTTATACTGCTCGGCAAGTATTGAAAGGTTGGCCTGTCTTTTAATAAACGCCCCAAGTACTGCACAGCGCTTAATTGCAAATATCCTGTCTTCCTTTAAAACCTCAGCTTTTTCAATGATCCTCTCTATCTTTTCAAGCTGGGTACGGGTCCTTAAAGAAATATTGTCATAAATCCTGTTTCTAACATCGATTGCCTGCTTTTCAGCCTTTATCTCATTTTCCATCTCAAGCAGGCTGTTCTCCTCCTGAGCTCTCTCGATTGCATCCTTCAGGCTCGAATTAAGCTCATTAACGGTTGTATAATCCTCTATCCAGAGTACGCTGCCCGTTTCAAGTTTCTTTGCTTTGACACGACGGTTTTCATCAATTTTAAAGTCTTCACCCTGCTCGATGCGTATGATATCTTTCGTATCCAGATCCACAGCGTCATTCGAAAGATATTTAAGCCTGTGGTCGCTGTCAGCTATGGCCGCCTTGACATTTGCAAGCCTGAATATATCGTCATAGTCACTGTTTGAGGGTATCAGGCCTATCCTTAACAGTGCTTCCCATGTACCAATGTACATGATCGCCAAAACTTCATGTATATGATACAGCTTTTTACCGAAAATCGTTGGCGAATTTCCGTTATTGATCATATATATCAGTAGCAGTATCCCGCCAAAACAGCATATTGCTATTGGTATCCAGACAAGCTTTTTTGCGTAGCTGTTCCTGCATCTTACAAGTAAAATGATTATAGAGCTTACAGTAAAGGTAACGCCCCATAAAACAACAAGATAATAACCGATATTATAAGTGTAAGCCTGTCTTATCTCGTTATATGCCTCAATCTTAAATACAAGCTCATGATAATCATTTGTCATTATCAGGCAGATTAAAACCAGCCAGGTGATTATGGAAATGAAATCAAAGGTCTTATTTCTATCCTCTATCTCCTTACCTACTCTTAAAGCTAGTAGGAACGAGAAAAGCGGAAGCACGGTAAATGGAATATAATATGCATACCAGGTATACCTGCTCAATGTCATGATGTAATAGTACATATCCCATTTCATTAACCGCAGGATAAACATCAGTATAATGGCTACACCGCCCATTACTAGATAGCCTTTGATATAACTGAAGGTTACTCTTCTCTTAATAGTTATAACCCAGGCTACGACAATAGCCAAATAAGCTACGGTCGCGACATCGGCCAATGGGAAACCCATCGAATAAAATAACTGAAAAAGTATTGTCGCAGCCAAAGCTCCGAGGAAAGAAAATATGAACTTTCGGGATTTTTTGCTTATATAGGGCATAAATAACACCATGACTAGGCTAGTTTAACAGTTTGAGCGCCTAAAACACAAACTGCTTACACACTAAAACATGGTGAGATTATAGCATTAATTGATTTTTAAGTAAATGGGTTTAAGTCAAATCTATTAATGTTAATAAATTTTTGTTTTCTATATTATTACTGCATTTTCGGACAAAAAAAGAAACCCCGTTCAGGAGTTTCCTTCATCCTTAAAACGTATTCTCATATATACCGGATTATGATCGGTAAATTTGAAATTGCAATTGATTGCCAGTACTAATTCTACCTCTAAGTTTGGTGAATATACAAATCCGTCAAGAGCGTAAAGCTGATTTTCCGTAAGTCCTTCAAAAGGCTTATCCAAGGCTCTGCAGGTAGGTACCGAGGTATCATATGCGAATGAAAAGCCTTCGGGGAGCATATCCAAAGTTAACTTACCGGGACGCCATATCTGGTCACCCTCGATGTAAGGCAGCTGCTTTGTCATCCCAGGGAAATTCATATTAAAATCACCGCCTGCAACAACGTAATTTCCTTTTTCATACTCACTCTTAATTAAGTTCATTACAATGTTGTTCTGCTGTTCCTTAGTCTCATCTGTATCATAAGCCTCTAAGTGGAAATTAACGAGTACAAGCTCTTTTTCAGAACCCTTTATAGGTACTCGTGTAACCAGCATACAGCGTTTAAGCATGAACATTGACTTAGGCCATGAGATATTATTGGGCAGGCTGATCCTTTCCGCACTGCTTATCTTATGCTTTGAAAGAGTCATGATACCGCTGTCAACCGCACCGATCATAGGCATCGGGTAAGGTACCCAGCTGCATACATAATTCTGCGCATAAGTCCTTGTATTATAAGAGGATTTGAAAGCAGCGGTCTCATCTAAATGATAGCTTCTTGAGGAATCCTTATCAACTTCCTGCAGAAAATAGAAATCAGGCTCAAAAAGATCAAGTATGTTGTTTATACCTGCAATATTATCCTGGACCTGCTCCTTTGACTTAGGATTAACGCCCTCGCCTCCATCCATGAAAAAGTCCATATCCTCACTTAAGCCGGCATATCCTGTATTTAAGGTAACTATGTCAAAGTAATCCTTATCAAATTCCGCATCATCGCCCTCAACGTCTACTGCGGTCCTGTCTTCAGGCTTAAACTCAGTTATCATGATAAAGAAGAAGAAAAGTATTACCAGACCTAATACTGAGCCAATAACGATGCCCAGTATCTTAAGTAATTTCTTTACATTAAAATTCTTTTTTGCGTACATCTTTATAACCTTCCCAAAATCAGATCTTTCTTTCTATGGTCCTGCCACCTGTAGAATCTTTATTACATTATTAACGATCTTACCGCTCGAAAGCGTATTTTAGCATAATGGATCTTATTTTTCAACCACAATTTTGTCGAGGTCTGCAGCTGCCTGTTCATGATTTTTGTAAACTATGCCCTTTATACCAAGATTAATTGCTGCATCCACATTTTTAGGCGTATCATCAATAAATACGCACTCGTGAGGTTTCAAGGAATACATTGAAAGCAGTAACTCATAAATTTCAGGATCAGGCTTTGTAAGCTTAACCTTATACGAAAGTATTCCCCCATCCATAAAAGGCATAAACGATAAAGACTTGGGGCACTGTGTTTCAGCCTTATATGAAAAGTTAGAGAGATAATACAGTTTAAACCCTTTAGCTTTAAGACTGTTTAGCCAGTCAAATGTCTCTGCCTTTAACCTAACCATGCCCTCAACGTTATCAAAGGCACGATGCAGGTCATCTGCGATCTGAGGATCATTCTCTATAAAAAGATCAATAACTTCCTCGTCCTTTAACCTACCCTTATCAAATTCGTACCAGTCCTCATCATACACCGATGCCCGACCTATACGCTCTATCATTGCCTCATCAAAGCCTTTATCCTTTAAGAAATCCTGCCAGCAGAAATCTGAAAGGACATTACCTATGTCGAAAATTATGTTTTTAATCATATAACCACCTCATCAGTCAGCTTACGCTGACAGCTTCCCCTTGAGGGGAAGCCATTATCATGAAAAAATCACAAAAATAACGAAAGTACAAACACCGTCACGCTTGCCGATAAAGCAACAGTTATCAGCCCCTTGCCTTTAAGAGCAAGGAATATTGCAACCAAAACTCCTGCTATGGAAGCGATTATTGACGTTGTGCTGTACAAAACTGCCGGAAAAGTCATAGCCATCAGGCAGGCGTAAGGCACATAGTGCAGGAATGACATCAAAAACTGATTTTTTATCTTTCCTCTTATCAGTGTAAGCGGCAGCATTCTTATAAGATATGTCACCACCGCCATCACAAGGATGTATATGTAAATATTCATTTGTTTCCTCTTTTTGTTTTTTTAGCCTCTGTTTATGCAATTTCACCTCATCCGTCGCCTTCAGTCTTTAGGTTTTACCGGGAAGAATATGGCTCCTGCCACGGCAGCCAAAACCGTACAGATTATTATCGTAATACCTGTTGAAATCTCATTGAGAAACGGTATGTAATAGAACATGCAGCTAAGTATAACCGCTATCAGTACAACTATCAGCACCGGTTTCGATTTTTTCGCATTGGGCACCACTATGGCGATAAACATACCATAAAGCATAACATTCATTGCAATGCTAACTTTTTCAGGCATAAGACCTGTTGCTATAGCTCCAAAGAACGTTCCCAATGTCCAGCCAACTATCGGCAGGCTTTGAAGCCCCAGCATGTAAGGAAGCGTCAAGCTTTTCTGGTGGTTCATGGCCACGGCAAATATCTCATCAGTATTTCCAAACGCTATAAGCAGCTTCTTCCAGAAGGTAACGCTCTCGTCCAGTTTCTGTGAAAGGCTCAGGCTCATAAGTGAGTATCTCAGGTTAATTATCAGCTGAGTTAAAGCCATCTCGGCAATTGTACCACCCACAGCTATGATCCGGACTCCGGCAAATTCACCGGCGCTGGTAAGGTTGGTCAGGCTCATCACCGTACCTTCTACAGAAGAAATCCCTGCAGCTACCATCGATATGCCAAGACTGAAACTTACGGCAAAATACCCGAGAGCTATAGGGATACCATCCTTTAATCCACTTTTAAATTCCTTTTTAGAATCATATTTCCTGTTCTTCATTTCTTTAATCCTAGATTTTTATCTTTACCCATTTGCCCATACGATAACGGATGCTGGCAAAGCAGAACCTTGAAACCTGGTCAGCAAGAACGCCAAACCATATACCCACGATCCCAAGATCAAATACAAAGCCTCCCAGCCAGGAAACAAGTGTCCTTATGACCGTAACGGACATAGTTGCTGCAAATGCGGTATAAAGTGTATCTCCGGCACCTCTGAGGCACCCCATATATATAACCTGAATGATCTGGAAAAGCACTACAAATAGAATAACCCTCATTATTGAAACGCCAATCTCAACAATGTGCTCTTCTTCAAAGAACATTGACATAAGAAAATGTGCTCCAAAGAAGTATGTTAGCATAAGTACTGTCGCTATGATCATGCCCAAAGCCTTACAGGTTTTTCCATAATTCTTAGCAAGTTCTGGCTTACCCTCTCCCAAAGACCTTCCAATAAGAGCAACTGCTGCAGCCTGAAGACCGTCTCCAAAGCTAAACGTTAGCCCCATAAGGTTCATGCCAACCTGATGGGCAGCCATGGCATCCATACCCTTTTTAGCAGCCATTACAGCCGTAGCCATAAAGCCTATACGCATAAGGATCTGCTCAAAGAATATACCATATCCGATCCTTACCAGATTCTTAAAAGCAGACCAGGAGCTCTTTATCTTTTCAGAGATTATGTAAGGTATGCTGATAAAGGTATCCTTTTTACTGATGGAAATAATACTCATTATTGAAGATACCACTGTTCCAAGTACGGTTGCAAGTGCAGCACCCTTTATTCCCCATGCAGGGAAACCCAGATGTCCCTCAATCAGCAGATAGTTAAGAACAATGTTAACCAGATTGGAAGTAACATTTGTCCTCATTGTGATCTTTGTATTTCCGGCACCACGCTGTGCAGAATTAACTGCCATCTGCACACAGTTAAATATCATGCCGCCCATTACTATCCTAAAGTAAACAACTGCTGACTCGTGAGTAAGAGCCTCTTCAGCATTTTCCGAGCTTGACCCGCATAACGTTATGATAGGGTCTGCAGCCAGCACAAGTATCACGCTTATGGCAATCGCAGCTATCACCACGAATTTCATGGCTGTAAGGAATATAGTATTTGCATCCTTTCTCTGTTTCTCGCCAAATCTTCTTGCTACCAGAGCTGAAATGGATACATTTACAGCAAAGAACATAGCCAGACCCACGAACTTGGGCTGGGTTGTAAGTCCAACCGCTGCTACGGCATATGAACCCAATCGGCTTACCATAAAAGAATCAACCAGCCCGGCAAAAGCAACAAAAAACGACTCTATGATAGCCGGCCATGCCATCCCTATGGCAGTCTTGAAATTATCTCTATTATATCCTACAAGTATCTTTGCTAACATATGATCCACCTTAAACTAAACCTAATAAAAGCTTTATTCTATCCAAGTATGAATTTTATCACATAGGATACCATATTTCAAAGGTATTTCACGTTTTAAATCAAACTTTGCAAGATAGTACAAACCCGAGTATAATTTATTCAAATCACCGACGGTTTCAGATTATATCAGAAAAACCGGTCTTTGACAACCGGTTTTTTGTAAACTGTATCATTCAAGTGTTTTAAGAGCATTTGTTTTCGGGATCCTGTGGATTTTAAAGAGCTGAAGTGCTACAACCACAAGATAGCTTGCTATACCGATGAGTACCATCTTTACATAGCAGTCACTGCTGATTGCATAAGGCAGGTATCCGCTCATTCTCTTATACAGGTAGTATTTGAATATAAGCCTCATCATCCAGTCTACTGCAGGTACTGCTAGCAGCAGGCCAAGTATTACGATTATAGAAGTAGCAAGTATGTACAGGCTTCCTATTTCTCCACCCGTAAACCCAAGGATCTTTGTCATTGAAATACTTACTGCATTTTTCTCAATGATCTGCTTAGCAAGCAGATATACCATGAGCACGAACATGATCACACCAAACCATTCCACAGGCTCCATGAAATCCGCAAACGATTCCCAAAGCTGCGAAGCAACTCCCGAAAAATCATTGTTGTCGAGTCTCATATATACATTTGAAGCTTCAAGCTCCGTAAGATTCTCATTTGAGAAATATCCGCTGTAGTAATCCGGTGTTTTACCAAATTTGGTATTAAACTCATCGATATTCATGAAAACCGAAAGCGCCGCCTCATAAGGGTACTCTCCTGCAACCGTAAACTCATAGGTTTTATCCGCATACTTATCATAAAGGCTTACAACATCACCGGTTTTGTAACCGTATTTATCCATGTAGCCGTTTGAGAGCAGTACCTTACCCTGAGGTATTTCGTCCTTTACATAACGGCTGTTCTTTACAATGCCGTAAACCGAAATACCGTCCACCTTATAATCCTTCTGACTGGTTTCAAAGGAAGTAAGTGCGAACTTTTCAGGCTCGGTATTTTCTATATCTTCCGGAGTCTTTAAAATGTATTGATAACGGCTTATTGCAGTATTTTCAATACGGTTTGAAACCTCGGTAAGAAGAGGTTCAAACATAAGACCGAAGATGATTATTGCACCTGCAAGTATAATGCCCACAAGCATGGTTATATAGTTAGGCATATTCTGAAGGATGATACGTATCCTGAATCTTGAAGTAAAAGGTATCTTCCTGTTAAGCCTGAGCGCTCTTTTCTTCTTTTTTCCGGAAATATCACGACGAAGGAAATTAAGCGGACCCAGTTGCATCTTATGTGCAAGTATAAGGAAGTTGATCACTATCATCAATGCCATAGGGATAAGCGTAGTGATCCAGAATGCATAGGAATTCCAAAGTGTTTCTATCTCACCTAAGGAGTACATCTTAAAATAGATATCAAGCATGAACTGCTTCATAACGGTGTACCCTAAGAGGTTCCCGACTATCATGCCGGCAGCAAATGCAAAAAGTGGCAGCATCATATAATGCCTGATCATTTCACCCTTTGTATAACCCGAAGCCCTTAGAGTTCCTATAACAGAAGCCTCTTTTGACAAGGTGTTTATTGTTGTTACGGAAACAATAAAGGCAAGAACTACAACAACGATATAAAGGAACATTATCATAGCAGCTTCGTCACCATGCATATCCTCTGCCGCAAAGTTTATGGACTGGTTTTCGTATCCTGGAAGAATGTCAGTTACTTCAAGCATTGTAAGACCTTTTTCTCCTGTAAGCGATCTTAAAACTATTGAAGTATTAACCTTTGTAAGCTCTTCCCTTAGTGCATCAAGCACTTTTTCTGCTGCATCGTTCTTTTCCTTGTTAGTAGTGGGTTTCTCATTATAAAGCCATGCATAGCTTACAGTCTGATGTTCTGAAGCATAGTTCTCAAAGCCTTTCTTTGTAAGCAGGCCAATACCGAAATTCTCAGAATCAAACATGATATCAGAATTGTCCTTAAACAGCGAGCTGTAGTTAGGAAGCGCTACGAGTCCCGTAACCTTAAGTTCTTTCCCGCCTACCGTCACAATATCTCCAACCTCTACTCCCTTATGCAAAGTGTGAAGGTTGTCAAGTGCTATCTCGTTATCATTTTGAGGTAAACGTCCGGAGGTTACCTGAGGAATATTTACGCTGTCATTTACCGAATAAACCCTCAAGGTTCCCATACCGCTCATGGTATCCTCGAAGAAATCCGCTCTGTAAAGCTTTAAATCTGCCTTTTCTTCTATAGAAGAAATAACAGAATCATCCGGAACCACGTTAAAGTTTAAATGTCCGTCCTCTACCTTATTGTTTTCAAGCATTTTAGTATAGGACTTTTCCACTCCCGAATTTGCTACCAGGAAGGATGATACTACTGATACAACCATGGTTATGAAAAGGAATATTACAATATATTTTCCAAGGTCTGCTTTTAATTCCCGCAAGAAGCGTTTGTTCATAGGATTCTTCATGGTGCACCTCCTACCACTCAATTTCGCTCACGGGAAGCTTGTTTTCATTGAGTTTATTACTGTGCACCTTTCCGTCACGCAGTTTTACAACACGGTCAGCCATATTCTTTAACGCATCATTATGGGTAACCATGATTATGGTATTACCATATTCCTTATTTACTTTTTCCAAAAGTGTGAGGATTTCTTTAGAAGTGTTGTAGTCGAGCGCACCGGTGGGCTCGTCACATAAAAGAATATCAGGGTTTTTGATAACCGCCCTGCCGATTGCGGTCCTTTGCTGCTGACCGCCTGAAAGCTGTGTAGGAAGTTTATGTCTGTGCTCATATAAGCCCAAAGTCTTTAAAAGTTCATCCACCTCCAGGGGCTTTTTGCTTAAGTATGTACCAACCTCAATATTTTCCCTTACAGTAAGATTGGGAATAAGGTTGTATAACTGGAAAATGTATCCCAAGTGGTCCCTTCTGTACTGCGTGAGCCTTTTTTCATTCATTTCTGCGGTTTTCTCACCGTTGATCATTACATAACCCTCATCCGCACTGTCAATACCGCCAATGATATTAAGCAATGTCGATTTTCCCGAACCTGAAGGTCCGAGTAAGACACAAAACTCTCCTTTTTCAATTGAGATATCAACGCCATTTAATACTGTAGCCTTTGCATCTCCTTCACCATAGCTTTTCTTTAAGCCTTTGATCTCCACAAAACTCATTTTTGCTTTCTCCTTTTCGATTTTGTATATACCTACCAATTTAATTGTGGAATATGTCGTAGGAGTTCTTTACATTTTGTTATACAAAACAGTTCCCTTCCTACGATGTATGAGAAGGTGGCGCGCGCTATAAGATTTCCCCTGGTCATCTACAAAAAATTAGCAGGTATGTCCTGTCATACCTGCTCGAATGAAATTCATTTTAAATTGAACACAAAGGGAGACACGTATGACGCAGCATACATAAGTCTCGCAGTTTAAAGCAAACCAGGCTTTCGCCGAGATGATGATTTACTCCTGATTTCATTTGAAACCAGCTTGCTACTCCCTCATGGATTGTCTAAATTGTAAACATAAAAATTCCATTTGTCAAGAGTTATTTTATGCTAACTTAAAATTTGTTAGTTTTTCACAAATTTTGTTTTAGTATAAAAATGTCATATTATTAAAAATTTACAAACATCCCAAAATCCAAATTAAAGCTCTACATATTGATAATATAATTCTCCTTTAGTAACGATATATACTCTTTTAATTCCTTAAACGAATGAAATAAAAAGCCGCTTACTCTGTATATTTATACTACACAAATAAATATATTTATGATAATATATATAATGCAGTGGGATGATATCTGCCCTTTTGAGCGCCGGATACATTTCAAGGCATACTACAACACTAGGGAGGTTACGAGCTATGAAGAAAAAAATACTTATACCCCTTATTGCAGGACTATTAGTTGTTATCGGAGTTATACTTTTTTTGTTATTAAAATCCAAGGATGATTCATATTTTAACATTAAGATCCTGGATACTTTAGGAACTGTAAATGTTGACAGAGACGGTTCATCTCTTAAAGCGCAGGAAGGTTTAAAAATGCGCGATAAGGACTACTTAATGGTCGGTAATGATGGCTTTACCCGTATTGACTGTGACAGAGAAACCTACTCTCACTTTGTACATGATTCGGAAGCCTCTTTTATAGCTAATTCTGACAAAAAACTCACCATTAATCTTATAAAAGGTGAAATGGTTGTCGAATTACAGAAAAAACTGTCTGACAGAGAAACCTTAAGTGTCTCAACACCTAATACGACAATGGCTATCCGTGGTACTGTTGTTGCCATAAAGGTTACACCTACTGCTGACGGTGGCACGCGGACTGTTAACTACTGTTTAGAAGGAAAAGCTGAGGTTTTATCCGATGACGGTACTTCAAAGGCCATTGAAGCCGGAGAAGGCTGGCTTACGGTTTCCGATGAATCCGGAAGTGTTATCACTAGTAAAGAAGCAGGTGCTGAAGAATTTGATTTCGCAGGCATAGACATTGATACCCTTAAGGGTGCCGAAGATAACCCCATGGTACTTAAGGATTCTTACGGTATGCTTTTAAGCGGCAAAGCTCCAACAGTTTCAGAGGGAGAGGTTGCTATAGACGCAACCAACTTCCCCGACATGATATTCAGGTTATATATAATGGATACCGTTGACAAGGATAGGAACTGGGTACTTTCTCCTGATGAATTAAAACTAAATACTTTATATGTAAAAGCATTAGGTCTTACGGATTTAAAGGGTATAGAGTTTTTCAAGGACCTTGAAACGCTTGATTGCTGCTCAAATGATATCACATCGCTAGACCTTAGCCAGAACACAAAATTAAAATCCTTATATTGCAGAAGGAACCAGCTTGAAAGTATTAATATCAGCAACTGTAAAGACCTGGGATATTTTACATGTGATGAAAATAAGTTAAAAACGCTTGATGTTTCGGGTTGTACCAAGCTCCAGCATCTCGAATGCCAGGAGAATGATCTTGAAGTACTCGATTTAAGTAATTTATCTGAGCTTTTAGAGCTTGATTGCAGCAAAAATTCAATTCATAAGCTTGATGTAACAAAAAACACACTGCTTACATATCTTGTATGTTCAGATAACCCTTTAACCCAGCTTGATGTAAGCAAAAATGTTTCGCTATATGCCCTATATTGCGAGTCAGACCAGTTGAAAAAACTTGATGTTAGCAAAAATACCCAGCTGCAATATCTCTACGCCGGTGATAATCAAATATACAGTTTCGATCTGAGCAATAACCCGATACTTGAAGAGTTTGCATGTTATAACTGCTTCTTAAGTGAAATTGATGTAAGTAACAATACCAAGCTTAAAGCCCTTAGATGCGGTAGCAACCATAATCTCTCAAGCCTGGATTTAAGTCACAATCCGGAACTTGAGGATTTGCAGTTTCCTTTTACCAAAATAGCCGACATCGATTTAAGCAACAATCCTAAACTGAAATACCTTAACTGCCTATATTGTGAAGAATTAAAGAGCCTGGACATTTCTCACAATCCAAGTTTAAAGCCTGAGAACATTGATCATTCAGGTATAATAATCAGTCAGTGATATTTATGATCACAAGGAGCGACCAATCGGTTGCTCCTTTTTTCATTTTGGTTATAAATTCACACCATTTATTTTTTTATCTTGATATAAACCACAATATTATGGTATAAATATATAGTTAAGAGTTTAAAAATCGTCTATTGAAAAATTCTCAAGGAAGGAGGTATCCATATGAGTCTATCCGATTATCTGTCAGAACACTGGAGCATGTTGGTTCCCTTGATAGGTATGTTAATCCTGTTACTTACAGATATTCATCTTGAACGTAAGATGATCCGGCGTCTTGCTATTACAACAGGTATGCTCTTTATATACTCGGTGTTCTGCTATATGGAAACCTACCTGGGTAATCAGCCTGAAGTTTCAGTTTTCAGGTCTATATTATCCGCTGCTGATTACAGCCTGATTACTTTTATACTTGTTGAGATAATAATGATCGTTTACCGTGAGAAAAGATTTTTTGTCCTTATCCCGGCCATATTAAATGCAATCATTTGTTTTATCTCCATCCCAACAGGTATTGTATTTAGCTTTGATGAAAACAACGCTTTTCATCGCGGACCGTTAGGCCATATTGCATACATCATCTGCGGTATCTATCTGATATATTTTGTAATCAGGATGTTTACTACCGGAAAACGTCAGAAAGAGGAATATCCTCTCCTGCTGTTTTTAGTATTAACATCGGTGTTATGCCTTGTGATACCGATGTTTTTATATGAACCTGTTATGCACTGGTTCGTATCAACTATCGCGATAGATATTCTTTTGTATTATGTTTACCTTTTGCAGCGTTATACTAAACGGGATCCTCTTACAAAGCTGCTTAACCGTCAGAGCTATTATTCCGATACGGAAAAGTATTTTGACTCTGTAACATCTGTCATCACGATAGACATGAACGGCTTAAAGGAAATAAACGATAACCAGGGTCATGTAGCCGGTGATACCGCTCTGAAAGCACTTGGTGATTGTTTTTATAAGGCATCTCAGTCCGGACATCGTGTATACCGCATCGGTGGCGATGAATTTGTTTTAGTATGTCTCAACTCTTCCGAGGATGATGTTAAGGCTTTGATTGAAAGAATAAGAAACGAGGTATCAAAAACTATTTATACCTGCTCTATCGGATATTCAATGCAGACTGGTAACAGCACAATCGATGCTCTTTACCACGAAGCAGACAAAAGACTCTACGAGGAAAAGAAAGCATTTTATGAAAGAACCGGCAAAGACCGCCGTAAAAGATAAGAAAAACCAGCCGTTTGTGGCTGGTTTTTCTTGTTATGAACATTGTTATTATCAGTCTAAAGGATTCTGTGCCTTTTCAAACATATCTTCGATTTCTTTAGTAGGCTGTTTATCAACAAGAGTAATAAGCACAGCTGCTATAAAACCACAGATGAATCCCGGGATAATCTCATAAAGTCCGGTTGAGTCCGAAAGAAAAGCATACCATAAAGCATCTACGCCAAATCCAACTGTGATACCTGCTATGGCACCCTTATATGTAAATCTCTTCCAGTAAAGAGCAAGGATGATAACAGGACCAAATGCTGCACCAAATGCACCCCAGGCACATTCAACAAGACCCATAATTCCTGCACATCCGGGACTGAGTGCTATAATAAGAGCAACTACAGAGATTACAGCAACTACGATTCTTCCGACAAGGAGCATTTCCTTATCATCTGCCTTTTTCCTGATCATTTTCTTATATACATCTGAAGCAAATGCTGAAGATGAAGCAAGGAGCTGAGAATCAGCAGTACTCATAGATGCAGCAAGGATAGCTGAAAGTAAAAGGCCACCAATAAATGCAGGGAACAGATTTCTTACCATGGTGATGAAAATTGTACTCTGTTTTCCGGCTTCAAGATAGGTGCCTAAATACTCATGTCCTACAAGTGCAACGATACTTGCCATAGTAAGGATGATCGCTGTCCACATGATACCGATAACTCTTGACTTCTTCATTTCTTTTTCAGAACGGATAGCCATATATCTGATTAATATGTGAGGCATACCGAAGTATCCAAGTCCCCAGCCAAAGCCGCTTAAGATATCAGAAATACTCTTCCAGTCAAATTTTCCTGATGAAAGCAGATTATAATAATTTTCATCTGTAACTACGGGAGCAAGAGGCTGGAAATCAGCCTTACCCATTGCTACTACAGCTATAATAGGGGCAGCCATAAGAGCTACGAGCATCATCATACCCTGTATAAAGTCTGTCCAGCAAACTGCGTTGAATCCACCTAAGAAAGTATAAAGCAGGATAATAACTGTAGCACCGATCATTACCAATGTTTTCTTGTCATCATCAAATCCGAATACTGTCTGGAACAGTGTACCGCATGCCACGATACTTGATGCAGCATATACGCAGTAAGCAACAATAAATACTATTGCAGAAATAACAAGCAATACATGACTCTTAGACTTGAAACGGTTTGTCAGAAACTGCGGAATAGTGATGGAATCATC
Source organism: Lachnospiraceae bacterium (assembly GCA_017557525.1). Lineage (GTDB taxonomy): Bacteria > Bacillota > Clostridia > Lachnospirales > Lachnospiraceae > RUG11977. The sequence continues at coordinate 161,690 of JAFYYN010000062.1, forward strand.
AGCTACAATAGAGAATCTGCGCAGTCTGGGTGCGATAAAGATCCATGCACAAACTGTACCGATAAGCAGTCCTACTGAAATCCAGATCTGACCCATACCATAAAGGTATATTGAGCCGGGCAGCCCCATGAGTACCCATGCACTCATATCAGAGGCACCGGCAGACAATGCTGCAACAAGTCCGTTCATATTCCTGTTACCTAAGAAATATGATTTGTCACCACCTTTTTCCTTCTTACTCTTAAGGAAAAAGATGATACCTACCGCAAGTACTACGACAAGATACATAGCAAATGCGATGATTTCCTGTGTACTTCTTTCCATACTTCATTTTCCTCCATGTTAAATATGTAGTTTTCCTACAAAAAATCCAGAAACCATTATAACAAAAAAACCAGTCTTTGACAACTGGTTTTTATGCATATTCATGTATTAATATTCATTTCAGTAATATAGTGGCTATATCAACATCTGTATTATAACTGATATTTCGAAAGATCTGCTTTTATAGCATCTGAGTACTTATTGAGGTTCATGGAGATACTGGTAATATTATTTGTCTCTGTCAAGATCTTATTGCTCTCTGCAACGATCTTATCACTTAGATCAAGGATCTCATTAACTCTTGAAGCCTGTTCTTTAGTGGACGACGCATTATCATTTGCTACAGAATTTATCTTATTAATACCTCCTGTAATCTCTATTATACCATCAGTAGCTTTTTCAAGATCGACATAAATACTGTCAAATGAGCTGTTTGCACTCTCAACGCCCGACAGACATTCTTTCATATCGGTCATACATTTGTCAGACTTGGCACTTATATCGGCAATGTTCTGCGTAACGGCCTTAATAAGCTCCCTGATATGCTCTGTAGCTACGGCTGACTGTTTAGCAAGGTTTCCGACCTCCGAAGCTACGATACCAAAGCCACGTCCCTGATCTCCCGCTCTCGCAGCCTCTATGGAAGCATTTAGTGAAAGCAGATTGGTCTGGTCGGATATATCATTTATTGTATCAGTGATTCCGTTAATCTCTTCAACTGACTTAGCCGTATCACGGATAATAGCTGCAAGCTCATTCATTGTAATGCTAAGTGTCTTAACATTATCAGTCATGTTTGCCATTTCGTCCTTGCCGCTCTTTGAAGCCTCCATGGTCTCAACGCACAGATGCTTAACTTCCTCGGCATTCTGGGAAAGATGCTTTGATGTACCGGCCAGCTCAGCAGCTGCATTATCGATCTCATCTATTTTTTTATTCATCGAAGAAAGCGTTGAGTTAAGCTGCTTGATCGATTCGCCCTGCTTTTTATTTGAAGAAAGCAGACTGTTCGAGATATTATAGCACTCACCGGCATTGGTATTCATATCCTTTGAAATATTAGCCAAACCGGTAAGCATGCCTCTGGTATTATCAATGTATCCGTTAAGGCTCTCACCGAGGGTAGTTATCTCATTATTTCCCACAGGACGGATGCTGACCTTGAAATTTCCCTTGCTAATATCCGTGATACCCTTAGTAACCTTCGATACAGGATTTAAGTACCTTGTAATGATCAGGAACAGCAGTACTGTCAGTATCGATAACAGCATAAGTGCAATGCCGGATGTTGAGATTATGGTATTTCTAACACTTATACTGATATGCGAATAAGGAACAGCACTTACTATAACCCAGGAAGTCTCAGGGATATCCGTAGCTGCAAACATCATCTTACCCAAAGAGGAGGAAGCTGTTACAACCTTTTCTTTTTCTATTGAATCAGTCGTATCCAGTGTAGTAAATACGGTATTTAACCCGACAAGTATACCATCGGGTATATCACCCAGCTTCTTTCCTACTTCATCCTGATTGTCAGAAACCAGTACCTCATTTGTTTCTTTATTTACAACATAGTACTTTGCATCACCTGAGCTCGACTTAAAGCCGGCAATCTTTTCTACAAGCTTATCAAAAACAACATCACAGCTTAAAACTTTGTTGTCTCCGATCTTTACTGAGCAGGCGATACAAACCTTCCCTGTAGAAGCATCAACATAAGGCTCAGAAGTAAATATCTCGCCGTTTTTCTCCAGTGCACCTATATACCACCCACGGCCTGTAAAGACAAAATCATCCGTCGGGATCCACCCAGACCCATCAAGGAATACTCCTGAATTACCGTCAGCGATATAAATATCCTGTGAATCAGGATCCTCTGCAGTTAATTTAAGCAGCATGGAAAGTGTGGCTTCATCTGTAAGACCGGGGATACTCTTATACATATCCGCAGTCCTCTCAACTCTTTCCTCTATGCTGTTCCACCAGCCATATATATCGTTTGCATAAGAGATGGATTCTCTTGAAAGTATCTGCTCGGTCAACCGTTTAATCTTAACCGTCTGCATAGTTGCATTAAGAGCAGTTATAACAATTATGATCACTGCCACGAAAGCTATGATCTGAGTCAGCAAAACTCTTTTTAATGATCTTCTTTTTCGTCCCGCCATACTCTAACTCCTATATAATAGATAATATACTCTATAACATAGAACTTTTACTTATTTCTTCATTGAAGCAAAGGCATCAATATATCCCATTATCCTGCTGCGTGTTTCAAGGTCGAAATTCTTGTATTGTTCTACAAGCATCCAAAGTTCAGTGTCCTTTTCAATGATAAGGAAATCCGTACCCTGCTCTTTCCTCTTGGCTCCTGCCCTGTCGATACCCGAAAGCAGCCACTCAGGTGTTACGCCTAAAGTCTTGCAGATAGGCATGATCTTATCCGATGTGGGATTGGTATGTTTCTTCTTCCATTCGCTTATTGTGCTCTGCATAAGTCCCGATTCCTCAGCAAACTTTTTCTGAGACATACCCATAGATGCAAGCTTTTCAAAAATTCTGTCACTTATTGTCATTTCTCATACACTCCTTATGAATTTATTCATATTTCCATACAAAGTAAGTATAACAAAAAAACCAGTCTTTTACAACTGGTTTTTTCGTTATATACTTGAAAAATTAAGTATTATTTCTTGATATATGTATTTGCCTCTTTTATGGCCTCTTTCCATTTATCACGAGCCTCTATTACTACATCGTAAACATCAGCACCTGGCATAATCTGCCATTCTACATCATATCCGATCTGAATAGCCGGAATAAGTTCATGATAAGTTACTACTCCGTACTTTGGATCTTCCATCATCGGAATGGTCTCGGTCAGAGCGCGCTCATCGAAGTTTCCTTCCCATGCAAGATTTAAGTAGTTGTTGTAGTCTTCATAGCCGGGAATTTCTTCTGTATACTTGTTCCATGCAAAAGCTATCTTCCAGGCTCTGTCAGCATCATAGCAAGCCGGAATAACATACGCGTTATTGCTCCAGTCAGAAACATAATCCTTTGCCTTAGGTCCCTTAGGGAACATAACAAAGCCTACTTCAAAGTCCGTCTGCTCCATGAAGTTGCCACGGGTATTAATATACTCCTGATCAACGAGGAATGCTGCTTTACCTGATCTCCATTCTTCCATATAGTAATCCCAGATAGCATCCTCAGGATCGTGGTTATCGAACTTAGTATACATATCTACACACCACTTAAGAGCCTCAACTGTTTCTTTGCTCTCAAGATTATATACAAATTTCCCGTTCTTATCCTTTGAAACATATGATCCGCCGTTTGAAAGCACAGCCATCTTAGTCATGTAGGATTCATTAAGCGTCAAACCGTAAATATCATCTTCCCCATCACCATCGGTATCTCTCTGGCATTTATCCATCAGCTCTTCAAATTTATCCCATGTCCACTTGCCCTTTTTCTGTAAGTCATAAATAGAATCAGGGTCTATACCGGCTTTCTTTAGTACATCCTTATTAAAGTAAACACCTGTACCAGGCTCGGTGTATCCGGGGAAGAAACCGTAAATGCTGCTACCCAGTGAGTACTGCTCATGGAGCTTGTTGCGTGCAAACTTGTCGGCACTAAAATCTAAGCAGTCAAGCGTTGACAGATCGTACATTAGGCCGCTCGCAAGTGCTGCACCAACACTCGCATCTGTATGCAGAGCAAATACATAGTTATTATCATCTCCGCCGTTAACTACATATTCTATAAAATCAGTGTTTGCTGAGCCCCAGTCAGAAATTGACATTTCTTTTATTTTGAAATTGTACTTTTCCTCAATTTCAGCAATATACTTATTTCTCTCATACTCGTAATCATTACGGGGATCTGCTTCACCATCCCAAGGGCTCCACCAGTCACGGATGATGATTTCCATTCCGCCAAGATCGATATTATCATCATTAACAACAGTCTGATTCTTCTTTAAAACTTTTATCGTACAAGTATAAGTCTTTCCGTTATCAGCAGTTACTGTGATAGTTGCGGTGCCTGCCTTCTTAGCTCTGATCTTTCCCTTAGAAGATACCTTAGCAACCTTTGTGTCTGATGAACCGAATGCTACAGCTTTAGCACCTTTAAGTTTCAGCTTAAAGGTATCGCCGACCTTCATTTCATAAGAGGTCTTATTAAGCTTAACCTTTGCTTTTGCTTCAATAGCAACAGGGGCTGCAAGACTCACTGCAGTTGTAACTGCAAGTGTTGATGCAACAAGTACTTTTCCTAAATACGCTGACATTTCTTTCCCTCCTTCTCCATAAAAACCATATCGTATATTGTTCCCCTTGAACAAGGTATAATCATTATATCAAAAAAACCGGTCCTTTACAACCGGTTTTTTGTAGATATGATCGTTGTTAATTTGCAGTTTACGAGATATTAAAGCCCTGTATATGTTTTACAGTGACTTCAAAAGCTTTATTTCCAATTGCAGTTACCTTTGCAGGAATATCGATATATTCAAGTGCCGAGCAGCCATAAAATGCACTATCTCCGATCGTTTTTAGTTTTGAAGGTAAGGTAACCTTTTTTAGCTTAGTACAGTTTTTAAATGCTTCATCACCTATAACCTTTACTACTACATTTGAAATCTTTTTGGGGATTTTGGCCAAGGTAATACTTTTATCCGCACCGGTAATCATGCCTAATGATTTATCGAAGTATATATACCCGCCTTTTACTTGGTATGAAACCGAAGATCCTGCTGAGACAGGAACTAACTCAATCGTAGAAAGTAACTGTGTCATACATAAGCACAGTACCATTAATACAGCTATTATCAAATATATTCTTTTGTGTCTTGCATTATTCATTGTTTTCATACATGGTATCCTTATTTCTAATTTTTGTACATTTGGTTCGATTCGTTCTTCAACTGCTCTATCAGATCGTACAGGCTCCAGTTAAGATTATATGGTGTAACAACAGCCTTTAACTGCACCTTTTCTATGCCTCTGGCTTTGTATTCTTTGAGAAACTTATCAAGATTTTCCTCGGCAAACCCGGAAAATATGATAAGTTCAGGCATTGTATAAACCATCGGCACTGATGAAGTACCTTTGTTATTTCCTGCTCCACCACTAACAATTTCCAGTAAATTTCTTTTTAAATCCTTGTACGAAATAGTTTCGTATTCTGCTCCTATATCTTTACACAGGGTTTCTATAGCAGTAAGTTTTTCCGGATTATCGATTTTCAAATATAGTTTCATACTGTTCTCTTTTCCTTCCTATAACATAGAAAGTATACCAAAAATCCTCCGAGTTGACAACAGTTTCAAGAGGAATAAATAAACAACGTACAAAAAATCAGTTGCATTTATACTTTTAGAATGATATAATCATCAATCAGTGTTGTAAAAATTTATTATTTTTATGGGAGAAAGAAAAAAATGGCGATAAAAAGCAATACAAGAAAATTAATCATTTTGCTTTTAACACTAAGCATGATCTTTAGTTTAGCTGCATGTTCTAAAAGTGATGAAAAAACCGGAACAGATAAAACTGATAATTCAACAATAAAAGTGGAAAGCAAAACTGAAACCGAAAACAATAAGGATAATAATGAAAAGAAAGATGAAACTGTAACGGTAACACCTACTGCAGAACCTGAACCGGAATTCGGTTTTGAAGCATTAGCACGCAAATTTGATGAAAACAAATCTAAAGCCAAGGCACAATACGATAATGAAGATTATACAAACCTTGCTGAACCGGTAAAGTACAATATCCTCTGGCTTGGCTATACTCAAGTTTCTTACGGTGATCTGGATTTCCAGATGACAGATTTTGACAGGGATTATCTCCAGGCAGTAACAAAGAACTTTGAGAATACTGTTGAAAGAATTACAAACAATAATTTAGATATTTCCATTGATCTGTTTTTCGTAGCTGATGAAACAGAACTTACTAAGTATGAATATGATAACTGGCTGTTTCTTGCGCCGGAAACTACACAAGCAGAAATTGACAAGTATGACATCAACAGGAAATATGATACTGTATTTACTACAATTCAGACCCAAGGCGATGAAAATGTACAGCGTAATACCGGTAAATCAGAATATGGCGTAAATGGTGCAATCCTGGGATATTCTCCAAGAGGCATTCAGGATGATCTAAGCTATTCCACATTTGACCTGGGACAGCCCAGAGAAGGAACATATCCTTTAGCCAATCCAGAGATACCTTCATTATACGCTACCGCAGTTGCTGTACACGAATGGATGCACCATTTTGAGTATCTTGGCAAATATCTCGGAATCGAATATCCTCCTACACATGCTTACTTTGGCGAGGAGCAGTATCCGGGATACAAGAAATACACAGCCGATCAGAACAATTATGATTTCTTTGAGTTTTATGAGCTGGTTCTTCAGGGTAAATTACCTTATGAGAAAGATGGTAACGTAAAGCATGTAGGTATGTATCCTGAGATGTGGCCTTTAACAAAGAGAGGTGTAGCACGTAATGAAGTCGGAAAGTTTACTATAAAGAATCCAAACGGCGAATATCTGCATGCCAATGAAGATAAAACATTGACCATCTCTTCCGAGAAATCATTATGGCAGATTTATTATCTTAGTGCCAATCGATTTATCCTTATTGCAGATGATTATCCTGATCTTCGTATCGATCTTAACAATGCATGGGATGTTGAAGATAACAATGTTGGCGTATATGTATATACCGGTTATGACGATGCTCAGAGCTGGAAGCTAACAAAGAATGCTGATGGTTCATATTGCATAAGGACACCTTATAGCAGTGGCAGAGCTTTATCAGTAGATAGTATCGGAGGTCTAGCTTATATCAGTACAACAGATGGCGAACCTACTAACGTCCAGAAATGGTATATTGAAGAAGTATAATATTAAAGGCTATCCTGCTTATCCGGGGTAGCCTTTATGTATTAAATCAACGCTGTACTAAAATATCTTTCAGCCCTGTCCGGTAAAACCGTGGCAATGATACTGTCTTTTCCGTACTTCTCTGCCATAAGCTTTGCAGCCCATACGTTTGCTCCGGAGGAAGTACCTACGAGCAGTCCCTGTACCTTGGCAAGCTCTCTGGCGGTGTTTATGGCATCATCATCACTTACTTCAACAATGTCGGTGATTATCTTTGTATCAAGTATCTCCGGTATAAAGCCGTCTCCTATACCCTGTATCTGGTGGAGACCGGGCTCGTCACCCAGTAATGCAGATACATTCTTAGGCTCTACAGCAACGATCTTACAATCAGGGTTCTTCTCTAAAAGATACTTTGCTACTCCCTGCAGGGTACCACCGCTACCGATACCCGAAACATAGATATCTATCTTCTTCCCTAACTGCTCAGTAAGCTCCACAGCCGTTGTCCTGTAGTGCATTTCAGGATTTGCAGGGTTGGTAAACTGCTGAGGGACAAAATACTCATCTGATGATGAAGCAATTTCTAAAGCCTTATCAACCGAGCCGCCGATACTAAGCTTTGGATCGGTTAGTACCAGTTCAGCACCTAATGCCTTTATGATCTTTTTTCTCTCCTCGCTCATGTTCTCAGGCATAACGATTATAACCTTATACCCTTTTCTTACGCCGCAGAGTGCAAGACCAATACCTGTATTTCCTGAAGTAGGCTCAATAATGGTCATACCTTTCTTTAGCTTACCCTTTTTCTCGGCATCCTCAAGCATATTTAAGGCAATCCTGTCTTTTATGCTGCCACCGGGGTTAAGAAATTCCGCTTTAGCGAAAATATTCAGACCTGTAGTCTGCTCCAGACTCATAAGCGGAGTATTCCCTATTAAATCAAGTACACTTGTGTAATACATGTCAATATTTTATTCCTTTCAGTATTTGTTATACAGTTACTGTTACCTTAGCAGCGTATCCGTTCTGGGCATATACATAAATTGTACATGTACCCTTTCCCCGTGCAGTTATCAGACCATTTTCATCAACTGTAGCCACATCGGCATTTGATGAAACATAACGGAAATCTGCAACATGGTGGAGCATCTCTTTAGAGCTGTCTTTTAAATCGGCTTTGGGCTCTATCTGGAAGGTGTCACCCTCAGCAAGAGAAATATCAAGCTTTTCAGCTCCTGAATTAAGCGTTACCTTCTTAACATTTGAATATGTCTTGTTATTATATCCGGCTATATGAGCCTCAAGACTTCGAGTAATCTTTTTATATTTATTTCCTACCTTACGGTATGCCACTGTATAGACCTTGATATTTTTCTCGGTATCTATTGGCTTACCATTTAATTTCTTTATAGTATAAGATAAGGTATTTCCGTCAACCGAGGCAATTTTCTCAGGCTTTGAACTCTTTTTGCAATAAGCTGCATAGATATCATATCGCTCAGCACCTTCAACCTCGCCCCATTTTACAGTGATCTTAGACTTGCTGGCATTAGCCTTAAAACCGGAGTTTACATCCAGCTTAGCCTCAACCTTTTCCTCTGCAGTAATCTTACTGCCGGGGATAATGCCGGTTTGTTCATCTTCTGTTTCTGATCTATCTGTAACAACCTTTAATGCCTCAGAAATCACAGAATCATAATTTAAATCAGTAGCATATACCTTTGTAACAATACTGTATTCAGTATTTTCCTCTAAACCGGTAAATACACCGTCTAGCTTCCAGAGCTTACCACCGTCTATTGAATATACCTGTCCGTTAACAGTCTTTACTTTAATGCTTGTACTGTCTTTTTCAAGTAATTCCGGCTGTGCAGGTTTTGCAGGAGTATATTTACTTGTTATTACATCAGGCTCCGATACCGATGGGGTGTTAGATGTCGATTGTCCAGGAGTAACAGGAGGTGTAATCGGAGGTGTTAATGCTGGTGTTGCAGCAGGTGTTGGCTGTGTAGGATTCTGCTGATAATAGAAAAAGCAGCACTGTGAATCCTCAGGTACATTTACATCCGAAGTAAATACATTAACAATACCTGCCAATTCGTTCATAGGTTTGTCCATAATGGATCCGGGTAATTTAAGCCCCAAACCATATAACTGAAGAAAACGGGTCAGTAAACTCTCACCATTATCTAATCCCATTGCCAAATAGCTTAAAAGCATCAGAGTATTGTATGAAGCATCATCAACAGATATATTTATGAAACTCATATACTCAGGAGCCAGCTTTAAGGTTCTAAGCACTGTAAACAGTTCAGGATAATCGGAAGACTGATACATAAAAGCTGCCAGATATGAAAACAGCCTGTCAACAACTTCATTTTTTAGATCATTATCATTCAAGATCTTATCTTGCAGATCATCAAATTCTGCTATTATATCCTCTGAAACATATTCTTCATCTCCGCGCCTGGAGCCCAGATAAACTTTGTTTATATAGTTGATTAAAGTCGACTCATCATTTTCCTTATCAAGTTTATAAGTTACAATATCTTTTGCAGCTCCGTTTATCAGATCAGAAATTTCACCAAAGATACCTGTAGTATTATAATCAGTAGTCCAGTTGTCTTCATTTTCAAGTGCTTTCGATAGATAATCGATCAGATCTTCAATACTTGAGGGAACCTTTGTAAGATCAATGGAGATAACGCCTGTCTCTTCTATCTTTATTTTAGAAGTATCTAATCCTGATGCGGAGATTGCCGATCCTGATACAGAAATGGCTGAGCCCGAAACCGGCTTAGAAGGCTCCATCTCTTCCTCGTGGCTTATGCAGACATCAAGATTTATGACACGGTCGTCCCTTCCTTTGTAATTTATTTCTAAAGTATAATCCTTGCCCATGGAAAACCCGGTTGAAAATGGCAGTTTTTCCTGAATAAGACCATCAAGCTGTACTAAAAGCTGCTCATCAAAATATGAATCAACTGAGATTTCTTTAGGAAGCTTTACTTTACTTCTCAAATAACCTTCAAATCCATCTCCGTACTCATCGCTTGTATAAACGGTCATTTCGTAGAGATAGGGTCTTAATAAATTCATAGCGAGAGCACCGGTATTATTCGCATTAAATGAACATTTATCAAAGGCATAGGTCTGGAAATCATCTATACCTTCTATTGATTCTATGAAATCGGTATTGATTTCAAAGAAATATTTAGTCTCTGTGCTTTTCTTTTCGATAGTTATATCAACTGTCCTAATGCCACATGGATATGAACATAATGCAGATGTCTCGATGTCATAGATTGTATGACCATTGGGTGAAACGAATTTTGAGATATCATTTGCATGGTCATGCCCGGTAAAGAATGCTGCAAAGCCAGCATCAGCCAGGGTTGCCGCAACACTCTCCCAGTTGCTGATAACATAGTTTTCGCTCAATGAAGCTGCCAATTTGTTAGAAACATCATAATGGGGCAAAATACCGTGATGTGACATTCCAAGTACAAGGTTACCCTTTGCCTTAGCCTTTTTTGCCTCAACCACAGCCCAATCAAGCAGATCATCGGATATTTCGCCTGCTACCAAATGCGCCTTGTCAAATAATACGTCGGTATCATTACTGTACTTAACAGTATCGAGCGCTATAAGTGTAACGCCGTCAGCTATTTCCACAGCATAAGAAAGACCGCCATAATTCTTTACTGCCGGTCCGCTTTCTGCCTCATAAAAGCTGTAAGCGCTGTTATAACCAAAATCTTCAAAAATTTCTCTAAAATCCTCATCAGTTACTCTCTTTGCTCTTTCAAAGGATGTACCGTTATAATATACACCTGAGGAATTATTGAGGTCATGATTACCCGGTACAACATATATCCCGGTGTCTTCCGGAAGATTTGCTCTTGCGGCAGTCATCTTGTTTGCAAATGCTACTGTATTATAATACTCTCCGCCGGATGATACATCTCCGCAGATAAGTACGGCATCGGGTGATGCTTCATAAACCTTGGAAAGAGCCTCGTTTAATATTGCATCACTCTCACGTATCATACGCATTTCTGATGCCTCCAGATAGTCAAAAAAGGCAACTGCATCAGCATCGTCTTTAGGATAATCAGTATAATAATGGATATCGCTTAAGATTGAAAGCCTTACCGTTCTGGTTTCATTTTGTGCATTAACATTTACTACCGGGAGCATGGTAACAATCATAACCAGGCTTAGTAAAACACATAATATACTCTTCTTTTTAACCATTGAGGACCTCCGCGTTTTTTGTTACATATTTTTAAACCTACATTTTAATACAAATATTTATAGATCAAGGAAAAATGTTTTTCAGAAATATTCTTATTATCTTTGTAAATAATCATATAAATAATACAATAACCTGTCAAATTTAAACTGATTATATTCGGTTTTTAGCTTCGATCTCGTAGATTTGCTAAAACCAAGGTAATCGTTTCCGTATCCTATCTCTATGGTCGAGGTTGCAAACTTCTTATTTGTTTCATTGATTACCTTCTTATCTGTTTTATCGAGATTTGGTATCATGATCAAAGGATATTCGTTTTTGCCGTCAGTATATACATAAAAACCATACCCGGGGCTGTATTTAGCACCTGTAGCAATGGATACGGCGAAATCTGTAAGCGTACTGCCGGTACCGTTTAAGCCATATTCATCTACCTCGCTGTACCAAATGTATTTGTTTATGCGCCTTGAGCTTGGATTCATCCTGCTAAAAAGGTACTTAGCCATATCCTTGCAGCGTTTAAACTGAGCTGTTGACTGCCATGGCTTTCCGGCGTAGGCTATACGTCCCTGCTGATGATAGTCTAGCAAAACTTGTGCTTTCTCGATTTTCACATAATGATACAAAAACTTCATCATAGCCTTTGTCTCATTGCATGATCCGGCATAATCACCGGGGTAATACATCTTCTTTGAACTATCAGAAATATAATCGGATCGTTCATTTCCATCTTTTATCTGAGACCAGGCAAGTCCAGGAAAATTTCTGTTAAGATCTGTACCGTTGGATGTAGCCTTCCAAAGCTTTCCGTTGCTGTACTTATAATGTGAGGTATCGAATGCCACACCTTCACGGCCATCCGGATTAACACAGGGTACTACGGCAAATTTGACATTTTCGAGTATTTTCCTAGCTTCATCAGTATCGGACTGCAAGAGATCTGATATCTCTTTAAGTATATAAATGCTGCCGGCTGTCTCTCTCGCATGGATATTTCCGGTAAGTATAACAACCTCTTTCTTTTTATCGGAAGGGATATCGATCTCTAAAGCATACATCCTCCTGCCGGAAGTAGTTTCACCTATATCAAAAAGATATACTCCCTCTATACAGGAAAGCTTTTCCATATAGTAGACCATCCTGTCATATGTATATGCCTTACTTACATCAAGCTCAAACTTAGTGAGGTTTTTGCCCCATTTATCATATTGGGTACAATCAACCCATTTAGCATTCATAGCCTCTTTATACTCATTTACCGGCATGCCCATGGGACCTGTAAAACTGCCATAGTCCTTGATCAGATCTTCGATTTCTTTCCTGGTATAACTTTTTGAAGTCAGACCGGTAACCGAATCTGAAAAATAATCAAAGGTATTAGCATATTCAACAGTTGGAGCGGTTTTGTTTTCGGAAGCACTTACATTTTGAGAACTCGAAATTAACATAAATATTATCAAGAATACAAAAACTCTTTTCATATTTTCTAGCTTTCTCACTTTTGACTCATCACCCTGCATATTTGCTGGTATCGTCCAATCCATCGCTAAAACGAGACATGCAATAGTTACTACTTTAAGCATGCCATACATTTATTATAGCAAAAAAACCGGTCTGTGACAACCGGTTTTTTAACACAACAGCATGGATTAGGCCACTTTAGCACTTTAGTGCATCAGAGGGGTCAGACCCCAATGTGGTATAAATAACGTCAAATTAAGACGATAAAGAAATAAAAGCTTATATATTTTCGATTTGATTATATCAATTTTTCTAGAAAAACACAAGACAAAAAGAC
>JAFYYN010000063.1 GCA_017557525.1 Lachnospiraceae bacterium
CGTCAGCTAAGTCTTATGACTGTCCCTGTAGTAATCTGGTATGCCTTGTTTTGTTATCTGCCTCTGTTTGGCATTTTCTTTGCTTTTAAGGACTTTACACCGGTACCGGGTGAGTCACTTTTGAAAAACCTTTTTGTCAACAGCCCTTGGGTCGGCTTAAGGAACTTCTCGTATATCTTCAGAAATCCTCAAATCCGTTCGATCATTTTCAATACCCTGATTTATAATATTATCTTTCTGGTTGCAGGTATCATAATACCCGTAACGTTAGCCATTATTCTTTCTGAGATACATCAGAAGATGTTTAAGGGCTTTGTACAGATGACTCTGGTTTTGCCTTATTTTATCTCGTGGGTTATTGTAGGTTACTGTGTTTATGGTTTTTTATCAACCGATACAGGACTTTTCAACAGTGTACTTGAGAGCCTGGGAGGAGATAAAGTCCAATGGTATCAGTCACCACAGTATTGGCGGGTGATACTGATCGTGCTGGGTATATGGAAATCCTGCGGATATACGATGGTCATCTACCTTTGCTCGATTACGGCTATTGACAGGACACTATATGAATCTGCTTCTTTAGATGGAGCTACTTTCTGGCAAAGAGTAAGATACATTACGATACCTCATCTAAAACCTACAATATCAACACTGTTTATACTGGGCATCGGCAGTATCCTTACAAGTGATTTCGGTCTGTTTTATCAGGTGCCTATGGATTCCGGTGCATTGCAGGAGGTTACACAGACACTGGATGTATATGTTTATAAGTCACTGATGATCAATGCAAACTTCAGTTATTCATCTGCAGCATCCTTCCTGCAGAGTATTGTCGGATGTATACTTCTTATCATTTCAAATATTATCGTAAGCAAAATGGACAAAGAGAGTGCTCTTATATAAAGGATTATATATGGCTAAGAATATATCAAGATATATAAAACCACAGGAAAGCTCGTTTAACAGGACAGCAAATGTTATAGCGATCATTTTCTTCTGTGTAATTATAGTACTTGCATTTATGCCTGTTTTACTGGTTATAATGGCTTCTGTTTCTTCTGAGGAAAGCCTTACACAGTATGGTTACAGGTTTATACCTAAGGAGTTTTCAATTGAATCATTTAAATATCTTTTCCGTTCAGGCAGTACTTTACCCAGAGCGGTGCTTAATTCCGTGATCATTACCGTATCGGGTACTGTGCTCAGTCTGCTTTTTATGTGCCCGTGTGCATATGCCCTGTCGCGTAAGGAGTTTAAGCATAAAAAAGCTCTGATGATCTACCTGCTTATCCCCATGCTGTTTTCCGGCGGACTGGTATCGACTTACATGGTAAATACTCAGATACTGCATCTGAAAAATACATATCTGGCTTTGATCCTTCCGAGTATGTGCTCAACGTGGTATCTGATGATACTCAGAAATTATTTCAGGACCAGCGTACCGGATTCCCTTATCGAAGCTGGAAAGCTCGAGGGTGTTTCACCAATACAAAGCCTTGCATTCATAGTACTGCCGATCTGTAAACCCGTAGTTATGACTGTAGCCATTTTCCAGATATTTGCATATTGGAACAGCTGGTATCCGGCACTTATCTATATTGATTCTAATCACAGGGAGCTGTATCCCCTGCAGTATGTGCTTGTAAATATCGAACGTACAATCAAGGCAATGACCAGGGATGCTGCAAATCTTTCCGGTATGACTACTGCATCACTTCCAAGTACCGGTATGAGAATGGCGCTGGTTGTTGTAACAATTTTACCAATCATGATACTTTTCCCGTTCTTCCAGAGATTCTTAAAGACCGGTATGTCTATCGGAGC
>JAFYYN010000064.1 GCA_017557525.1 Lachnospiraceae bacterium
GGTGTAATGAATACGATTGATGCTGTAAACGGCGTAGAAATAGATATTCAGTATGATGAAATCAAATATCTGAATGACTACCAGAAATCAATGTATTCGACCGAATCACAGGCAGTAATCACGGATGATTTTACACCTGTTGAAAATACCGGCCTTCAGACATTAACCGGATATCAGGCACTTGCATACTGCCGTATCCGTTATACTGCGGGCGACGATTACAGAAGAACAGAGAGACAGCGTGATGTATTAACCCAGATAGTAGACAAGGCTAAGAAAATTGATCCCGTAAAGGTTTCAAAGATTTGTACGGATGTATTCCCTTACCTGGCTACAAATATGGATCTGGATAAAGATATTATTCCGAGAGCATCAGAAGTATCAAAATATTCGATAGTTGCTTCTGACGGTTTCCCGTTTGCAGACAAGAGAACCTCAGGACTTCTCGGAGCTAAAGGATCCTGCGTAATTCCTGTTGATCTTGAAGCGAATGTCATCGAACTGCATGAGTTCCTCTACCCGGGACTTGATTATACTCCTTCGGAAACAGTTAAGAAGATTTCCCAGGATATTAAAAACGAAGCAGCTCAGTACGGAAAGTAAAAAATTAATGCGGTCTCCATAGTAAAATATGGAGACCTTTTTGAAATATATGAGAGATAACCCTATTGTAGACGTCATCATCCCGTCCTATAAGCCTACAGAATCATTTATCAAGCTTATAGAGATGCTGGAGAGACAGACGTATCCTGTTAACAGAATAATAGTGATGAACACCGAGGAAAGATATTATTCAGAACTTATGTTCAGTCATCCTCTGGACAAGGTGTACGATAATATCCATGTTACTCATATTTCCAAAAGAGAGTTCAATCACGGCAGAACAAGAAGAGACGGCGTCTTAAGATCAGAGGCCGATATTTTTGTTATGATGACGGACGATGCGGTGCCCAGAAACGAGGAGATGATCGAAAGGCTCATAAATCCCATTATTACAGGCAAAGCAGCGGCTTCATACGCAAGACAGGTTGCAAAGAAAACGTCCGGTGAAATAGAAAGATTTACAAGAAATTTCAATTACCCAAGAAAATCGAGGCTCAAAAGCGTATCTGATATAAATGAACTCGGAATCAAGACATATTTCTGTTCAAATGTATGCGCGGCTTATGACCGTGATGTGTATGAAGAACTCGGCGGATTCGAGGAATATGTTATTTTCAACGAGGATATGATTTATGCCGCACACCTCATAAAAGCAGGCTACAAGATTGCATATACAGCCAGTGCGGAAGTAATTCATTCACATGATTACGGCAATATTACTCTTTTTAAGAGGAATTTTGATCTCGGCGTATCACAGGCGGATTATCCGGATATATTTAAAAATATATCTTCCGTCGGTGAAGGAAAAAAGCTTGTAAGTAAGACAATCGAGCATCTTAAAAAAAGAAAAAAAGCATATCTTATTCCAAAACTTATCATAAACAGTGCATTTAAGTTTATGGGTTACAGATTAGGCCTTATACATGAGTTTTTACCGAGATTCCTGCTTACCAAGTTTTCGTCACTGCCTGAGTACTGGATAGGCAAGGATGTATACGAAAACAACAAAAAGATTAATTTCCATGCAGGCTACGGTATCACGGAAACCGAGTACAAAGACGGAAGAATGGTCCACAAGGCTTCAAGCAATACCGACCCTTACAGAGAGACCGGCAGAAAATCGACACTCAGGGATGAAATTAAGGTTCGTCCGAAAGATAAGATGATAGACCGTTCACATGCAGTTACAACCAACAGGGAAGTTGCATGGAAGAGCGATAACGAACCTGAAATAAAGACCGAAAAAGAAAAAACCGAAAGCGAAACAAAAGAAGAAAATAAATAAATTTTCTCCAAGAGGGAGGTATTATTTATGAGTTCAGAAAATAAAAAGCCCAACAAATTTTTATCTTTTTTATGGATAGTATTTTTAGGGATAGTGTTCGGCGTATGCGCCGGTGTTGCATATACGGGAATAGCGCTTGTTTCCAATAAGCTGGTTATTCCTGCAGTAGTAGGCGAATTACCTGCACAGACCACAAACTTTACTCCCGGTCCTTCAGACCCGATAAAGCCCAACGACAAGGAAAGCGATTTCCATGCCCAGATTGAGGAAAAGAAGGAAGAAGTAATCGAAGAAGTTGAAGATATCGTTATGGCAAACGGTGAATATACAGTAGCTGAAGTTGCAGAAAACTGTATGCCTGCCATTGTATCAATAAATGTAGTCGGAGATTACGATTATAACGGTTATAAATACGAGGGCGAAAGCGCAGGCTCCGGTATCATCGTAGGTCAGTCCGACAATGAACTTCTGATTGCAACCAACTATCATGTAGTTGAAAACAACAAGACAATTTCAATCAATTTTTGTGACGGAAATGATGCACCGGCAACCGTAAAAGGCAAAAAGGTTTCAATGGACCTTGCGGTTGTAGCAGTCGATCTTTCTGAATTAAGTGATTCGACATTAAGCAGCATCAAAATTGCCATCATCGGTAATTCCGATGAGACTAAGGTAGGCGAGGGCGTAGTTGCAATCGGTAACGCTTTAGGATACGGCCAGTCCGTAACCGCAGGTGTTGTAAGTGCGTTAGACAGAGAAATCATTACAGAGTCCGGCGAACCCGGAAACTTTATCCAGACAGATGCTGCAATTAACCCCGGTAACTCCGGCGGTGCACTGCTTAACATGAGAGGCGAGCTTATCGGTATTAACTCGGATAAACTTTTCGGAAGCGCTGTAGAAGGTATGGGATATGCAATCCCCATCAATGAAGCAGAGCCTATTATCCGCGAACTTATGAACAAACAGCAGCTGGTTGAATTACCCGAAGACCAGCAGTCGTACTTTGGTATTTCGGCCGTAGAAATTAATGACATGCTCTATACAAACGAAGGTGCTTTAATTCCCAAGGGTGTGTATATTTCGGAAGTTGTTCCCGGCGGTACTGCTGATATGGCAGGACTTACACGTGGTGACATTATTACCGAATTTGAAGGTGACTCCATTGTATCAATGGCTGAGTTTAAGAAGTATCTTGCTTCATATGCAAAGGGAAGCAAAGTACACATTACCTACGAAAGATACAACGGAACAGAATACGAAGAATTTACGATTGAAGTAACACTTCAGGGCAAATAAAAGAGACTTAATATTTTAGGAGACAAGATGAGTAACGATTACGAAGATATCTGTTCGGTCTGCCACAGAACCGAAAGCGTGGCGGGGAAAATGCTGAAAATGTCCGATTCTCTCTGTATATGCATGGACTGCCTGCAGAAGAGTACAGACATGTTAAACCAGTCCCCGTATAAAGAGATGCTTGGAATGGACCCTGCTGCTATGGCAGGAATGTTCCCCGGAATGAACCTAAATAATTCGACAGAAGCACCGGCAGGTATACAGGAAAATAAAACAGAAGATATAACAAAGATTTCGGGTGAAGATGAGCCTGAAAAGAAGGAAGAGAAAAAGGACGATAAGCCTAAAGGACCTTCACAGCCTCACGGAACATTCTTTTTAAATCTTAACGATCTGATGGGCGGAAATATCAATCCCAGAACGAAGATTAAGAAGAGAAATCCGGACGAGAAAAAAGAGCCGATCATCAAGCTTAAAGATATACCTGCTCCTCACAAATTAAAGGCTAAACTTGATGAATATGTAATAGGTCAGGAAGAGGCCAAAAAGATTTTATCCGTGGCTGTTTACAACCATTATAAAAGAGTCGCTACGGACACAATGGATGAGATTGAAATCGAAAAGTCCAACATCCTAATGCTCGGCCCCACAGGCTGTGGCAAGACATATATCGTAAAAACACTTGCAAAGCTTCTTGACGTACCTCTTGCGATTGCAGACGCAACGGCACTTACGGAAGCTGGTTATATCGGCGATGATATCGAAAGCGTTGTAAGTAAGCTCCTTGCTGCGGCAGACAACGATGTGGATAAGGCAGAATGCGGTATTATCTTTGTCGATGAAATCGACAAACTTGCCAAGAAACCCAACACCAATCACCGTGACGTATCCGGTGAATCGGTTCAGCAGGGTATGTTAAAGCTTTTAGAGGGTGCAGAGATAGAAGTTCCGGTAGGAGCCACCAGCAAGAATGCCATGGTTCCTATGACCACCGTTAACACGAGAAACATTCTCTTTATCTGTGGCGGTGCATTTCCCGATTTGGAGGAAATCATCAAAGCGCGTCTTACCAAGCAGGCAGGCATAGGTTTTAACAGCGAACTAAAAGACAAGTACGACAAAGACAAAAAGCTTCTTCACAAAGTGACAACGGACGATATCAAGAAGTACGGAATGATTCCCGAATTCGTCGGAAGACTTCCCATTATCTGTCCGTTAGACAGCCTTGACGAAGATGCACTTGTAGATATACTAAAAGAGCCTAAAAACGCAATCTTAAAGCAGTATCAGAAACTTCTCGAACTCGACGAAGTAAAACTTATTTTCGATGATTCTGCTTTAAGAGCCATTGCAAAGAAAGCAAAAGAAAAAGACACGGGTGCAAGAGCACTCCGCGCCATCATCGAGGAATTCATGCTTGACATCATGTATGAAATTCCCAAGGATGAAAACATAGGTACCGTAACCATCACCGGAGATTACATCGAAGGCAAGGGCGGCCCTATCGTAGAAATGAGAGTTTAATAAATGTGCCGGAGGGACAATTCCTCCGGCATCTTTTATGATAACGCTAAGTGTGCGTTAGAGTAGTTCTTATCTTCGGTAACATCTTCTCCAAACCATGTGGGCGGGACGAAAGATTTGGCTTCGTCCAAAGTCTCGAATTCGACTTCTGCAAATACCAAAGGTGCAAGTTCGCCTTCGAAAACATCTAACTCTATTGTGTAATTCTCATAAGGAATGAGATATCTTTTCTTTTTTATGATCTTTCCGTCAGCCTTTGCAATCAGGTGTTCGTAAGATTCTTTATTCAAAGGGAGATTGTATTCTTCCCTTTCTAAAAAGCCTTTTCCCTTGTACGTGAGATAATATGTATCGTCTTCCTTGCGGACTCTTACAACGGGGTTTGTATTAAGGTAACCCTGCTCTAAACACCTGAAAGGATAAGCGTTTAAGTCGGGCATTTCTTTGATTAAAAATTTTCTTTCTATTTCTTTTCCCATGATTCCCTCCGAAATACTGTTTAAATTATAAAAAAACTGGAAAAATCTTGTCAAGAATAGGATAATAGTAACCGATAAATAATATGGTGGAGTATAAAAAAATCGGAGGGGATTTTTTTGGATTATCAGTTATTTGTAAACAATTTAAAAAAGCTTGCGTGCGTCATTTCGGTTAAAACCAATCCTGACGGCACACATTCAGAGCCGTGTATTGAGGCAGCAAACGAATTATATCTTAAGTCTGTAAATGTGGATCCGAAAGATTTTGTTGCGGGTCGTCCTTATTATGAGTACATTTTCCGTGACTATAATTTTGAAGCCATGACATCAAGATGTATATTTGAAAACAGACTTATTCATTCATATGTCAATGCTGAAAGATATAACGCATGGATGGATATTTTTATGATGCCGTTAGTGTCTGATGATGAGAACATCGGATACAGTTTATTCTCTTATGACATGACTCCGAATGTTGAAGCGGATAAGTTAAGCGATGTAACTGCACAGACTGCGGCACAGGTAATCAAGACCAGCGTAAAGCTTCATGAAACGTCTGATTTTAAGGCAGCGATGGAATCGGTTATCGATGATATCAGAACAACCTGCAAAGCCAACAGATGCTGCGTTCTTCTGACAGATTTAAAAAACAGAACAGCCAACGTGCTTGCTCACAGTATTGTTGAAGGTGAAGATGCAAGAAGAATGGAAGATTATCTGGATGATAATTTCTTCAAAATCATCGAATCCTGGGAAGATCTGATTGCCGGCAGCAACTGCTATATTATCCATAACGAAGCTGAACTCGAAGAATTAAAAAAGAAAAACGAAGCATGGTATAATTCGCTTAAGATAGCGCATGTTACCAATCTTGTTCTTTATCCGTTAAGGTCAAACAATGAAACCATAGGATATATCTGGGCTACCAATTTTGATGCATCCAATACACTCAATATAAAGCAGATTCTCGAGATAACAACATTTCTTTTAGCAGCGGAAATTAACAATTATCTCCTTTACGAAAGAATGAAAGCACAGAGTGTAACGGATTCGCTGACAAATGTTTTAAACCGTAATGCGATGAACAACAGAATTACCGATATTGTGAACGGTGATTATGTATTTAAAAATCCTTACGGCGTTGCATTTGTGGATTTAAACGGCCTTAAAGCCACAAATGACCGTGAAGGTCATCGTGTGGGAGACCAGCTCCTAAAAGATGCGGCAGAGCTCCTAAAAGAAAATTTTGAAGGCACGGATATTTACAGAGTCGGCGGAGACGAATTCCTTATTATTGTGGAAAACAAA
>JAFYYN010000065.1 GCA_017557525.1 Lachnospiraceae bacterium
CCTTTTCAGTATATCCGTACCCGTAAGGTACTCTGTCACCTACCACTCTGACTCTTACCCCGTCACGGTCCTTTACCATATCAGCTACTTTAAATTCCTTTTCTATATCCGGAATGTCTCCCTCATCGGCCTGTATCTCAAACACCTTGCCTTTTATCTCATCGCACAGCTCCCAGGGCGCTCCGCAGGCCTCTATCCTGCCGCCGTTCAGTATAATGATACTGTTGGCTATGAACTGTATATCCGACACTACATGTGTCGCTATGATTACTATCCTGTCAAATGCTACTTTAGAGACTATATTCCTGAACCTTATCCTTTCATTTGGGTCAAGTCCTGCGGTAGGCTCATCAAGTATGATTATGGAAGGCGTGCCGAGCAATGCCTGTGCCAGCAGGGCTCGCTGTTTCATACCCCCGGAAAAAGCCGAAAGCTTTCTGTCCATTACATCATCGAGATTTACCTTTTTTACTATATCCGATATCTGCTCCGAGGCTGTTTTCTTATCAAGCCCTTTCAGACCGGAGATATACAGCAGGAATCTCCTGAGAGTAAACCCCGGGAATACCTGCTGCTGTTGGGGTACATAACCTATATGTTTTCTGTATTCCCGTCCGAGATCATGTATGTCTTTCCCATCATACTTCAGTTTTCCTGAGGTTTGTTTCAGGTTGTCGGTCATGATATTCATGAGTGTCGACTTCCCGGCGCCGTTAGGTCCGAGCAGGCCATATACTCCCGGTACAAACTCATACGAAAAATCCTTTAGCGCTTTGTTATCTCCATACTGCTTACTGATATTATCACTTGTCAGCATCATATATCCCTCCATTTTCAATCACCGGGACGGTTCTCTGATTGAATTATCAACCATAGTCTATTTGTAACAGACTATGGTTTCTTTTACAGTCTATTTATAATAGACTGTATCTTTGACGATAGTCTATCATAAATAGACTATCGTGTCAACCATTTTTTTCAGCCCATTTTTTCCCCGAATCTTCAATATAGGACGAAATTCTTTGAAATACAGGCAAAAAAAAAGAGACAGCGGACTGTCTCCTGTAAACATATTAAATTATGTAATACCACTCATCACCCTGCGGTACTTCTTCCGTCTTTATCTTGTTGCCGGCGGTTCTGTATTCCATCTCGATGTTCTTCATGCTGACCCTGGTATTGGGAGCAATTGACTTCGTGATAAAGGTATTACCGCCTATTACCGTATTCTCACCGATAACGGTATCTCCACCCAGTATTGAAGCTCCTGCGTATATGGTTACATGATCGCAGATGGTAGGATGTCTCTTCTTTCCTGAAAGCTTCTGACCGCCTCTGGTAGAAAGAGCGCCTATAGTTACACCCTGGTAAATCTTAACATCCTTGCCGATGATAGATGTTTCACCTATTACTATGCCGGTACCGTGATCGATAAAGAAATATTTGTCAATCGTAGCTCCGGGATGGATATCAATACCGGTCTGTGAATGTGCATACTCAGTCATAAGACGAGGGAGTATCGGTACCTTTTCCAAATAAAGCTCATGAGCGATCCTGTATACTGTTATAGCTATAAGTCCGGGATATGCAAGTATTATCTCCTCAAAGCACCCGGCTGCAGGGTCTCCGTCAAGTGTAGCTATAAGGTCAGTCTCAATATACTCACGTATTTTAGGTACCTTGCTGAAAAATGAAGTACAGATCCTGTAGCTTTCTTCTGTCTTCTCCTCTTCGGTCATATCCGCATTTTCTTTAGAGAAATCAAGGGCAAGCTTAACCTGTTTATTCAAATGATAAAATGCGTCCTCTATATTTACTCCAAAGCTGTAATGTGGATTATATATCTTATATGTCTTGTCCCTGAAATAACCGGGGAAAATGATCCTGAACATATTGTCGACAAGCTGCCTTACCTCAAGCCTGTCAGGATTATTAAATATCTTTATCTCATCGATATTCTTTCCACCCTCAAAATCAGCGAGAATATCTTTTACTATCTTATTTATCTCTGCTTCCTTAACCAGATCGCCCATTTTTATCTTCCTTTTGCTGAATTATATGCCTGATATCTATGTGTTATCCGCCGTCTGAAACGAACACATTATAACATCTTAACACATATCATGTCAATAAGCCCATAACATAACTTTTTTGGGTATTTTTATTCAATACTGCTTCTGACAGCCTCGGTAAAGTCGTTTATCAGGTCTTCGGGGTCTTCTATGCCGACGCTGACCCTGACAGTATCTTCAAATACTCCGGCTGCCTCCATTTCTTCCTTGCCGGAACGGATATAAAGCGTGGAAGCAGGATGTATTACCAGAGTTCTGATGTCTCCGATATTGCTGGCTATAAGGGCATATTTTAAGGAATTTATTATCTTGAAGGCTCTTTCTTTAGATCCTGTTCTAAAATTAAGGATGCCTCCGCCGTATCCGTTAAGCTCTTTCTCAACATATTCATGGTAGGGATGATCGGGCAAGGTCAGATAATCAACCGATAGTTCGGGAAACTCACTTAAAGCATGCGCCAGTTTATCCGCATTGGCACATATTCTTTCCATACGGAGTCCCAGTGTCTCTACTCCTATAAAGCTTAAGAAAGCATTTAACGGTGCCATGCAGCCGCCAAGGTTCTCCCAGATATCGGTCCTAATCCTGACTATAAATGCAGCCTTTCCATATTTCTTAAACTCTGAAAGTGCTTTATATTTTTCTATATCCCATTTAAACTTTCCGCCGTCAACTATAACGCCGCCTATAGAATTACCGCCTCCGTTAAGATATTTTGACGTAGAATGTATGACTACATCTGCTCCGAGCTCAAGCGGTCTTGCTATGTAAGGTGTTGCAGTTGTAGAGTCAACAAAAAGCGGTATGCCTGCCTCATGTGCAAGAGCTGAAACAGCCGGTATATCCAAAACCTTTAATGCCGGATTTGAAATAAGCTCGCCAAATATCACTTTTGTTTTTTCATTTATCAACGGTCTTAAAGCTTTGGGCGACATATCCGGTGCAAATATGGTATGTATACCCAGTTTCTCAAGGTCATGGAAAAGATCAATTGTTCCTCCGTACAATCCGCTTCCGGCAATTATCTCATCACCGCTTTCGCATATGGCCAGAAGCGCTGAAGAAATAGCTGCCATGCCGCTGCTGCAACAGACCGCCCCTGTACCGCCTTCAAGAGTATTTATCTTCTGTTCAAATGCGGTTATTGTGGGGTTTCCGATACGGGTATAGGCATAACCCATGCTTTTATGCTGGAAGACCTTTTCTAGCTCTTCCATTGATTCGTACTTAAAGGCGCTCACCTGTGATATGGGCGGCAGAATCTCTCTCTGGGGATTCTTTACATTCGAGCTTCCATGCAGGAGCTTGGTATTAAAGCGCATAGAATGCCCTCCTTAATCAAATTATTTACTGACTTTCGGTTAAAAAAGTCTCAATCCCCAACCTTCTTAATGTACAGCTCAAATGTACCGTCCCCATTATCGTCAAGCTTTAATATCTGATGTCCTTCATCCTTAATACTTCTCGGAACATTCTGCACAGGCTCACCGTCATTTAAATGAACCTGAAGTATCTGTCCGTCATCCAGTTCCTCTAAAGCAACCTTTGTCTTAACAAATGTTACGGGACAGTTAACGTCTGTAATATCAACCTTATCATCTACTGTAAAACCTAAATCTGCCATTGCTTTTCCTCACTTATATCTTTTTTGCTCTTTAATGTCCTGATAATCCCTAAAGGACTCTATATGTCTTTACATCGCAATATTTCAGTCCTAGAGTTCCATTATCAATCAAGTACTTCAAGTTCTTCTTTCCTGACAATCTTCTCCCCGTCTGCACTTTCCACATGGAAGGCATTTAATACAGGTTTATCGGAGTCCATAAGGGAAAGTATCAGGTAACTTGCATTACTGTCATTTGCCAGTCTTTTATCCTCTTCCGAGGGACGTGAAGGTGACTCAGGGTGTGAATGCCAGTTTCCTAAAGGCTTTAATCCGTTTGACCTGATATCTTTTATGGTTGCAAGCTGATCTTTAGGAGAAATCGAAAAATGCTCATTTGTATGATCCACATTTTCCAGGAGATATACCTTTCTGATAGCCCTTGTACCATCGGGCAGATCCTCTCCCGCTATCAGCCCACATGCCTCTTCCGGAAGATTTTTCTTTGCATGTTCAACTATACTGTCAAAGTCTTTTTTGTTTATTGTTACTAACATAAATAGCACCTACTTCTTCATATCACATGCTGCCTGCTCGTAGTCGATAAGTTCTGTGATCTCAGGCTCATCCGAGCATACTGCACAGCCCTTTCCGCGAGGCGGGAGCTTGATCTTATGGAATTCCATCTTGAGTGCATCATAGGTAAGTAGATATCCTACTAAAAGCTCGCCTGTACCTGTGATATACTTTATAGCCTCCATTGCCTGAAGTGAGCCTATAACGCCGCCCATTGCACCGATAACGCCTGCCTGCTTACATGTAGGCACAGCATCCTTGGGAGGCGGATTTTTAAAGATACATCTGTAACAGGGACCTTCTCCCGGAACAATGGTAGTAAGCTGTCCCTTAAAACGTATAATGCCGGCATGTGAAAAAGGCTTCTTTGCCATAACACATGCATCATTGATCAGGAATTTAGCTGGGAAATTATCTGTTCCGTCAAGGATAAAATCATAATCCTTGATCAGGTCCATGATATTATAGCTGCTTACAAAATCATAATATGTGTTAACGGTAATATCAGGATTGATTGCTTTCATAGTCTCTGCTGCCGAATCAACCTTTTTCTTACCGATATCGTTCGTAGTATGTATTACCTGACGCTGCAGGTTGGAAAGGTCTACCACATCGGCATCGACAATACCGATTGTTCCTACTCCTGCTGCCGCAAGATATAATGCTGCAGGTGCGCCGAGTCCACCCGCACCGATTATCAGTACTTTAGCGTTTAAGAGTTTTTTCTGTCCCTTAACACCAATCTCCTTTAATATGATATGTCTGGAATAACGCTCCAGCTGTTCATTAGTAAAAGCCATTACCTCATTCCTCCTCCCATGAAGTAAAGGAATTCAACCTCGTCTCCATCCTTTAATACATGCTCTGCAAATGATCCGCTCTCTATAAATTCTTCGTTAACGGAAACAGTCACATATTCAGGAGTTTCAACATTTTCCTGTTTGATAAGCTCTGCAACGGTAAGTCCGTCTGTGACTTCTTTTCTGTCACCTGCTACTGTGATCTTCATTTTGGTTCTCCTCTTTCTTTTATAGTCTGTATCATACAATATGATATAACACCATTCATTAACGAACTTCTTTGAATAAGAATCGGGATTGTTCTTCGGTTGAAATCAACCGAAGAACCGTCCCTCTGATTGATTTTTAAGCAAATGTCTTAAGCACCTTTACAAGTGCGTCAACATCATCAAATGAATTATATAATGCCAATGTAGGCCTTACCGAACCTTCATAGCCGAAACGTCTGAGCACGGGCTGTGCGCAGTGATGTCCTGTACGTACTGCTATGCCATAGCTGTCAAGTCTCTTTCCAACCTCTTCGTCAGAATATCCGGCAAGGCTAAAGGAAAGAACTGAAGCCTTATTAAGTGCCGTTCCTATCAGATGAAGTCCCTTTACAGTCTTCATTTCCTTTAATGCATACTGCAGAAGCTCATGCTCCCATCTGTATACACAGGGCATTCCGATTTCCGAAAGGTATTTCAAAGCGGCTCCCAAACCTACCGCATCAGCGATGCTTCCCGTACCTGCCTCAAATTTGTTAGGTATGGGGTTGTAGATAGTACGCTCAAATGTTACATCAGCTATCATATTTCCGCCGCCATGATACGGGCGTGCTGATTCTAAAAGCTCTTTCTTTCCGTATACAACGCCGATCCCCGTAGGAGCAAAGATCTTGTGTCCCGAGAACACGAAGAAATCAACATCAAGTGCCGAAACGCTTACCGGTATATGTGCTACCGACTGTGCACCGTCTATAAGAATCCTTACTCCATGTCTGTGAGCAATTGCCGTAAGCTCCGCAACAGGTGTTACCGTTCCCAGTACGTTCGAAACATGTGTCACTGCAACAAATTTTGTTTTCTTTGTAAACAGCTTCTCATATTCATGCAGGATCAGCTGACCTGATTCATCGCAGGGAATAACCTTTATAACAGCACCTGTTTCCTGAGCCACAAGCTGCCAGGGAACAATATTTGCATGATGCTCAAGGATTGAAACAATAATCTCGTCTCCCGGTTCAAGCAGTGGTTTAACATAAGCGTTCGCAACAAGGTTTATACCCTCTGTGGTTCCTCTTACGAAGATGATCTCTTCCGAAGTAGGAGCACCGATAAAGTCCCTTACTATATCCCTTGCATTCTCGTACGCGTCGGTCGAGCGGGCTGCTAGTGTATGCGCACCCCTGTGAACATTTGAGTTCTCATGCTCATAGTAATACGAAAGCCTGTCTATTACAGCTTTAGGTCTCTGTGTTGTAGCACCGTTATCCAGCCATACCAGACGGTTTCCGTTTATCTGTTCGGAAAGGATAGGGAAGTCACTTCTTATCTGTGCAAGAGTCTTACTTCCGATACGGATACTTTCATCCCTTGAAGTATAAACCTTAGGTGTTTCTTTTTTCTTGTTAACTGCGTCACCGCCGAGAGATGTAGGTGCATCAATCTTCCTACCGTTCTGCTTTGCTTCCGTCTGTGACATAACCACCGGAGCGTAGCTTGTAGTTTCCTTTGAAGCAACCGGAATATCTCCTGTTCCCGGAAGATAAGTGGAATCAACCGCCGTAGGACTCTGCACGCTTTCCAGCCAGGGCTCTGAAGAAGCCCCGCCGTATGCAAACGGATGCTCCCAATCAAAATTGTTTTCCGTAGCATTAACTTCCGGTACACTGTAACCGGGTATTCCGGTTTCATTTGCCCCAAAGTCAGGTACTACCGGACTTACCACTGTACCGGGATATGCATAGTCCGTAGCGCTCATACTAGGGATCACAGTTTCAACGGATCCGTACCCGGTAGGAACTGCATTTGACGGCTGTGATGCTTCCGGTACCGCAGGTGGAGTCACCTGTCCGACACTTGATTCCGGCACAGCGGGTGCAGTAGCCTGTCCCCAGCTTGAAACAGGTACGGCGTTCTGTGTGCTATGGAAATTCGAAGAACCCGGAACACCATATATACTCTCGGTCAGATCCGGAAAGAGCTCATTGGCAAGTCTGCTTATCTCAGCTGCCTCAGGAACTCCTGCCAGGCTCTCAATCGTAGTCATAGTATTCACCAACCTCTACATCCTCCAAAACTGCTATAGCATCATCTGCAAGTATTGCTGCTGAGCAGTATAATGATAAAAGATATGAAGCAACGCCCTTATTGTCGATGCCCCTGAAACGAACTGACAGTCCTCTTGAATGCTCATTCTTAAGTCCTGCCTGGAAAAGACCGATAACACCCCTCTTTGCCTCACCTGTACGGATGAGCAGGATGTTGGTCTTGCCGCTCTGTGATTTGGGGTTCTTTAATCCGTCAACTAAGAGCTTATCTGTAGGAATGATCGGGATTCCTCTCCATGTAAGGAAGTTTCCGCCTGCAATGTTTACAGTAACAGGTGGAACTCCTCTCCTTGTACATTCTCTCTCAAAAGCAGCTATAGCTCTAGGATGTGCAAGGAAGAATGAAGGCTCCTTCCATACCTTTGTAATAAGCTCATCCATATCATCGGGTGTGGGAGCACCGTTTCTGGTCTGGATCCTCTGAGAATCAGCGATATTCTTTAACAGACCATAATCATCATTGTTGATGAGCTGGCTTTCCTGACGCTCACGAAGAGATTCAATAGCAAGTCCTAACTGCTCCTGTACCTGATCGTAAGGAGCGCTGTATACATCTTCTATAGATGTATTTACATTGATTATGGTTGAAATTGAATTAAGCTTATACTCTCTGGGTTCGCTCTCATACTCTACATAACCTTCGGGAACTATATCGTTCTTCTTTGTCTGGCTGCAGAGAACATCTAAGGGAGTTTGGCCTTCTACTACCTTATTTACTCTGAAGATACCTGTCTCTAATCCCTTAAACTCAAGGAACTTTGTGAGCCACTTGGGAGTCAGAGCTCCGTACTGCGGTTTTGTTTTCGTTACGTTGGCAAGGTTATAAGCAGCCTTAGCGCCCAACGCATTGGTAATAAATCCATTCTGTTCTGTTTCTTTTGCCATTTTTCTTTTTCCTCCTGGAACATATTTTTTATTTCAAGGATCTGCATCAGCAAAAATATGCTTAAGGTAATCCTTCAAATACATCTTTACAGCCATGCACCTTCATGTGAGAAGATGATATCCTTCATAGCCTCTATGCCGCCCTTAAGGTTATACATAGGTCCGGCGTACCCTGCTTCACGCAGTGTGTTGATTGCAAGAATGCTCCGTTTGCCTTCACGACAGATAAATATCGTATCAATCTCAGGATTAAGCTCATTCTTTCTGCGTGCCAACTGGCCGATAGGAATAACGATGGCATTCGGGAATCTCATTATAGCTCTTTCATGAGGCTCACGTACATCAACAAGTGTCATCTGATCACCGTTCTCAATCCTCTTTGCAAGCTCTTCAGGGGTAAAGCCCTCAATAGGAATCTCTTCCTCCACTTCTTTAAGCCCACAGAATTCTTCATAATCAAAGTCCTCAACCTTGGTAATAACTGCATGACCGCCGCATATCGGACAATTGTTGTTCTTTTTAACCTTTACTATCCTGTTACGGAGATTTAGACTGTCAACTACCAAAAGCTTTCCGTCCAGATGCTCGCCGATGCCTATAATGAGCTTTAATGCCTCATTTGCCTGAATACTGCCAATGATACCGGGTAACGGACTGATAGCCCCACCTTCAGAACAGGTAGGAACAAGTCCGGCTTCCGGAGGTGCAGGGAACTGGCATCTGTAACACGGTCCGTGGTTAAGATTAAATATCCCGACCTGCCCTTCAAACTGGTAGATTGCACCGAATACCAACGGGATCCCGCATAATACACAGGCATCATTTATCAGGTATCTCGCCTTATAGTTGTCTGTACAGTCTATAACTATGTCATAACCGTCTATCTCTGAAACAATATTATCAGCTTCAAGCTTAACATTTTCAGCCTCAAGATTAATGTTTCTATTGATATTCCTTACTTTGTCCTTGGCAGATGCTACCTTAGGTCTCTTTAAGTCTCTTGAAGTATGAAGTACCTGACTCTGAAGATTTTCCAATGATACATCATCAAAATCAATTACTTTGATAGTTCCTACTCCTGCTGCTGCCAGATACTGGATAACGGGTGAGCCCAACGCTCCTGCTCCCACAACTACAACCCTTGCGGCCTTTATCCTCTTCTGACCCTTTACTCCGATATCTTTAAGAAGAAGATGTCTTCCAAAGCGCTCAACCTCAGCATCATCAAACGAAACTGATTTTCTTCTCTCATCAGGTATTATGCTTTCCACCGGTGCTCCTCCTGCTATTGCCGGAAGTAAAAGTATTTCTGTGTTATCATCTAATACCTTATCCCAGAATTCCTTATCGGTCCAATTCTCATCTCCGGCATATATCTGTACAAAGCTTCTTAAATTCCCATCCGCATCAAAAAGTACCTTTTTCGACTCGACATACTCATCAGTAAGATAGGTAAGTATGTCCCTGATATTACTCTTAGGTACTTCTAGTACCGGATTTCTTTCGAAAAAATTTCTTAATGTGGCTGAAATATACACTTTCATCTGTCTTTACCTTGCTTTCCTAAATATCGATCCTGTATTCTTTTATTTCCTCATTAAATCCATTTTCGGCTTTTGTTATACTAATTATGAGATAAGTTAGCCCGGGCACCATATGCTCCAGGTCTTCTCCTGATGGGACTGCTGCACAATCAGGGTGCGAATGATAGAAACCAGCAATATCATATCCTTTTGTCTCCATCTCTTTTTCCAGTTTATACAACTCATAAGGATCTACCGAAAAATGAGTGCCTGCCCTGTCTTTATCCATAATGTTATACATAGGTACAGCATCGTCGATAATCTCATTACCGCTTTTTTTCAGTAGCACTCCGCAGGCTTCCGAAGGATATGCCTTCCTGCAGGAATCTATGCACTTAGCTCTGGCATTTTTACTAATATCGATCATTTTGTATTGTTATTCTTTCTTAGGG
The DNA here is from genome assembly GCA_017557525.1 of Lachnospiraceae bacterium. GTDB lineage: Bacteria > Bacillota > Clostridia > Lachnospirales > Lachnospiraceae > RUG11977. The sequence continues at coordinate 10,223 of JAFYYN010000065.1, forward strand.
TAATGCATTTGATACAAGGCTGTAAGAATTGTCACCCATCGCAGCGCTTGATATAAAAATACCGGAAGCCGCGTTTTTAGCTTCCGGACATAAATATGCACTATTTAGTATTAACCCACACTAAACCGGAACACAACAGTATAAAGCCGAATGTTCCGGGCACATTATATGTCCGAATCTGTACATTCGACAGCACATGACTGTATTCTGATAAAATGTGTTATTTGCTATCATAAATAAACCCTGTTCCTTTCAAGAATGGGGTCATTATATCACTATTAACCTACTATGTCAATAGGTTTTATATATTTTTTTAAAATTTTTATTGTTTAGATCATTTTATTGTTTCATAAGGATATAACAAACTGGGATCCTCACTTTTTCTTAAAGTAACACCGAATATTTTCCTAAGTAACCCCTCCTCTTTGATCAGTTCGTCAGGAGTACCGTAGGATGCCACTTTCCTGTCATCAAGCACATAGATAAAATCACTTATCGCAAAGCTCTGCTCAATGTTGTGCAATACCGCAGCTATACCTCTCCCGCTGTTTTTTAGATTTTCTATTATGCTAAGAAATTTCTGCTGGACCTTGATATCCATAAATGTTGTAGGCTCATCCAAAAGGATCATAGGAGTGTCCTGTGCTATCACCATAGCCAGATATGCCCTCTGCCTTTCTCCTCCTGAAAGTTCTGAAAGGCTTTTGCTCTTTAGGTTAGTCATATCGGTTATGTTAAGTGCTTCATCTATAATTCTCCTGTCCTTTACAGAAAGCCTTCTCATACTGCCATGCCAAGGGTATCTCCCATGCTCAACAAGTGTTTCTACATCTATATTCACACTCTTTAGATTTTGAGGAAGATATGCCACAAGCTTAGCCCTCTCACGAGGTGCCAGATTCATTATTTCAATATCATTTACTCTTAAACTCCCACTGTATGGTATAATCCCCGCAATGCTTTTAAGCAGCGTTGATTTTCCGCTGCCATTTTTGCCTATTATGGTTGTGATTTTTCCTTTTTCAAGAGTAATATCCGGGAAAATGAATGATACTTCATCTCCATACCCGGTTTTCATATCCTTTATCTTAATCATCTAAACCAAGCCTTTTTCTCTTTCTAATCAGAATTCCTATAAGGAAAGGACCGCCAAGGATGCTGAGGATCAGGCCACAAGGTATCTCATACGGAAATGCCACAAGCCTTGCCAAAGTATCGCATACCAGTAGAAAAGCGGCGCCTGCAAGCATGTTAAGTACAAGGCCTCCCAAGCTGTTTCCCCTGTAAATAAGCCTGATAAAATTGGGTACCATAAGCCCTACAAAGCCTAAAAGACCGCAAAGACTGACCGCTGCACCCGCTAAAAGTGCCGCACATAAAATATGTACAGTCCTGTATAGCCTCACATTAAGCCCTAAGCCTATAGCAGCTTCATCTCCCAGAGCCATTATGTCCATTGCAGAGGCAGTAACCAGTGAGATCAAAAGCGATATTATGATCACAGGTACAGCAAATTTCACGGCATTTATCTGGACATTGGCAAACCCTCCAAGCTGGAATGCTACTTTGTCTGCAACCGTTTCAGGTTTTAAGGAAATGATCAAATCTATCACTGAAACACATACTGCAGAGATAGCTACACCTGAGAGTATTACAGAGGTTTTTGACATACCTGTACCCTTTGAGAGCAGGCTCACTATAAAGGTCACTAAAAGAGCACCAATAAAAGCCATCAGGCATTTAACACCGGACTGATACGGAAAAATAACTGCAGATATCAGTACAAAAAGCCCTGCACCGTTATTTATACCTAAAAGCCCCGGTGAAGCGATCCTGTTATTAAGATCCTTCTGTAAAATATACCCTGAAACCGAAAGAGCCGCTCCGCAGAACGAAGCAGCCACTATCCTCGGTATTCTTACCTTAAATACTATAATATTTTCCGAAACACTGCCCCTGCCAAGCAGAGCCTCAAGTATCCTGCCTGTCCCAATGGCATCATTTCCAAGGAACAGAGCCAGTACCAGTGCAGCGATCAGGATTATACTTAAAATCAATACCGTCTTTTTCATTTCGTCCCGTATAACAATTCATATGCCGTACTGTATGCCTCGCCCCATAAAGCATTCGGTTTTGTACCGAAAAGCGTTTTTGAGAGCAAATAATATCTGTTTTCTGAAACAGCAGAGAGGCTTTCCCATGCAGGCTGTGATTCAAAGAGCTCCTTAAAGCCTGACAGTGCTTTATTTTCATCTCCGCGGGGTACCACAAATATATAATCGGGATCTGCGCTGATTATCGCTTCAAGTGAAAGCTCGTCAAATGCACTGTTGTCTGAGGCGATATTGGTGAGACCCAGATTATTAAATATCTCACTTGCAAAATAATCATTTTTCTCAGCCTTACTCTTGGTTGCTGATACATGCAGCAACAGATATGTTTTCTTATTTTCTGTTTCAGGAACCTTTTTTAATGTTCCCTCTATCTGCTTTCTGACAGCCGATACATACTTTGTATATGCTGCAGTATCTCCGGTCATACCGGTAAATTCCTGCATAACCTTATCATAGTCACTGTAACCGTCAATGTTCGTATAATAAACATTTATCCCTATAGCCTCTGCAGCCTCACCAAGTGCTTTCTGGGCCGGTGTGGAAGAAAATAATATTAGCAGATCAGGTTCAAGTGCTATCACTGCCTCAAGACTCACATGATCCATATCCCCAAGTGACTTAACGTCGCTGTTGATCCCCTCTATTTCCAATGCGTCATCTGATGTACCAACCAGCTTTCCACCGGCTAAAACCCAGAGCTCTGCATTTGATTTTGAAAGTGCTATTACCCTTTGCGGTGAATCTTTCTTTGCTAATTCGGGGTTTTCAGTCAGGACCTTATTTTCTACTACTACAACATCCTGATTAGCATTATCATTTTGTTTGTCTTCAAATTCTGTATTTTCGGTATTTTCTTTGATCACATTTTCACCGTTACCGGTTTTAACATTATTGCATCCGGCTAAAACAATGATCAAAAGTACAAATAAAACAATAATCTTATTTCTTATTCTTGTTGTACGCGTTCCAGATAGCTTCATCAAGTTTTTCCTTTCCTACCCTGTCGATAGTAAACTTGAAACGCTCACTTGGCTTTGCATTATCCTTAAAAAATTCTAATGCTGCGTCACATATATTAAACAGGGTTTCCTTATCTTCTATAAAAGGTACTATCTCAGTTCCCTTATTGATCTTATTTCCAAACAGACCGCCAAAGCTTAATATATACCCCGGTTTCTGCTCATATGCGTCAGTGGGACAGCTCATAGCACAGCGTCCGCAGTAATTACACTTATCAGCCTCTATCACTACTTTACCGTCTTTTATCTTAAGCGCATCCTCACGGCATACCTTTGCACATACACCGCAGTTAATACATTTATCCGGTATCCACTTTACTTTGAGTCCGCCTTTGATACCCAGGTCATTTTCCTCAGCCTTAAGACAGTTGTTCTGACATCCGGTAATACCAAATTTAAACTTGTGAGACAGCTCTTTTCCGAAATACCTGTCGTTAAGCTCCTGAGCAAGTTTTTCTGTTTCAATACATCCGTTAGGACATACTGCAGCGCCCTGGCAGGCAGTAATGGTCCTTACGCGTGGTCCGCATACGCCGGGCTTGACATTTCCCTTAGCAAGTGCTTCCTTGACAGCATCAATATCTTCCAGCTTAATAAAAGGGATCTCGACACCCTGCCTGCTTGTAAGATGTACATAGCCTTTTCCATACTTCTGTGCAACTGCAGTAATAGCTACAAGCTGTTCAGTTGTAACCTGACCTCCTACTATCGCCAGGCGCAGAGAAAAATTATCCTTCTGCTTCTGTCTCATAAATCCGCCTTTTTTTAGTGTTGCATAATCACTTGCCATATATGTTTTCTCCTTTATTTATTCCTTTTTTCATTAGCTTAAAGTCTTTTCTTCGATGGACGCTAACTTATGAGGTGACACATCAAGTATAGAAATCAGCTCCTCAATAAATTCCTCGCCCATCTTGCTGAGGATGCTGTTTTTCTTTATAACGTACCCTATCTCCATAATACTGTTAGGGTTTTCTTCGTCTTCCCTGAACGGAATGGTCACATAACCATCCCCATTCAGATCACTTGCAATAATACCCGAACAAAGTGTATATCCGTTAAGTCCAACCATAAGATTTAGCATCGTGGAACGGTCACTTACTTTGATTGTCTGTGGATATTCGTTCTCACTTAAAATCTCCTCTGCATAGAATATCTCCTCACCCTCCTGCTCAAAAGAGAGTCTGGGATAATGCTCGAGCTGTTCTATGCCAATAGATTTTTCTTTTGCCAGCGGATGTTTTCCCCATAGGTACACATATGCCGGGCATTTTATCAAAGGATGAAATGTAAGCTCATGCTCTGCCATCAGTTTTTTCAATGTTTTTTCATTTCTTTTACTTATATAAAGCACACCGATCTCACTCTTTAACGAGCCCACATCGGTAATAACTGTCTTAGTCTGTGTTTCCCTGATGGCAAAATCAAATTTTTTCATATCATACTTTTTTGCCATCTGAGCAAAGGCTTTTACAACAAAAGAATAATGCTGGGTTGAAACTCCAAATTTTCTCTTATAATTTCCCTCACCCTCATATTTCTGCAGCACCAGATTGTAATGCCTGTAAAAATTTCTGATATCCTCAAGAAATTCTTTTCCCTCCGGAGTAGGGATCACTCCTTTATGAGTTCTTAGGAATATCGTAATCCCTATCTCATTTTCAAGTTCCTGAATTGCACTGGTTAATGTCGGCTGAACTATAAAAAGCTTTTCGGATGCCTTGTTCATCGAACCGCATTCTTCTATAGTAAGTGCATATAATACCTGCTGTAAAGTCATATTCCTATTCTATGGTTTTTAAATCAAATCCACCTTTCTCCTTTTAACCTACTGGTTAAATAGGTGATTGTGACCATTTTAACATAGAATAGGAATTTGTCAATACTTTTTTTATTTTATAACATCACTTTTTTTAACTGACACAACGCATGAATCAACTCTTTCTTCTTCGTTTGCACTGCTTCCTGTAGATAATCGGCGGGTAGGATCTACGCCTTCAGTTACAGTTATTTTTCCAAGACCTTTCCCTACAATAGAACCTGGTACACGGAATGTTTCAACATCGATGGGTTTTACATCAATCTCTTCCGGTTTCTCCAACTGAGGAATCCACTCATACGGAACGCGATATGCGCGATATACCATGTTATTTGAAAATTTACCATCAAATACAGACTTAAAGTAAGGATTTATATATTCCCATACTATCTCGTGATCAGGAGTTACTTCTATCAGTCGTCCATCTGAACCTTCTGTTATCAACGTATTTCCATTGGGAAGTCGTTGTGCCGAGCTGATATATGAACTGTAGAACTTTGAGGCATCTGAAAACAGGAAAAAACCTGCCTCTAAAGGGGTATACTGCCATGTGATTTCTAACGTCACCGGATTAAACTGTAATACTCTTGAGTAATCACGATGTGCATTATTTACACCATTTGAAGAAGCCGGATTTGGTACTCCATAACCACCCTGACCACCATTATCAAATACAAGCAGATCACCTTCTCCGGGAAGTCCCTTAGGTATCATATGTAGATGATGCTGTCCGATGATCCATCCGAGTTTTCTTGTAGCTTCAGTTTCATTAAAGTCAGGCCCCAGTCTCCAAACAATCTTTCCTGTTGCTTTTTCTATGATCGCAAGAATGTTTGAATTTCGTGCATCAAATATGATATTATCAGGATGAAATCTCTTATCGCCTCCGTCATACCATTTATTTTCACCAAGAGTAGCGAAATTATTGATATGCATCCAGTCTCCCCCAGCCTCTCCATGTATTCCGGGATTTCTGTATAAGGTGTTTTTTGCTGCCTCATCAAAACCAAGTTCTTCAAAATGGTCGCTTGCCTTCCAGCTCCATATGATATTTCCGTTCCAGTCAACTTCAATTATCTTGTCATCTATCAGGAGCTTATCGGAAATTTCAGGATTATGTACATTCTCATGTGTAAGGATCAGCGTATTTCCACTGTCGGTTTTGGGTTCTCCACCCGGATAGTAATACCCAACCGTTGATCCCTCTCTTTGGAAATCGTGGTGCTGACGTGCTATCCATTTAGGCTCATAACCCTCGTCTTCGATATATTCGGTATGATCAAACTTCCAGACTATATTACCATCCCAGTCAACCTGAACTACATCCAGCTGATCCTGATATGCATGCTTTCCCGGACGTGTACCTGTATTACCGAGTACATATCCACCAGGAAGGATCTTGTTCGGAAATCCTCCCAGTCCAGCCCATAGCTGTACTTCACGTCCGTTCATATCGATAAGTAATGCACCTTTTGCAGATGGATAAACTGTGTATCCGCTCCATGCCTTTTCTTTATTGTATATAAGTGTTCCTGTAGGAAATATTGTAGGGTATCCCATATTATTCTTCTCCTTTATTCTAATATTTTGCTTAATTCTTCTTTATCATATTTTTTTATTCCGATGTTAACAGAAACCTGAGTATGCGGTGTTACGACATATGCTTCAAGTTCTCCTGCTTCAACACCTAAATCCTCATTTCGTATATTTCTAATAAAGACGAAAGTGTTTTCTTTTAACTCTTCACCGGATACAAGAGGTAATATTCCATGCTCTAAAAGTACTTTATCAGAATCACCTTCATATTTTTTTGCTATTACAGCAATACTTCCTGATGCTATAAGGTGTTCTGCCGTATCATCATCTATTTTTTCAAGATCCCCATCTACAGCAACAATACCGGAAAGCTGAGCATGCCTGATTCTAAAACCTTCATAAGTCTGTTTAAGAAACCCTACGGATTCTCGAAGATTATCCAGCTTTGCGACCGGACAGCTGTCAACCTGAGCTGCCAGTTCTCCGCTCTTATACGGGTATGCCAGTGTAGTAAATTCATCCAGTTCTTCTTTGGTAGAGGGTACTTTTTTACTGATAACCCTTAATGCTATATCTTTTGTAAGTGGTCTTTTCTCATAAGAAAGACTGTCTTTGGTAAATGTCATAGAGTTCCTCCTTTGTATTATTTATCTCTTTTATTTCTTGATAGTTACTCTGTCAGGAAATGCTTTCTCAACTGCAGTTGTGATTATAAAATCGCGAACATTATATTTCTTCTCAAATTTACCATGATCAGCAGCCCAGTTAGCAATACTTTCAAGATTCTGCACGCCTTCCTCTGTAAAACCGATGACAATTTTGGGTGTCTTCCAATCAGATTTAAAGTTTTCAGGATCAACCCCAAGCTTGGCAGAAAGCCTATTTGCCACATCATCCAAGTGGTCATTTATATACTTTACGCTTTCATCAATTGCTGCAAGATAATCTGCCAAAATATCCGCATTAGCTTCAATATACTGTTTTGAAGTTACAAGGTATGAACCTGTCGATGCACTAACCTGATCCGATGTAGCTACCAGTACCCAACCAAGGCCTTCATATTTCTTAGCCTGTGAACCTGATGAAACTACTGCAGAAGCTTCACCATTTGTTGCTGCCGCTAAAGCTGTTGCTGTTGAATCAGTATTAACTATTTTCTGCTTGTCAGGGTCTAGTCCTAATGCAGTCTGCGCGTACCAGTTACTATATTCAGATCTTGTACCAATAGAAGTAATCCATCCTGCGCTGTCTTCAAGTTTTGAAAGGTCATCCGCATATTCAGGGGCAACATATAAACCACCTGTTGTTGCATTAGAAACGGCTAGCTCTGCATAAAATACCAATTGATTATAATCAAGTGTATTTCCAATACGGTTTACACCGGCAAAATCAGCACACATTCCAACATCGCCTGTTCCATTTGCTATAGCGTCGATGGTATTGATACCATATGCATATTCTGTCGCTTCGATCTTTATACCGTGCTTTTCATAAATACCCTCTTCCTGTCCGATTACTGCTGCGTAATGATCTGTCTGACCTGTCATGAACGCCACACGTATGGTGCGAAGTTCTTTTCCGTCTGCCTTAGGGGTACCGGTTGTATCTCCTGCTTTTGCTTCATTTTTTGCGCATGCTGTTAATGAAGAGATGATAAGTACTATTGAAACTGCTAAACTAATGATCCTTTTGATTTTTCCTAATTTTTTCATAATGTTTTTCTCCTTTTGTTTCATTTTATTATTTAACACCGAAATGTTTCAGTGCTTTTTTGCCTATTAACTGTAACAATCTGTCTGCAAGGAATCCTATAATTGCAAGTGAAACAATTCCTGCAAATGCCCAGCTAGTTTTATAATATAACTTCGAACTGTTTATCAGATATCCAAGACCATTACTTCCTACCAGCATCTCCGCTGCTATGATGCATATGATGGATGAGCTGAGGCCTAGTCTAATTCCGGTAAATATATTTGATACTGCCGAAGGAACCATTACCGTAAAAAATATCCTGATTTTTTTTGCTCCCATACATGATGCAGCTTCAATCAAAGAACCATCTGTTGAAGCAACTCCCGCTATAGTATTTACAAATATCGGGAAGAAGGAGGCATATATGATCAAGGCGATCTTTGATTCATCCCCAACACCAAACCACATCAGAAACAATGTGGTAAGCGCAATGGCAGGTACGAATCTAAAGAAACTCAAAATAGGTTCAATAAGCCATCTTACCGCTTTAAAGCTTCCTACTACCAATCCCAGTGGAACACCTGCTAAAACTGCAAGAATCCACCCTCTTAATACCCTTGAAACACTGGCCAGAATATCTGCCTGAAGTCTTCCATTTTCTATCAGCGTTGACATACTTGTTAGTGTTTCATGTGGACTGGGTAAAAAATATTCATCGTAATTTAATGATCCTAATCCCCAAATTGTAATTATAACAATCCAGGATATTACGCCGGATTTCAGGATCTTCACGGCTATATTATTTTTCTGTTGTGCCTTTTCCATCTGTCCGGCCTCCTTAAATGTAATATAATTCTTCCTTATCAAGACCCTTGTTCGTCAAGATCTCTGTGCTGGTATCATCAAAGGTATATATCTGCTTAATCAGTACTTTAACCTTATCACCCTTGACTATCTTCGTTCCTCCAAGTGGGATCCTTCCAACAATATTTGTACCACCAATATCTGCATGTACCTCATATGCTGAGCCTCTAAAGTAAATACCAGTTACTACACCATCTTCCATCGAGCTTTCAAAATCATGCTGTTTATTGTCGGTAAATTTATGTATCTCAACGAATTCTGGACGAACAACCGCATTGTGTTTTCCCTTTACATGCTCAAACCCTTTTAATCTGCTGTAATGTTCTATAACATCTGACTGTCCAATGAACCTTGCCACAAAAGGTGTATCAGGATTAAGATAGATTTCGGAAGGACTTCCTACCTGTTCAACTCTTCCGTTATTAGTAATAACTATCTCATCTGTAACCTCTATCGCTTCATCCTGATCATGTGTTACAAATATACTTGTTATACCAATCTTATCTATTGTATCTCTGAGCCAGGTTCTAAGTTCTTTACGTACCTTAGCATCTATTGCAGCGAATGGTTCATCAAGTAATAGTAATTCCGGGCTTGGTGCAAGAGCTCTTGCAAGTGCTATTCTCTGTCTCTGGCCGCCGCTCAGTTGATCGGGATATCTCTTTTCCACCCCGGGCAGTCCTACAAGTTCAAGAAGTTCTGTTACTCTGCTCTTTATATACTCCTTGTCCTTTTTTTGTATTTTCAAACCGTAAGCAATGTTGTTGTATACATTCATATAGGGAAACAATGCGTAATTCTGAAAAACGAATCCTATTCCCCTTTGGTCCGGGGTAAGATCATTAACATTCTTTCCATCAATGAAAATATCTCCCGAATCCTGTTTTTCCAGTCCCGCAAGCATTCTAAGTATCGTGGTTTTTCCACTTCCGCTCGGACCTAACAGGCCGATCAGTTTTCCTTTTTCTATTCCAAAACTTACATTATCAGAAGCTTTTACATTTCCAAATGTTTTGTTTATATTTCTCAGTTCGATATACATTTTGTTATCTTCCTTCTAATTTCATTTTTGTATACTTAAGTAGTTCAACAGTTTATCAGCCCTCCGGCTGAAAGATGCCGTTTCATATTTGTTCTCCTTAGATTTAAGCGTAAAAAAATCAGGCACCGCCGTACCTGATCATCCGTATTTCTATATAAATATAATTAGGAAATCAGTTTTTTACACGGCAAAAGACCTTATATGTATAGCAACACATACACATAAAGCACATGCCTGATATTGTATTATAATTCTGTTTCCTGTTAAGTGACATAATAATACTCTCCTTAATTACCTTGTCATTACCTATTTACTCCATAGGTTTAATCGGTTTTTGATTATGGGCTTATTATATCATTAATAATACCAATGTCAATACCCTCACTTATACACTGTATCTATAACCTGTTATCAATTAGATTTATAACCGAGCAGAAAGTCCAGTTTTTCCTTTAGAAACCTTCTTCTTTCTTTAGCATCATTAATGTTTTCCTTGGCATATACTCTGTAATCTCCCATTTTATCGTTGATTTCTCCGATATTCTTTGGCAAATGAGAAAGAATCAGTTGTTTTATAAATTGCACCAGATACGGGCTCTTGCCCCCGCTGGACACTCCGATAACAACATCCTTGTCCTTAACAATGGCAGGGAAAATGAAAGTGCAGAGTTCCGTTTTATCAACTACATTTACAGGTATTTTCTTATTCTTAGCCAGCTTACTTATTTTCTCATCAGTATTAAGATCACCTGTTGCAGCTACTATCAAAACATATTTTTCATCAATATCAGTATCTTCGAAGGCTCTTTGAATATATACATCTGCACCCGCTGCTGCCTCCGGGGAGGCCTCTATGGAAATCAATGTTATATCACAGCCGAAGGGTTTAAGGACATTTATCTTCTGTGTCCCTTCGTTGCCACCACCTACAACTAACACCTTCTTTTTATCCAAATCTACCATCATTGGAAAATAGCTCATAATTTATTAGCCTCCTAATAAATCTTATATCCATATCGTCAAAAAAACTGCCCTTTCGAGCAGTTTTAAAGTAAATCCATACTTTTATATATTACTCAGCTTTACGTTTGTTATAGTCATCCAGCGCATTCTTGATTGCTTCCTCAGCCAATACAGAGCAGTGCATCTTATAATCAGGAAGTCCGTCAAGTGCCTCTGCCACTGCCTTATTGGTGAGCTTCATAGCCTCAGAAACAGGCTGACCTTTTATCATCTCGGTGGCCATCGAGCTTGATGCTATGGCACTGCCGCAGCCAAATGTCTCAAACTTTACGTCCTGTATTATATCATCTTCAATTTTCAGGTACATCTTCATGATGTCCCCACACTTTGCATTTCCTACTTCTCCTATACCGTTTGCATCCTCTATAACACCAACATTTCTAGGGTTACGGAAATGATCCATTACTTTTTCGCTATATAATGCCATTTTATTTACCTACTTTCCAATATAATTCTATAGCCCTTCATCATGGCTATTTACCGTTTAGCACCTCATCAGACAATTGTAAAAGCTTATAAAATAAATTGTTTCTTGCCTGCCACAAGGTCTCTCCAGATAGGTGAGAACCCTCTTAAATACTCTACTACTTCCTTTACCGACTTTACGATGTAATCTACCTCTTCGTCAGTTATATCTTCTCCAATGCTGAGTCTCAGGGAACCGTGCGCCACATCATGCACTCTGCCGATGGCAAGCAGTACATGGCTGGGGTCAAGAGAACCTGAGGTACATGCGGAGCCAGATGATGCTGAAATACCCTTATCATCAAGTAAAAGTAGCAATGACTCACCTTCAATGCCCTCGAAACAGAAGTTAACATTGCTCGGTAGTCTCTTTACCGCATCACCGTTAAGTGCGGAATGAGAAATCTCCTTTAGACCTTTTATCAGCCTGTCTCTCTTCTCAGTCAGATATTTAGATGTTTCATCGAGCTTTGATACTGCTTCCTTTAAAGCAGCTGCCATAGCTACTATACCGGGCACATTCTCTGTGCCTGCACGCCTGCCTTTTTCCTGAGCACCGCCCTCTATTAAGTTTGTCAGTCTTATACCTTTCTTAAAATAAAGGAAACCTACTCCCTTAGGACCATGGAACTTATGTGCCGAAGCTGAAAGCATGTCGATATTGTCATCTATCACATTAATGGGAAGATGTCCTATAGCCTGCACTGCATCGGTATGGAACAGCACATTGTGCTTTCTACATATAGCTCCTATCTCGCGAATGGGCTGTATGGTTCCTATCTCATTATTGGCAAACATTACTGTTACTAGGCATGTAGTATCTTTTATAGCTGCTTCAAGCTCGTCAGGTCTGATCAGACCATCCTCGTGCACATCAAGCAAAGTTACCTCAAAGCCTTCCTTCTTAAGCTTTTCCAAGGTATGAAGTACTGCGTGGTGTTCAAAAGCCGTAGATATGATATGCAGCTTTCCGTTCTTTCTGCCAAGCTCTGCTGCAGACCTTATAGCTTGGTTATCAGCCTCGCTTCCTCCGGATGTGAACAGGATTTCCTTAGCATCTGCACCTATTACGGAAGCCACATCCTTTCTGGCCTCCTCTAATCTTTCCTTAGCACTCTGACCGATTGTATACAGACTTGAAGGATTTCCGAAGTTTTCGTTCATGCAGGCTACCATTGTATCGATTGCCGTCTTACTCATCTTTGTCGTAGCGGCATTATCAGCGTAAATCACTTTGTGTTTCTCCCTTCTTGATTTCATTTCGTATCTTTGCAGTATTATAAACCTATTTACCTATCTTGTCAATAGGTTTTTTAAGTAAAAAAATTGCACAAAATTCCCTACCTGCTTTGTGCAATTTTATAATACTAACGTAAGAAGCGAATGGTTGTAAAAAGCAAGTAAAATCCAGCAGTTTTCGGCAGTTTATTTCCAGCACTTTTCGGCAGTTAAAAACCAGCACTTTCATATCTGCCATATAGCCCACCCAGGAAGATCCTTCCCGGGTGGGAATCATTTTTATTTAAACA
>JAFYYN010000066.1 GCA_017557525.1 Lachnospiraceae bacterium
CACGGCTCCGAAAGTATCGAATCCCTTCTTACCTGCGCTGATAGCTAATTCGTAGCATCTTCTCATGTATTCCTCATGATTACTGTTCATTTCAAATCTCCATATTCAATACCTTAAAACTGCCTAAAGTAAATCACGTTATTGTCGGGATCGTAAAAACTCATATTTGTCTTACTCATTTATATTCCAAAATATCGTTCTATCCACCAGTATATGTCTCAACTTATTTTGTTTTTCTCCAAGCCCAGCGATATCCACCATAAGCATATGGATAATAGATAAGATATATCTCTTCTCCTTTTGTATCTGTAACCGATATATGCAGTTCAGCGTTTATTCCTGCTTGAGTGAGTCTGGACCCGAACAGCTCATAAAAATCCTCAATAACAGAGTATTCTGGAACTTTATTGAATTCAAGTTTTAAGTTAACCAAATATCCGTCAATACCAAATTTCAAGCTATCAGGTTGAATCTTTTCGGAAAACTCCTCAAGAATGGTCTTTATCCTGTCTTCGTCAAGCTTTTTTCCGTCAACACCAAAATCTAAACCGAGAAGTCTGTCCCTTTTTAGAGAATCTGCCTCACGGACAAAAACTCTTAGCGGGGACCTTACGTCAGCCTTATCTCCGGCCTCAATGATTATATTTACATCTATCTCATCAAGGTTTTCTAAAATGACCCTGATTATCTCTATATATGAATTATAATCCTTCAGTGATATTGTGGCATCAGGATAATAATCTCCGTCAGAGCTTTCAATCCAGTCCACATCAAATCGTATTTTCAATTGTGTGGCATCATATTCACATACGACATTGACATTTTCTGTTCTGTTTTGTATTTCTGTTTTGATCTTTGTAAATACGGTACTTGTTATTCCATATTTCTGGATCGTTTTCTTTATCGCTTTTTCGGGTAAAAGCGTATATAATAAATTCTCATTAATATATGAATTTTCTAATATTTTTAATATCACTTTATTATCCGGATAACTTATTGTTGCATCATAAAACCCTATGGCTTCTTTATTATTTTGAAGAATAGCAAGAAAGTCCGACAGTTCATCGGCAGAATACTCAACTATCTTATAAGTGACTTCATCATATTCCGGGAGGTCTTCATAATCTTTAAGTATACATATATATAATTCATACCATACTCTTCTATATTGTCGTTTTTCTCCCGTAGTCTCTGTTTCTTCTATTATGTCTTCACTTTTGGGTTCCACATAATAACCGCCCCATATGTCTTCAGGCAGCTGCTTTTGAATCTTCTCGGCAAGCTTCTTTTTTTCTGCCGTTTCGTCAGGCTCCGCATTATTCTGCGTTAAGTTGCCTGAACTCTTCACAGTATTCTCATCACTATCTGTTTCAGAGGTTCTATCCGAGGATGATGCAAACATTTCCTTGATTACCTTAAATGAATTCAGAGCCTTTTCAGAAGAGATAAACTCTTTGGATGAAATCCTGATACGGCTATCTCCAATAAAAGAACCGTCAAAAACAGTTTTATCATTATTGCAGAATACAACTCTATATGTGTATCCTCCACTCTCTTCACCTTCATTTATATAGGTAAACTTCGTGTTTGAAAATTCGTCTACTAAAGTTTTTACTGTATCTTTATCATCAATCACAATTCGTTGTCCTGTAGTTCCATCTACCAATATAATCTCTGTAGTTTCAGAAAGATTTATTTCTGTTCCTTTAGCTTTCTTGATTATTTCGACCAAATCTGTATATTCACCCGATACATTCTCATTTTTTACAATAGCAGTCTCTGCATCCGAATTTCCGGCATTAGCATTTACAGAACAAGCTGTCAAGAGAATGGCCATTAATATGGTTCCAATGATTATATACCATCTCATAACGCAACCTCCTTCCAAATACAGCAAACTAAATCATCTCATATTTCTTGCTTGACCACCATTAAGTTGGCAGATTATATATATTAGATGAATAATCTCTGCTGATAGTTCCATAAATCCATTAATACTTTAATTTATTTTGAAATTTAGATAAGTAGCACGTTTATGCAGCTGTGTTTCCATGCCATTTCTCTCTTGCTCAGTAATTGATCCAAATAATGCTTTGTCATCGTCTTTAAAACTGAAAGTTATTTTTTTGAAAATAGCCAAATAATATATGCGATACTTAGCCACGACTAACGAAACCACCTACATTATGGCTTAGAATAACATCAAGTAAATAATTCATCCAGTGTTATTACATTGTCAAAAAATCCACTATATTCATTATACTTTAACCCCTTTGTCGTAATCAGAACATTATGGATTACAGACCTAGATGATATTTCTCTTTCCAACAATTCCTGACGATTTATTAATACAGCATGATATTTCTTATCTACTTTGAATTCAGCACTATAAAGGGAGACAATTTGATCTCGTATGTAACCCGATCATATAATCCACCATGATTATTTATAAGCTTACTGCAAGATGTCCCTTGACACCTGATGCGTCAACCTTCTTTAAAGCCTTCTTAACTTTCTCTACAATCTGTTCGTAAGTCATAGTCTGCCTCCTTCAGTATTCTGGCTTGATTGTATCTATGCCATATGTTTCCTTAAACCTAAGCTCATCCTCATATGAGCGGATAAGCATAACTTCTGTAAAATGACCGTCAGCCTTGCTCTTAAACCCGGCAACCTTCTCGCCTGTGCAGATCGAGCTGCGGATTATGGCATACTGGGTATCGGGGTCAAATGATATTTCCGGTTTTTTAATCTTCTTTCCAAATAACATAGTCTTTTCTCTCTATATATAGCTGACTGTTTCGCTCATTTCCTTTCTATTCCCATGATTAGGGAGTGGTCCTGCACCTTCAGCTGCTAATCCGTCTTTCCCACAACTAACACCCGAATAATTCTGCAGCCTTTGCCATCCTCTCGGCAATCTTTACCCCGAACGGGCATCTGCTTTCGCAACTTTGACATCCCACACAGGAAGATGCCGTTATCCCGAGTGCCTCATAATGTGCCTTTACGCTTTCAGGGACCATTGGCTGTGTAATGGCCAGATCATAAAACTTATTCACCATTGCTATATCAATATCCATCGGACAAGGCTTGCAATGCCCGCAATACGTACACTGTCCCATATATGAGTGCATTGGAGCTGATGCGATCACAGAAGCGTAATCCTTCTCATCATCTTCGGCTGTCTCATATGCAACAGCCTCATCCACCTGTTCCTTGGTATCATAACCACAGAGAACAGACGATACTCCCGGCCTTGTCAATGCATAATGAATACACTGCTTAGGTGTAAATGCTACGCCGAACGGTGATCTCTTCTCATCAAGCAGAGCCCCGCCAAAGAAACCCTTCATAACGGTTATGCCGACTTCCTTTTCCTCGCAGAGCCTGTAGAACTCAGCCCTTTCAGGATCTATACCGGAGTAATCCTTATCATAGCCGCCAAATAAAGCATCAACGCTTTCAGTAGCCGGACGCATATCAAATGCAGGATTGATTGAAAACATTATCATATCAATGAATCCTGTCTCCACAGCGAGTTTGCCTATCCTCGGGTTATGTGTTGACAGACCGATGTGCTTTATTACGCCTTCATCATGAAGCTTATGAACAAACTTTATAAAGTCCGTCTTCATACAGTTATCCCAGTCTTCTTTGGCGTCAACGTAGTGTATCATCCCCAGATCTATATAGTCGGTCTTCATTCTCCTTAGAATATCTTCAAACGCAGGAACGACATACTTCATATCCCTGGTACGGACATACTGGCCATTCTGATATGTGGAACCGATATGCCCCTGCACGATCCAGTTCCCGCGGTTTCCTTCCATGGCCATGCCGATGATATCCCTTGATTTCGGGTTAGCCATCCAACAGTCAATGATATTGATCCCCTTTTTACCGGCATACTTTATCAGTTCTACCGATTCTTCCTCGGGATGGCGCTCCAGCCATTCGCCTCCGAACCCTATCTCGCTGACCTTAAGTCCTGTTTTACCCAGCGTTCTGTAATTCATCATTGATCAGCCCCCTTTGAATACTTCTTCATCCAATTACTTTTGAACTTGTAAGCTACCAACACAATATAAAGCATTATCATCACTACAAGGACCATTATAGCTTCGATTATCGCCTTGATCATTCTCTCTCCCTAACCTATCTTTTCCACAAAATCCGTCATGATATCAGATATCTTTATCTGCTGTGGACAGACGCTCTCACAGCTTTGACAGTGCAGACAGGCCGAAGGTTTCTTATCTTCAGGAACAGCCATCATAGCCATCGGTGCGATAAATCCCATACCGCCATACGCCGTTGTGAGCAGATGTTCATTGTAAAGTTCTATCATCCTCGGGATATCAATACC
>JAFYYN010000067.1 GCA_017557525.1 Lachnospiraceae bacterium
AAATTCCACAGCTAACGGGACGCGACTTAGTTCACTTAGAGAAAAAACGGCGTGAAGCCCAAACAAAAGGGTAGATTGCAATAGACCGCTAATCTGCTTTTTTGTTTGGTCTTACACCGTTTGTTTCCGTATCAAGATAACTATCTATTATGTAAACAGTATAAGTGCCGCTAACACATCTTTAATCTTTCCTTTAATCCGGTTCATCAAGGTGTTAGTATGACGCAGTTGTTCTCTTCTTCTGCCATTTTTTCCAGCGGTGTATAAAGCGGAAACTGTCCGGATAGGAACAGGTAGGGTGTTTTCCTCGCAAGTAGGAGATATTGTGGCTCACCATCTTGCACTGATAACTCTTTCATTACGTCTGCTTCCGCCATGATATTGATCAGCTTCAGACATTTTTCATATCGAAGGTCCCCCACACCAGAAGTGATTGCCACAGCATCCACGTACAAACGTGGCGTATTTTCCTGATCACTAAAGCTGATTGTCTTAATCCGGGTTGCCTCCTTGCGTTTCTTCAGAAGTCTCATGCTCTCACAAAAACCAATGTATCCCTGACCGATTCCAGAATCGTACGCTGTCACAACCTGGACGTCGTCGTCATGCTCGTGAGCATCAATCGCTAAACGGTCGATGAGTGTCATGACATCCTCTGTATCGCTGCCAATGGATGGATTTTTTTCTCCGGTGCTATCTGCGACCACTTCAATAATATACTGCGGCCTGTTCACAGGATCTTTTGAATTCACTACGAGAATCTCAGACTGTTCAGCAAGATCTGTGATATGTTCTGCCGTAGCAAGTGTTTCGCAATTTTTATCATATATCAAAAAGTTTCCACAAAGTAAAACCGGAATGCCGTACAATTTGTCTTCTACGGTTAGCCCTTTCAGTGCAAACGGAAACAAATCCTCAGAATCTTGCACAGCATCATGTTCAATCGGCTGTATCCATCCGGCAGCGGTAATCTGTTCCAGCATAACAGCGTCATACATTAGCACATCAATGCCCTCCGGTGCTCCATCCGAATAACAGTCCCACTCAGCGCGAACCAGATGAATATCCGGTTCAACCTCAGCCCATCTTCGCTCAATAAGCTCCTGGTAATACTCTGCATCGGGCAAATAAGGAAATACTGCATAAGTCAGGGAATCTATGCGCTCCTCTGCAATGGATGCCGTATTTTCCCTGCTTGAAGAACAGGCACTAAGCGAAACAACTAACACAACAGCAAGAAATCCAGTGATTATTCGTATATGCTTCTGCATTTTCATTCCTCTTCAAATTCCAATTGTCTTAGTCTTTTATCCTGAAAGTTAATTTTGCTAACTTGTTTAAGAGTATACCAAATATATACTCTCCCGTCAAACTTTTTAAGCTTTTAAAATAAGCCAAAATACAAGGAAATGTATAGGATAAAACAAATAAAATGACCATTTATTGACTATATTTTTCTTTCCGGATTCTCCGTTGTAGAAGTAGATTAGGATTATTGGTAATAACATTCCAACTTGCCAGATTCCATCATACCATGCTAGTCTGTGATATATTTTCCCGTCATTGCTACGCTCCTTTGCAAATGAAAAAGCAGGGATAAGTTTTTTTCTTATTCCTGCTTTTAAAAGCTTAAATTTTTTGTTGTCTTCTCTTGTAAGTTTGTTTTTACCATACCATACATTATTTTTTACTTAACATGATACCTGCTGTAATACATCCGCCTTCAACTACGAGTATTAAGCCAATTATTAATCCTCCGAACAACATATCTTTTTCCTAATCATTCGATTCATCTTATCGTGAGCAAAGCCCCCAGATTAAAATTCCCAATGCTACAAATGGTGCTGCCTCTATTGCTACTACTCCTATTGTTGCTAATGTTGCCATATCTTTTTCCTCCTTTTAGTTTTTGTTTTATAATTTATAATGATTTTTCAAGACGAACCTGCGTTCAGTTTATTTGTTTAATTCAGTAACAGTATATCCCACTATAAATGGACTTGCTACAATTATTAATACTCCGCTTATACATAATGCTGCTGTTATCATATTCTCATCTCCTTCCGTTTCTGTTTTAGGGTTTTCTTTTGTTCCCTTTATTGTAACTATATTCAGCTTATACCTTCTTTGCTATTAAAAATCCCATGGCTATTACCGGTCCGACAACTAAAACTCCTACAAATAATCCAGCCACAAACATAATTATATCCTCCTATTGATTCTTTTTACTATGATTCTTTTTACTATGATTTTTTTGATTAATGATTCTTATTTCTTACAAAAATAGTAAGTAAGGAATCCAGCGCCAAACAATAATGTACCTACAGCTACACCAGCAAAAAACATATCTTTTTCCTCCTGTTTAATATTTGTTTTAGGGTTTTCTTTTGTTCCCTTCGTTGTGACTTTATAATACGCCTGAAATACTTGATTTTCAATATTCAGAATAGCCCGGAAATGTTGCTTAAGCTACGCTTTGAACGAATAATGTAGCTTAATTTACGCTACGGATTATAATTGTTGCCGGATTGCTTATCCACGAATATATTTTCTTTCGGAACCTTAAGTTCTCTCATACATATAATCTGACGGTCTTCGTTCTGATCTGGGCTACTTACCCGGCAATAAGCATATACATTTCCCATACATTACCCTTTCTAACAAAATAAAAAGCATAGGGATAAGAATCATTCTTAAGCCTATGCTTCATATGTCTTATTAAGTTGCTACAAAGAAATATTAAATATCTCAATCCATTACTTTATCAGACATTTCTCACATTCGCTATTTCTTCAACCTGTTCTACCGTTAAATCCTCACCTTTAGCTATTTGTTCGGGTGTAAGTCCCATCGCAATCCATCTAAGAACACTTCTGACTTTTGTTTGCCACTCTGCCTTTCTTGCGGTTTCATCTCTCATTTTCTCTAATGTAGCACACATAGTTCTCACTCCTTCCTCGTTTTCCTTAAAGTATCGTACTTTATCTGCCAACTGTTTATAATAAGTACTCGGGAACTGTCTTATACTTTTCTTTGATATATTTGAAAACGCTATCCCTTAATGTCATAATTCTTCCTTTACATCAAGAAGGATCACTCCCTGATAAAGTGTGTCCATGCGTGTTCTTCCGTTTTTGGCAACCCGTATTTCGCTTTGCCCAAAGCGATGCTCTTCATTAGGAACGACATATTTCTGGCAAGAACCCTCATTGTCTGAAGGCCCTCAAGATCTTTTTCCGCCTGACCTTTTTCCCTACCATGGACACTGTTCCAATACTGGCTCGATGCTATGGGCATATTGCAGATAGTAAAGTATTTGTTTAATTCATCAAATGTTGCGGATGCACCGCCTCTGCGGCATACAACAACGCTTGCTCCAACCTTCATGCTCTTATCAAACGATGTGCTGTAGAACAGTCTGTCCAGGCACGCAATAAGTGTTGCGTTGGCCGAGGCATAATAAACAGGTGAAGCGACTACAAGCCCATCTGCCTCCTCAAACTTGGGTGCAAGTTCATTTACGACATCATCAAATACACATTTTCCTTTTTCTCTGCAGCTTCCACAGGCTATACACCCACGGATATCCTTATTGCCAATCTGGACAACTTCTGTTTCTATGCCTTCCTCTGTAAATGACTTTGCCATTTCATTAACTGCTATCGAAGTATTACCATTCACTCTGGGACTTCCATTGATTATCAATACTTTCATTGTAAAAAATCTCCTTCCATAAATTTTGTTATTTCTGCCATTTTAGCATCTCTATATCTGTTCACATCTATTTACTGCTCCAAATACATTGTCCCTCTAATTCAATTCTCCGGATATATCTTCTTGCATTTTTCTAATTCAGCGCAATCCTCTTCAGATATATAAACTGTGGCAGATTTCGTAAGATTATTATCCAGAATCTCTTCGGATTCTAACAGCGTGATGACCTTTTCAGCATTTCCGGCTGCATCCTCAGTCTCCAGCCATAAAGCCATCACATCATTATCGAGATAATCATAACCATTATCCCTTACTGCACCTTCCGTATACTCATCTATACGATCTGGGAGTAAATACCTTATATCCAGATCGGGATTATCCATTTTTCTTGAATCTAATGTGATTAGGATTGTCTGCATATTCTGTCCACCTCGTATACTAATCTCCCTGACTAAGTTCTTCCGCTACTTTCTCCATCCCCATCTTCTTTACCATATCTCCATAGGACTTGTCATACTGTAGCTGGCTGATAGCCCCGGTCATAAGGAATGAATCCAGAGTCTTCTTCTGCTCCAGGAATAGTGCCTTCTTCTTTTCAAATTCTATATCTGTCATTTAACCCAATCCCCTATCATTGCCTTTATCAGTCCATTAAACACTATTGTCTGTCAAAGTATTTCTTTCCAGAAGACGGCAGAAAATATGTCCGGATATAACCATCTAATGAAAGAACAACAAATTCATTGGTTTCCTCGACATAATATACATAATCACCATCTTCTGCCTCTGTCTTAAAAAGAGCCTTGGGATTGTTTATTACATCAGAAGCTGCCTTTTCATAAGCTTCCTTAGTTTCAAACCCCATCTCTTTACCATGCTTTTCAAAGTGCTGTTCCAAAAGGTTGTTATTTCTAAAATGATATGTGACTTCCTCAACCTTATCTGTTTCAATCGCTACTGTCTTAACAGCACTGTACTTTGAAAACTTATTGCCATTATAAGCCCTAACTTTAATCTTGTACGTTCCATTTTGGAGATTACTCAGCTTATATGTCCTTTTTGCCTTGCCGTTCTTTTTTACGGTTGCAATCTTCTCATACGCTGAAGTATCCGGATTCTTTACAAAAATCTCGTAACCTTCCGCATTCTTTGTCTTATTTATTGTAATAGTTACTTCATTATC
The DNA here is from genome assembly GCA_017557525.1 of Lachnospiraceae bacterium. GTDB lineage: Bacteria > Bacillota > Clostridia > Lachnospirales > Lachnospiraceae > RUG11977. The sequence continues at coordinate 4,898 of JAFYYN010000067.1, forward strand.
AGAAACCTTAACCGTAATCTTTGGCTTAGCCGGTGTTTTCTTAGAAGCGGCATAAGCATCTGTATAGCCTACCACTAAAGCACTAACTATGAGCACCATCGCAATAGCTATAAGCATAAATCTAAACTTTTTCTTCATTATCCTATACCTCATTAAATATCATCATTCCTCAGTATCTTTTCCAAAATACTCTTCTATTGTATAGTACGCAGTTGGATATTTAAACCTTATAACATCCGGACATTTTTCCAGACACTCTGCAGCATCTTCTCTTGAATACAGCTCTCTAAGCCCGTTAAAGCTTCCTTTAATCAAGCCATATGCCACTTCACGACTATCATAAGCTAAAACATCACCCCATAGAGGATAAGCCATGATCGTCTGAACTAGTTGATCAGTAGACATATCCTTTAATATGTCTTCCGGTATCTGACATGCATTGATCATCGTAGCATGATTGCCATATGGCCAATACTATCCTTTGATATTCCCTGATCAGATATATCCCGAATCATCTTTCCAACCTGAGTTTCAGAATTCTCAGAAAAATACAATGCAAGAATGGAATCCTTTTCTTTTTTAACAATTTCAACAAAATGATCTGCTGTCATTTTCTCGCTCCTTCTTTAACTTCCGATATAACTTACTATCACACCGAATATCCCAAGTTGATATCAAATGGTGCGATCAGCAATTTTTGTAACTCTTTATTGTAATTGTCGAAAAAGATTTTTATGGCCTTGCCATAGTTTTCTTTAGTGTCAAATTCCCAGTATGAATAATACTTAACACACTTTACTATCTTGGTTAACTCCCTCGGAGGCTCGCCAAGTTCGATTCCATCTATTGTGAAAAATCTCTTGAAATACTTAAGTGATATGCAACCATCACATTTAAGCTGTTTTGTGGTCATTTCCTCAATCTTAGTTTCAAATTGCTCGAGCTTATCAGGTTTTACCTGAAAGAGTTTCATCTCGATAAAGGTCTTATCCATTACGTGTCCCTCACTGTACTTGGTCAATTATGCAGACTGGAAGATATTTTCCTGGTTTATTTTAAATCATTATAATACTCAACTAGCATTTCCTTAGATATAGGCATACTACTACCTTCCAGCTCTTTGTAAATCAAATCCGTCAGATTAATCAAGCACGCCCATAACGTCTCTCGGCTATCATCTGTAATATACGTACTCTTTATGGCTTCCTTTTCATAATCGGGCAGATTATCTATTTCACGGTTCACAGCGCTCTCAAGTTTATATCGGTCTCCTAAAAGATCAATATATATTTTTCTAACAAATTCAAGTTCCCCTACAGTACGAAAATAATTGTTTCGCTTAATAGCTACTGCTGCATGCATCAAATGTGTCCATGCATAATTACGAGCAGTTTCCAGATCTTTCTTCTGTTTACTGCCATATATGCGCTCATCCATAGTGGTTCTGGATTGAATCATTTTATCTTCTACGGTACCGGAATTATCAAAAAGAACCTTAAATGCCGGTTTTAGTGCTGCTGCATGCTCATAGCATCCAAACCCGATATCTATCTCTAAAAAATTGTCCAACACATACACTTGAAGATGCTTTTCCTCAGATTGTGTATAAAATATAAGATTATAATTTTCAGATATCTTATTATGCATGTAGTCCATAACTTCAGTCATGGATTCATTGTTATCATATGCTATTACAAAATCTAAATCTGACTTTTCATCACGGAAACCTTCAGCTCCAGATCCTACTTGAACCAAAGAAACTATCTTAGGACAATCTTTGGCTGTTGAGAGAATATAATCCAATGTGCTTTTTCTATCTTCTATGCTAAAAATCTTAACCATCTGCAACTCCTAAAAATTCAGTTCCTGATTATCGTATAAACTGAAAAATAACTCCGATCTGTTCCGTCTCATCCATCAATGATTTCTGTTTTATCCGGTATGCTCCGGATAAGTATGGCACCTGTGTTCGACAGCTTCATATTCTCAATCAGCGGGAAATATACGCTACCTGTATAACTGCTTGTTTCGCAGTGAACATCCAGCTTTGTATCCAGCAGTTCCAGATTTCCTGGCAGATTGTTGGCGAAGATAATGCTTCCCGCACTTACTCCAATCACAAAACCACCGTCCCGGATATAGGACAGGAGTGTATCCCGGAATCCGGTGTCGTTGACCCTTTCCAGCAGGTA
>JAFYYN010000068.1 GCA_017557525.1 Lachnospiraceae bacterium
CAAACCTGCTAATATTTTGCAAGTGTTTTTTATTATTTTTAGATTTCTACCGATATTTTAGCATGACAAATAAGATCAGCAAATGCTGACCTTAAGTATTCTATTATCTCTATTTTCTGTAGCCGTAGATTTTGAGCCTTATTTCACACTCTCGTTGAGAACGCTTGACACCTTTGAATGATATATTCTTAGGAACTTATTGTAGGCTGCAAACATTGCAACACGATACTTTTTTCCTTCGTTGCGTTTTGCTAAAAAATATTCACATACAGGATCTCCTGCATATTGTTTCTGATGCTTATTGATAGTATCCATTAATTCGAAGCCTAATTTTCGCATTATTCTTGATCCCCTCTTCGACATATGTCTCTCTGTTCCAGTAAATTTCCCGGATTGATATGGGGGCGCATCAATTCCTGCATACGCAATCAAAGCCTTGGCGCTATGAAACCTTCTTGGATCTCCTATCTCTGCAATCAGTCGCGGCCCTATTGATACTCCGACTCCTTTCATCTCCATTACGGTTGCATACTCGGGCATACACTTGGCTATTTCATTCATACGGGTTAGAATATCATACAGAGAAGCATCAACTTCTCTAAGTATTTTTACTGCGTCTTGAACGATCAACTTTGTGTTCTCAGACGAAGGAAGGGTTGGGATACTATCTTTGGCGATTGAGTAAAGCTGGCGGGCTTCTTTTTCACTATAGCGGTATCCCTTCTTCTTTGACCACGATGCATACTTATCACAGAATCTCTTTTCAGAATACACTGTAATCTTATCAGCGTGATAAAAATCATAAACAAAGTCACTTTTTTTGTCTTTTCCCGTATGTTTATCATAATCGTTCAAAATACTTCCGATTCCTGGTAACGTCCGATCAATAACACTCTCCAGTACAAGGCATCTATCTTGTCTGGTTTTCATGGTCTTGAAGTACTGCATACCCAAAGCCTTTAATTCAATCCTCTCATTATCATCGGCATAATCTTGTGAAGGGCGAAACCAAAAATCTATACCATACTGGGCAATCATAACAGCATCAATACTGTCGGTCTTTGGATTTCTTATTCCCTGGCAACGGTAACGCTTCATTTCCAGAGGATTTACAATCCGCACATCGTAATCCCTTTTCTTTAGATACGTCGCTATTGGAAAATGATAATTACCGGTAGCTTCCATAGTCACATGAATCTCATCTTCAAATGAATCCATCTGATCTGCAAGCTTTTTCAAATCTCTTTGCGTGTGCTCATAATCACTGGGTGACATCAACACTTCTCCATAGGGTTTTAAAATACAAACCGTACTTTTCCCTTTAGATACATCTACGCCTACACTAATCAATACACTTACCTCCTTTATTTTTATCATAGCTGGCGACCACCCACACTTATCGAAACTCATTTTCGTTGGTGACACGTGATCCTGAAATCTTCAGGTCACAACCTGCTTAACCGAATACGTACAATAAGGGGACGGCTGACTGTTTGTCGGACGGGATCACTTACTGTGTCCCAACTTGAATCACGTCAGGCCGCTATCCTCTTAATTATAAAAAATAAGTGCAGATGTATCACTTACATCTACACTTATATGGTACGAAACTTGAATTTGTTGATTAAAGCCCGACAAACGACTGGATTTCCTGCTCCAGGAGACGGAATACGTTCGCTACCAGGTAACCATCCGCAATCGCATGATTCAGGCGAACAGTTACTGGCATAACAAGTCTGCCGTCTTCTTTTCTGTATTTTCCCCAATTGATAATAGGAGCAAAGAACAAGTGACCATCAGGCAGCACAATATTCAGCGAATCATATGAAAGCCAAGAAATATATGATGCATCAAACCAGTTTGGATGGCTTACCATATCAAGACCATACTCCCGTGTCTGCTTTGCCGCTTCAACATCTCGCAAAGCAGCATCGTAAAACTTACTATAGTCCTCATAGTATTCCGTATACACCGGAGTGCAGGTTTCCGTG
>JAFYYN010000069.1 GCA_017557525.1 Lachnospiraceae bacterium
AAATATACTTAGCCTCCTTATCCTTCTTCTCATAATAATCCATCATGTAAGATGTTAGATCAGAAATATCCTTACTGTAAAGAAACTCAAGCAGCTCCTTTTCCTTCTCGGAAGCATACCGTTTTTCAATCTCCCATACAGCATCCTCTCGGCTGTCGAGGTCATCTATTATCAGATATTTATCTTCATTTATTACCTGGCACTTGTTATTATCCACGGGAATTATATAAAGTCCTCTGTATTTGAGACCATATATTCCGTTTTTATATCTTCTGTAATCTAAATTCATTTATCTGTCTCCGTATCTGTCTATATAATCCATATTCACTTTGACGGAATAATCGTCATAATCCTTTGAAACACAGTCATAGAGTCTCTTGAATACAGTAGTCTTAGTATCCTTAGCCGTAGCCTTGATCTTATCATAATAATATGTCACGTAATCAATAGCCCACAGCTCCCTGGCATCCCAGTTGCGTTTCTTTATGGAAAAGATACCTCTCGCTATATGATCCAGAGCTGCCTTGAAGAGTCCTTCTACCTCCTCGTCTGAAAACTCGCTGAAGTTTTCAAGAAAAACAGGGCATATGGATTTCTCCTGTCTCTTTTCAAGCTCATCATCCATCTCGGCAAGTTCTTCCAGAGCCTCTTTCTCAAGCTGCTCCCTGTGAGCATTATAGAAATTATCGAAAATAGACATCTGCCTTTCTTCTTCTTCGTCCACTTCCTTATATTCCTGTTCGATTATATCCTCTGTCTGATTTTTTTCGCCCTTGGTCTTTTCAAGCATATAGAACTCTATAGTGCATATCCTCCCCTGCTTGGTACCGTAAAGGTCATACTTGCTTTCCTTGTAAGCAATCTTTATCGGAGTATACTTATTTATCTCATCCTTTGCCGGTTCAAGAACATCTCTTTTAAATACAGCCCATGACGACCAGCTTTTGGGAATTACCGGATTCCCCTTTTCATCAGGCTTGGCAATAAGTACCTGCAAGTCCTTATCGGAACCTGTATTAAACTCAAACTTCCACTGTTCATTATTATAGGCGTAGGATTTGAGAATCTCATATACACGAGGAGAATAATAATGTTTCATAAGGGAAATGTCCTGAAGCTTATACGTTGTATAATATTCTCCATTCTCATCCTTCTGTTCTATAAGATTAAATACATAAGGGGTAATATCTTTATGAAGAGTAAGTTCTATCTTTCCGTCAACGGGTTCAATACGAACAATATCAAGCCATCTTATAAGCTTGAGTTTCCCCGTCTTGTCAACAATATAGGTGGACTGATCGGCTATATTCTGAAGCATATCTCCAACCTCTTTATAGGTTATCTTTTTCAGCTTCATTATATGTTTAAACTCGCCTATATTGAAAAAATAATGAGTATCCTCTGTATCCTCTCTCTTAACCTTGCTGAGAATGTATGAAATGGCTTTGGACTGGGTAAGGGTAAGGCTGAGGCGGGACTGCTGAATTATATCGTTTCTCTTTGCAACAAACTGATTTCTTGCACTGTTACTTCTCGCCAACTGTTTTACCTCCGAATATTTGAGTGTCGCATCAAAATGTAAGCGACTTTTGCTCATGTTTTTGTATTATGATGAAATTTTTCTTGCTTTTTGGGATTTTTACGATTAAAATATGACCGAAACAGTTAAAAGTAAGCGACTTTTACTCATATTTTTATCATGAAACCGATTTTACAAGGGATTTCTTATAATGTCAAGCATTTTTGAGGGACTTTTACTCACAAAATGCCCCAATGTGGCGACTTTTACTCATGAAAATGTAATGAAATAGGGACTTTTACTCACATTTTGAATAAATATTACATTTTGTTGTTTTTTAAGAAGAGTACCACTAAATATAGTCCTTTTTCTAATAATATAGGAGTTTTACTCACGTATTATCTCATCTACTCATGTTTTTAGAAAACCGCTCACGAATATTAAAAAATACTCATAATAAGGGATATTTACTCATAATTTTATAAACCTGCTCTTATATTTAAAATTTTGCTCACATATATGGATATCTGCTTATAAATAATAAAATGTCCTCACGTATCCGGCATTATTACTAACGAATCTTCACCTGTTACTCATAAAAACATAAAAGAAACTCATATTTCAGCGACCTTTAATCACAAAAAAACGAGTTTCTTCTATTAAATGAATAAAATAATATATACTTAAAATAAAGTGTAATCCTATAAGGATACAACTACCACCGTAGCCGCAGCCGTACACCTTTCTCAGGCACTCGCCTGTAAAGGCATGGAAGGTCTCTCTTCCCTTGTTGCATATCCGATCATTATATCGGCAACCATAAGTTCCTTCTGGGAAAACTTTTCTCTCTCCTCTTCCTCCAGATGCCTTACTATATAATCACCTAAGGATGTAAGACCGTTGCAGTCTTCTTCAAAGTATCTTCGGTTTAAGATCAGGTACCGGGCGTTCTCATAAGTCGGACTTTTGATATAATCCCGGTATTGCTGTCTGTAATCAAGTGCAGCGCACTCTATTATTGCATTTATTAGGTTTTGGATATTATCAATATAATTCGTCATATTAATCACTCTCCCATATTTACATCTATACATAAACAGTTTCTCTCATCCACTTTTAAACACGGACAGTTTAAAAAATCAGATGGTATGTAATTTAAACATTCTTCTATCGTCTCCAATCCTATTCCCTGAGAAGAAAAACGGAAATGCCGGTTGAGAAAGAAATTTATGATAACCTTATCATCCTTGTTTCTGTCTTTAAGGCAACAATATAAATTGTCCCTTATCCTTACATTACTCAGGTCATTAATCCGGCCTTCCTTCTTTCTTCTGTCTACAGTCATCTTTATTTTCTTTTCCAGAACCCTGTTAAGCCTTGTCCTTACCTTGAAAAGCTCTGATACCTCCGAGAGCAGGGGCATGATCTGAGTTAGGAGGATGCATTTATTACAGTTACTATTACAAAAAGGATAGTCCTTAAAGTTACAATCTTTTATCATCTTTTTTAACCCCTGATTTATCCTGATTTAAGTATATTAGATAATTGATACAAACGCAACAAAACAGACAAAAAAATTATTAATACAATTATTCCCACGGATTTCCCCACGGATTACCGTAATTATCTCCCCACGGATCATCCCACGGGCTTTCATTTTTGCTGTAGCCGTGGATCCAGTGTTCCTGATAAGAGTCATTTGAAGTATCAAAAGAAAAACCATGTCTTTTAGGGAACTCGAAATTATAAGAACGATATCCTCTTTTTGACAGTCTCTTTCCTATGACTATACCCAGGATTATGCTTATTATCACTGTTATGAGCAGACCTTTCATTTCAGAAACACTCCTAAAAAATTATACTTAATCATTATTATCACACACTGTACTGCAAGGAAGAATATTATTCCGTCTATTATTCCTCTTGTTATGGGGATTTTTTTAAAATCCTCTTTTATCAGATGATATACAGCAAAAAGAGAAGAGACCACGCTGAAGACGGTAAGAAAGAACATTACCCGTCCTCCCGTTATGAAGTAAGCGACTATCCCTAAGATAACTGCCAGTACATAACCTATTACGTTCATGTTAAAGAACTTCTTCATCTGTTTCACTTCCTTCTTTTAGGAACCTTATGATGAAGTACATTATAAGCCCTATCACTGTTCCCCCGACGCTCGTTATCATCAGAAGTCGGAATATATAATCCGTAACTACCGAAGCATCCGGCATAAATATCTCTCCTATGGAGAAGCCAAGGACTGCAACGGACGGGTAAAGGGCGGTATTGGCTGAGTGCATTGAGAACACTCCTTTATCAAGTACATAGATCATCACAAGAGTTACTATATAAAACAATAACATTATACCCCAAAGAACAGGTGAGGCAAGAGTGGAAAGAAATTTTAAAAAATTATCACTCCCCTCTATCTTTTCCCTGTCTGCCTCAAATATAGAGGTACGGTATTCATCGGGCGTATTATATATAAACATAGTGCTAATACCTGATATATCACAGGTATAATCAGCAAGTGCATTAACTTTGGTCTCATCCAGTTCAAGTCCCTCAGCCGTTTCTCTTATATATCCCCTTATCCTCTCTTTACATTCATCAAGGGTAAGAGAATAGGAAGAAGTATTCTTAAAAATAGCAAGGAATCTGTCCGTAAGGACATCTGCAGTAAGACCTTTTATCTTATCCCCTTCAAGAAGCTCCCGGCACATTTCATCCGTAAAGCCGTAGATCTTATAATTTTCATAATACTCCGTGTCAACTTCTACACTGTCTGCAAATACCCTCGTCATCTTCTTTAAATTCTTCTCGGTGGTTCCGAGAAGAAGGGCTGAGAGAAGGATAAGGATAAAGAAGAGGCAGCTTCCGAGTATCTGAAGGTAAACTATTACTTTTGGTGTTTTTTTCGTCTTTTTTAAAAGCTTCATCATCTTACCTTTAGTGAATTTATATTATATGAAATAGTCGTATTCCCGTTCCAGGTATTGAACCTCGGGGTATAAAGTATGCTAAGAGGTGTGCCCTCGGTTGGGATACCAACCTCAGAGAGGGTGTTTTTCATCAGATCAGGATGTTTGAACCATACTGCCCGTACCTTTTTATTATTACTCTCTATGATAAGGCTTGTATACTGACCTTCCTTTCCTATAGGGGAAAAGCTTATAAGCCTTGCTGTCTCGTCACAGAACAAAGGCTCCTCATTACCCTCTCCAAAAGGCTCCATAAGAGATATCTCATTTAAAAATTTCTCACTTACCTCGGACATCGGCATATATAGATCCACGAAGACCTTTTTATCAAATATCAAATCCTTAGCATCTTCATTGATAAGCTTTATAAAGCTATTGAGATTTTCCTTTGCTATGGAAAGCCCTACGGCTCCGGGGTGCCCTCCGAACTTGGAGTAGAGGTCTCTGTGCCTTGACAGCATCCCGAACATATCATAGTTATCTGTACTTCTTCCGGAACCCTTTAATATCCCGTCCTCCGAATCGGTGAGACATATGGACGGTCTTCCGGTCATTTCCTTTACCTTACCTGCAACCAGCCCCATAAGTGCGGGATTGCAGTTCTCAAGGTACAGAATGATTATATTATCCCTGCACTCCCCAATCAGATCAAGAGCCTTAGTCATAGCCTTCTCCTGATAAGTTTTTCTTTCAGAGTTGGCTTTAGACAGGGTACTTGCGAGCTTATCAGCTTTCAGATAATCCCTCTCCTCAAGAAGCTCAAGGACAGTGTCGGAATCATCATATAAACGACTCATGGAATTTATGCATGGTCCTATACCAAAACCTATGTTATAGGTATTGATAAGGGACGGGTCTATGGACTGCACCTTCATGAGCTGTCTGAGACCTACTATCTGGGAAGTCTTAAGAAGCTCAAGACCCGCCTTTACGAGAGCACGGTTTTCTTTAATAAGAGGCATCACATCGCATATAGTTCCTATTGCTGCAAGTTCGGTAAATCTCCTCAAACATCTGTTTCTTGTATCCTTATCTATCTTGAATTTGTCAAAGAGAAGGATCGCAAACTTTAAGGCTACCTCTGCCCCGCATATTTCTTTAAAAGGATACCTGCAGTTTTTCTGCTTTGCATCTATCACGGCATCGGCTGGAGGAATAATTTCTCCATTTTCATCAAAAGGTACTTCATGATGATCTGTTATCACTACCCGCATATTAAGGGACTTTGCATGTTCCACGGCCTCATATGCAGCAATACCGTTATCGGTAGTTATGATAAGCTCTGCACCCCACCTGTATGCTTCATCCACTATTCTTACGGACATTCCGTACCCGTCCACATTCCGTCTCGGAGTAAGAATAAAGGTATCAGCTCCACATACAGAAAGAGCCTCCTTCATTATAACACCGCTCGTAGCCCCGTCCACATCATAATCATTTACCACACAGCTCCTTTTCCTTGTAAGGATAGTCTCTGCTGCTATGTCTATTCCCTTCTCCATATCCTTAAAAAGGCGGGAATCAGAGACGGTACGGGTGGGCTGGATTATCTCTTCATAGGTAAGGCTTCTTTTTAAGAGAAGGGCGGCGAATTCGGGTGTAATCCTGTATCTGGCCGAAAGCTCCAATACTGCCTTTCTATTTAATTCTCCTCTGTTTACCCAAATCTCACTCATAAGCTTTTCTCATAAACTCCGTAATTGATGGAGTCGTCTTTTATAACAAATCTTTCATCCTTAGTAAAATAGTGAAGATGCTCTCCACCCTCACTTGTACCCGTTATCGTCCACGGACGAGACGTATCCACCGTTTCAAATATATAATTGGTAATTTCCTGTTCCAGGGGATTATAGGTAAAACCTAAATAGTCATCCCCATAGAATCTGAATACTTTCTCTATATATTTTTCAAGGTTATGCTCATCAAAAGACTCGCTTTTTATTACAGTCATGTCTGCCTGAATAAGATCGACAATATCCCCCAGTCTGTTATAGGGATAGGATTTATTTATAAGTCTTCCGGGTATATGAGAGGGGAAGTACTCCTTACTTCCCGGTCCTATCAAAAGCAGTTTAATAAACATAAAATCACCACCTTATTTACTGAAAAAATCAGCCATAAATGTATCATAGTCCTCTTCACTTATATTATTGGAAGCGTCTACAGTAAGTTCTTCCTCTTCAGGTTCAGCCTTAGACTCCCCTGCCTTAAGCTCTTCTTTTTTCTTTGCCTCTTTTACCGGATCTGCCTTCTTCTCCCTCCTCTTAGGTTCCTCTTGTGAAGGTGTGAAATCAGGAGAAGAAACAGGTGCGGCACCGGATGTGAGAATTTCATAGATTCTGTCTATCTTGGCAGCCGTATCCGAAGATACGGCGGATTTATTGGTGCCGTAATAAATGATAGCTTTTTTTATAAAAGTAGTTATGTTATCGCCCTGGGGGAGGTCACTAAATATATCTATTATTTTCTTATCGACGGGCTTGGAAATGTCTAAATATAATCCTATATGTTTACCCCTGTCACTCATAAGCTACCCCTCCCTTCGGTTTGAGATAACTCTTGCCATCTGCTCGTAGCCTATAGCATTTGCATGTATATCCGTTAAAAACTTAGCCATAGGGAATATATCCTTACCGTATCTCTCAACAAGAGAAGCTCCACCACCCATAAATACTACATAAAGGGTATCAGTATTATACTTATTCTCATTGAGGGTATCTGCTATTTCTTTGACGAATTTACGTGTCTGTTCTTCCACTATATCTGCATACTTTGGAGGAAGCTGGGTTCTGTCACCCATCATTACATCCTGTATCTGACTTTCAAGAACCTCTTTACCCTCTCTTCTTCTTATTTCCTCATTACATGCGAGCATACAGTTTATAACTCCCATGAGGAAGGAACGGGTATTAGAGCCCTGAGGCTTATAGTTTTCTATTGAAAGAACATCCGTAGTCCAGCTTCCGATATCTACTATAAGGCATCTCTTGGGGAGTCTCTTTTTTGATAGAAGATCAATGACTCCGCTTGCAGCCTGAGGATTAACGATAACATCATCTATATAAATGGTTCTCTTGATATTCTCATACTCAAAATCCACTCTCTGTCCTTTTAAATAATACTGCTTATCAAATTCCTTGTTTTCAGCGATGCATCTTTCTATAGGAAGACCCTCTGAAAGGATTATATGCACAGTATTCTCCCTGATACCTCTCGCCTTAAGCTCCTCTGCTATAGCTGCAAGGGCAAGGATAAGGTCGGTCTTGTCTTCCTTGTTGTCAGTCTTGGTTTTGGTTCTCTCTCCACCGACCGTATAATAGTGTCCTTCATATTTGATACATCTGTCATCTATGGCGGGTTTGGTTTCTCCAAAGTCCCTCACGCTTGATACAAATGATGTTGAAACAGTTTTGGTATAACCGTTTCCTACGTCTACTCCAATAATAACCGGCTCTCTCATATTACTCATTCTCCTTTCCTAATTCTTCCTCTATTTCTGAAAAAGACATATTCTGATCTAAAGCCTTTAAAACTTCTTCCTTATCAATTTCTTCTATCTGATCTGGTACTTCCGGCTCGGGTGTTTTATAGGCTTCGTTAAGGACGGGACTTGTAAGAGTCTCCTCATCTGAAGGTTCTTCATTATCATAAGGCTCGAAATCCTCAGATTCCTTTACAAGAGCCACACTTCTTGTATTCTCAAACGTATAGGCTGTTCCCCGGAACTGTGACACGTTACCGTCAAGAAGACCGTTTAGTGCTTCTTCCGCATCGTCCCTGGTCTTATATTCTGCCATAACGATATTATCCATAGGATTGTCATTAAGGTGAACGATAACAGAACAGGAGTTCGGGTTCTGGGAAATTATTATCTTCTGTATGCTGTTTCTGTTCACAATTACATCTGCGAGTCCTGTCTGACTACGTAAAAATGAAAACATAACTAATACCTCCGACTTCTTAATATAATAATTTAACTTAAATATAATATACTATAAACATGATACAAAAGCAATAGCACTTGAGAAAATTTTAGTATCATTTAAGTATAAATTTTCGGGTTACATATTAATTAAACGTAAAACGAAAAAAATGATACTTAGCTGATACTAAAAAAAAGGACGCATCAGATAAATGATGCGTCCGAATATTTATGAAACAAGAGTTTCAGGAGTAAGCTCCGTAATATCCTCGAAGCCTTCAAGAACCCTGAACCTGCTCCAGAAGCGGTTTATAGGCTTCATGTCTCCCTCTGTCTTACGGTACTTGAGACAAGTAACCGTAAGTGTTTCTTCAGCTCTCGTACATGCTACATACGCAAGTCTGATCTTCTCCGGCATATCTTCTCTTCTGAGAAGCCCCGAATCAAAATCGGAAAGACTTACATAAGCATGTTTCCACTCTTTTCCCTTTGACGAGTGTGCGGTTACAAGAGCCACTGCCTCATACTCTCCATCCTTCTCTGCTGTAGAGGTACTCTCGTACTTTCTAAACTTGTAGATATAATTCAGAAGCTGGAAGGTATTATAAGAGGTCTTTCCCTCAAGTCTCTCGACAAACGCCTTGTAAAGATTGTCCGTACCATCATCTATAGCTCTTATCAGATTCAAGATGGCCGCTTTACTTGATCTATCGTCGATAGGAATTGTGAAAAGTTTGATAAGGTTATCAGCTTCCCACTTAACTATCGTACTGGCATCCGGGTTGTCCATGAATGAATTTCCCCATACCTCGCACAGATAGTCGAAAACTCCCTTTGTGGATGTAGAATCCCTAAGGAAGTCGGCAAAGCTAATTATTGCTCTTACCTTGCTATCGGAAAGAATCTCCTCAGGCTGATCGAACAGTGCAAGGATACCTTTTTCCGAAAGCTTTCCCTGAAGCCCCTGCAGTTTAGCCTTGGTATGAGCTATAAAGACAATATCGGAAGGCTTAACACCGCCCTTTATTTTCTTCTCAATATCCTCAGCTATCCACTCAAGCTCCTTATCTGTTTCAAAGCCCTTGAATCTCGGCTTTTCCCCGGACTTATTTGCACTTGTCATTATTTTATGTTTTCCCGGATTTATATCAATTATCCGGTTTGACAAGTCCACGATTTCGGGTGTGCTTCTGCGGTTAATAGTCAAGGTATAATCCTTGACACCGCTTATCCCCATTTTCGTGTCAAAATCCACGAGATTCTGAGGAGTACATCCTCTGAAGCCGTAAATAGCCTGGGCCTCGTCTCCGATTACCATGAGGCTCTCGAAGCTGTCGGAACAGGTGAGAGTATTGACTAAAAGCATCTGAAAATCGTTAGAATCCTGGAATTCATCAACGATTATATGCTTATAGTCATACTTGTCTGTGACAAGCGCCTGATTACTCATAATAAGCTTTTCAACCTGATTAGCCATGTCTGAGTAATCAATGAAATTTCCGGCTTTCATAAGAGCCACGTAACGCTCATATGAAGCCCAGATTTTTTCGGCATCGGGTATTTCGTAGATTTCAAGAAATCTCTTCTTATCCATGTTGAAGTCACGGATGTTTTTAAAGATCTTCTCAAGCTTTGGAATAACCCCTCCTGTTCCAAGTCTCATGAGAGGCCTTACATAATCAAAGCCTTCGATCGGGTTTTCCCAGTCTATAGCCTGTCTTATAAGGTCTATAGACTCAATATCATCTATAAGCTGAGGAGCTTTTGTATACCCCAGAAGCTTATAATGCTCCTTAATGAGTTCATCTCCTATACTGTGGAATGTACTGATTATCATTGACGATATATCAACACCCATCATATAAACTTCATTAAGGAAATAGTCCACCCTCTGTTTCATCACCGCAACGGCGGCTTTACTGAAGCTTAGCAGCATGAAGTCTTCCGGGGATGACCCGTCAACTATCATATCAGCTATGCGAAGGCTTACAGAAAACGTCTTTCCTGAACCCGGACCTGCATCTACACAGCAGACCCCCTTACGGAAGTTTATTACTGTCCTTTGCTCATCCGAGATATCGAAGTCGTCTCTTGTCATAACCTTTCCCTCCACCTTCTGTTCAGGCTTTGGTTCCGGTCTTTTTGAATAGCCCTTGCATCTGTCGTAAAGTGAACATTTTTCACATGTTCCCTTTGTAACATCCTCCTTACAGGTGCCTGCAAGAAATTTCTCAAGGCTATTTCTGTAATTCTTGAAAATTCCCACGTTACCAAAGTAACTGTTACGGGTTTTTCTAAGAATCTGACCCTTTTCGTTAAACCAGACCTCGATCCATGCCCTGTTATCGGAGCCCGAGGTTGAGAACTTGTCGGGCTTGGACTCGGTAAACTCTTTTGTGAAGTCACCGCCCTTATCCTCTTTTGTACGAAGGAAATCGTACTCAAGACGGATGATGCCCTCACGGCCTCCGAGCAAGTTCTTGCCGTAGAGAAGGTCCCCACATGCGATGAGGTTGTGGTAAAGGCTTGAGTCCTTGCCTGTTCTTGAGGTAGTTCCGAAATAAGGCTTGGAAGCACTTACGGTATTTACTTCTATAAGGGGCAGATGCCTGCCGTCAACCTCTATCTCAGTCTCAAGCCAGCAATCAGGACGGGCCTTTATCTCCTCTCCTCCGAACCTGAAGATCTTCGGGTATGCCTTGTTCCACTTACGTGAGTCAAAAGCATAGGCTCTGTCAAGCTTCTGCTCTGCCTGCTTAACACGGGCTTCGTAGGATGTGCTCGAAAGAGTCGGGAGCTTTGCCATCTCATCCCTCATCTTGGTCTTGGCTTCAGAAAAGGACATGAGAGGATCAGTCCTGTAAGCCTTAAGAGCTCTGCTCTCAACCTTGCTTACTGCTGTCTCCTCTTTATCCGGTGAAACCACATCAAGCCCTACCTTTCTGAATGTATTGCAGGCATTAACCTTGTACCTGCTTGAACGTGTATCTATCATAGTAGATACCTCCTTTCATTCCCCGTTACGCTCTTTAACGGGATATTTATATTTTGCTTTTTTAAAGCAGTTAATTAATTAAACGTAAAAAAGGTGCCTTTTCGGCACCCTTTATAGAACTATTTGCTTTTTAGTTTGGTTACATATTCATCAAAGTTTATCATGTCTGTATCGGAAACACTTAGCGGATCCTTTTCCTTGTAATTGATGGCATTTCTTATAAGAGAAGTATCCGTCTCTCCTATCCCTCTCACTTCGGAAAGGACTATCTGAAAATTGACGGCTCCATTTCCGGTTATATTTACATTAAGCCTGTTATTATCCGTAACCTCTGTATAAACCGACAGCTCCAGGTCTCCGGGATATTTGAGGAATTTTTCAAAGAAAGCTCCTTCTCCCTTCAAGGCTCCTTCCTTATAGGTCACTGTAAATTCCCCGTTATCTTCTTTTTCATCCGAATATTTTGATTCAAGAAGAGTTTTTTTGATCTTTTCAAGTTCCTCTGTACCTGTTAGGGTATATCCGAGATCGACATTTTTTGGCAGCCCTTCAAGCCTCGTGTCCCCCTCTTTTAAATACTCGGAATAGTCATAGTGGAGCAGGGACATCTTATCGGAAAAGGCGAAGTTTTCATAACAGGAAGCATTATTATAAGGAGTTATCTCCCCGCATATGCCTGACCCCACAATGGCTCCGCTTATGCCTATCTCCCCGCCTTCTGCAATTTCCTTCATAAGTCCATCAAGAAAATATGCATTATTTTCGGAAGGCTCTATGTCTATATTAAAGTTATATCCGTATTTATCTGAAAAAGCATCTTCTATAAGCCCTCTGTAATCCTTATAATCAAGTATCTCAATATAATCCTCGTCCGTATTGGCTGTAACAGTGTTTTCTTCCGTTGTTTTTTTCGTCTTTGACTTATTCTGTGAGACTCCTATGAGAAGAATACCGACAGTAACGAATACAATAAGAAAAATCCCCGGTATTATAAAGTATACAGGGTTTATACTGATCTTCTGTTTCTGTTCACTTGAATAGCTGTATTTATTAAGCCTCATGATAAATCACCTCTTTAATATGGTTTTTTATATCCCTGTAGAACATCGGGTATTTCAATGCAAGTTCCATGTTGGCATCTCTGCCGCTCTGTTTTAATCCTACAAACTCTCCTGTCCCTCTCAGTTTCAGGTCTTCCTGTGCTATCTCAAAGCCGTTATTTGTGCTGCACATGGCTTTAAGCCTCTCATTATCCTCATCCTCTGATCTGAGGAGGCAGTAGGACTGAAGACTGCTTCTCCCTACTCTACCCCTTAACTGATGAAGTCCCGCAAGACCGAACATATCAGCGTCCATTACAGCGATTATGGTTGCGTTAGGCACATTGACACCTACTTCTATAATGGTGGTGGCTATAAGTATATGAGTTTCATTATTCTTAAAGGCATTTATTTTAAGTGCTTTTTCCTCGTCCTTCATCTTGCCTGTAATCATATCTATTTTTACAGACTCCGGGAAAAAGCCCTTTGCTTTTTCATAAATCTCATTTACAGACTCGGGCTTTCTCTTTTCCTCGTCATCATCTGTTTCAGAGGAATCAATGAGAGGACACACGATATAAGCCTGATGGCCTCGGTTTATCTCGACATACATGAATCTGAATACATCCTCATCCGTCCTGAGCCTTCTTGTATCCACAGGCTTACGTCCGTCAGGCATAGTTTCTATGGTAAAGATATCAAAGGATTCCCCATACATCGTAAGGGCAAGACTTCTTGGGATAGGTGTGGCAGACATTGATATTGAGTGTACTCCCTCATCTGCCTTATCCTTAAGAGCGTCCCTCTGCACTACTCCGAACTTATGTTCTTCGTCCACCACGGTAAGACCAAGATTATTAAATTCAACACCTTTTGATATGACGGCATGAGTACCGACTATGAACTGTGCCTCGCCGGATTTAATCATCTTAAGTGCTGCCGTCTTTTCCTTACCTTTGACATCACCTGAAAGGTATACGGCTTTTAAGCCCATAGGTTCAATGTATCTCACAAGCTCTTCATAATGCTGTCTTGCAAGGATCCCGGTAGGAGCCATTAAAACCGACTGATAACCGTTATCTGACATGCAGAGCATGAGTATAAAAGCAACCACCGTCTTACCGCTTCCTACGTCTCCTTGAAGAAGAGCATTTACCCTTTCCCCTCTCCTTGCCTTGTTCACGAAAGTACTGATTATGGTTTTCTGATCTGTGGTAAGGTCGTAAGGCAGTGTCTGTATAAGACGGTTGCAGTTTGTGAGAAGAGACGGGACGTAGGGAGAGGTACTTCTGTTCTCATGTGCCGTTTTAAGCATGTCATAGGCAAAGCTGTAAAGAGTGTCAAAGACAAGTCTTTTCTGTCCGGCGCTCACATCCTCGGGCTTTCCGGGGTGATGAAGATTTCTGTAAGCCGTATTTATATCGGAAATACAAAACAGATCTCTGGTATTTTTATCAGTCGTTTCCTCAAAACCGAATAACTCAAAGCCCTTATCAATGGTATCTTTTAAGTAATTATCAGCCATGCCCCGTACTTTGCTGTATACAGGATATATACTGAGAGCTCCGTCTACATCAGTGGAAAATACTTCGGGATTAAGGAAAGACCATCCATACTCGTTGCAGCATACCTTACCGCACACGACAGCTTCCATCTCGCAGAGGTTGTATATCTCATTATATTTATATTCCTGATGAAACCATCTTATACTTATAAAACCACTCGTATATTTCTCCCGGCAGACAGCTTCCACATATATCCCTGCCCTGCTCTCTTTCTTTCTTACTTCCTTTATAATAACTACCATCGAACATCTTTCCCCGCTCCTTGCATTATCAAGACTTTTGGGAAATCTGTAGTCGTAGTATTTCCTCGGAAGGAAACTGAGAAGGGTTTCGACTGAGGTTATTTTTTTCTTATTAAGTTGTTCTATCTTCTTCTGAGGAATATTTAAAACACTTAAATCCACTTTTGTAAAACCCCTTGCATTATAAGTAAACTTCTACTAAAATTAAACTAAACTTAATATAGCATAGACTTGATACAAAGGCAAGTTAACGGGGATAACAAAAATGGATAAATATATTTTTAAGTTTCTGAGAGAATGGTTCTGAGGGCATTAAAGCGTCTTATTGCTTTTCCGTGTCCAACAGCCATGTTGAGAAATTTAATGAAATTTACCGAAGTAATGTTAGTATCCAGGAATCTCCATACTGTACAGGTATCCACAAACGATATTATATCTGACAGCTCAGCCGTATCTCTCTCCGGCTCTATATTTCCTAAGATGTACTCAAGAGCAAGAGACGGAGCAACGCCAAGGGTTCTGCAAATGGCTTCTATCGTTGCCATATAAGGAGATGTCTGACCCTTGAAAAAGCTGTCTACCGTATAAGGAGAAAGCCCTGTGATCTCGGATATCTCATTGACGGACAGTCCGAGCTCCTTTTTCTTCATGCTAATCACTTCAAGTTCGTTCAGACCCTCATAATCTGCCTTGTAGTAAAAATCAATAGACAGATTACCTTTTTTATAAAGGTTGTTGAGGTAATAGATACAGTTTGAAAAGTATTTATCGGAATTGCCGTTGAGGAACATTAGTACGATAAAGGTAACAAAGGTATGTGCCTCGATAAGCGAACCGTTTACATTGACATACTTATAATTTGCTATCATTCCCATAAGGTAAAGGATATCCTTCTTTCCTTTAGGGGACGACGAGATATTTTCATTGAAGATGCCTGCATCCTCTGCAAGGCTCTTTAGCTCGGATGCACTTATATGAAGTCCCTCTGCAAGGAACTGTATGTCTATGTTGGATATATCAGAAGGCTTATGTTCTATCGCCTTATATCTTGCGAGCTGTATACGGCACTGAAGGGCAGCCTCCATCTGGGTAAGCTCCAGTTCCTTTCTCGCATTTATAACATACCTTGAAAACAGAGTCTTTTTGTCGGTCTTGGAGTCCTTAAGTCTTTTTAGGACATCATCCATTTCGACATCAAGGGCTTTGCAGAAATCCTGTAAGGTATCGTAGGTAATGGAGACACGGCCACTGAGAAGGGATGAGCAGCGGCTTTTGGGAATATTCATCTTTTCGCATAGATCAATCTGCTTAACCCCCTTTTCAGCCATTATCCCCCTGATAACGGTATCCATCTGTGATACGGACTCACAGTCGGGGTTAAGAGAATCCCAGTAGGTATATCTGAAGGAAATGGAATTTTTAATAAGTTCATTTAATGCTTTTTTTGTACCACCAAGGTAATTGTAAAGGTCAAGGAACACCTCGTAGCTCTGGGGAAGGACACCTTTCTCGATAAGGGCTGAGGGGACAGTTTTAGCCATAAAGATACGTTTGTTTCCTCTTGCTTTATTTATATCGCTGTAGATCTTCTGATACGTGGTTTTTTTCTTTTTATAAAGTCCTGAAAGCAGTTCCTTTGCCTCGGGACAGCGTGTGTTTCTGTTACCCTTCATCTTCTTTTGTACCTCTGAAATTTAATTACTCTGTATAACAGATTGTGTATAAAACACAAACAGTTTTAAGATGTTGCTATAAAGCTAATATTTAAGCGACTTGTATGCATATAAATATATTATAATATAACTTTCAATATAATAACATAACTTTTAGGAATTTGCTATGAAATATACTACAAAAAAGCACCAGATAACTTCATATCTCTACCAGTTCCGCACCCTCTCCTACGATTCTATATATAAATACATTTTTGAACGGGAGGGGCTTACTGTACGCTACTGTGAAGAAACCTTAAAGAAAATGGTAGGGGAAGGACTTATTGAAAAGAAGGGATTTTACAAAAACGAATCCTTCTACCTTATTGCTAAAAAAGGTATGGATTATTTAAAAGAATATGGGGTTATTGAGGTTGGAAGTGACGAAATTACCGAATCCTTCGACCTTCTCCCCCTCAGCAAGATAAAGATAAATGACAGGCTCCTTGAGCACCAGGCTGCCCTCGCCCGATTTGTCCTGAGATGGTCTGAAACAATAGAATTTAAGTATTATGATGAAAAATATATATCAAGGATACTTCCGGGAGCGAGACCGGACGGGCTTGTAGTTACAGATAATTATATGTATTTCCTCGAAATGGACATGAATACGGAAGGCAAAAGAGCACTCAATGACAAGTGGACTCATTATGCTGAGTTCCTTAATTCCAAGGAGTATTATGAAATGAATAAGCCTATAAAGGTATTATTTATCCTTGGAGGAAAGGCAACAAAAAGGACAGGCAGAAAGTCTCTTCTTAAAAAGGATATATCCGGTATGCTTTATCCATATATAAATAAGAAATTTAATTTTGTTTTCGGTACAGAGGATGAGCTTTTTAGTATACTGAAAGAAGAAAACAAAAATATAGCAAGACATAAATTTGATGAATATGGATATGATATGAAAACAGGTAATTTTGATCCCCAATTCTTTGGGGGAGAAGACTTTGATTTTTACGGAGTAACTAAAGCTGTGGCTCAAAAAAAGCAACCCAACAGACACAGTCTTTATGAATTTGTCTTTGACGACTATACTAATGATAATGAATATACATTTCTTAAAGTACAGAGAGCAGCAACATTTTTATCTGTATTCTTAAACAAAACCAAAAGAGATATTAATTATGTGATTCTTGTAAATAAAGAAGAAGACGCTGTGAGACTCTGTAAAGAAGCCGAATATTTCAGCAATCAGATATATTTTATAACTGTGAACCGTTTTAACCGTTCTCTCCACTCTGCCCTCTTTCAGGTAGACTATGAGGGAAGGATCTGGCATTTCTCGGATGATGATATCAAGGTTGCTTTCCCTGAGTAGGGTTGGGATACCAACCGCAGAGAGATATTTTTGCAGTAAAAATCTATTCAATAATTTGTGTATCTATAAAAAGACCCCTTATCCAAAAATAAACGGATAAGAGGTCATAATTTTATGCTGCCGTAATGGCAGCTGAGTAGTTATCAAGAAGATCCTTCTCATTAACCCACTCAGGAAGGCTTTTCGGAAATTGGAACTTGCTCCCAAACTCCGTTCCTCTTCCCACTATCTCGGACATGATATCAAAGGCTATGCCGTTTGCCATGTCACGGTTAAGTTCCTTACTGAGCTCCTTTAACGAGTCGGTAAGGGCAGAGATCACGGGGATGCCCCCGATATTCTCCTTTTCAACCTTAAGGGCTTTGTTCTTCAGTACGTTGCGTGATGTACTGAAGCCTGTAAGGTCTATAGGTGCGGAAGCTATTGCGAGAACGTATACTGTAATCGCACTCCACAGCTCCGAGAGCTGACCCGTATAGATCGCCTCAATCTGACGGGTAACGTAAGCCTCTTTGGACTTACGAAGGAGCTCAGCCAGCTCCTTGTCACCCATCCCCTTCTCGGAAAAATCTGTTTCGAGATCAAAACAGATTCCCGCAAGGAAGGATTCCTTTGACCGCTTCGTGATAAATCTGATAGCGGCCTCAGCCTTCCCTGACCTCTCGGGACAGGTCGAGAGGACTACGTTACGGACGTTATCCTCAAATGTCTTAAGTTCATTATCGTAGTAGATACCAATAGTGTCCTTAAGTTCGTCAAATTCCTTTTCCTTATCAGAAAGATAAGGGAGGAACTTTCCGTAGAAAACATCTCTTGAGATGTAATCGGAATTTCCGACACACAGCTTTCCGAGAGTCTTTCTAACGGACTCCTGAAGGGCCTTGAGCTTCTTCTGTTCCTGTACGAAACAGGAAAACTTAAGACTGCTTCCGTTGGATTTAAGGTAGTTCTGGCCGTTTGAGTCAAGACCTGCCATAAAGTCCAACTTTCCTAGATCTACCGTCATCAGAGGCTGATGAAAGTGGATCTTTACCATTTTAAGATCTTCGCTTGACGTATAAGCGTTAGCGAGATCTTCAATGTTTCCGCTTACAACACCTGCAAGAGCTGTAAGCTTGTCTTTTGTTGACTGTGCCGCAAGGGCACTCTTGATACTATTATCCATAAAAGCCTCCTTCCCCGCCCTCTCTATGACGGGATACATATATTTGCAAAATGCGACTAATAAATTAAACGTAAAAAGAAAGGAGCCGCCATTTCTGACGACTCCGATAATAAGAAAGTTATTTAATTTAAAAATTTAAGTTAGCAGGTTCAAGACTGTTTTTCTCTGAGTTATATATGAGTAAGGAACCGCTTTTTGTAAGGCCCGTAAGCAATCTGTCTTTAGTAGAGATAAGGAAACCGTTTCCGAATCTGAACTGAGAAGATATCTCTTTTGTAAGGGCTGCAGCTGATTTATCATTATCAGTAACAAAGATAAGGATAGGTGGCTGTCCTCCATCCACATAATATCTCTTCCATATCTGGGTATTGAATACACTCTCATACCCTCTCAGCTTGTTACGAACCATATTTGTTCTGTCTGAGGAAAGGAAAGTATCTACTGCGTAATAATATGGTACTCCGTCTTTGGACATACTGTATACATCGCCTCCTGTGAACCGGTCACTCTTTATTGAATAGGTCGGTCTTTTGGTGTGGTAAACGAGAGGGGTTTCGGCAGTATAGAACTGAGTATAAAACTCTGCGCCTATAAGCGTCTTTACTACATTCTTGACATGACATACAACGTAGCCCGCCTGCCAGTCTATAAAATCCTCACCGGAAAAATTGTCAAGGAGATGCTTGCCTCCGTCATGCAGGCAGTAATATATCTGAATATCATCGGGAAGAGAACCTCTGTAGTTCTCCTCTTCTACAAAACCAAACTTATTTATAAGAGTATTTGTGAACATGATATTGAGTCTTGCCTCAACCTCGTCCTCTTCTATGCCCTTGTACTTGCAGAATCTCATAAGCTGGTCTCCGGTACAGAACTTTGTTTCATAAATATACTTAAGTATACGTATATCTGTTTTATCTATTATTCCCTTGGTCTTCAGCATTATTGATGCTGTAAGGTCCGTAGTGAGCATAGGGTCTTTAAAGAAAGCCTGCTCATAGTCTTCAGGGACATTAAATGCGTTTTCGTTTTTTGGAAAATATTTCATCTTGAAATCCTCCTTCCGGGATTTTTATATATATTACAGAGCCGGTCTTTTGGGTATCTTGCCGAGGATCTCTCCTCTTACCAAAAGCCTCTTCTCTGCCTGTGTCACTCTCTGTATCTTAACCTGTACCTCATCCCCGTCTCTGTAATTTCCTATCTTGGGAGTAAAACAGAGGCAGTCGAGATTAGGAAGGACATTTACATAGACACGATCCGGGAAGGAGCTTACTATCTTTCCCATCATAACCATGCCTTTAGCTATATCCTTTCTCTTTACAACCTTGGAAGGCTTCATCTTTTCCGTAGGAACAAAGTAGATAAAACCGTCATTAGAGAATTTTTTAAACTTAACCTCTATGGTATCACCTTTTTTATAATAGTTCCTTATCTCGTCTCCACTCTCGGAAAAATCAAGGTTTTTCATAAACCCTCTCACATCCCCTACCGCTATATAAGCTCCGTGGGCTGTGGCTGTTACTATCATTCCCTTAAGGATCTCTCCCGCCTGAAGCCTCTCAAGTACGGGTGCTATAAGTACGTCCTTAGCTTCCTTCATGGAGCCTCTGTAAACTATATTAGAGGGATCAGTTTCATCAATCTCTTTAATACAGAATTTTACTTCAGAACCCACGAGTCTTGCAAGGGCCGGTGAGTAGGAATAGAGGATAGCATCCTCTTTATCAATAAGTATCTCTTCTCCTTTGTAATAAACTCTCAGAATTTCCTTAAACTCGCCCTGTGAGGTTTTAAAACGGTCACATATCTTTGCGAGTCCCACGAGGATTGTTTTTTCTTTAAGAGCCTTTTCCATCTCTGCTCTCTTTGCCATACGGTTTCTCCTTCCTATCCGGTCTATGCCGGCTTTATACTACTTTGTATATAATTAAACGTCAGTAGCTTTTTTAAACTGTAAGTTTATCTCTCGGTTCGCAATATTGCATTATTTAATAATCTTCTGCTGTTCTGGCAGAAAGGGGGTAATCCGTTGCAGATTCAAACCCAGTTATTCTCTTTGCATTTATATTTGTGATAGAAATATATAAATCGCTCACAACGCCCATCAATAAAAAGTAACTAAATAAAAGAATAATATAATTTTATACAAAAAGTGATACATAATCAATAGGAAATGCCTATAAAATAGGCAAATCAAGGCATTTGGGTGCAACTAAATGTTTTAAATGGTTGAAAATGTATCATATTTATAATATAATATATTATAAATATAACATAAACGCAATATAAAATTGAGGTGCAGTCATGATAGAACTTTCGGAAGAGAAAAAGGAGTTTGATGTAGAATTTACGATAAGCTATGTAGTCTACAGGAAGAACGACTTTGTAATATTAAAAGCAAAAAATCTTAAAATGGATGAAGAAAACAATAAATCCGCCCATTCCCAGACCTCAATAAAAGGCTTTTTCCCAAGAGCAGAGGTTGGGGATGTATACAGGGCTAAATGCAGGTGGCTTTATGATAAGAATTACGGCTACTCCCTTGAAGCCCTTGAAGTGATTCGCACTCTTCCCTCCAACATTAACGGAATAAGGATGTTTCTTATGAAGAATGTAAAAGGTGTAGGGGAAAAGACGGTTGAAAAGATAATAAAAGCTTTCGGGGAAAGTTCTCTTGATAAGATAAGAGAAGGGGAACTTGAACACATTAAGGGCATAGCAAAGAAAACAAAAGAAAGGGTATATAATAAGGTCATCGAAGCCAAGAACCTCGAAAATCTTAC
Organism: Lachnospiraceae bacterium; assembly: GCA_017557525.1. Taxonomy (GTDB): domain Bacteria; phylum Bacillota; class Clostridia; order Lachnospirales; family Lachnospiraceae; genus RUG11977. The sequence goes on from JAFYYN010000069.1 coordinate 21,249, forward strand.
CGTATTTCTTTACCAGAGAGGGGTTAAGAATTACTCTGATGTGGTCGAGATATACGAAAAGCTTGGTGAGGATGCCGAAAGCAAGATTAGAGCCAATCCGTACTGTATATGTACAGGAGATAAAGCCGTACACTTTCCTCTCGCTGACAATATCGCAATACACAGTGGTTTTGATGTGGACAGTATTCTAAGAATAGAGATGATGATACTCTATTTTATTAATTCAAACATGTTTGTAAGCGGAAATATCTACGAGAATGAATCAGAGCTTGCGGAAAACCTTTATAAAATGATCCAGACCATGTCCCTTGCCTATGTAAATCTGACACCTGATTTGATAAAAAGAGCCGTATCAGAACTTGAAAAGGCAGGACAGATAGTTTTGGAACCAGTATATCTTGAAGGAAACCTTATTGATAATTATATTTATATACCTTCCTGTTATAAAAAGGAATGCGAGATAGCAGAAATGACAAAAAGCCTGCTGGCTGAAAATATAGAAATTAATGACTCCATGTTTACTGATTTCATAAGGCATTATGAAGAAGATACAGGCATCAACCTTGACGATATTCAGAAAAATGCGGTAAAGAACTCAATAAATCATAAGATATCCATAATAACAGGTGGTCCCGGTACGGGAAAGACGCTTACCATAAATGCAATAATAAGGTATATACTCAGTACCTCTCCCGATGCAGAGATAAGGCTCTGTGCTCCTACAGGCAAGGCAGCTAAAAGGATGAGCGAAATGACGGGTATGGAAGCCTATACCATACACCGGCTCCTCTGCCTTAACAATGACGAGTCCTATATCGTGGACGAAGGACTTGATGTGGATTATGTGATAGTCGATGAAAGCTCCATGATAAATCAGTCACTATTCCATTCCCTTCTCTCTGCTGTATATAAAGGAGGGGCATCCATCCTCCTTGTAGGTGACAAGGATCAGCTTCCTCCGGTAGGTGCGGGACTCCCGTTTAAAGACCTGATAAGCTGCGGAGCCGTTCCCGTGGTAAGGCTTGAGAACCTATACAGACAGGCAGGCGAGAGTCAGATAAATATAAATGCCAAAAGAATCCTTGCAGGTATTACCGAGACAGGGAATAAGGGACTTCAGTTTGATATAAACAAACAGGACTTTTTCTTCTTTTCAGCATATAACAGCGATCAAATAAACAAGCTTATATTAAAGTCTGTGGATGGTCTTAAAGCTGTAGGAGTCAAAGAGGAAGATATAGTTGTTCTCTCTCCCATGAAAAAAACAAATGTAGGCGTTAATTATATAAATCAGATGCTACAGGAGCATCTTAATCCTTCTGACACCCTTAAAAACGATCTGAAGATGGGTTCAAATGTTTTCAGGGAAGGGGACAGGGTTATGCAGACGGTCAATAATTACGACAAATGGGTATTTAACGGCGACTGCGGCAGGATTACGAGGATAGATGAGGAGGAGGAAGAGGTTGTGATTGATTATGACGATTACTCCTTCAGGGATGGTAAGCTCGTCTCTGATCCCCGTCCCGTAACCTATGAGTTCAGTGAGATAAGCCAGATTACTCTCGCCTACTCTACTACTGTCCATAAAGCTCAGGGTTCAGAATATCCTTGTGTGATAATGCCCCTCTCTCCTCTCCTCATAAACACCTCACGCTCAATTCTCTATACTGCTGTGACGAGAGCTAAGTGCAGATTTGTATTTATAGGAGACACAGATAGTCTAAAGAAGGGAATAGAGAGAATAGAGGAATTGAGAAGGAATACGAGGCTGGCTGAGAGAGTCGCAAAAGGTTGCCATAAAATCGGGTAAGGAAGGCAACTAAAAAATTTACACAACATAGTTATGGTATCCCAACCACAGACAAAGAAAAGAGCTGTTGTTTCTTAAAAAGCAACAGCCCTTTTAATGAGGTGAAATTATAATGAAAACCTTAGTATGTCACAAACCAGTCCTGGAAAGATGCGAGTAACTGAGGTGCATATCCTATTACAACAATCGCTATGGCATCAATAAGACAGGCTATAAGGAAAGGTACACTCTGTTCCCTGCTCTTTTTACCAAGTGTCATAGCTGCAGCGAGGAAGGCTGAGATAATAAAGAATATGCTGAGTATGGCAATAAGTATTATCTGTATTCCCGAGAAGGTTTCTATTATCTTAGAATACACATGATGAAAGAACCCTTCTGAGTCAGTCTTCGGAAGGATATCATCGCCAAACTCATAACCCTCTCCCATTACATCAGGTTCACTGTTACTTATGAGAGAATCCAAAGCCTCATCTTTAGACTTTGAAAAAGGGTTGGTCGAGCTTGTACTCTTGGCTTTATCGGAACTATCCTCTTCCTGAGACTCATCAAGCTCTTCTGTTTCCTCCTCAGAAGCCACCTCTGTAGTAGCCTCTGTATTAGAGGTTTCCGAAGGGGCTTCGTCTGAAAGGACGAGGCTTCCGATTGTTTCTATAGATTCATTTTCTTTTGTGCCTCCATTACTTTCCTTTGTATTATCTTCAAAATCCACTATTGTAGTAGTATCGTTATCCTCTGCTGCCGTTACATTAGAGAAATTGTATATAACACAAAAGATAGCTAATAAAGAGATTAACACTATTACCGGTTTTTTCATGTCTTTTACCTACCTTTCTTTGCTTATATATATATTAAACGTAAAAGACATTTTTTATCTCATTCGCACCATTCCCCACTTGTTAGTGGTTATACAACATCTTATATCATCAAGTTTCATTCGGATTGCATCATCTATAAACTCCGAGTCAGAAATAAGAGAAAGTGTCTTTGAAGCTTCCTCTATTGTAATATAAGAATCCTCATCATTAAATATAGGTTCAGATTGTTTAATAAAATAATCCAGGGGCGTATTGGTAATATCCGCAATCTGTTTCAGACGTACAAGGTTTACGTTTCTGAAACCTTTTTCATAATTTGCTACAGAAGTAATTGATACGTTCATTCTTTTAGCAAGCTCCGCCCTTGACAGACCGCTCTTTTCCCTTGCCCGTCTTACGGCTTTAGAAATTTTTCTGTATTCTCTTTTACTACTCCTATCTGTCATGTGACTTAATCTCCTTTTTACTTCCATTTTGCGTAAGTATCACTTATATACAGATACTCACAATAAAAGCTCTCAAAATTCTGAGGAAGAGTTCCTTTTTTAGTAAAATTAACAATTTCGCTCTTACCACCAACTTTCTTAAGCATTGGTACTTTTTTCATATCATAAAAGGCAAGTGGATTATAATATATTCCGTTGACAGTGATACCAAGATGAAGGTGTGGACCTGTAGAAGCTCCTGTATTATCAGAAAGACCTATCTGCTGTCCTTTTTTTACCTTATCCCCAACCTTGACGGTGGCGCTGTTTTCCTTCATATGAAAGTACCATGAAATTATTGCTCTGCCCTTTTTATCATTACCGTGATTAATCCTTACATAGTAGCCTCCCCCTGCTCCGTCTCCGGAATGTACCGAAGGATTCTGCCATCCAACAAAGTCTACGGTCCCTGCTGAGACAGCTACGAGAGGGGTATCGGATGCAAGGTGGATATCAAGACCTCTGTGATTAGAGGTAGCTCCAGCTGTGGGAGCTGATCTCGGTCCGAAACGTGAGGAAAACTTATCGCTGTCGATCCATTTACCTCCGTCATTGGTCTTGGCATCCTGTGCAAAAGGCCATAAGAACTGAAAATCTTTAAAATCACTTGCCTTGGACAGGTCTACGCTATCCAGGGTTGAAGCGAGAGGCTTAAAAGAGTCAAGCGTAACAAGGTTGGATATGTAGGAGTCCTCCCACATATGTTCGCCTAAATCAAGCCTTGCCTTGTCTACGGAAACCCCTTTTGTGAGGGCAGAGGCAAGGAGAAGTGTGTTACGGGTTTCTTCCTCTGTAAGCCCGTGGTAATAATATGTAAAAGTATTAGAGCCGTTATATATATCATCTACCTCATGGTAGAAGTTATCAAAAATTTCCTGTTCGTCTGAAGACATGGTATCAGACGAGGTTGAAGCTGATTTAACGGGAGTGGTCTTTGAGGAGGAATCGGGCTTTTCAAGCTTTATATCCTTTGATGGTTTTCTGCCTTTAAGCTTTTTATAGGCATCCTCCGCCACACTCATACGCCCTTCCATATTGATGTCGGCAGGGCATTGTCCGGCATCGTACTGGGCATCCGTAATACCGGGTCTTTCAAATGAGATACACATATCCTTTGCAAGTACTTTTGGTTCTTTATCTTTTTCCCATCCTGCATAAGACTTGGCATACCATGTACCGCCCGTCATCCATTGACAGGTAGCCCATTTATAGGAATTTTTCCTGTCCATTTCCATAAAAAGGAATTTGATCTGCACATCCTCGTCACTTGCTTTTTTACCCAGATGACTTGCGTAAGTCTCCAACTGTGTTTTGCGTCCTCCGAGCCACTGACAGAGACCATATGCGCTGCTTCCCGAATTAAGGGCATTAGTGTCGTAACGAGACTCTGCATACATGTTTCCGAGGATAGCTGCCGCCTGCGCCTCGCTGTACCCGTTCTTGACAGCCGTGTCCCATATTTTGTTGATCCTGTCCTTATAAGTTTTATAAAGAGCAGAAAAACTGTCGCCTGAAGTCCCAGAGCCCTCTTCTGAATCATCAGAGCCTGAGGAAGCGGTATATTCAGAGGCGTCAGATGTAAATGTCATGAATACCTCGGGATCACGGTCTATCGTAGAAGGCTTATAAGAGGCAAAGTTTGAAAGATACTGAAGGAGATAAGAATTATCCCCGTCCTTGGTATCAGATGAAGCCTGTTCTACGAAATTAGTATATCTTCCCGAACCATCACCCCTGTATTTGTAGAGCTTATAATTTTTTGTTACGGTAAGGGCTTTTGTTATATTGCCATCCTTATCCGTTTCAGCTCCAAGAAGGGTATATCCGGGGTTATCTTTGCAATATTTTACTGCTTTATCAAAGTCTGAACATGTCTTGTAGCCATACATGGTAGTATTATTGGCGGTTACGGGTATTATCAGATATACAGTAACAGACTCTGTCTTATATAGTATCTTTTTTACGTTATCCTTTTCGTTTTCGGAAGTCCCATCCTTAACCGCCTCTGTAAGTACAGCAGTAGGGGTATAGGTGTAGGTAACTGATCCTGCGAATGTCTTGGCCCACTCAAGGACGTTATAGGTATCATCCGTTATTACGATACTATAAGACTCCTTTATATCCTTCTGTTTTACGGTATCCGATTCCTTATCGTAATAGTCCTGACTGACATAGATACCCGAATATTTATCTATCATATGTTGTTCGCTATACTTAAGTATAGATGCTATACCGTATGCAGAAACGTCTTTATTTTTTTTAGATGTCTTTTTCCCTGTCTTATCCCTCACAGCAGACTTGACTGATACGATATTGTTTTTCTCAAGATTAACAAGGTTATAGTCCTTGTCATGAGCAATCGGGTTAAGAAAAGCTTCAGGATAGGTATAGTTCTTTCCCCAAAGGGCATTATTCATAGCATAGAGAAGGAATGGATTTATAAAAAACTTCAAGTCATTCTGAAAGTAATCAGAGACGGCTCTGGAGTCATCTGTCCTTATCAGTTTAGTCTTTCCCTTATCGTCGGTATATAGCTGCCATGTGCTCTTATTCTTTGAAACGTCAAGGTAATAACCCATATAGGCGGCGTTTGCAGGAGACCAGATTACGCCATTATCTATAGAAAGCTCTCCGTTATCTCTTGAGTCTTCTGATGCAGTCTTTACCTTACCCTTGCCCGCCTTTATATACCGTCTTAATCCAATTACTTTCCTGTAATTATATGGTGTAGTCGTTTTAATTCCGTCTTTTTTGTTGGAAGCGTGGCATACTGTGTTATCTCCTACATATATGGCCACATGCTCTGCCTCTCCCTCCCCGTAAAATACCAGGTCACCGGGAGCGAGATCTTTTTCCTTTATCTCTACACCGTACCCTCTCTGAAGCTCTGCATCATGAGGAACGGATATACCGTATTTTTTAAAGATTGCAAGTACAAAACCCGAGCAGTCACATCCGTTAGTAAGGGATTCTCCGCCCCATACATAAGGGTTTCCCAAAAACTGAAGGGCGTATTTTGCTACATCGTCACCATCTCCCGAGGAAGCGGTGAGCTTGCCCTTATTGGCTTCCTTTGTCTTAGAGCCATCAGCTTCCTCCTCAACCGACTCCTCATCTTCTCCGGAGTCCTCTTTTGCGGTCATTGATACCCTGTTATTATTATCGAGTACATTACTCTCCTCTCCTCCGCCCTCACTGGTCTCTACGTAAGCAGAGTAGGCTATGGAGATAACAATAAATACAATAATTATTATAAGAAAAATCTTAATACCTGAGGTGCCCGTTGCAGAGGCGGTTTTAGAGAGGCTTTTGGTAAATTTCCCAAACAAAGATTTCCCTGCCTTACCTGCTCCTCTTCTTAAAGCATTACCACCCCTGTTTGCAATATCACGGAGGGCATTATTAAATTTCTGGCCGTCATCGTTCATAATAAAGCCTCCGTTAAATATCCCACAGTTGGTTTTCCAACCACAGAGAAGGTATTATGTCTGTTCTTCGTCGAGATATTTTATAAAAGTAAGTGTACTGTTATATCCTCCCGTGTCGGGATCCTTTATACGAGTGAGTGTTGAAGCATCAGCCCCAAATTTTTTATTAAATGCTCTTAAATCGCCATCTCTTTTACCTGCTCTGTGCTCTTTCATGGCATTATATATATTGTTCTGAGCCTCGTTCATATCCCTTGAGGCTGTATTAGATGAAAGACTATATGCTCTTTCTACATATCTCCTACCTGAATCATCCACATGAACCGTTCCTAAACCGTTTCCAAGATTCTTTAAATTCTGATTGCCCATCATGTTCTTTAAGGCTGAATTAGAGTCATAACTTGGATAATTAGGGGAACTTACACTTTTTCCTTTTGGCCCTGCATCAAGTAAACTTTGATCAGCAAGTTTAGAATCCTTCATAACTGGACTCTCGGTCATTCTCTCTGAATAAGAAAGGTTATTAATTCTTGACGCTTCTGAACTTAGTCCCTGTGCATCTATAGAACCGTTTCTCTGTACCATCATGGATGTGCCATAAGTCTTACCGTTAATGCTTTCACGTAATTCTGCCAACGAATTTTCGGAAGGCACACCTCCTCCTCCACCTGAAGGTATACCACCTCCTCCGGCACCACCCATAGCGCCACCCATACCTCCTCCGGCACCGGCAGCAGCTTTGGTAACTCCGTCTGTAACAGCATCTGCGCCTTTTTTAAACTGACTGAAACCAGAAGATGTAAGCTTTGAACCTCCTCCTATACCGGACATATCAAGTCCCATACCCGAACCGACACCAAATACTCCGCCGGCCATATCTCCGACACCCTCTCCCATAGTGGCTCCGAGGGCAGCACCGCCGGGACCACCTATAGCGAAGCCTGCTGCTGTTCCGAGTCCCTTGCCTGCAAAATGAGCACCTATCTGAACAGCCTGTCCTGTAACCTGTCCCGTAGTCTGAGAAAGGGACTGGGCTGTTTTAAGAATAGAATCCCCACCCGAGTCCGTTATATCCTTGAACATGTTGGTGAGAGGTATAAGGGCTGCGAGGATAACTATACTCTCTATACCCCTCACTCCTACCGATGCTACTATGAGAAGGCCATAGATAAAAGCATGGAAGGACTGAAGAAAGATAGAGCCTATTATCTCCTTTAGCCATGCCGTAAACATGGTCTTACCCTTCTGTCCGAAGTTAATAGAGAGGATAAAGAGAGGAGATGTGATG
>JAFYYN010000070.1 GCA_017557525.1 Lachnospiraceae bacterium
ACAGCCTCTTTAACAAATTTTGATTGTTTCTCTCATCTTAATCGTAAAACGGGCTGTAAAAGCAAATCATCTATCATAGGATAATAAAGTTTCATATTATCTGCTTTGGCTATAGTCGTTATCTTATTTCCTGCATCTTTGGATGAAGCCCCACAGTGGTAGATTTTTTCTGTTCGTGTTTTATAATCGACAACGATATACCTATCATGGAATTTACCGCCTGTTCTTTGAAAGGACAATCTTACATTTGGATATTCCGCTTGGAATGCTTGAAACTCTGATAAGCGAAGAATATTCATCAGATTGTCGCTGAAAATGATGATGTCTACGTTTACAGGAACACTTTTAAGCATCAGGAGCGTTTTGGGTCCAATATAGTTATCGACTATGTATAGTTTTTTCTTTGCCTTGCTATAAATATCTGCATATGCTACATCTGCCTCAAATGTTTGACCTGCATAAATTACATACTCGATTCCCTTATCCGGTAAAGAAAAACTCTGGATAACTTTTGTAAGATCTTCTTTAGTGATCATAGCTTCCTTTATTTCACTGATATCCCTTGTGTTTTCAGATATCTGCAAAGACAGCCTTTCAATATTAGATGATCCTGGCAGCAGTGGATCCTGAGTAATATAGTCCTTCATCTGCTTGAATGTACGGATCAAAGCTTTGCTCTGACGAATGGCAAGATCGCCTTTTAACACTGTCATGAGCATATAGACACCGCTCTCTGTAAAGCACCAGGGCAGATATCTTGTTCCACCTGACTGACCTTGAAACATTGATTCTTCCCGTGAGGTAAATTTTTTTGACCTCACCAAATCATCAAGTTCTTCTCTTGTTATCTGAAAGCGAAAGTCTTCGTCAAATTTCTCAATATTGTTTTTGACCTGCTGATTAAAGGCTTTCGTCGTGTAACCATATATTTCTGCCAAGTCCGCTGCCAGTATCACACGCTGTCCTCTGATGGTATATATCTTTGCTTTCAAGGTTTCAACTGTAATCTCTATAGGAACCAGTTCATTAGATTTGCTTTCGCTCATGTGCTTTCTCCATTTTATTGAGGTTATAAACTGTGACCTTAAAAATATATAGATATGATTTCGGTGCTATTCTAATCATGCATACCATTCTAACATTCATCACATGATGTGTCAATCTATTATATTATCCCATGCATAATAATTCTGCAAATTTACAGCAGTCAAATCATTTTTTTAATCTTTATAAACCGGTACTTAAAAGTCACTAAACAGAACGTTTTAAGGTTGAGTTGAGATTTTAGTTTGAGATTTGGATTTGAGATTTTTATGATTTTGTGATTTAACATAAAAAAATATTTTGAAGAAAATTTTAAGGTGACTTAAGGGGTGCTTTACTCACTTTGCTCACTTTACGAAACTTTACGAAGGGTAGCTTTTGCGTAAGTCCGTTATATTGGACATACAAAGTTGTAAGATACGATTAAGAGGTGGAAGTTGACCTTTATAATATGAAGAAACGGAAATGGGGTGAAAGCGATGGAGTGGTTAAGAAACCTTTTAAAAAGCAGGGAGGCTGATGGTAACAGGTCGAAAGGAATGAGAAGTCTTAATGGCTTTTCCGACAATAAAGGTATAGCAGAGTTAGGACATACTACTTCCCAGACCACTGTTCTTGTACAGGGGGTATGGTATGAGGTACTTTACAAGCAAAGGGGAAAGATGGAAAGAGCATAAACAATACGACCTCCGGAAAACATTGAATTTCGGTTTACAGGGGGAATGTGGGCGTAAATTAAATAGGTAATCATAAGGACACTTGGATGACGGATGTATCCAGGTGTCCTTTTTTGTTACCTGAAAACAAATTATTGTGGAGAAATAGTGCCAAATAGTAAAGATATTTACTATATATAACAATTTTTGAAGTTTTTTTAGGGCCCCATAGTAAAAATGGATGCCCTAAAGATTTTATTGTAAGTGACGGGGTTAGAAAAAAGGCATTCATAAGAAAAGGAGTTTTTTATGTTTGCTGGAAGAAATATAGGATTGCAGTACGAGTTTGATGCTTTTGTGAGACTAACAATCAGAAATGCTGTAAGTAACATCATTAAGAAGAGGAGGACGGAGCTGAGGCTTCAAAAAAAGATGGTGAATATTGATGATGTTGAAGAAGAGATACCGTCACCGTATACACCCCCTAATGCTGAGAGGTTTCCTGTTTGGGACAGTAAAGAGACCGGGAAGATCATGTTTGACAATGAAGTAGTAGCTGAAGCGTTTGAACAGCTGACCGATAGGCAGAAGGAAGCGGTTATCCTACTGATCATTGAAGGGCTGAGTCGCAAGGAAGCCAGTGAGTATATGAACGTAAAAGAAAATACTGTTGATGTTCATAGACAAAACGCTTTGAAAAAGCTAAAAGATATGCTGGAGGGGCGTGTATGAAGGGAGAAGAGGCTAACTATCCGTCATTTATGGATATCTATTTAACGATAGCCGGTGATGTTGAAGCGCTTGGAAGGATCATTGATCATTATGGGACTGACATAAAAGTCGCTCTTATGAAATGTATTGCTCATAGTGATATGTTGCCTGAAGAGTTTGATATTGAGGAAGCCGAAGAGGAGATAATACTTCGGCTCATCAAAGCAATAAAGAAGTTTGAGATATGGTATTGATTGCACGTAGTTTATCATTGAAGTTTTGATTTTGATGTATGAATGCCGTTCTATCCCCGTTCCTTTTATCGGTTTTGTAAAGCATATGAGCGTATAGGCTTAACAGTGCCTTGCTTTGTTCGTGTGCTTTTAGGGCTGATAAGACCTAAGGTGGTTGGAACACCGGTTTTTGTCGGATATCGCACATTGACAACTGAATATTTTGCCCTGTACAACACAGGGGGCAGTGAGTCGTGATATTGGTACGCGATGATGACACTATTATATATAGGAAGAAACTCGATTTCCTCTTATAGTGCCGGAGCGACGAATACCCTTACAAAATAAGGCTGTGGAGCCTTATGACATTGAAACTGTCCCTGATAATGATACTTCCCTTTGGGATAGGGGCCGAGGAGGCGGGTGAAACACCCATGTGGTACGGACCTGGTACCGGTACAGGGATTTAGCATAAATTAGACTTGATTAACCGGCGGATATGATGTATAGTATATATGCAATGCATAAAGTTGTACTATTAGTATATAGGTGTATAAAATATATTGCTGTATATCACATCTGCCGATCAGGGTCTGCCTGCCCTTCGGCAGGTGTATCCTGGTGGGTGGATGAGTCTGACCCAGAGAATAAATATACGGCGGAAGGAGCAGAAGACAATGGAAGAAGTAAAACATGAAGATGTTTATGTAGTGTGTTATCAGCCAAATGGCGTGATAATACATGTACCGAAGGATGTTTTTGCTGATGTTGTTTTAGAGATGAAGAAAAGAGAGAACGAAGAGAAGTCAAATCAGTGTGAAACACCGAGCAAACGTGATGAAACTAATGAAGTTCCACGATATGTAACCTATAAAGAAGGTGCTAAGATGTACCGAATGAGTGAAAAGAGTTTTCGAGAATGGTCAAATAGGATTGGCGCAGCTAAGCATATTAGTCAAACCAAGGTAATCGTCAGTGTACAGGAGCTTGATGATTTTTTGAAATATGCATGATTTATAATGATTGTCTTGGGAGAGTACTGACAAAATCATACAAATAGCTTGACTTTATGGGTTGCACAAATTATAATAATTGTTGTGAAGGAGGTGTATAATTTGCCGAGAACAGGACGACCTAAAACAGATGATCCGAGAGACTACCAGATATCGCTCCGCTTTTCTCAAAAGGAACGTTCTGAACTCGAAGAATATGCATCTGAGAACAACATTACCGTGACTGAAACTATAAGAAAAGGTGTTTTAGATTTGCTTGAATCCGGGCGATAACTATTGCCTGGGAGTACTCTTCCTAACTTGATGAAAGGGTGTTATATGAGAAAAGTTAGGAAAGACGGAAAGGGTATGCTCCTGCATAAGGGAGAAACCTATCTAAAAAAGAAGAAACTGTATTGCTTCTCTTATATGGATGCTTTGGGCAAACGCAGGTTCATTTATTCAGATAATTTACTTAATCTTAGAAAGAGGGAAGAAGAGTATTTAAGAAATAAGTTGGATAAACTTGACACCTATGTAATAGCCATAGCAGATATAAATTATGTTTTTGATAAATATTTTTCAGCAAAGACAGAGCTACGCAATACTACAAAGTCACATTATAGTTACATATATAATAAGTATGTAAGAAATGGCTTTGGTAAGAAGAAGATAACGGAGGTTCATTATTCGGATGTTTTCTGCTTCTATAAAGGGCTGCTCGACAGAGGTGTGGGAATCAGTTCTGTTAGAGAGATGAACAAATTATTGAGTTCCACATTTAAGGTTGCCTTGCGAGACAATATTATCAGGTCAAATCCGACAATAGGCATTATGCCGGAAATACAGAAGAAGTCTAGAAAAACCAGTGGTGTCAGACATGCGCTTACAATTGAGCAGGAGAGGAAATTCCTTAGTATCCTTGAAGAACCCGAATATTCTAGATGGAAACCCTTGTTTACATTTATGTTTGGAACCGGGTGCCGTATAGGAGAAGTTATCGGATTACGCTGGTGCGATGTGGATTTTAATAAGGAAGTAATAAATATAAACCACAGCATAACTTATGGAGCTAGGTTTGATAAGAAGAATAAAGTTATGTTTGAAGTCGATATGCCTAAGACTGAAGCTGGTATCAGGATTATCCCGATGTTGGATAAGGTTAAAGAAGCATTGCTACTTGAAAAAAAGAATCAGGCTGAGTCTGGTAGCCATTCGATAGTTGAGATTGGTGGCTTGAGTGATTTTATCTTCTGTAATCGTTTTGGTAGTATTCTCAATGTTCAAAGCGTTAATAGCGTACTTCATCGTATAGTGGATAAGTACAATGCAATGGAGGAGGCCAGAGCAAAACAGGAAGGCAGAGAGTCTGTGTTACTTCCGAGGTTTAGCTGTCATATTACTAGGCACACTTTCTGTGCAAGGCTTTGTGAAAACGAGATTAACATTAAGGTTATTCAGACTATAATGGGTCATAAAGATATTCAGACTACTCTCAATATATATGCCGAGGTGTCTGAAATGAAGAAGAAGGAAACATTTAAAGATTTAAATAACGATAAGGTTTTTTAGGGAGAGTCTGTAGAGGGACTCTCGAAACAATAAAAATTGTACTACAATTATTAGACGTTCATACAACCGTACTACAAACAAGCGGATAAGTATTACAATAATATCGTAATATGATATGGTGGTTGAACGAAGAATGACTAAAAGTGAGGAAAATTTCATGATAAGTCAAGGGATGTATATGATTGACTTGGGCACACAAACGTTCCGCAGTAGGACGTAGTGAAATTCATATAAAGAAATATAAATGGTCGGTGATCAAAAAAATCACCGACCTAATTTTATGTCTGCTTGCTGTTTTCCTCATCCTCAGACGGTTTGTCTGGCACTTCTGACTTCTTGTTGACCTCCGAATAAAAGTTTACGATAATCGATGTTATCAACGCAACTACAACCAGGCCGTATATGCCTAGGATGACAGAAAGTACCCTGCCAATCGCATTCGTAGCTACAATATCTCCAAATCCTATTGTGGTTACGATCGCAAAACAGTACCACATCGCGTCAAAGTAGTTTTCCATGCCGGGCTCTACAATCTGAAGCACAAAGGAGAATGATACGATAAGTATCATCAGCCCGCTGAGGATCTCAATTGCCATGGATTTTTTAACCACATTGACAAGTATATCATATCTAAAGTGTGAAAACGACAGTACTGTTACTCTGACGATCATCTGGATTGGAATCGCAATACCAAGTAAAACCGATGAATAGTAATCAGTCCACTCCTCAGCCAGCGGTCCAAGCAGCAAAAGTGCCCACACTACTATGACAAGGGAGTTCCAGATAATATTATACACTTTGTGATTCCTGATTATCGCTATTACACGTACGAAAATAATCGTCAGAACATATATGACAAAGGTATATGTTATAACATTCTCTGAATCCGGTATAAGTACCAGTATCATCGAAATAACGAAATAGGATATGGCAATAACCAGATATTTCACAAAAAGGATCTTTTTCTTATACCTTGTGTTAAAAGCGCTCAGAAGATACGCAATGGTATTAAACATGAATACCGTTAAATACAGCCCCGTATCCGAGCATCCACTTTCAGCAGTTATGTACGTAAGAAACTGCAATCCGAAAGCAAGCGCCATTATATCGGCAAGGGTCTCGAGTACCCTGAGCAATGTTTTTCTGTTTGATATTTTATTATTTTTCATAATATCGATCCATAAGCTTGTAAAGTGTTTAATTTTTCTCTTATGCTAGGCATATAGTACCATAGCCAGTCCTGTGCGAGCAGGAAACCGGCTTCAAAGTATACCAGGATTATCAGGATAACACCTATTATCGGTATAAGCCTGTCAAACATAGCGATTTTATGTGAACGTGTATACGAGAACAGCAGTACTACCGGGATAAGCTCGACCATACCCAACGTCTCACCAATACCCCAACTCTCAACAATTCTCACAGCATTTTCAACCGCTTCAGCTGGAATAAGGGTAGGGTCCATTATTCCGTCAACTATAACTATATGCGTGGCAATAAGTAAGATAAACAGACCGGCATCCAATGCCGCATAAATCAATATGATCAATATAAGGTGCTTGGAAAATCTGAAGGAGTGTATATTGGTCTTACAATATTCTTTGTATTCCTCTTCAGTCCTTCCTGTATCAAGGAACCGTTTCTCCTGCATTTTCATATATCTGACTACGGAGAAGAACATGATCATGCTTACAGGCGGTTTGGTGGTAAGGAAAGGAGATACCCAGAGAGGAAGAGCCATCAGATGATTGGTAGCCATTATCTTGATATAAATACATGCTACTTCATATAAAATCGGCAGAACAACCATGGCACGGAATATAATGATCCTCTTTCCTGTAAACAGGCGTTTCGGGGTATAGTCGGTAAAAAACATGACTAACGTACACACAAAGAGATCTATAAAGATGTTAAATGCCCAGAATCCCTTGAAGCCGGTTTCTTCAAAGAGGAAGCTTGTAAGGAATTCTTCAGCACCGGCTTTATCGGTATCTATAATAGGTTCAAGTATCCCAAGCATATAATGCTTATAGAATAGGATAAAAAGCCCGGCAAGCCCGAATGCGAGAAAGGCATATATAATAATTGCTTCTTTATAGGATGTTCGTTTTGAGAGAAGAAAAGCAAAAATAGATATAAGCAGTAAAGGTAAAGCCAAGCTACTGATATTTTCCATAGTACTCTCGTTTGATAAAACCGGGATTTCTACATTCATTCCCAGTCCTTTACCTATCTTAAGTACATTTCCCACTTGCGAAAGCACGATACACAGCCAGCCAATGATCTTAAGATGTCTGTATGAAAGCGGGCCACGGTACCAGATATCTTTTTTAAATGCAAAGATGTCCTTCTTCTTGCGTTTTGTTTTTGTATTATTCTCTTTTGCAATTACAGGTGCACCATCTTCGACATTTTCTTTTGCAAACTGAACCACGTCGTTTTCTGTGGAAGTCTCCGAATCAGAGTCATCTGTCAAAGGTATGCCCTTTTGTATTTCCTCAGGCTTTTGAGTCTTTTCTGCTTTGTTTTTTTTCTTTTTATTTTTCCCCATCGCCCCGTCTCCTTGTCGCTTTTATGTTTTTAGAATAACATATTTACCAATGAATAACAAGAGGATGTTTTTAATTCCTATTGACAAAAGTAGTAATAAGTTATAAGATAAAATAAAAGTAGTAATAAGTTATAAGACAAAATTAAAAGTGTAATAAGTTATAAGACGAAAAATGGAGGTGAATATTTTGAAAAATAATCCTTTTAGTCTTGATTTTGGAGGGACACCGTATCTGATGATTCCCCGGCATATAGAAACACAAAAGATAGTAAATGCATTCTCTGCAGAACTGCCGCCTACCCATATATTCATGATAATGGGGGCGAGGGGAAATGGCAAAACCGTTCTTATGAGTTCGGTTAAAGATGAACTGATAGAAAATACGGAGTGGTTGCATGTAGATATTTCTCCGGAAAGTAATATGCTGGAGGTCTTAGCGTCAAGCCTGATTCAGAAGAGTAAGAAAAAGTATTCAAAGAAAAAAGTAGATTTTAACCTTGATCTTAAGATAGCATCCTTTGGAGTAAGCTCGGAATCAGACAGTAAATATTCGAGCGTATATACTGACCTTGACAATATTATAGAATACTTAAGGGATAAAAAAACGAAGATTTTAATTACTGTAGACGAGGCAGTTAATTCAAAGTCAATGCGGGAACTAACAACTTATTTTCAGCATTGCCTCAGGGAAAAATATCCGGTATTTCTATTAATGACCGGTCTATATAAGAATATTCGGGCCTTACAGAATAACCGGTCACAAACTTTCTTGAAAAGAGCACCGAGAGTTATACTTGGGTCACTAAGTCTTATAAGGATTGCGCAAAAGTATCAAGAGGTTTTTTCTCTTGAAATGAAAAAAGCAGATGAAATGGCAAAGTTCACCGAAGGCTATTCTTATGCTTTTCAGATATTAGGGTATCTAGTTTTTGAAAGTAAAAAGCAGGAGATCTCAGATAGTGTTCTAAATGAGTATAAACTTATACTTGGAGAGAGTTCCTATGATAAGATATGGGAGGAGCTTTCTCCGAATGAACGCTTGGTCGCAAAGACAGTAGCGGAAGTTCAGGACGGAGCTACAGTGAAAGAAGTCAGGGAAATTCTTAATATGAATTCCAATGAATTTTCTACTTATGGTGATACTTTGGAGAAGAGTGGAGTACTTGCCTCTGATTCTGCGTATGGTACAGTTCGATTTGCGCTTCCTTATATCAGAGAATATATACAAAATAAATAATTTAGATGTGTAGGGAGATGAGCACGAATCTAATGCTTATTATGAGAAGAAGGTAGAACGGGAAATAAAAAACCTTGAAATCATTTTGATTGATTTCAAGGTTTAAACTTTGTGAGCCACTCGGGACTCGAACCCGAGACAACTTGATTAAAAGTCAAGTGCTCTACCGCCTGAGCTAGTGGCCCTTTAACATATGCACGGTACTTACTACCAAGCAGGGCTAGCTGGATTCGAACCAGCGAATGCAGGAGTCAAAGTCCTGTGCCTTACCGCTTGGCGATAGCCCTAAGCGGGTGGGTACTGGGACTCGAACCCAGGGCCTCCAGAGCCACAATCTGGCGCGCTAACCAACTGCGCCATACCCACCATAAACAAAAACAATATGACTTTATGCAAGGATTATGGGGCAACCATTGCATAAACGTGCCAGAAGGGATTCGAACCCCCGACACACGGCTTAGAAGGCCGTTGCTCTATCCAACTGAGCTACTGGCACATCCAAAGTAAAACATTGGAAGCTTTTGTGCTCACTCTCGCACAAAAAGCGGGTGATGGGAATCGAACCCACGTGTCCAGCTTGGAAGGCTGGTGTTCTACCATTGAACTACACCCGCATATCACACAACTTATTCAGTTAACGTCGGGGTGACAGGACTTGAACCTGCGACCTCTAGATCCCAAATCTAGCACTCTAGCCAAACTGAGCCACACCCCGAAATATCGGTGCTATGCTACTTCGACGATCACGGTCGGGTACGTCTCTGTTTCACAACGCAAGTGGTATTATAACTCGATATTTTTCATTTGTCAACACATTTTTTTAATTACAAGGCAATTTTATTAATTTTTGTTTCTGGTGATTTTCTAAAGCCAATTTTAGGCCCGGTTATCGAGATCATTCTTCCAGTAACTTTCTTGCCCGCATCAATGCCTTTCCTCTGTGGCTTATTTTATTTTTCTCCTCGGGAAGCAGTTCACCTGAGTTACAACCTTTTTCCGGTACATACATTATAGGGTCATAGCCAAACCCATACTGTCCTTTAGCTTCATATGCCACCTTGCCTTCAAAGGTATCTCTTACCACCTTACAGGTTCCGTCAGGAAATACTACACTGATGGCGGCCACAAACCTTGCGGCTCTCAGTTCATCCGGAACGCCCTTCATTTCATCGAGGATTTTCTGATTTTTTATAGAATACGGGGTATCTGTTCCCATAAAGCGTGCGGAATAGATACCGGGTTTTCCTCCCAGATAGTCTACTTCAAAGCCGGAATCATCTGCCATAACCAGAGCATCTGCGTACTTTCCTTCTTCTTTTGTCTTCTCTGCTACCGCCTTTGCCTTAAGGATAGCATTTTCTTCAAAGGTCGTGCCGGTCTCGTCCACATCTACCTCAACTCCGGCTTCTTTCATAGATATTATTTCATAGGGAAGCCCTTCCATTATCTGTTTTACTTCACGGAGCTTTCCCATATTTCCTGTTGCAAATATTATTGTTCTCATTTTAGATCCTTTCATAGCTGTATCTTTTATCATTCTTTATATGTATAGGTTAGTTTTGTTTCATCCCATAATCTTTATCCGTCATTCTGAACGAATGGTAATTTTGTTTCCGCATTTTCATAGTTTACTTCATTCTGCTTGCATTTTCAAGCAAAATTATTATAATATATAAGATGATAAGCATATCCACCACCTAAAGTGATGTGTAAGTTTGAGCGGTGTGGGATTAAGCTTTGTACCGCGGAGCTGCAGAGCAGCCATCTTATAACTCAATCAGGTATTAAAAAATTTAGAAAGGAACGGATCAGGTTATCTGACTGATCTGATGTATATATATGGAAACAAGCAGGATCACTCTCCGGCAGGAAGATAAAACTACAACGACAGTGTTTGCCACGCTATCCGAGGTTTCCTCACCGATAGGAAGCGTTTTGCTGCTCCACGACATGGCTGAGCATCATGGACGTTTTGATGATTTCGTGAAAATTCTTAATGCAAAGGGGTATGATACATATACCTATGATCACCGTGGACACGGCTCAGGGATCAGATACGAGGAATTGGGATTTATAGCCGAGGAAGACGGACATGAGCTTTTAATATCTGACGCTATACACATTTTAAAGTATATAAAGAAAAATAATCGTGGTCGTAAGCTTATCCTTTTCGGTCATGGCATGGGGGCTTCGATTGCCAGATGCGTGATACAGGCTTATGATGCAATAGATGCATGCATCCTGTGTTCAGCTCCCAATCCGCCGCATAAAATGATCAATTCGCTGCTTACCAAAGCGAAATTTATCAGATTTTCAAAGAAAGCCTGGTACAGATCGGATTCACTCTGTAAAAAGCTTACAGAATATAAGAGCTTCTCCAAGATCTCAAACAGGACCGCATTTGACTGGATTTCAAGGGATAACCAGCTTGTAGGAGCCTATATCAGCGATCCTCTCTGTGGATTTTTAGGTACAGTTGCTTTCTATATTGATATACTTAACTTGACCGATGAGGCTGTTTCAAAATCAAATGTAAAACAGACAAGGAATGATCTTCCTATACTTATTTTGTCAGGCAGTAATGATCCTGTCTGTGATTACGGCGAAGACGCGGCAGACATTTTCGATGTTTTCCAGCATTACAAATTTACCGAGGTTGACTGCACGATATATGAAGAATGCAGACACGATCTGCTTCACGAAACCAACAGCGCTGAGATAATAAAGGATATCCTCGAGTGGTTAAACCGTGCTTTAGATAACAGGCGTCTCAAAGCAAATGCAGCTCTCAAGGCTAAGGCCAAGAAGAAAAAGGGACATAAGCGTACTGCTGCCGAAGCAGCAAGGTCGGCACTAGGGTATGCTACAGAGAATGGTGATACATCTCCTGATGGGTCAATTGCAGCCGACAATGTCGGCGATGACGATGATTTCCTTGAGGATATGGGATATTTTGCAGGGCGTTCAGAGACTACAGTATCTGATGAATCAGAGGAAGAGGACGAAGATTTTATCATCATGGATGACGATGATGATTTTGATGAATTCGAAGATGAGTTCGAAGAAGATAGTGCCGATGATCCTGATAAAACGTCTAAAGACTTAGAAAAGGATACCAAGAAATCGGATAAGCAACCTAAGTCAGGAAAGAACGATAACCCGGACTCTAAGGGTTCAAGCAATAAATCAAAATCTAACGGCAAAAAAAGCAAGAAGAAATAAGGACAATTTATGGAATACGAATTTATAGCACCCTGCCATTTTGGTATGGAGGCTGTTCTAAAACGCGAAATATTATCACTTGGTCTGGAGATTGTACAAGTTGAAGATGGTAAGGTTACTTTCAAGGGTGATGAAAGCGCATTTGCAAGGGCCAACATTTTCTTAAGGACAACCGAAAGAATATTACTCAAGGTCGGGAGCTTTAAGGCGACAACATTCGATGAATTATTCGAAGGTACCAAGGCTCTTCCGTGGGAACAATATGTACCGAAGGACGGAAGGTTCTGGGTAACAAAGGCCAATTCTGTAAGAAGTGCACTTTTTAGTCCGTCAGACATCCAGTCAATCATGAAAAAGGCGATGGTAGAGCGTCTGAAAGCCAAGTATGAAATTGACTGGTTCAGTGAAACCGGAGCAGACTATGCGGTCAGAGTTTCAATATTAAAGGACGAAGTAACCGTCGGGCTTGATACTTCGGGCGAATCACTTCACAAACGAGGCTACAGGAAATTAACAAGCAAAGCCCCGATAACAGAAACACTGGCTGCTGCCATTATACTTCATACCCCCTGGAAAGCAGACAGGCTTCTGGTCGATCCGTTCTGCGGTTCAGGAACCTTTCCGATAGAGGCGGCACTTATAGGTATGAATATTGCCCCGGGTATAAAAAGAGAATTTGCAGCTGAAAAGTTTTCCTTCTTAGATAAAAAGATATGGGAAAATGCACGTAACGAGGCAAAGGATATGATAAGGCACGATATAGAATTAAATATCCAGGGTTACGATATCGATATCGAGATAATACAGGCTGCCATGCAAAATGCAAAATTAGCAGGAGTTGCCGATAAAATACACCTGCAGGCAAAGGATGTACGCGATCTTTCAAGCTCCAAGCAGTATGGCTTCATCATAACAAACCCGCCTTATGGCGAGCGTATGGAAGAGAAAAAGGATATGCCAAAGCTGTACGAAACCATAGGTAAGACGTTTAACAAACTCGGAACATGGTCATACTATATTATCACCGGCTACGAAGATGCTGAGAAATATATAGGCCGAAAAGCAGATAAGAACCGCAAAATTTATAACGGAATGCTTAAGAGTTATTTATACGAATTTATGGGTCCCAAACCTCCAAAGAAAGATAAGGTTTAAAAACACGACAGTTATAGGTGAAAAATCACTTATAACTGTCTATTTATTTGCAAAATATTTTCGAACTTCTAGATTCGTAGATTTTTTTGAGTAGGGATGGGCGGGGCGATTTGTTCTCCGCACGCTATCCGCTCCGCGCGACTTTTTTGCACTCTTAAGCGGGCTACATTTGCCCGCTTGCAAAAAGGTCGACAAGGATTTTGCGTGCAAAATCCGCTTTTTGCGTGCGGAGAATATATCGCCCAGCCCATCCCGTCCCCTAGAACCCCCTAGAATCCCATAAAAAAGTACTTCCATTTCCACCCAACTTGTGCTATACTTGTAATTTGGGAAATAGCGTAAGGAGGAACCATATGCTTAACGAAAGAAAAATAAGGCTGATGACCCAGCTGGCCATATATGAAAAAAAAGACGGAAAGGAAGACCTGAAGCTCGCCAAGTATTACAAAGGTGATTATGCGCGCCTCCAGGCCTGGAAAACCGCAGTAGCCATAA
Source organism: Lachnospiraceae bacterium (assembly GCA_017557525.1). Taxonomy (GTDB): domain Bacteria; phylum Bacillota; class Clostridia; order Lachnospirales; family Lachnospiraceae; genus RUG11977. Next base: position 13,869 of record JAFYYN010000070.1, read on the forward strand.
CCATAGGCTACATACTGCTGCTGGCAGTAGCGGCAATATACAAGCTCGAGTACCTGATAGACAATGCATTTACCATAGACTATGAAGCACTCGGAAAGAAAATAATCGGAATATATGTGGTAGTGCTTGCAGTATATTTCATATCAGCACTGCTTGCCTACTCATTAAAGTATGCAGCATCCAGAAAGAGACTTGCCAGATACTTTAGAATGCTCAGAAAACTTAACCATATCTACCTGGTAGAGGACGGGGTAGTTCAGGAGGACGAAGAATGATAACCATATTGCTGGAAATAAGGGAGATAATACTAAAAGCTTACCAAAAGGTAAGATTTATAGTCAACCCCGTAGTAAAATTCCTTTTCAGTCTCCTGGTATTCTCGTATATAAACCAGGAGTTAGGCTTTGATTCAAGATTCACAAAGATAACCGTAGTACTCGCACTTTCAGTAGTGTCAGCCATAACCCCGAGCGGAGTACTGGTACTGCTGGCAATGCTGCTGATACTGCTGCATATATACGCAGCCTGCAATTTCCTGGCACTGTTATTGTTACTGGTATTTATAATACTGTATGTAGCACTGCTGCGTTTCAGTCCCAAGCAGATCATAGCGGTTGTAGCTATCCCCATGCTTGCAAAGTACAATCTCCATTACTGTGTACCGATACTTATGGGCAGTATCTCTTCACCCGTAGGCATCCTTCCCACAATAGGCGGAGTAGCACTGTATCATATACTTGACATAATAAAAGAGCCTGCTGCCCGTGAGGTAGAGCTCAAGATGGAAGAGGTAGTAGAACTTTTTACCGAGGTATTTGACAAGATCATGGCAGATAAGCCCATGATAATCATGATGGTGGTATTCTCGCTGGTAGTCGCAGTGGTATGGTTCATCAGGAGATTTTCCTTTGACTATGCCTTTGAGATTTCACTTGGTGCCGGCGTTATGATCAATATCCTCGGTTTCCTGATCGCAGACCTTAAGTATGACGTAACCGTATCCATCGGCACACTTATCATCATGAGCCTGATCTCAGGAGTCATTGCAATGCTGTGTGACTATATGAAGAGAGTGCTTGATTATACGGCGGTAGAGAGGGTACAGTTTGAAGATGATGATTATTACTATTATGTAAAGGCTGTGCCTAAGGTAAATATCAGCCTGCGCGAAATGGATATCAAGCATATAAACCGCAGCGCGATTGACGGTGATGATTACGAGTACGAGGAAGAGACAGAGGACGAGGATTACGAGCCTGATATCACTTTTGACAGGAGAAGCATGGAGGAGGAAGATAATGTAACTCCCGAGCCTGAAACAAAGCCGGAGGACGATGTAAAGGAATATACTCCCGCTTCAAAGAAAAATATGTTCAAGCTGCTTATGAAGCCAAAGGATTTAAAGGAAGACAAAGAAGAAAAGAAAGCTTCCGATGACTACGAAGAAGAAATGATACTCGATGATGACGATTTTGATTCTGATAAAGAATGAGTGAAAAGGTATGGCACAAATAATGGACACCATAAAAGAATTCTTTAGCGGGATAGTTGAACCGCTGCAGATGATAAAGATAGGCGTAATGGACTATGTAGAGATCTTTATCATCGCGATTCTTATATACAACATCATAAAATGGATGAAGAACACCCGGGCATGGGCACTGATGAAGGGTGTTGCAGTGCTGTTTGTATTTTATCTTATAGCAGCAATACTTAACTTCGATGTTATACTCTGGATATACCAAAACGGTATCATCGTATCCATTACTGCTGCTATCATCCTGTTCCAGCCTGAGCTTAGAAAAGCGTTGGAGCAGCTTGGAAAGAGAAATATCGGACTTGTTACACCCTTGTTTACACAAAATCAGGTGGAAGAAAAGTTCTCTGAGGATACCATAAACGCACTGGTTAAGGCTTCCTTTGATATGGGAAAGGTTAAGACGGGCGCGCTCATGATAATAGAGGGTGAGCAGCGTCTTGATGATATCGAGGCAACCGGTATTATGATAGATGCCAAGATCAGCAGTGAGCTTATACTAAATATATTTGAGCATAATACGCCTCTCCATGACGGTGCGGTTGTTATCAGGGGAAACAGGATAACTGCAGCAACCTGTTATCTTCCCCTTACAGACATTAAGATCAGCAAGGAGCTGGGTACCCGTCACAGGGCGGCTGTCGGCATAAGCGAGATTACAGACAGCTTTACGATAGTAGTTTCCGAGCAGACCGGAAATGTTTCGATAGCACAGAATGGTCAGCTCTCACGAGGAGTAACCCGAGAATTCCTTTATGACAGATTAAAGGAACTCCAGAAAAACACAAATGAGGATACAACAAAGAAGAAGGGTTTACTCAGACTTTCGAAGTCAGACAAGTCAGTAAAGAAATGAGGGAGGAGTGAGCGATATGAAAGATTTTTTTACAAAAAATATCGGACTTAAGCTGCTCTCGGTGTTACTGGCACTCCTGTTATGGCTTACTGTCATGAATGTTGAGGATCCGACGGTTACGGCAACAATATCGGATATTCCCGTACAGATAATAAATGATGATGTGATCAAGTCGAGAGGCTATGGTTATACAATAGAGTCCGGTGAAAAGATCGATGTCAGGGTAAAGGCAAGAAGAAGCGTTGTTGACCGTATCACCGCCGATGATTTTGTTGCTACCGCAGATTTTAGTTCGTTTTCAAGCATGAAGATGGTTCCGATAGAAGTAACCTGTACTGATGAACATGCAGCTGAAATGACCTGGACCGCCAAGACGGATTCAATGGCGATCATTTTAGAGGCCGAGGATTCCGTATCGAAGAGCATCCTTATCGACAGGGAAGGCTCGGTAAAGGAAGGCTACTATCTTTATGATTTTTCTACTGATACAAGCCTTGTAAGTGTTAAGGGCGCTGAGAGTCAGGTTGCAAATGTAAAGGAAGTTGTTGCCGCTATTTCCATAGACGGAATGAAGGATACAGGTGATATTGAGGTTCCTCTTTATGCCGTTGATGCAGCAGGTGAAAAGATTGATGCTAAAAAGATCACACTTACACCCGAAACAGTTACAGTCCATCTTACCATCTATCCTATAAAGGAAGTTCCTCTTAATGTCAGGACTACAGGGCTTCCTGCTGAATACTATTACACTGGTGAAGTGGAATATGCACCTTTGCAGATACAGGTAACGGGCGATACGCTGATACTTGAAAAACTGATGGCTATAGATATTGCTGTTCCGATTGACGGCGCGGATACTGATATCGAAAAGCAGATAAACCTTGAAGAGTATATTGAGGAACATTATGAAAATACAGGCTTAAAGGTAGTTGATCAGAATAAGACAATGGGTATCAAGATACCTGTTATCAAGATGAGTGAGGTAAGTCTGGAGATTAAACCTGAGCATGTTTCTCTGAGAAATACCGATCAGAGATATAAGTATACTACAACCTCCAGCTGGTTATCCAAGGTACTTGTAAGGGGCAGAGAAGAAGATCTTGTTAATGTTGAGGTATCGGATTTTGATTTCTATATAAATGTTGAGGGATATATTAACGGATCATATCAGCTTTCGCTTGAAAGTGATTATATCGGAAGCCTATATATTGAGCCCGGAAAGATGAATGTAGTGATAGAGGAAGTTATTTCCGATGCGGATGTTACGGCTGAAAACATACAGTAAATGAAGGCTGTAGACCCGCATGCGGGAGAAAAGAAGTATGTGTAAGCATGCTTGTGGCATGATACGGATTATGAAAGATTTTATTTACAATTTAAAGAAATTCAGGTTCCTTTTCTGGGAGCTTGTAAAAAAGGATATAAAGCTTAAGTACAGAAGCTCGGTACTGGGCGTGTTCTGGACACTTTTGGAGCCGCTCCTTACGATGATAGTACTTACTCTTGTATTCTCAAATCTCCTCGGTAAGGGAGATGACAATTTTCCGGTATATATACTTTGCGGAAGATTGTTATACAGCTTTTTCTCAAATGGGACAAAGGTTGCTTTGAAATCGGTCAGAAAGCACGGAAGCATGATAGGTAAGGTATATGTGCCTAAATATATGTATCCCCTTTCAGCTGTGGTATCAAATTATATAATGTTCGTGATCTCTCTGGTAGTTCTGGCAGGAGTCATGATATTTGAAAGGGTACCGATCACGGTATATCTGCTTCAGGCATTTATCCCTATGATCATCATACTTATAATGACCATGGGCGTAGGCCTGATACTTGCCACCTATGATGTATTTTTCAGGGACCTGGAATATCTCTGGACAGTGTTTTTGATGCTCATTATGTACACCTGTGCGATATTCTACAAGGTGGATAACTTAAAAACCGCAGCAAATGAGATGATCTTTAAATGTAACCCACTGTATTCGCTTATAACGATGTTCAGGGATGCGGTCTTTGGGCGAAGCATCATGAGTGATCCGTATCATTTCTGGTTTTCGCTCTGCTTTTCACTTGGGGTATTCCTAATAGGCATACTTGTTTTCTGGAGAAAGCAGGATAAATTTATATTGTATGTATAATATGCTATATATATAAAATAACATACTCTTTGTATAATACCCTATGCGTAATAATATATACATAATTAGATATATAAGTCTAAATCATTAAAAGTTATTTTGAAATGACGAAATCTGTCTTGTTAAGCCTTCCCATTGAGGGGAAGGTGTCTGCGAAGCAGACGGATGAGGTGGAAGAAAGAATATAAGAAAGAATATAAGAAAGAATGTATGGAAGATAACAATTCAATGGAAAATCCGGTGTTGAATTCAAAACCGGTACCCAGTGTGGAAACGTCAGCCGGTATAGCAGAAACAGCAGTTCCCGCGGTACTTGATATAACAGAGTCATCGGCTGTATCGGTTCCTTTGACACCGGCGGCGGAGGTTCCCGTTAAAAAAAAGAAGAAAAAAAAGAAAAAGCTTCCGCCCAAGGTCATAGTGGTAGAAAATCTCGGGGTAAAGTTCAGGATCCAGGAACAGAAGGTTGACAGTCTTAAGGAGTATTTTGTAAGGCTTGTAAAGAGAAAGCTTAATTACAAGGAATTCTGGGCTTTAAAGGAGGTCAACCTCTCAATAAGAAAGGGAGACCGCGTAGGTATCCTGGGGTTAAACGGAGCCGGAAAGTCAACACTGTTGAAATGCATTGCAGGGGTGTTAAAGCCTTCGGAGGGGTCGGTTACCGTAAAGGGAAATATCGTGCCTCTGCTTGAGCTTGGTGCAGGCTTTGATAAGGACTATACCGGGGCTGAAAACATCTTTTTCTACGGCAGCATGCTGGGGTATTCCAAGGCGTTTATAAAAGAGAGATTTAATGAGATAGTTGAATTTTCGGAGCTGGGCAGCTTTATAAATGTACCCGTAAAAAATTACTCGTCGGGTATGAAAGCAAGACTTGGCTTTTCTATAGCGACCATTGTTGAGCCTGAGATCCTGATACTTGATGAGGTGCTTTCGGTTGGTGATGCCAAGTTCAGGAAAAAGAGCTCGAAAAAGCTTACCAAGATGATGAAAAAAGGTGTTACGGTCCTTTTCGTATCACATTCAAGCGAACAGGTACTGGCAAACTGCAACAAGGCAATAATCCTTGAGCATGGGCATATTGTTGCATCGGGCAAGGCGGAGAAGATATGTGCTCAGTATGAGGAAATGATCGGTGTTAAGGAATGATGATCGGGGAATAAAAGGGAAATTGGAGACTTAAGATGAAGATAAGTGTCATAATTCCTCATTTCAGAGGCTCAGCATATCTTAAGGATGCGCTGGAAAGCCTGAGGCTTCAGGAATATCCGGAGCTTGATGTGCTGTTGATTAAGGATGGCTGCAGTGAGGATTTAGGGGATCTTTTAGAAGAATATGCCTGCTTAAATATCAGGGTGTTTGATACCGGAGCAAAGAAGGGAGAACCCTTGGGAGTCCCTACAGCCAGAAACATCGGACTTAAAAATGCGGATGGTGAATTTGTATTCTTTCTGGACAGTGATGACTATCTTTCAGATGGGTATTTTAAGGCACTGCTTGAAATGGCTACAAAGTACCCAGATACAATGATCAGATCCTCAAAGAAAAAGACATATTTTAAACGCGAGGGGCAGCTATTAAGAGAAGAACAGCAAAGACAGCTCTTAGAGCAGCAGGCGGAAAGCTCTGAAACCGATGATGACGAAGCTGAAAACCCCGAGGATGTGAACGAGGGTGATGAGCTCGATGCGATGGGTGAGGATGGTGAGGCCATCCAGGAGAAATATAAGTTTGGATCGGCTACGGTGCTCGGACTGCTTATCCCCAGACGTGTTATAGATACGACATTTAACGAAAAATACAGGTATTACAGTGATCTTCCTTTCATGAGCAGCATATGCAGAAATGCACCGATTATGAGCTGTAAGGAAGTAAGATATTATAAAAGGACACATAATGATGCGATAAGGATGCCCTCTCTGTTACAGGAAGAGGCAGAGGGTAAGGGAAAGGAATTTATAAAAAGCCTTTCTGATGCGTGGGAAAGCGCCAAGGAGGGACCTAAATTTACTCCGGTCCTAACCAGCGAATATGCCTTAAGTCAAAAGGACTTTAATCCCAATCTTTCCTATATAGAGACCTATACGCTCAATTATGTATTAAGAAAGCTTACCAAAGGAAAGCATCCTGTTGGACTTACAAAGTGGTCAAATGAGGATATCGGAGCCTTTACCCCGTTTTTTGAAAAGATACCTAAGGCCAAGATTAAAAGATATAAATTCTTCAGGCGCAGGATCATAAAAAAGATCGCAGCCGGAAATATAAAGGGTGCCAGGAAAACAGCCAATTTCTATTCAATGAAGAAAAAGAAAAAAGGACTGTTTGGTACTCCGATGCAGTGGAAATGGAATATCTATAAGAGAATATTCCGAAAGCTTTCCGTAAGAAAGGATTTTATACTGTTTGAGAGCTTCCTTGGCAGAAGCTATGGAGACAGCAGCAGGTATATTTATGAATATCTGCAGAAGCTTAACACCGAAGGGAAGCTCGGAAGTGGAAATATCATACCACAGAATCCCACGTTCATATGGATGATAGACAATAAGGCAGCCAAGATACCGGGAAAGCATAAACAGGTTAAATTTAATTCCCTCAGATATTTCTACTATGTGGCCAGATGCGCTGTCTGGGTAACAAATATGCGCCAGCCTTCATGGTACGTAAAGAGACCGGGAGTGATATTACTTGAGTGCTGGCACGGCACGCCCCTGAAACGTCTTGTTTTTGATATGGAGGATGTGCATTCGGCAAGCCCCAAATATAAGATGACGGTATACAACCAGTCAAGGATGTGGGACTACCTGATATCCGATAACAGATTCTCGACAGAGTGCTTTAAAAGCTGTTTCCTGTTTCCTGAGGAAAGGATACTGGAGCTGGGGTACCCGAGAAACGACTTACTTTACGGAGACGATAAGGAAGAAAGAGCAAGGAAGATAAAGGAAAAGCTCGGGATCCCGCAGGATAAGAAGGTTGTGCTCTATGCTCCTACCTGGAGGGATGACGATTATTACGGACCGGCACAGTACAAGTTTGATCTGCCGCTTGATCTTGAAATGATGAAGAGCCTCCGTGACAGGTATTATTTTATCCTCAGGACGCATTATTTTATAGCAGATCATTTAAACATCCCCAAGGAAGATGCGGATTTTGTTTCGGACCAGAGCAGGTATAATGATATAGGAGAGCTCTATCTGATCTCTGACATACTGATCACGGATTATTCCTCTGTATTCTTTGATTTTGCAAACTTGAGACGTCCGATACTTTTCTTTGTATATGATCTTGAAAAATATGCAGGAGTACTTCGAGGCTTCTATTTTGACATGACAACAGGGTGTCCGGGACCGCTTCTTAAAACCAATGAAGAGGTGCTCGATGCTCTGGAGAACATTGAAAATGTTGAAGCGGAATATGCTGAAAAGTATAAGGAATTCTGTGACAAATTCTGCTATCTTGATGACGGACATGCATCAGAGAGGATTGTGGAGAGAGTATTTGGAACACACGTAAACTCTTAAAAGAAAACTGGGCATGCAGTACATACGTAAGCTCACAGGAGAAAATTGAGCAGACGGTACACGCGGAAAAACTCAATATCATGAAAAAATATTTAAAGAAAATTTTGTTGTTTATATACAGGTACATGGCTCATGCATTCCCTGTTATTCCTCAAAAGGCAATGTTCATGAGTAATATGGGCAGGAACTATTCGGGAAATGTCAGGGCGATCTACGAAAAAATGAAGGATGATCCCCGTTTTGCCAGGATAAAAAAAGTCTGGGCATTTAACGGGGACTTTTTTGCAAACGTTAAAAAATATGGGAAAGGCATGCTGCCTAAGGGCTGCAGGATAGTCAGATACGGCGGCATCAGATATTATTTCCATATGGCTACTTCCGGATTGTGGGTATTTGATACAAGGCAGGAGCCCTATCTTATAAAGAGAAAAGGCAATATATATTTTCAGACGTGGCATGGCACACCCTTAAAAAAGCTTGGCCTTGATATAGACCGGATGAAAATGGCCGGTGAAGATAGAAGTGTCAGTGATTACAGGATATCATTCTTAGAGGAATCAGCAAAATGGGATTATCTGCTGGTACAGAATGATTTTAGTGAAGAGGTGCTGCCTAAGTGCTTTGGCTATAGAAATGAAGTCATAAAAGCAGGATATCCGAGAAATGACAGGCTTGCGGAAGCCCCTGCAGGGAACACCGGAAAACGTAAAAAAGTACTGCTTTATGCACCTACCTGGCGGGACAATGAGTACCTGGGAGGCGGATTTTACAAATGTCCGTCAAGACCGGATTTTAATAAGCTCGAAAAAGAGCTTGGCAGGGACTATGTGATCATAGTTAAGCTGCATTATCTGGTCAAGCTCAAGAAAGGGGATATCCCAGAGGAATGTATAAAGAGCGGTTTTATAAGGGTTTGCGGAAATGAAAGGGATATATCCGAGCTGTATCTAAAGGCGGACGGATTGATAACTGACTACAGCTCCGTATTCTTTGATTATTCTGTGCTTGAAAGACCGATATTTTTCTTCTGCTATGATCTTGAGGAGTACAGGGATGAGCTCAGGGGCTTTTATCTTGACTTTGAAAAGGTTGCGCCCGGTCCGATATCGACTGATGAGGATGAACTGGTAAGTAATATAAGGCAGATATTTGGCGGGGAAAATACGGAGTGGAAAAATAAGGTTATCGAATTTAAAAAATGGTTTAATGAATACGATGACGGACACGCTTCCGAAAGAGTACTTGATGTTTTAGCATCAAGATGTGCGCTATAGTATTTTATCAGGTACCGTTGCAGGCTCGGTACCGTCATTTTAAAGGCCTGCGGTAAGGAATAAGCAGATGAGCAGGAACGAGGCAATAATCCGGGAGACAAAAAGAAAAACCTTAAGTTTTATGCACAATGCGGCATATAAGGCTGAGAGCTACAGGCTAAACGCCATTCTTAGAGAATATGATCCTTCGGTATGCATACAGAAAAAACCCCAAAAGGTCAGGACCGTTACGTTTATCATAACCCGTATGGTAAGGTTTCACGGAGGACAGACCTCCATACTTCATTTAGGTACAGAACTTGAGAAAATGGGGTTAAAGGTATGTTATCTTTCCTGCAAGGAACAGTCACCAGAGGAAATGGAGCTTTGCGCAAACGCCAATCTGCCGGGTTACAGTGGCAGGGTATTTGCAATAAACAGGTATCTTGCAGCGATAAAAAAGGGAAAGATAAAGGAACCTGATGTGGTAGTTGCATCCTCATGGGATACGGTTTCATTTGCTCTTAAATTCGGAGAATCCTACAAGATGTATTTTGTGCAGGACTACGAGCCATTGTTTTATAAATTCGGCGAAGAGTACCTGATGTGCAGGAATACATATCTTCAAGGTCTGCATATGGTTTCGCTTGGAGAGTGGAACCGGAGGATGATATTAAAAGAGCTTGGGATTTTTGAGAACTTTAAAGGCTCGGACAAGCGTGACAGCGGGATAAAAATTGATGTGGTTAGTTTTCCGTATGACAGCGAGGGCTATACGCGTTTGGAAAGGAATTATGATGCATACCATTATAAGAATAAGATAACGATAGCGGTTTATCTGAAATTTTACGGAAAAAGACTCCCAAATCTGATCCCGTACATGCTGGAGAATACGGCTGAGAAACTAAAGAAAAATGGGATAGAGCTTGAAATACTGTATTTTGGAGAGGCTAAGACCTTTAATCCCAAGGGAGGAAAGAATCTGGGACAGCTAAATAAGGAGGAGCTCCGGAAACTGTACGCAAAGGCTGATTTCGGGCTGGTTGCATCCATGAGCAATATTTCACTGGTACCATATGAGATGCACGCATCGGGTCTGCCGGTGATAGAGTTTGGGGACGGGAGCTATCCGTTTTTCTTTGGAAATGATACGGCAATACTTACTAAAATAGGGGAGAAAGATATTGCCGGGAAATTGCTTGAAGCAATAAAGGATCCTCAGAAATTAAGGGAAATGGACGAAAAAGCGGGAGAGAAACTTGGAAGTTTAAGCTGGGAGAGGACAGCTAAGGAGTTTATGGGGATATTGAAGTCAATCACAGGGACGGTTCTGTGATTGACAAAAGTGCGTCAGTCGCAGAACAGTCCCTTTGATTGACGAAGTATGTCACAAGAAGGGACCCGCGAAGTGGGAGGATGTCTTGTGACTCAAAGCGGATGAGGTGTACGAGGAGGAAAAAGTTGAGTATTAGGAATGATATGAAAAAAATAGCTCCCGAGGGAGCGGTAGAAACCTACCGATCCTTGAGAGAGAGTATAATCGAAAAGGAATTCAAGCTATTCAGCAGCTTTAAGGTGGAAAAGGACAAGGTTGTTTTCTGCAACGTCTGGGGCTATGGGGATAACCCCAAGTGGATTGCGGAAAGCTATGTGCGATTGCTCAAAAGGACAACCAGTATGTCAAATTCTGCCATAGCTGACAAGGTGTATTTCATTACGTCAAAACCGCCTCTTAAAGAGGAAATGAACGAAGAGGCGTCTTGTATAACATTTTTAAAAACAAATACAAAGTCAGCAATCTATGCTCTTGCTACGGCAGGCGTCTGGGTTGACTGTAACCGTAAGGAAAGCTATATACAGAAAAGAAGGAACCAGACATATATTCAGACCTGGCATGGCGGACTGCCGTTAAAGAGGCTCGAGCTTGATGCAAAGGACTATTTGCCGCCAGAGTATATACACAATGCTTTGAGGGATACGGCTATGACCGATATCTATATCTCAAACAGTGAATATTGTAACGAGTTATACAGACGTGCTTTCGGCTTTAAGAAAAGGATATTCTGCTTTGGTTCGGCAAGGATGGATCCACTTATACGGCCGGTGCGTTTCAGCGCAGGCGCAATGCGTGAAAAGCTCCTTTCAAGACTTCCGGAATCGGTTTTCAGAAGGTTGTTGAATGAAGCCTATATCAAGGCCTACAAAATGAAGGAAGGACCTAGGACCGGCGAGCAGAAGGATCACTTAAGGATCAATATTGCGCTATATGCGCCGACATACAGGGATATCCCCTCGGAAACATTAGAGCGCGGAAATGAACTCGGAGGCAGCATAATAAATGCCTTAGAGGAGAGATTTGGTGGGAAATTTGTTGTGGTTACCAGATTTCATCCGCTGGCTATGTCAAGGGTGAAGCACGCTAACGGCGCATACCTCCAGTTTGATGAGAAGGAAAGAATAATAGACGGAAACGAGTTCAGTGACCTGTACTCCATAATGGCAGCTTCGGATGTCCTGATCACCGACTATTCAAACTGCATGTTTGAGATGTCGTATGTTGGAAAGCCCGTGTTCCTCTATGCTACGGATGTGGAGCAGTATGATGATACCCGCGGTATGTATTTTAAGTATGACGAGCTGCCCTTCCCGATAGCACATAACGAGAGAGAGCTATACGAGAATATAATCGACTATGATAAAGAGGGCTACAAAACCCGCCAGCAGGCATTTTTTGAAGATATAGGAGTGACCGAGAGCGGCAAAGCCGCCGACAAGGTAGCAAACCTGATCGCAAGGATTATAGACAAATGACGGATGGTACAAAGCCTTCCTTTTGAGATACGTCGCAGTACGTCACAGTACGTCGCAGGGAGGGACCCGTTCTGCGAAGCAGAATGGGAGGAACCCCTATGAAACGGCTCCGTTTCAACGAAGTGGACTGGAGTATCATAGAGGTGTCACATCCACCCGCCATCAAAGGTGATTATCTGACCGGTAAGATATTTAGGTGACTCGGTAATCTTAAAAACCATCTCTGCCACTTCATCCGGAGTGCCCATACGTCCAAACGGTATCTCTTCTTCAAGGGTTTTTAAGTCATCTTCTGAAAAGCATTTATTCATATCGGTATCTATACAGCCGCAGGCTATGGCATTAACGGAAATACCCGAAGGTGCCAGCTCCTTTGCGGCTGCCTTTGTATAAGCGTTGATGCCGCCCTTGGAAGCCGAGTAGGCCACCTCACAGGATGCACCGACATTACCCCATACGGAAGAAATGTTGATGATATGTCCTGCTTTCTGCTCAAGCATATGAGGGATCGCAGCCCTTGTGCAGTAATGCACAGAGGAAAGATTGGTGTTTATAATCTTTTGCCAGATGTCATTATCGGTATCCTGTATTAGACCAACAAAGGAAATACCTGCATTGTTTATAAGGGTATCGATCCTGCCGAAATGCTTTAAGGCAAGCTCTATCAGAGCATCCGCAAAGGAAGGATCGGAAACATCACCCTGTACCGGTAAAACGCCTGCCGCACCTGCATCAAGGCAAAGGTTTTTTGTTTCATTTAGGTTGTCACCACCGGTAATCGAGTTGATGACGAGATAAAAGCCAGCTTTGGCAAATCTTAATGCACATGCACGCCCTATTCCGCGGGAAGCGCCGGTTATTATAACTGTTTTATTCATATATCGTATCATGCCGCAGGCATGCTTACACATCGGTGACGTGCCTGCCGCAGCACCGATGGAAGTTTGGAACTCTCTTCCAAATTTCTCAACATTATACAGAAAAAACTCTCATCGGTGTTATGCCTGCTATGAAACCGATGTAAGAAACAAAATTATGTGAAAGATGCTACCGGGATACGTTTATCCGGGAAAGATCACCACAAAAAATATATCTTAATATTTTGGAAATGTCAATGTTTGAAAAAAGTAAGAGTATGAATGTTTAATAAATGTAATGGAATGAGTGCTCGAAAATGGTGATTCTGCACGATAAGGAGTTCAAATGTCCAAAAAAAGAAAAACAGGATTATGGCTGGTAATCCTTGCGCTTTCAGTTTCTATGCTTGCGGGTCTTGCAGCCTATAAAGGAGCTAAGCTGCTGGCAGACGAAATAACGACCGATGCTGAAAAACAGGCCGAAAAAGCCGGACTTTTTAAACCCGAGGGAATGGAAGACAGCGTAGCAGAGAAAATCCTGAACGGGGAAAACAAAGTTGAAAAGTTACGCCCTGCAAATCTGGTATACTCAGTAAACTATGAAAACGGCAAAATCGAAAAGATAGCCGTACAGATATTTGATACGGTAAGCATGAAGGTGTCGTTTATATATTTTGATCCTGCGATAACCTATACGATGACGGGGACACTTTACAGAGCCCTTGCAAATGGAAATGTACTGGTGCCGCAAACGGTTACTTTAAGTGAGCTTTACAGCTACTATGGAAATTCTTCCGCATTTGATGCAGGAAGAAAGATAGTGAGTGAGCTTTTGGGGCTCGAGATAGATTATTACAGCGCATTTTCCAAAGAAGATATCGCTGAGGATTTTCTAATTGAAAGAGTTACAGCTCTGGGTTGCGAGGAGCTTTACGGAAAAAGAGATGGAAAGGAAACAAATCTGTCCCACGAACAGGAGAAAGGCTTCTGCGACCTTACCGGATACATAAGCGATCAGGATGTTAAAAGCTATGAGGCGCCCGTGATAAAGAGAAATGAAAGCTGCTTTGCCGATGTGACAGGACTGTGGGAGATATTGCGGGACATACTGCCGGATGACAGTTAAGTTAAGCCTTTCCCTTGAGGTACGTCGCAGTACGTCGCAGTACGTCGCAGGGAGGGACCCGTTCTGCGAAGCAGAATGGGAGGAACCCCTACGACAAAAAGAGGGACCCGTTCTGCGAAGCAGAATGGGAGAATCCCTACGACAAAAAGAGGGACCCGTTCTGCGAAGCAGAATGGGAGGAACCCCTACGACACGGCTCTGTTCCACGAAGTGGAATGGAGTATATTTAAAGCGAGGAATATATTATGAGGAAGAAAATCATTGTATTAATCATTTCAGTAGTTCTGGCGAGTGCTTTCTTTGGCTCAGGGATGTACGTGGGGGCTGCAACAAAAAGCGGAGCGGGTTCACAGAACGACCCGGTAGTGTCTTTGAGCTACCTTGAGTACAGGCTGGGACAGCTTGAAGGGAAAACAGGTACTAGCAATAGTACCGGAGCAGGGCAGGTCACTTCGGAAACCACGGGTTACGAAAAAATAACCATAGGACGCGGCGAGAGGAGCATGCCGGGTGAGGGCGGAGTCATAGTGCTTTACTCGGGAGCCTGTACGGTAGTTGGAAAGGGCGTTATGAACATCACTTCGGGAACCATTATCACGGAAGGCAGTACAGTACCTGCATACAGTCAGATACTTGTACCTGACAGGGATTCCGGCGTTGTAGCCTCGGAAAGCACTGTGTTATTCGTGCTTTATGGGGAGTAAGATGTGTTCCTGCGTTGTATGATACAGAGATTTGGCACACATTTTTGGTTATATTTACCAAAAATGAGCATAAAGTTTTGGTAAAAAAGGACATAGCATTTATTGCCGATTAAGTGTATAATAGGTGAGTAAGCGTTTCTGACGCATTAATTTTGAATGAAGAATCAGAACTTAATTTAGGGAGGATTTAAAATGGCAAGTTTATCACTTAAAAACATTCAGAAGGTTTATCCCAACGGCTTCGTAGCAGTTAAGGATTTCAACCTTGAGATCGAAGATAAGGAGTTCATCATCTTCGTAGGCCCTTCAGGATGTGGTAAGTCAACTACTCTTCGTATGATCGCAGGTCTTGAGGAGATTTCTCAGGGCGAGCTTTGGATCGGCGACAAGCTCATGAACGACGTAGAGCCTAAGGACAGAGATATCGCGATGGTATTCCAGAACTACGCTCTGTATCCTCATATGTCAGTTTATGACAATATGGCATTCGGTCTTAAGCTTCGTAAGACTCCTAAGGCTGAAATCGATAAATTGGTTCATGAGGCAGCTAAGATCCTTGATATCGAGCACTTATTAGACCGTAAGCCTAAGGCTCTTTCAGGTGGACAGCGTCAGCGTGTTGCCATGGGTCGTGCAATCGTTCGTAATCCTAAGGTATTCCTTATGGACGAGCCTCTTTCAAACCTTGATGCTAAGCTTCGTGTACAGATGAGAATTGAGATCTCAAAGCTCCATCAGAGACTTGAGACCACCATCATCTACGTTACACATGACCAGACAGAGGCTATGACACTTGGTACCCGTATCGTTGTTATGAAGGACGGCGTTATCCAGCAGGTTGATACTCCTCAGAACCTTTACGATGCTCCTAACAACCTCTTCGTTGCAGGTTTCATGGGATCACCTCAGATGAACTTCATCAACTCCATCGTTGGACGTGAAGGCAACAAGGTTACTCTTACATTTGGTTCAACAACCATTACCATTCCTGAGATCAAGGCTAAGAAGCTTATCGATGCAGGTTATGAAGGAAAGACCGTTGTTCTTGGTATCCGTCCCGAGGATATCAAGGATGAGGAGATGTTCATCAGCAATTCTCCTGAGAGTATCGTAGAAGTTACCGTTCGTGTATACGAGCTTCTCGGTGCCGAAGTATTCCTTTACCTTGATGTTGATAACTACGAGATCACTGCACGTGTTAATCCTCGTACAACTGCTCGCCCCGGCGACCAGATCAGAGTTGCTATGGATCTTAGCAAGCTTCACATCTTCGATAAGGAAACAGAGCAGGTTATTACTCACTAATCTTAAATATGCATTTAACCCCGGTTGGTTATCCAGCCGGGGTATTTTTTTGTGCGGGGTCAGACCCCTTTACCTCTTTAATGCGTTAAATGGATAAAGGGGACTGACCCCAAATTTAAGTTGATTTATTTGCATTAATGTGATAAAATGATTTAGAATGTAGTATTATGTTATAAAGGGGTCATTTTTTATTTAGTAAGGTAAAATGAGGGAGGATTAAGGAAATGCTGAAGAAAATCGCATTGGTTCTGACTTTGATTGTTTTTGCCGGAGCACTTAGTGCCTGCGGACCTAAGAGTATCGAAGAGGTTGAGGGTGAGACTTATGAATGCTCACAGTTTACTGCGTTATGTCCTAAGGGCTGGATGAATTCACCTGTTAAGGAGCTTAACAATGATCAGGTCTTATCAATGAACCACCTGAGATTCTACAAGGTAGAGGTTGAAGAAGGCGAGGAGCTGGGCAGTAAGCTTTATTCCAATGCATATGTTGATATAGCTCATTATCCTGCAGACTCTAAAATATATGAATCGAGGGATATCTATCAGAACGTTGAGGACGTTGAATTTGAGATCAGTGGCAAAAAATGGAAGGGCTATACAGGGGAATTAGCCGGCTACAAGAATGGTCTTGTATGGATAGACGGTACAGGAGAGTGGCAGGTAAGCATGTGCCTTTCTGACGAAGACGGGGATGTAGAATTTGAAGATTTCGATTTCCAGGCAATCCTCAGCAGCTTAAAGAAGAAATGATCTTAAGATAGAAGTTAGGTTGATATAAATTTTAAAATGAAGGAGTAGGGGTTATGATATCAAACCAGATTCTGCAGAACATAATTGATGGGGTTAAGGGAATATCAAGAGTAGACATTTGTGTTATGGATACGGAAGGAAAGGTTGCGGCTTCCACCATTAACAAGACTAGCGAGCTTGAAGCAGCTGTTGCCACCTTTATTGGTTCCCCCGCTGAGAGCCAGTCACTCCAGAATACGCATTTCTTTAAGGTATTTGACGACCATCAGCTTGAATATATCCTTGTGGTAAAGGGTGATTCTGATGACGCCTATATGGTGGGCAGGATGGTTGCTTTCCAGATCCAGAGCCTTATAGTTGCTTATAAGGAAAGATATGATAAGGATAATTTTATAAAGAATCTGCTGCTTGATAATCTGCTTTTGGTTGATATTTATAACAGGGCTAAGAAGCTGCATATTGATGTAGAGTCCAAGCGTGTAGTTTTCATTGTTGAAACAAGCATTGAAAAGGACAATATGGCCTTGGAGACCGTAAGGACCTTGTTCTCTGGCACCAAGTCAAAGGATTTTATTACCGCAGTTGATGAGAAGAATATCATCATTGTAAAGGAGCTTCGTCCTACAGATACCTACGAAGATCTTGAGAAAACAGGCAAGGTTGTACTTGATATGTTAAATACCGAGGCTATGTCAAAGGTACGTGTATCATACGGTACGATCGTCAGTGAGCTCAAGGATGTTTCACGATCCTACAAGGAAGCTAAGATGGCTCTTGATGTAGGAAGGATATTCTATACCGAAAGAAATATAATTGCGTATTCAAATCTTGGTATAGGAAGACTGATCTATCAGCTGCCGATGCCTTTGTGCAAGATGTTCATCAGGGAAATCTTTGACGGCCAGATGCCGAGCGATTTTGATGATGAGACAATCGTTACGATCAATAAGTTCTTTGAGAATAATCTTAATGTCTCAGAGACCTCAAGACAGCTGTATATCCACAGGAATACACTTGTTTACAGGCTTGACAAGATACAGAAGATGACCAATCTTGATCTTAGGACCTTTGAGGATGCCATTACCTTTAAGATGGCGCTCATGGTAGTTAAATATATGGATTACGTGGAGAATTCCGATTTTTAATTTGGAGACTGCAAAATGGCAAGAATGAGCAGGGTAGAACTTGAGAGGGCTTTGAGCGGTGAAGTTGAACCGCCCGTAATAAGGCTTGACGATGTGTGCAAGGACTATGATGATGACATGCATGCATTAAAGCATCTTAATTTAATAGTTAATAAGGGCGAGTTTGTATTTGTCGTAGGCAGCAGCGGTTCCGGAAAATCCACTCTGATCAAACTGCTTTTAAAGGAAATAGGCCCAACCTCAGGCAAGATATATGTTATGGGTAAGGATATTTCAAGACTTAAGAAAAATGCCGTAGCAAAGTATCGCAGAAATATAGGGATAGTATTCCAGGACTTCAGACTACTTCCGGAAATGACGGTTTTTGAAAATGTGGCTTTTGCCCAGAGAGTTATAGAAACTCCGATAAAGAAGATAAAAAGAGATGTCCCGAATATTCTTTCTATTATGGGGCTTTCAGAGAGACTTGACGCACATCCTTCGGAGCTTAGCGGAGGAGAGCAGCAGAGAGTGGCACTTGCCCGTGCTCTGGTTAATAATCCGATGCTTTTGCTTGCGGATGAGCCTACCGGAAACCTGGACCCCAGAAACTCGTGGGAGATCATGAGACTTTTGGAGGATGTAAATAAAAGAGGGACTACAGTCATCGTTGTCACGCACAACAGGGAAATAGTTGATATGATGCAAAAGCGCGTTGTGCATCTGAACAAGGGCGTGCTGGTAAACGATCACGAAAAGGGCGGATATTCAAATGTCAAAAATTAGTACCTTTTTTTATGGGATAGGACAGGGTTTAAAGAATATATTCAGGAACAGGATGTTCTCGCTTGCGTCCATTGCTACGATGGCGGCGTGCCTGTTCCTTTTTGGCGTTTTTTATGCAGTGATCGCAAATTTCAGGGCCATGATATCTAAGGCTGAAACAAGGGTCGGAGTTACGGTGTTTTTTAACGAAGGTACAAGCGATGAGAGGATCAAAGAGATCGGCGAAGAGATAATGTATCGTGCGGAAGTTTCTGAGATCGTGCTTACCACGGCAGAAGAAGCGTGGGAGCAGTATAAAAAGGAGAAGCTTTCACCTGAACTGATAGAAACCTTTGGAAATGACAACCCTTTGGAGAACTCCGCATCATATACGGTATACTTAAATGATATATCCAGGCAGGAGTCCTTAGTCCGCTATATCAGGGGTATAGACGGAGTACGTAAGGTTAACAATAAAAAAGATGTTTCGGAAAGCCTTACGGGCATGAACAAGGTACTGACGATACTTGCTATAGCGATCATCATAATCCTGCTCGGAGTAAGCATTTTCCTGATAGGTATAACGATCTCGACTGGTGTTTCCATCAGAAAACAGGAAATTTCGATCATGAAGCTGATCGGTGCTACAAATTTCTTTATCAGGATCCCTTACATCGTTGAAGGTATACTGATAGGGCTGATCGGAGCGGCTATCCCTTTAGTTATACTTCATTTCGGGTACAGTGCGATAATCACTGCACTTAAGGAAAATTTCGATGTGCTGCTGTCAGCAACGGAATTTGTTGATTCCGCAAGCATCATGAAGGTGCTGATACCTGTTTCACTGGGTTTAGGCATCGGTATTGGATTTATTGGAAGTAATATCACGTTAGGTAAGCAGTTGAGGAAGATAGAAGTAAAAACAAGTTGATTAGTCAGCCTGAAATTTAGTTGCTTCCCTTTGAGGGGACTGATCGCATCCACAAAGTGGTGCGATGCCCGTCTGGCGAAGACAAGCAGTCAGCGGAGCTGACTGATGAGGTGGCGTCGATCATGGGGACGGTTCTGTGGTTGACAAGAAGTACGTCAACCGCAGAACCGTCCCTGTGATCGACAGGAATTTATAAGGATAGTTAAATGAAAAACATTAAAAAATCAATAATAATAGCGTTTTTATCAGTCTGCATACTTGCCCAGCTGGTATGCTCGGTTCCTTATACCCATGCCGGCGCTGAGAACTCTGATCCGAGGAAAGCTTACGAGGAAAAGTTAAAGGCGGCTCAGGAGCAGAAAGCGGAGTTAGAAAAAAAGAAACAGGAACAGGAAGCACTGATAGCTGAATTCACAGAAGAAAAAGAAAATATTGAAACCTATATCCAGGAGCTTGACTTAAAGCTTAATGATATAACTCTTAAGATTTTTGAGCTTAAGCAGGAGATTGAGAAGACCGAGGGCGAGCTGGAGCTCACCAAGGCTGATCTGGAGGAGGCAAAGCAGAGAGAGGCAGACCAGTATGCTACCATGAAAAAAAGGATTGCATATATTTATGAAAATGGCGAGACCTCATATGTGGATCTGCTGCTTAATTCGGGAAGTGTTGCAGATTTCTTAAACCAGGTGGAATATGCTCAGGATATTGCAAGATATGATGACAGTCTGTTAGACAGATATAAGGAAGCAAAGCAGGATGTTGAAAACAGGGAAGCACTGCTTGAAGCATCCCTTGAGGAACTCGGACTAATGAGAGCATCGGAGGAGCTTGAGCAGTCCACAGTCCAGGAACTTATGGACTTAAAAGCGGCAGAGATAGATAAGCTTACCGAAAAGCTCGGAGTAGCTGACGAGTACCTCTTTAACTATATGTCAGAGATCAGCGACAAGAATCTTGAGATAGATCAGATCATCGAGGCAGAGCAAAAGCGTATAGAGGAAGAGGAACGTAAGAGAAAAGAGGAAGAAGAAAGACTGCGCCGTGAGGAAGAAGCAAGACGTAAGGCGCAGGAAGAGGCGAGGCGTAAAGCAGAAGAAACAGGGAATATCTCAAAGCCGTCTTCGACTGCGGGATATGATGCTGATGCCATAAATCATGTTGAGCTTACGGATGAGACCAATCTTTATAAGATGATATGGCCGCTACCGGGAGATCACAGGACATATTCCAAGTTTGGACCGCGTATAGCTCCGACTGCAGGAGCATCTACCTATCATAAGGGCTGGGACATCGGCGGAGAATTCGGAGCTCCCATGGTTTCAGTACTTGCAGGTACTGTTTATGCGGTAGGCTATAATTCCTCAGCGGGAAATTTCGTTAAAGTTGAGCATCAGCCCGGATTCATTTCAGTATACTGCCATTGCTCAAAGATACTTGTGAGCGAGGGAGAGTATGTAAAGCAGGGGCAGCAGATCGCGCTGGTAGGGTCTACCGGAGTTTCGACAGGACCTCATCTGCACTTTGCTATTTCAAAGGATGGGGAATATGTCGACCCTGACCCGTATATCGGGTACCTTGAATAGTATCCGAGGCTTTACAGCAGTAGATATATTTGTAATATTTTAAGTGTTTTAGGGCTTTTGCCGGTGATGTAAAGATGTGGCGCCGGTGTGTAAAAAGCCCGCAGTGTTAAAGGAAAAATGAAAGACAATTATAATAAGGGATTCCTTACAGGAGTTCTGGTCACTTTAGGGATAGTACTCGGAGCAGTACTTGTATATTTTGTATTTTTTCACGACTTGTTAAAAAACAATTCCGGGAATGATCAGAGTGGTCTCGGGGTGGACAGCTACGATACGTTTATTGAAAAAGAAAACACCATTATAGACATCGTTAAAGAGAAATATTATGAGGATGTAGATGATCAGACGTTATATGACGGAGCCTATAACGGGATCATATCATCTATTGGAGATCCGTATGCCTCATACTATTCAGGACGTGATTATGCTACCATCAGCGAAGCCTACAGCGGTGAATACGTGGGTATCGGAGTGTATGTTTTCGAAGAAAAGGAAACGCATGAGGTTCAGGTAGTCTCAGTGATCAAGGGCGGACCTGCCGAAAAGGCGGGGATGCTTGCCGGCGATATTATAGTAGAAATAGACGGCAGAGACATTACCGGAATGGATCTTGACCAGGCAGTTTCTTTTGTTAAGGGAAAGGTAGGCACCAAGGTAGTTATCACCGTTAAGCGTGAAGGTGAAAAAATTGAATTCTCTATGAACAGAGAGAAGATAGAGCCTCAGCAGTTGGCTTATCAGATGATTGATGGAAATGTGGGATATATTTACATAGCTTCGTTCTATAATCATATTCCGGACCAGTTTAAAGCTGCTATAGCAGATATGGAAAGCCAGGGCATGGAAAAACTGATAGTGGACTTGCGTGATAACCCAGGTGGGCTTTACGATGTTGCGGTAAAAATGGTGGATATTTTTATAGACCGTGATCTTGTAGTGGCTTATACAGAGGACAGCAACGGAAAACAGGAAATGAGCTATACCAATGATACTGACACCTTTGATAAGCCGACAGTGATACTGATAAACGGAAATACCGCAAGTGCTTCCGAGCTGTTTACACAGACGCTGCGCGAATATGGGAAGGCTACGGTCATAGGTACAAGATCGTACGGTAAAGGCGTTTTCCAGGGGCTTTATTCGGCCGGCAATGACGGCTCCGTTGTTAAAGTTACCTCAGGAAGGTACTACTCGCCAAACGGAGTCTGCATCGACAAGGTGGGTATTGAGCCTGATATTACAGTTGAGTACGTGGCTCCGGACATGACCCGTACAGACCTGGAGCTAAAAGACGACAACCAGATAAAGGCGGCGCTGGATTACCTGGCGAAGGGTGACTGAGAATACGATAGGTTTCCACATTGCAGGAAAGAACAGAATTTGAAAAATGGAGACATATGACATATGAAAATATTTGTAACAGGAGTATGCGGTCAGCTTGGACATGACTGTGTAAACGAACTGATTTCAAGAGGGCATGATGTAACAGGAAGTGACATAGCACCTGCATACAGTGGGATAGCTGATGGTTCGGCAGTCTGTACGGCGCCGTATGTCCAGCTTGATATTACGGATAAAGATGCGGTAAACAGGATCATAAATGAGATAAAGCCCGACGCAATCCTGCATCCTGCTGCCTGGACGGCTGTAGATGCGGCAGAAGACGAGGAGAACAGGGAAAAGGTTGACAGGATAAATCATCTTGGAACCTTGTACATAGCTGAAGCAGCTAAGAAAATAGATGCCAGGATGCTGTATATCAGCACGGACTACGTATTTGACGGCAAAGGCGAGCGTCCGTGGGAGCCGGATGATAAATGCTATGCGCCTCTCAATGTATACGGTCAGAGCAAGCTTGACGGAGAGCTTGCGGTAAGCGGTACCCTGGAGAAGTATTTCATAGTGCGCATAGCGTGGGTATTCGGACTTAACGGAAAGAATTTCATAAAGACCATGATCAACGTCGGAAAGACACATGATCAGGTAAGAGTCGTAAATGATCAGATCGGTACACCTACCTATACGCTTGATCTTTCACGCTTGCTCGCAGACATGATAGAGACCGACAGGTATGGGTATTATCATGCCACAAACAGCGAAGAGACTCCGGGAGCATATATCAGCTGGTATGATTTCTGCGTAGAGTTTTACAAGCAGTATGGGCTTACCACCAAGGTAAATCCTGTAAGTGCGGCTGAGTACGGATTGAGCAAGGCAGCCCGTCCCGAGAATTCGAGGCTTGATAAGAGCAAGCTACTTGAGGCAGGCTTTAAGCCCCTCCCCTGCTGGAAGGACGCAGTGGCAAGGTTCCTAAAGGAGTGGGACGGGAAATAACTATTGGAATAATTAAACAGTGCAATATCAGACAAAGCGAAAAGCTAATTGATCGAGCAGTAAAAAATATTTTAGGTCAGTCGATGGGGGCTGACTTTTTTATTTTATTTTTTATATCCTTTGGCTCTCTTTACTTTTGTAAAAACAGGCTTTAGGAACATTGAGACCATATGTTTTGTTAATATTGCACAAAAGCCATAAAAGGAGACAGCTAATCATTGTAAAAAGTGTCAATTTGTGGTATAATCTTAAAACCACTTTAGCATGCTGCTATGACATCATAACAGTAAACTGAAGGAAAAAAGAATAAGGAGGCAACATATGGGTTCTATGATGAAACGTAAGGGCTTTAGACTCCTGGCTATGGTATTGGCTATGGTCATGGTTATAGGTCTTGTGCCTGTTAGTGCTGCAAAGAAAAAGTCTGTAACTGTAAGCAGCTTGACGGATCTTTATGCAAAGATGACAAAATCAAACGTAGGTAAGATAACCTATGAGTCAAATGCGGCCGAAAAACTGACAATTTATGTGAAGAAGTTAAGTAAGTCGGAGAAAGCAGTAATTGCAGATATTGACCTGGTGATCAATGCACCTGAGGCAACTATCACCAATAAGCTAAAATTTAAATCGGTTACCATAAAGGCATGCAAGGCTTATACCGAAGCGGCAAACGGCAATACGATCACTTTAGCTGATCCGGAGACAAAATTTACGGTTGCTAAGAAAAAACAGGTTGAAAAACTGACTGTAAAGGCAGCTAAGGCTAATGTAGTTGTAAAAGCCAAAGCTAATATTAAGGATCTTGTAGTTGCCAAGAAAAACGCAAAAGTAACTGTAAATGCAGCAAAAGGTTCTGATGTTGATGTTACCATAAGTAAAAAGGCAGCTGTTACAGTTAAGGGAAACAAGAAAGCTGATGTAGATATCACCAATAAAGCGTCAGGAAGTACTGTAACTGCAAGCATACCTGTAGAGATAAGCACTAAGAAAAACATAAACGTAAATACGAAGAAGGGTTCAGAGGGAACAGTAATAGATGCTTCATCCTCAAAGATCAAGGTTAATGTAAAGAATACCGGGAAGGAAGAGCCTAAGCTTACTGTAAAGGGTGAGGAAGTAACAGCAACACCCACTCCTACAGCTAAGGTTACCCCTGTGCCCACAGCTACTCCTACGCCTACTGAAGCTGCAGTTATAATAGACAATTCAGGCAACGGTTCATCTTCAGGTGGCGGATATTCGGGTGGTTCTGCTACAGTAACACCTTCGCCTGTTCCGACAGCGATTCCAACCAACAGAGCATATTTTGAAGGCATGTACGGCGATGTAGAATATGTTACAAGGGAATACGACAATAAAGGAAGACTGCTAAAAGTAAAGACACTTGGGACACATTACAATTCCGGGATTGAAACGTATACCTACGATGAAAAAGGAAATCTGACAGCGACATTTGGGAACGGAAGTGTATTGAAACCTCTGTATGATGCAAGCGGTAATTTCATAGGCAGTGCCGTATACCGTGGAGAAAAAATCCTTAATTCATCTGAATTTACTTATGAACAGAACGGAAATATATGTATTGAGAAAGAGATCGAAAAAGGCTGGGATGGTGTAATAGAAAGCTACTATGAATATGAGTATGACACCAACTATAAAGATCCTCAGTATGAAGATGATGAAGGCCGTATCTTAAAGACCACCCAAAGGGGATTGGACGGTAAAGTATTATATGTTACAGAATATGAATATGATACGCAAGGCCGCCAGGTTAGGATAATTGAGAAAGACGGCAGCGGAAAAATCACGAATATTTCCGAGAGAGAATTTGGGTCAGATTTAAATACATGGACATGGACCTATAAAGACGGTAATGGCAGGATAACAGGTTACAGTGAAGAAACCTGGAGCAATGAGGGTAAGAATAAGTTAAGTATATTTAAGAACGTATCCGGCAGACTAACCGGCAGTGAAGAGTATACCAATACTGAAAACGGATATAAGTGTGTAAATAAAAATGCTTTGGGAGCCGTTATTGATACCGAGGAAGTAGAGTTTGCCACTGATAGCGAAGGCATTTTGTACGACAAGAAGAGAGTTGTCACCGACAGGACAGGAAAGATAACCTATCTGGCTGAATATGATGAGAAGAACAGGCAGATCAGGTATATAAGCGGTGATTGGTCAGATTATGAGTATACATATGATGATGCCGCAAATAAAGTAACCGTATTGTCAAAGTCCAAGAACAAAAACGATCGATATACAGGTGTGTATACATTCGACAGTTCAACCGGAACTATTAAGTTTGTAAAGACAAACGGTTATGGGGAGACATGGGAGTATCTCTATGAGTATGACAGCAACGGAAGGCTTGTAAAGAGAACAGAAGTTTATGCAAGGACCAAAGATAAAAACACTATTGAATATACCTATGGTTCAAATGGCTTAGTAGAAACTGAAACCGGGAAAAATGCCAAGGGCGTGGTAACATATGTGACCACTCATAAGTATAACGAATATTGCAGCGAAGTTGTATCAGAGACTAAAGATGCCGCCGGTAAGGTTACCGAAAGTCAGATCTTTGAATATCACAAAAATGGAAGGACTAAGACTAACACGTATAAATATGAGTGGGGTGGCTGGAAATATGAGTATAGTGAGAACGGTACTGAAATAGGCTGTACAGACTATGATGAAGATGGAAACGAAGAATATTCCTATCACTATACTTATGATGAAAATGGCAACCGTACCTTAGAAAACCGCAAGAATGGTGACGGATCTACAGAAGAAATAGTTTATGAGAATGGTTATCGCAAGGAAGCAACAAGGACGGATTCTTTAGGTATAGTTACAGTTACAGTTACAGTATATGGATATGATGAAGCCTATAACCTTATATCCGAGGAGATAAAGGATGCGAGTGGCAATCCCATAGGTTCCGGAAGCTTTACTTATGATACTGACGGAAACATCCTGACAAGTGTTTATAAGGATAGTACAGGAAAAGATATTTCAACTCAGACCTATACTTATGATGACTACGGAAGACAGATCACGCTCATTGATGAGGGCGATAACTATGAGTCGAGTACGACTAAAAAGTATTATGATAACGATTTTGCTTCTGAAGAAGTGATTATCAATAAGATAAATGTGGGTACTGAAGATGAAATTGTGTATACCACAACCATTACTTATCATGAAAACGGAAAAGAAGCATCAAGGATTACGGTTGATTTAGATAATAGCCGCTTCGAAGGCGAGTTTAACAAGAATGGAGATCCTCTTTCGGAACGTTATTATGATGCTTCAGGGACTCTTATCGGCGAGGATGTATATACATATTATGAAGACGGTACCTTAAAAACACATAATGACAAAAACAGTGAAGGGAGTACCGAACGTTCATTCAATGAAGACGAAAATCCTTTAAGATATGCAGGATATGATGCAAATGGCAATCCTATCTGCATTGAAGAAACGGAATATGAGAATAGGATTCGCGTACGCTTTACAAGAGAGTATCCCGGTCAGAGCAGGGAAGTATTTACTTATAATTCAGACGGTAATGATCTGACAGAAATACGTTACGAAATTGACGATGAAGGAAACGAAGTCCAGACCTATTCACGTACATGTACCTACGATGATGAAGGACGTTTAGAAAGTGAGATAAAAAAGTACATATCCGGAATTGAAGAGAGCTATTATAAAGACGGTGAGATCGAGAGATATATAGAAAAAGATCCCGATGGAAAAATGATATATGAAAACACCGGATATACCTTTGACGATAGCGGCAGAGTCACTACCTATACCTCTGTTTATTATGATGATGAGGGTAATGTAAATTTATCTTTAAAGCATTTATTTGATTATTTTGCCGATGACAGGACAAAGAGCGAAAAGCATGAATATTCAACGGGTGCTTCACGTATCATAGTTTATTCGGAGACCGGATATTATGATGTTTTGGAAGATACCAGCTGGGATTCCGAAGGAAATATAACCACTCAGACGGTAAATACTTATAATGAGGAAGGTCACCTCACAAAGTATATACATACTGATTTTGAGGAAGGCTTTAAAGAAGAACACGAATATACCGGAACAGAGCCTAACCGGACCATTAAGGAAACAAAAACAGATCTGGAAGGTAACCTGCAGCACAAATGGGAGAATTCGTATAATGAAAATGGTTATTGCACCTTAAAGGTATATACTTCCAATGATTATATCGAAGAGTTGTATTTAGATGGCAGCAGTGATGAGATAATGACCAAATGCGTTGAAACATGTTTGGATGCCCAGGGGAATATGACTGATCGACGTGAGACAGAATATGACGGTACTGATGAGCATAACATAACTAAGGAAATAGTAACATCCAATTATTACGTTTATGCTCCTTATGCGAGGATCAATAATGATTATACCGGTGATGAATACTATGTAAGCAATATTGCAGTTACCGGAAGTGCTATTAGTTTTGTTAAGTGTGAAAAGGATTATGCAGCTGACGAAACATTTACGGGAAGTACAGTCTATGTTATAACGGATGAGGGTCAGGAAATAGAATATGCATACTATATGTTTATAACTACTGATGAGTATTATATAGCAGGAAAGTATTACCTCTTCAATGAAAACACTTATATGGAGGTATATGATGCTGATGGAAATTTTGTTTATAGTTGTGGACATGATAAGGACGACAATGTAATACCCGGGTCCGAAAATGGAACAAATCCGTTTGCTACATAACAACAGGTTGTGCACGATCCCTGATGAACTGCGGGATTGCAGGCGATACCGGATTTAAGTAATTATTTATCCCTCTGTGGATGTGGTAGTCCGCAGAGGGATTTTTTTGATGCGATACTACGCGTAAGCGTAATAAATATATTGACAGAACTTAGCAGGTATAGTCATCTTCTTTAGGCTCAATGTGGATAGTGAGTTAAAAAGACCTTGAAAAAGGGCTTTCCCTATGATATACTAAAAATGGTGAAGAACGTGACAGTTGCAAGGCCTTATAAAGCTTGAAAAGAAAGGGGGATGTGATTATATGGGTTCCGCAATAATGTCAGATGAAATATTTTCAGTAGACTATATTGAAAAATTGCCTGAAAGTGAGAGGGCAGAGCTTGTAGACGGGGATATCCGTATGATGAGTTCTCCTTCACGTACACATCAGAAAATTCTCACAAAACTAACGGTTTTGATTCAGAATTATATAGATAGTAACCTTGGAAAGTGTGAGGTATACCCTGCTCCCTTTGGAGTATATATCTATAATGACGACTATAATTATTTTGAACCTGATATCAGTGTCATCTGTGATACCGATAAACTGGATGAGAAGGGATGTCATGGCGCGCCTGACTGGATAATCGAGATAGTTTCGCAGTCAACAAAGAAGATGGACTATATGACAAAACTCTTTAAATATCAGAATGCGGGAGTCAGGGAATACTGGATAGTAGATCCGATTACTTCTGAGATTACAGTATATGATTTTGAAAATGAAAATGTTGAGAAATATACGTTTGGTGATAAGGTAAAGTCTTCAATATATGATAGTCTTGAAATTGATTTTGCTGAGATAAAGAAGTATCTATGAGATAATAATAGGCTGTCGGATGACCGGCAGCTTTATTTTTTTGAGGATTTTTAGTTTGACACACCTCGCAATCTTTGATATAATAGCTCTGATTCTGTTGAAAGGAAGCGGTTGGTGAATAAATATGATATCTAAGAAAATGGAAAACATGGTAAAGAACGGTTCTGCTATAAGGGCTATGTTCGAAGAAGGCAAGAAGATGGCTGAGAAGTACGGAGCTGAGAATGTGTACGATTTCTCACTCGGTAATCCTTCGGTTGAGCCGCCTGCAGAGGTAAAGAAGGCAATAACAGAGGTAGTTGAAAGCTACAAGCCCAATTATATCCATGGATATATGCTTAACCCCGGCTATGAAGAGGTTAGAGGCAAGATTGCTGACAGCATTAATAAGAGATTTGGGACAAATTTTGCAACAAGAAATATCGTTATGACAGTCGGTGCCGCAGGAGGCATGAACGTCATTATGAAATCCCTGCTTAATCCCGGAGATGAGGTAGTGGTATTCAGCCCCTACTTTGGTGAGTACAGGAGCTATGCATCAAACTTTGACGCAAAGATAGTTGAGATATCACCTGATACTTCAAGCTTCCAGCCTAAACTGGATGAATTTGAGAGTAAGTTAACAGACAAAACCAGGATCGTTATCGTTAATTCTCCTAACAACCCCACAGGAGTTGTTTATTCAGAGGATACCATAAAGAAGATAGCTGAAATACTCGAGAAAAAACAGAAGGAGTTCGGAGCACCCATTTACATCCTTTCGGATGAGCCATACAGAGAGCTTGCATTTGACGGTGTAGAGGTGCCTTATATCACAAAGTATTATAACAATACCATAGTTGGATATTCTTTCAGCAAGTCTCTTTCTCTTCCCGGAGACCGTATCGGATATCTTGTAATTCCGGACGAGGCAGATGATTCTGAAAATATCATATCGGCAGCAGGCGTGGCTACCAGAATCCTCGGATTTGTTAACGCACCATCCCTTGCACAGCTCTTTGTATCAAAGTGCCTGGACGCAAAGGTTGATGTTGAAATATATAACAGAAACAGGGAATTATTATACAACGCACTTCTTGAATACGGATATGAGTGCGTAAAGCCTGAAGGCGCTTTCTACTTGTTTGTAAAGGCTCTTGAGCCTGATGACAAGGCTTTTGTGGCAAAAGCTAAAGAGCACCGCCTCCTTATCGTGCCCGGTTCAACCTTCGGATGCGCAGGCTATGTGAGGATCGCATACTGTGTAGATTACAACATGATAAAGAGGGCACTGCCTGAGTTCAAAAAACTCGCAGAAGAGTACAAAGCATGACAAGGGGACGGTTCTACTGTTAAAATAAAACTGGCGAGGGAGTACGTATATATCAAAGCCTTCCCATTGAGGGGATATATCGACATACAAAGTGTTGATTTCGAACGCTAAAGCATTCGACGAACGATGCCCTCCCTGGCGAAGGGAAGGTGGCCACGAAGTGGCCGGATGAGGTGAAAACGGGAGAAAAACATGGGATTTGAAAATAATTTAAGGAAAATCACCCCTTACGTACCGGGTGAGCAGCCTAAGAATGCCAATAAGGTCATAAAACTTAATACAAATGAAAATCCGTACCCGGCAGCACCCGGCGCGGAAGAGATAGCCTGCAATCTGAAGGATACCGACATGCGCCTTTATCCTCCTACAGATGCAGGAAAACTGTCAAAGGCGATAGCGGGTTATTACGGGATGGATCAGAAAAACATTTTTGTCGGGGTCGGTTCTGACGACGTACTGGCAACAGCCTTTCTTACCTGTTTTAATTCAGAAAAACCGATACTCTTTCCTGATGTAACATATTCTTTCTATGATGTGTGGGCAGATCTGTATAAGATTCCTTATAAGACAGTACTGCTCGATGACGATTTTAAGATCATAAAGGAAGATTATCTGCAGGAGAACGGCGGAATAGTAATAGCCAATCCGAATGCACCCACATCCATAGCGATGCCGCTTGCGGATGTTGAGTTTATAATAAAAAACAATCCTGACGTAGTAGTTATCATAGATGAGGCATATGTAGATTTCGGTGGAGAGAGCGCAATCCCGTTGCTTAAAAAGTATGACAACCTGATGGTAGTACAGACATTCTCGAAGTCAAGATCTATGGCAGGAATGAGAATAGGATATGCGTTTGCGTCTGACAAGATCATACAGGCGATGAATGACGTAAAATTCTCCATCAATTCGTACACCATGAACTACCCTGCAGTAGAAATGGGCGTAGCGGCCATAGAGGACGAGGAGTATTACAAGGCTACAATAGCGAAAATAGTTAAGACCCGTAAGAAAGCAGTAGAGGAATTGACAAAGCTTGGATTCAAGGTTTTGGATTCCAGCACAAATTTTTTATTTATTTCGCATAAAGGGGTTAAGGCTAAAGACATTTTTGCCGATTTAAGAAACAGAGGTATTTTCGTCCGCCACTGGGACAAGCCGAGAATAGATAATTATCTGAGGGTAACGATCGGTACCGATGCCCAGATGAAGAAGCTGTATGAGGCACTCGGGGAAATACTTGGATGATAAGTGTGACAAGGGGACGGTTCTTTTGTCACATATAGAGCTTTCATCTTAAGGAAAAGGCGCCAAAGGACGGATGAGATGTGGTTACCTGGGTATGTAGAAAATATTCAAATAATTGAGTAAATGGAAAACAAGATAAATTACCAGAAGGAATTAGAAAAGGAGATAAAGAAATGGTCGGAGCTTGAAGTATGCCCGACCATACTTTTGCATTCCTGCTGTGCACCCTGTAGTAGCTATTGTTTAGAGTACCTGAGCAAGTATGCTAAGATAACGGCATTCTACTACAATCCAAATATAACTGATGAAAACGAGTATCGGCATAGAGTGTCGGAACTGAAACGTCTCATAGAGGAAATGTTTCCGGAAAGAAATGAAACCATTATTAATGGAGATGTGACAACAAATGGAATGGAGAAGAGGATTAAGCCTAGGTTTTTAGAAGGTACCTATGATCCTGACTCCTTCTATAATATAGCTAAAGGTCTTGAAAATGAACTGGAGTGTGGCAGACGCTGTATAAAGTGCTACGAACTTCGTCTTCGTAAAACAGCAGAAGAAGCAGTAAAGGGTGGATATGATTATTTCACCACTACTCTAACCATTAGTCCATTGAAAGATGCCCAAGTGTTAAATAGATTGGGAATAAAACTCGGTGAAGAATATGGAGTGAAATATCTTCCTTCTGACTTCAAAAAGAATGGTGGCTACCAGAGGTCTATTGAGTTATCTAAAGAGTATAAATTATACCGCCAGAATTACTGTGGTTGTGAGTATTCAAAGGCAGCCGGAGCATCTGCACAGGATAAAACCATAGAGCGTGCAGAGGATATGCTACGGTTGCAGGCACATTGAAGCAAGACAAAAATCGGTTATCCAAACCGATTTTTGAGCGTAGCCAAAGTGAGTCTGATATCGATCAGACTCACGATTGCAAGCGTTCGAAGCGTAAATGTGCATGGAAGCGTTTAGCATATCCCTGCAAAGCGGAAATGGGTTTTAGACTGTGTAGATGTTCCGGTTGCCGGGATAGCAAAATACATCGGGAGGGATATATGGAGAAGAGCATACGTGAGCTTCAGGAAGAGCGAGAGCATATTATCTTAAGTTCATATGCTGCCTTCAGCGATTGCTCAAAGGGCCGCACCATAGACGAGCCCCAGTGTGATATCCGTACCTGCTTTCAGCGTGACAGAGATCGTATCATTCACTCCAAAGCCTTCCGCAGACTTAACGGAAAAACGCAGGTATTCCTTACTCCGCAGGGCGACCACTACAGGACACGTATGACACATACCCTGGAGGTAGCCCAGATAGCGAGGACCATTGCAAAAGCTCTGAGACTAAACGAAGACCTCACAGAAGCAATAGCACTAGGGCATGATCTAGGTCATACTCCTTTCGGTCATGCAGGAGAGAGAGCCCTTGACAGAGTTTGCCCCGGAGGTTTCGAGCACCATCTTCAGAGCATAAGGATAGTCGAAAGAATCGAAAAAAAGAACGGAAAACCTATGAACCTTACCTGGGAGGTAAAGGATGGTATAGTAAACCATCAGACCGCCGGAAACCCCAGTACTCTGGAAGGAAAAATAGTACGGCTTTCAGATAAGATAGCATATATAAATCATGACATAGATGATGCAACCCGCGGGCATATCATAGAGGAAAGCGATATTCCTACGGAATATACAAATATACTTGGGCATTCATTAAGCGAGCGCCTTAATACCCTTATACATGACATCGTTTCCAACAGCGAAGGAAAGGATGATGTGATAATGTCTCCGGATGTTTATCAGGCAATGCAGGACTTAAGAAAATTCATGTTCGAGAACGTGTACACAAATCCGGTAGCCAAGAGTCAGGAGAAAAAAGCGGAAAAAATGCTCATAGATTTATTTGAGTATTATATGGAGCATATAGATGCGGTACCTAAGGAGCACAGGGATGCTCCAGAGGGAAAGGAACGTGCCATAGTCGATTATATCGCATGTATGACAGACAGATATGCTGTTGCAAAATATAACGAGCTTATGGTTCCGACAGGGTGGCAGGTGTACTAAACGCTATTATACGAAGTGTGATGGCAGTCAGTCTGCGGGACGTCTGCCTCAGTAAAATCAAAGAAAACCCATAGGGAAACGGAGGGTTTTCTTCAATACGCCGTAATAAGAGGCATTATGGCAGTCAGTGGCAGGAGGTGCACAAATGGCTTACAGCGAAGAAATAATTGAACAAGTGCGTTCCTCCAATGACATCGTGGATGTTGTTTCCACCTATGTGCAGTTAAAGAGGCGCGGTTCAAATTTCGTAGGGCTCTGCCCGTTTCATAATGAAAAAACAGGCTCCTTTTCCGTAAACAGGAATATGCAGATATTTAAATGCTTCGGGTGCGGAGTAGGCGGAAATGTATTTACATTTATAGAAAAAATAGAAAACGTCAGCTTCTATGAGTCACTGGAAATGCTGGCGGAAAGAGCCGGGATTACGCTGCCTAAGCAGGAATACGATAAAAGATATGACATAAAGAGAAACATAAAGGAAAGTATTGCGAGGATAAACAAGGATTCCGCAACCTACTATTACTATATGTTAAGATCTCCCGAAGGAAAGCATGCCTATGAATATCTTACTAAGCGCGGACTTTCGGAACAGACGATAAATAATTTCGGGCTCGGGTTTGCAGGAAAGTATTCCGACGGTCTGTATAAGTATCTGAAAAACAAGGGGTATTCCGATCAGGAGCTAAAGAATAGCGGGATGTTTACCTTTAGCGAGCGGGGAGTGCAGGACAAATTCTGGGACAGGGTAATATTCCCTATCATGGACTATCGCGGAAGAGTGGTCGCGTTCGGCGGCAGGATAATGGGGCAGGCAGTAAATGCACCCAAATATCTTAATTCTCCTGAAACCGATTTATTTATAAAAAGCGAAAACATATACGGTATCCAGCTGGCCAGAAAGACTAAAGAAAAATTCTTCCTGCTAGCGGAAGGGTATATGGATGTAATATCGCTGCATCAGGCGGGCTTTAACAATGCCGTGGCGTCCCTGGGCACATCGCTTACCGACAGGCAGGCCAAAAAGATCAAGGGTTACACGGACAATGTCGTAATAACTTACGATAATGACGGAGCCGGAAAGGCAGCAGCCTTGAGGGCGATTCCGATACTGAAAAATGTCGGTCTTGCGGTAAAGGTGCTTAACATGAAGCC
This sequence comes from Lachnospiraceae bacterium, assembly GCA_017557525.1. GTDB lineage: Bacteria > Bacillota > Clostridia > Lachnospirales > Lachnospiraceae > RUG11977. Next base: position 48,870 of record JAFYYN010000070.1, read on the forward strand.
CTATAAGGACCCTGATGAATTTATACTTAATCTCGGGGCGGATGAGTACAGGAAAAGGATCGATGAGGCTGTAAACGGCTTTGATTTCGAGGCAGGCATGCTTGAAGAAAGACATAACCTGGATGATCCTGATTCCAAAACGAAATTCGATCATGAGCTCGCAAAAACAATTGCAAACATCGATGATCCATTTGCAAGGAAAAACCACATAAAGGCAGCAGCCAAGAAATATGATATAGATGAAAATGACCTGAGGCGTGAGGTAAATGAGATAGGCCTTGCAATGAAGCTCCGTGAAAATAACGAAGTCGAAAAAGAGAATCAGAAAAAGACCAGGGAAAGAAAGCCTGAAGTTGCTAAAAAGCAGGCAAATCATACACTGTTGACACTTCTTGCAGAAAGCAAGGAAGCATATCTGGCAGTAAAGGAAATACTAACAGCAGAGGATTTCTCTGAGCAATTAGAAAAAAAGGTATTTGACTGTATTATAAAGGATTACGAAAGAACCGGACAAGCAGTGGGTGCCAGAATTATTGAAAAATTTGAAGACGCAGGTGAGCGTGAAAAAGTGGCAGACATACTGATGACATCCGGGGATTTTGACGATATAAGTGAGGACGAAAGGAGGAAGGCATTCGCTGATTATGTTTACAGCTTGAAAAAGGAAGCTTTGGAGCGTGAGATCGAGGAAGCGATGGCGCATAATGAAAAAGACAGATTAAGAAATCTGCTCGAAGAAGAAAACAGTCTCGAAACTATCCGCAAAAAACTTTCAAGTGTAAAGCTGGCTTAAGCGATGCCAAAGAACATGGAACAACAGGCACATCAGAGATTCCAGGAGAAGTTAAAAGAGCTCCTGGCTCTAGCCAAAAAGAAGAAAAATGTTCTGGAGTATCAGGAGGTAAACGACTTTTTTGAGGGTATGGAACTGACGGAGGATCAGATCAACCATATCTACGATTACCTTGACAACAATGGTATTGATGTCTTGAGAGAGACTATTTCCGATGAGGACGATCTGCTCGACAATATCGATCTCTTAACCGATGATGACGTTGAGGAGATTGATGTGGACAATATCGATCTTTCGGTACCTGAGGGCGTAAGCATTGAGGACCCTGTCAGAATGTATCTGAAAGAGATCGGTAAAGTTGAGCTCTTAAGTGCTGATGAGGAAATTAATTTAGCAAAGGTTATCGAGGAAGGCTTTGAGTACAAGCAGAAATGCCATGATATCGAAAAGAAGCTTCGTAAGCCTGAGAGCCCTGAGGTTAAGGAAGAACTCACTAAAAAGTTAGAGGCATTAAAGAAGGAAGGCAAGAAGAAGATTGATGCCGGTGAGGCTGCAAAGAAGCGTCTTGCCGAGGCTAACTTAAGACTTGTAGTTTCCATAGCAAAGAGGTATGTAGGACGTGGTATGCAGTTCCTTGACCTTATCCAGGAAGGAAATCTTGGTCTTATCAAGGCTGTAGAGAAATTTGACTACAATAAGGGATATAAATTCAGTACCTACGCAACATGGTGGATCAGACAGGCGATCACCAGAGCAATTGCCGATCAGGCCCGTACAATAAGGATCCCTGTGCATATGGTTGAGACCATCAACAGGCTTATGCGTACCCAGAGGACCCTGCTCCAGGAGTTAGGGCGTGAACCAACCCAGGAAGAGGTTGCTAGGGAGATGAAGATGCCCATCGAGAGAGTGGCAGAGATCCAGAAGATTTCCCAGGAGCCTGTATCACTCGAGACTCCTATCGGTGAGGAGGAGGACAGCCACTTAGGCGACTTTATCCAGGATGATAATGTTCCTATGCCTGCAGATGCTGCAGCATATACTCTGTTAAAGGAACAGCTGCTCGATGTACTTGGTACTCTTACAGATCGTGAGCAGAGAGTGCTGAGACTCAGATTCGGTCTTGATGACGGAAGAGCAAGGACCCTTGAAGAGGTTGGTAAGGTCTTTGATGTTACCCGTGAGCGTATCAGACAGATTGAGGCTAAGGCTTTAAGAAAACTCAGACATCCGTCAAGGAGCAGGAAGCTGAGAGATTTCTTAGAGCAATAAACCCAATAGTATATTTCATCGGTGGCGCGACAGGCACGCCGCCGGTGTGTTGTAAGCAGGCCTGCTTAGGAACGGGATGATACAAGAAACAATTGGACTAAGATATAGGATAAGTCTCTCGGAAAGACTGCTCATGTCAGCGAAAATGGTCACAAAAGGCAGCCGTGTGGCGGATGTCGGCTGTGACCACGCACATACAGGTATATGGCTCATAAAGAATGATATTGCATCCAAGGTGATTGCAATGGATGTAAGAAAAGGGCCTTTGGAAAAGGCACGTGAGAACATAAAGCTGTATGGGCTTGATGGCATTATCGAGACCAGACTTTCTGACGGACTTGAAAAACTGTCAGTGGGTGAAGCTGATTCCATAGTAATAGCCGGAATGGGCGGTACTCTCACAGTAGAGATTTTAAAAAACGGAATAGATAAGGCAGCGGCTGCAAGAGAATTAATCCTGCAGCCGCAGTCAGATATAGGGATGGTAAGACGTTTCTTAGGGGAAAACGGCTTTGTTATCACTCAGGAAAAGATGTGCAAAGAGGATGGAAAGTTTTATAATTCCATGAGAGCTGTAAATGTGGTAAATATCGGAAGGGTGACAACTGAGCATTTTTTCAATACGATGAAATCCCAAGAATATTCCGGGAGGATAACGGTAACAGATCAAGAACTTCCTGAGAATACAGAGCCTGAGACAAATCATAAAAACCCGGAATTCCTTCAGGCAATATACGATGAGTTTGGAGAAATTCTTTTGAAATCCCAAAACCCTGTATTAAAGGAACTACTTCTGATTTTACAGCGAAAGAATGAAAGAAATCTCAAAAGCATTGAAGCTTCCGAAAATGAAGCAGCAATGCTAAGAAAATCCGAGTTGGAAAAAGAAAAGAATATAATTGAAGAAGCCCTAGGGTATTATTGATTTTGTATTATGACATATTTTTAAGCCTTCCCCTCAAGGGGAAGGTGGCCGACCAAAGGGAGGCCGGATGAGGTGTAGTGGCTTAGAAAAAAGGTAAGTAAGAAGGGAGAAGAAAATGGGGAACTGTAAGGTTACTGTAAATGGGGTTACGGTAGAATACGAAAAAGGATCCAAGTACCTCGAAATTGCAGAGGATTATAAGGATAAGGTAGAAGGAGATATAATCCTCGTATTTGCTGACGGAAAATTAAAGGAGCTTGGGAAAAAATTAGAAGAGGACTGCACAGTAAGCTTTGTAACAACAAAGGATACAATAGGCTCCGAAACCTATGCGAGAGGCCTTATCCTGTTAATGCTTAAGGCTTTTGATAATGTACTCGGAGAGACAACTCCTAAAAAGATTACCGTAGAGCACACATTGGGCAGGGCAATATACTGTGATTATACAGGTGATAAGCCCTTAAGTGCCGACCTTTTATCAAAGGTTAAGGCAGAGATGAGAGCTCTGGTTGAGGCAAATCTTACGATCGAAAAGAAAACAGATTCCACCTCAAAGGTAGCTAAGATGTTTAGTGATCTTGGCATGACCGATAAGGAAAAGCTTTTCAAATACAGGAGCGCATCTTCGACAAATTATTACGAGCTTGATGGATATAAGGATTATTTCTACGGATTTATGCCTGCTTCAACAGGGATACTCAAGTATTTCGATATAGCTCCATACCAGGACGGATTCCTGATCCTAACTCCTGACCCGTCAGATCCTTACAAGGTTTGTGAACCTGATGACCGTCCTTTACTTTTCAGGACACAGCATGAGGCTAATGAATGGGGCAAGATCATGGGCCTTGAGTGTGTAGGCGATCTAAATGAGCAGATTTGTAACGGAAACTTAGAGGATATGCTGCTTGTGCAGGAAGCTCTGCAAGAAAAGAGGATCGGTGATATTGCCGAGCAGATTAAGCAGAAGGGCGATGTGAAATTTGTTATGATCGCCGGTCCGTCATCTTCGGGAAAGACCACATTTTCACACAGACTTTCTGTACAGCTTCGTACATTGGGCTTTAAGCCCCATCCGGTGGCACTTGATAATTACTTTAAGAATCGTGAGGATACTCCCAAGGATGAAAAGGGTAATTACGACTTTGAATGTTTAGGTGCTATGGATGTTGAAGGTTTCAACAAGGACATGCTTGCCCTGTTAAACGGTGAAACGGTTCAGATGCCAACCTTTAATTTCAAAACCGGAAAACGTGAGTACAAGGGTAATACCCTGAAACTTGAAAAGGGCGATATCCTTGTGCTTGAAGGTATCCACTGCCTGAATGATGCTCTTTCATATTCTCTTCCGAGGGAAAGTAAATTTAAGATATATATCAGCGCTCTGACACAGCTTAATATTGATGAGCATAACAGGATCCCTACTACTACGACCAGACTTATCAGGCGTATTGTCAGGGATGCGAGAACCAGAGGGACCTCAGCCAAGGGAACAATCGCTATGTGGTATTCGGTTCGCCGAGGGGAAGAGGAGAATATTTTCCCGTTCCAGGAGCAGGCTGACTGTATGTTCAATTCTGCGCTCGTTTATGAGCTGGCAGTCTTAAAGCAGTATGTTGAGCCGCTGCTTTTCGGTATCAAGGAGGATGAGCCTGAGTATCAGGAGGCTAATAAATTGCTGAAATTCCTGAAGTATTTCCTGGGAATTTCGAGTGAGGGGATACCGCATAATTCGATCGTTCGCGAATTCGTAGGTGGAAGTGTGTTCCCGGTGTAAATAGTTACTCTTCAGTCAGACCGCCAACATAGTCTGAAACCCGCAATCGTTCGTATTGATATGCCAAGTACTCTTATCCCCAACATTTCTGCGGACGCTTGCAATCAGGTGTCCGCCTGATGCCGGACACCTTTAGGCTGCGCTCAAAAAACGATTTGGAAAATCGTTTTTTGCCTTGCAATGTTGTGTTTACGAGTACGGCATATCTAATACTCACTATAGGGTTTCATCCTATATCGGTGGTCCGACTTTTATGATAACATCGGGAATTTTTATATTAAGTTCATACAGCAGCACGGATGGTCGCGGCGAAAAGCTGAGGAAAGTCCGGGCTTCATAGGGCAGGATGCCGGATAACGTCCGGTGGAGGTGACTCCCAGGAAAGTGCAACAGAAAATAGACCGCCCAACTTTGTTGGGTAAGGGTGGAATGGCGGTGTAAGAGACCACCGGTCTTCCGGTAACGGAAGGCGCTGTGCAAACCCCATCTGAAGCAAGACCAAACAGAGGGCTATACGGTTGCCCGCCGTGCTCTCGGGTAGGTTGCGTTCCGGGCCGGTAACGGTCCGGAGGAGCTGTCCGGTAACGGGCAGTCAAGATAGATGACCATCTATTACATAACCCGGCTTATAGTGCTGCTGTTGTTTTTGTATACTTTGTAAGAAATTAAAGAGTTGGTCTAAATTGCCTACACAGGATAAAATTTTTAAACGTGGGTTATAGAACTATGCAGGCGCGTTAATTACAACCTCAAGCAGGAGACACATTATGGGGTTCAGCGGAGTATTTAAAGCAAGAAAAATAGACGGAACCGAATATTTCCGGGCTTCAATCACTTATAAGGAAAAACATATCAGCCTCGGCAGCTTTTCAAGTGAAAAAGCGGCAGGGGCTGCTTATAGTTTTGCCCGAAAATATCTTGATGGGGACAATGAATATCTGCCGGAGGAGTATGAGAAAGTAATTTGCCGTGACAAAATCTCAAAAATAGATCTTAAAGAGTCCACAGACAGACTCACATTTGATAAATGGATCATGCTCCTTAACCTGAAAAAAACTGGGTTGTACTGTAAAAATCCCATATATCTGTACGGAAAATACTTCGTTTATTATCTGGACCGGACCACAGAACTCAAATTTGACGTAGATCAGTTGTTTTTTTTCAGAAATCATCGCCTGCAGAAACGTGGTGGACACATTTTTTACAGTGATTATGGGATGCAAAGCGGACTGCTTAGCAGGTTTGGGGTGAAAAATTTTGCAGTTTTAGGCAGGGATTATGTTTTTAAAAACGGAGATGTGTATGATTTTAGATTCGGAAACCTCGAAATAATTAACAGATTTAATGGTGTAAGCCTTGAAATTGTCCAGGGAAGAAAAAAATATTTTGTAAAGATCCATTTCAGAAGTGACTTGAAAGTTGGATATTTTGATGACGAAATTACAGCGGCCATAGCATATAATAAAGCGGCAGACAGTCTTGAAGAGGCAGTAAGAAGCAGAAAAAACAGTTTAAACGGCAACGCCAAGTCTACAAGCGTAGAATGCAAGATGTTGAGTTTGGGGGAGAAAAGGACAACAATTTCTGCTAAAACGCCACTTGCGAAAAGATGGGCAATAGACTACAAAAGTAGAAAATATTATTACAGAAAATGGAAAAGGAATTACGTAGAAGGACTGTCAAAAAAAGACTACATTCGCATATATGAACGGGTTGAGATGCCGGACAGTTTTAGGCGGTTTTTGGAAAAGATGTAATATTTTTGTAAAAAATGCTTGCAAAATTGTAAAAATGGTAGTATACTTTGTACTCGACACCGAAAAAATATCACAAATTTTTAGGGGAAAGTACAATGAAAATTTTTACAAAAAAATTACAGAAGGTTGTTTGCTTCGGTTTAAGTCTTGGAGTTATGGCAGGACTGCTGGCTGTTCCGGGGTACAGGGTTCATGCAGATGAAACTTCTGAAATTTCAAATGAAAATGAAGTTGTTTACACAGAAAACGAAATTAATACTGAAGATACTGAGATAACAGAAAATACTGAAAGCGGCCTGATAGTTGTTACAGAAGCGGCAACTGCTGCTGAGGAAGCAAGTGAAGTTACCGAAAACTTTTTCATCAGCATGTCAAACGATGCGCTGACATTTAAGAGCGAGAGTGTAAAAAGGTCACTGGAGGAAAAGCTTAAGGGCGTTACCGGTACACTTTACAGCGGTGTTACACGTATCACATTAAGCGACTGTGGCAAGAGAGTAGTTGGTTTTATCGGTGCTTTTTCAGATGGATATAAGGAATTTGAAAAGGTTCAGGCTAAAAAACTGTCAGCCCAGAGATCCGAAAGCCTGGTTTCTGACCGTAAGACCTCCGATGAACTTCCCTATAAGCATAATCCTGATATGGTAAAGGATGTTACAAACAAGGAATATGATATCCTTTGCAGGATAGTTGAAGCTGAAGCAGGCGATCAGGATGTTTATGGCAGGATCCTTGTTGCAAACGTAGTCCTTAACCGTGTGAATTATACAAAGGAATTTGCAAACGATATCGAGGGAGTTGTTTTTGAGAAAGGACAGTTCTCACCTATTTCAAACGGTGCTTATTACCGCGTGGAAGTTGATGATATTACCAGAGAGGCCGTTACCAGAGCTCTTGAGGGTGAGGATTACTCAGCAGGTGCCCTGTATTTCATCCAGAGGTCAAGCGCTTCCAAGTCAGGCTCTGCATGGTTCGATACCTTAACATTCCTTTTCAAATACGGATGTCATGAATTTTATGTAGAATAAAAAATTTTACTTTTCTTTTTGAAAGAAATGTGTATAATAGATATGATGTGGATTTTGCACATTAATCTGTTATACACTTTTTTATATGCATAAGATTTAGAAGGAATCATATGCAGTCAGTCTGCGGTAAAGTTTGACCCTTCGGGGCACACGTAGTTTGCCGCAGTCCCATCAAAGAAAACCCGGAGTGAAAATGCGGGTTTTCTACAATAAGGAGTAGTTGTGGAAAAGAAAGACCGGATAATCTGTATATTCTTATATATAGCTTTTTTAGGGGCAGGGCTGCTGGCAGTGCTCCAGTTGAACATCCCACCCGTAATAGATGAGGTAGGAACATTGGCTAATTCCGCATACCTCGTTGGGTATGACTGGTCACAGACCTCATACACAATGGGAGGGTTTTATTATAAGTACGGAATGTCAATTTTCTATGCCCCGTTTATGATCATATTCCGAAATCCCTACAAGGTTTATAAATGCCTTCTGTCAGTAAATGTGATCTTTTTCGCATTTACCCCTGTGATAGCCTATATAGTCATGAAAAAGCATTTAAAGACAGAGAGGCTTCAGGCAGGTTTATTTGCGGCAGCTTCGGCGTTGCTTCCGTCCGTATTCATGTTCCAGACCTATGCAAAATCTGATGCCATGCTGGCATTTATCCCGTGGGCGGTTTTGCTTATACTGCTGGAAATGCTAAAGGCCGGAAAGGGCAGAAAGAGGATAATCTTAAGCGTCCTCCTTTCTCTTGCAAGCGTATATGCCTATGCGGTGCATACGAGAGGAATAGTGGTAATAATCGCCGTAGCGCTTACCGTTATCATTGTTTCGATAGCGCTTAGAAAGTGCGTTGTTAATTTCCCTGCATATCTTATTTCAACAGCGGCATTTCTTGGACTGGATAAGTTCCTGTCAAAGATCTTTTATGACGGAGTTTACGGTCTTTATGGTACGGCACATGCGAGTGCGGAAAGCTTTGATTTTGATTATCTGAAAAAAATATTTACCGCTGACGGCTTCTCCTCGCTGATGAAGCTTACTAACGGATGGCTTTTTGACGGCCTTACGGTTACCTGCGGAATGATAGGCATTGCCGTATTTGGCGGGATCGCGATGATCTTTGTTAAGAGAAAGAACCGCAAGATTGGTGCTCTTTCATTGGCGAAAGCAGATAATGCAAAGGATGGTATCTCGGATGAGAGATCCTATGCGGATGGAGCAAACGGCGGATCGGGGAAAGAGGAAGCAGGCGGTGCCCGTGAAGAAAATGTCGCAGAGATTATCCGAAATATTGATGACGAAAAGAGTATAGACGGAGCTGAAAAGATATTTGGAGTATTCAGTGTGCTGCATCTTTTAGGTGTGTTCGGAATGGGTCTTTTATTCTTCTTTGTTCCGGCATACAAGTATTACATGGGCATAGATATAGAGCGCTCGGACCGCCTGATCTATGAAAGATACATTGCAGCGGCTTTCGGACCGGCAGTCCTCTACGGTTTTTATCTGATGTTTATTTCGGCTAAAAAGTACATAAAGGCCATAAATATTGTAAAGATAATAACGGGTGCCGGATTTATCGCTATCATAGTACTATTCATGGAAAACTGCGTGGATTACATAGTAGGCCAGTCAGGCTGTGTAAGATATTTTATCGGTATGTCCACATTCCTGGAGATAAATGAAGGGACTACATCCACGGCGTTCGTGAACGTGGACAGGGCACTGCTGATAGCGGGGCTTTTAGGCCTTGGAACGTATATTGCCATGGCTGTCATTTCTTCTATTAAGGGTGACAGGAAGATGAAACTCCTGTCGGTCGGACAGCTTATGCTGGCTGTTTCAATAGTGATAATCCTTGTTACGTTTGAAAATGCAAGACTTACACGTGATGAAGCACTTTTAGAATATACCGAAGAGCCGGTGGCACAGATGATTAAGGTTCAGGATCTTTGTCCCGAGGCTATGAACTATCCGATCCTGCTTGATAAGAGCGCAAAGGACATAAAGCATTATCAGTTCCAGTTGAAAGCATGGATTATTGGTTCATATAAGACTTATGTGTCAAAGGCGGATAACTGTTTTATACTGGCTAAAAAGAAACACTTTATTGAGGACTTCTGTGATGACGATTATTACACCTTTGACAAGTTTAATTACAAAAGGGCTCAGAAGGATATAGTATACGTAAAGGGGCATGAACTGGCACAAGTGCTTATGGATGCCGGTTTCGCACTTACAAAATATGAGGGTGATCTTGTTGCCGCAAGCACCAGAAATTCAAAGCTGAATTATGTGGAGCCAGTGTATGATTAATCCTACTGTTGCGGACAGATATCTTTTATAAAACGGGTATTTGTTCACATACAAGGGTGACAATATATTTAGGAAAGGATAGACCATGAAACTTATAATTCAGATTCCGTGCTATAATGAAGCTGAAACGCTTACTATAGCACTGAATGATTTACCTAAGCACATCGATGGGATAGATGAGATCGAATATCTGATCATTAATGACGGAAGTGCCGACGATACTGTAAAGGTTGCCAAAGAGTGGGGCGTTAATTACGTTGTTCATTTCTGTAAGAACAGGGGTCTTGCAAAAGGCTTTATGGCAGGACTTGACGCGTGCCTTAGAAACGGTGCGGATATTATAGTAAATACCGATGCGGATAATCAGTATGTCGGAGAGGATATTGAAAAGCTTGTGCGTCCGATCTTAGATAAGAAAGCTGAGATCGTAATCGGCGAGAGACCTATAGATAATACTGAGCATTTCTCTCCTTTAAAGAAAAAACTCCAGCATATGGGCAGCTGGACCGTACGTGTGGCATCGGGCACAGATATACCTGATGCGCCTTCGGGCTTCCGCGCTTACTCTAGAGAAGCGGCTCTCAGGATGAATGTTGTAAATAAATATACTTATACGCTTGAGACCATCATCCAGGCAGGTCACAACAGGATCCCGATGATGTCTGTGCCGATAAGGACCAATCCGGAGCTTAGGAAATCAAGGCTTTTCCATAGTATGTTTGGCTACGTAAAGAAATCCATGATCACGATACTTAGATCATTTCTTATGTACAAGCCGCTGAAATTTTTTGGAGTTATCGGTACTATCTTCTGTTTATTAGGATCTGCGTTAGGTATCAGATATATTGTATATTTATGTCTGGGTGAGGGTGCCGGTCATGTGCAGTCGCTGATACTGGTTGCGATATTTATGCTGACAGGCGTTATCTCGTATCTGATCGGCCTGCAGGCAGACGTTATCGCCGCAAACAGAAAGATATTGGAGGATGTCCAGTATCATTCGAGAAGAACGGACTATGATATTGAGGAACTAAAAAAGATGATTACTCAATTGAACGATAACGGTAATACAGAAAAGTAAGGCAAAGTCATCTAAGGCTTTCCCTTGAGGGGAAGGCGGATTAGTGGTACTTTTATAACATTGTAACTGAGGGTTTCCCCTCGAGGTGACAAACTATGAGCAAGAGAGACATTAACATCGCGATAACAGCCGCTAGCTATAGCGGAAACAAGGGTGCAGCCGCCATGCTACAGAGCTCGATCAAGCAGCTCTATGCAAAATACGGCAGCAGGCTTAATATAAAGCTTATGTCGGTTTATCCTGATTCCGATAGGGAGCAGGTACCGTTTGATTTTGTAAGTATAGTACCTACAAAGCCCGAGAGACTGCTTTTTATAGCATTTCCTTTGGCTATACTGTACAAGGGTCTTGGCTGGATACCCGGCATGAAAAAGCTCATCGGGAAAAACAAGATTATAAAGGCATACAGGGATACAGATCTCGTTATTGATGAAGCTGGTATTTCGTTTGTTGACAGCCGTGGCTTTATCATGAATACGTATGCTTTTGTGACCATGGCTGTTCCGAAGCTGGTTGGAGTGCCGATAGTTAAGTATTCCCAGGCGATGGGCAGCTTTGAGTCTTTCTTTAACAGAATCTATGCCAAGATGATCCTGCCCGGTATGGAACTTATCTGCGCGAGAGGCGATATTACCGAGGAGAATCTGCGCGGTATCGGAGTTGAGAAAAACGTTAAGCTCTGCGCGGACGGTGCTTTCACCATGGAAGATACCGCAGAGTCAAAGCAGAAGGTTGATGACAGGACTCTGACAGACACTTTCTTTAATAATAATGTTGTTGGCGTTTCTTTATCAAGCGTTGTAAATAAGAAATGTACCAAGATGAAGATAGATTATCTCTGCGAGATGGTCAAATTCATCGATTACCTGACTGACAGGGGTTATCATGTGCTCCTGATCGCGAATGCGGCCCGTATTAACAGCGATAAGCCGAGAAATAACGACCTTATGGTCTGCGATTATGTTTTCTCTAAGGTTAAGGACAAGGAGAATGTACGCTGGTACCATGAGGAAATGGATGCCGAGGAGATAAGGGAATATATCGGCAGATGCAGGTTCCTGGTTGCTTCGCGTTTCCATGCGATGATCGGCGCGCTGCAGCGTAAGGTGCCGGTGCTTCTTGTGGGCTGGAGCCATAAATATAAGGAAGTACTTGATATGTTCGGTCTTGGTTCATATGCTGCCGACTATGCGGATATAGGAAAGGACACAGAAAAGCCTCTTTTAGAGTCGGAGTTTGAGCGCCTTGAGGCAGATGAGGATGAGATCCACAGACTGATCGAAGAGCATTACGATGATGTAATGGAGAGTTCTCGCAGGAATATCTTTGAAATTAGCAAGGTTGTGGATAAGGTTACTACACCTTCATTTAAGAGGCGAGCAGCAGGCAAAGGTTTCGGAGATATGCTTGCAACAAGGCGTGGAAACATAAAGCGTTTTCCTGATATAGATCGTCCTGAAAAGTACATGGGCGAGTATTTGGAGTGCCGCAGGGGCTATGCTACCGATGAGGATATCAGGAAAAATGCCGCATCGGGCGGAGTTGTTACGGCTCTATTAGTGAGCCTGCTTAAACAGGGTGAGATAGACGGAGCTTTTGCTTGCAGGACGACAGTAAAGGATGGTGAGCTTTCATACGAAACTATGATAGCAACCGATGAGGAGACTATAAAGAGCTGTTCTTCAAGCATATATATGTCTATGCCTTTACTTAAGGATCTTGATAAGATAAGGAATTTTGATGGTAAGGTTGCTGTAGTGCTTATCCCCTGTCTGATGAGGGCGTTTAATGCTATCTTAAAGCATGACAAAGATTTAGCTAAAAAGGTTGTGCTTAAGCTCGGACTTTTTTGTAGCGGAAACCACAAGAAGGATGCAACTCTTCTTTCGTTAAAGAAAGCCGGTATGACACTATATGACGCTGAAAGGCTTTATTACAGGAGAGGCGCATGGAGAGGGCAGTCATCCGTAGTTTATAAGGATGGAAGCGAGAAGACCTTCTCATATACAAAGACACTGTGTGCCTTCAAAAATGCTTATTTCTTTGAAGAAAAGTCGTGTATGCTCTGCCAGGACCATTTCGCAAATGGAGCGGATATAAGCTTTGGCGATATCTGGCTTAAGAAGATGAAGAAGGAACCTGTGAAGTGCACGGGTTACGTGATCAGGACTGCAGAGGGCAAGAGACTTTATACCAAAGCTGTTAAGGCCGGAGATATTACTGAGAGGCATATGAGTACCGAAGACTGCCTTGCAGGGCAGAACAGGGCGCTGGCGTTTAAATATGCCGCTGCAAAGGCTAAGGTGGATGCGCTGCTTAAAGAGGGCAAGAATGCCAAGCTTGATACCTCTGACAAGTGCAAGTGGAACCACAGGCTTGCTTTCTGGCTGGCTGAAAAGGACAGGGCATTCTCAGAGGAGAAGCCGGAGAAGCTGGCAAAGGTGCCGATGAGCGTGATCTACTATTATATGTGCTTTATTAGAGTGCTGTTGAGCCTGTAAATTATACCGGGTTGATTCCCCATAATATGGTCTAAAACCCGTTACGCTGCATTGGGATATGCTAAGGTGTTTCTATCTCCATCTGCACTGCGAACGCTTGCAATCGTTTGTCCGCCTGATACCGGACGAACTTAGGCTGCGATCAAAAATCGGTTTGGATAACCGATTTTTGTCTTGTTTCGATGGGATATAAACACGAGCATATCCACAATTCGCTTAAGGCTTTATCCCATATCATGGGGCCTCAACCCTGAAACAAGGTTACAGGCTTTAAAAAAGATCAATGGATATAAATAACTAAATGAGTAGACGCTGTGAGATAGGAGCTATATCATAAATGGAAAATAAGCAGGAGGAAGTAGTGACCGCGGATAGTGCGGTCACAGGCAAAAAATCGAAAAAGAAAAAAATAATGAATGTCGTAAAGATAATTTTCCTCCTTGCGGTTTTCTTCTTTCTTGGGAAATATTTTTATGACAACTGGGATACGATAAAAAATCTGGATATAAAACCGGATATCGGCGTGTTTGTCGGTTCGATGCTGTTGTATTTCGCATATAAGGTGACACTGGCATCGCTTTGGCATTATATTACCAAGCTTGATAAGGCAGCTATTAAGTATCCGGATGCGATCAGGAGTTATCTGTATTCGATACTTGGTAAATATATTCCGGGTAAGGTTTTTATGCTGGCGGCACGTGTGCCGGCTTACGAAAAAGAGGGCGTTCCGATAAGAAAGGTGGCAGTCTGCTTCCTGCTTGAGAATGTTTGTACACTGCTCGGCGCAGGCTTTCTGTTCCTGATTTCGCTCCTTTTCTTCCCAAATGATGTGCTCAAAGACTATATGGTAGCGGTTATACTGTTTATCGTTCTGTTCTTTGTCTGCATTCATCCGAAGATCATGAATTTCTTCCTGAGGCTTGTTGGAAAGGTTATCAAGAAGGATGATATGGAGATACCGTTTACGTATTTCCAGATGGTAAAGATTGTTGTTCTGTTTATTGCCAACTGGCTGATCGTGGGTACCGGATTTTATATGTTAGTTACCTCGATTTACCCGATACCCGGCTCACAGCTACTTTATGTGGGTGGCGTGTACGGACTTTCGGCAATCATTGGTATAATAAGTATTTTTGCTCCTTCGGGCATCGGAGTGAGAGAGGGCATTATGGTGCTGGGCCTTACCCTTATAATGCCTAATGAATATGCTGTGATCATCGGTATAGTTTCAAGACTTTGGGCGACGGTTGCGGAGTTGATCCTGGTACTTGGAGCATTCATTGCTGAGAGGATAAGTAAAATAAGAGCTAAAAAGAGTGGGCAAAACTTGTAAAATATTGGGATGTTTTACTATTGAATGTTAAATTAGTTGATGTTAATATAATTGCAAAAAGTATCTGATATTTATCTAAAAAGATATGCTTTTAAAGTATTTACAGAGAAAAATATCAACCATTTTATGGTAGAGATGATTCGTGCAAGCGTGGATGAGGTGAAAACCCCATGGTGGACAGGAGGTTAAAATGAAAATCATGTATCATAGTACAAGAAACCCCGAACTTAAAGCAACGGCATCTGAGGCGATACTTGCCGGTATTGCTCCTGACGGAGGTCTTTATGTGCCTCAGGAGATCCCGAAGTTAAAATTGCCCTTCGAGGCTCTTGCAAAAATGGACTATGCTCATGTGGCATATGAGGTCATGAAACTTTTTTATACAGATTTTACTGAAGAGGAATTAATGGCCTGCATTAAGGGTGCTTACAATTCGGAAAAGTTTGATACGGATGACATTACGACACTGGTGGAATCCGATGGAGCCTACTATCTTGAACTTTTCCATGGCAGGACTATTGCGTTTAAAGATATGGCACTTTCCATCCTTCCCTACCTTATGACCACCGCTGCCAAGAAATGCGGAGCAAAGGAAGAGATTGTAATCCTTACCGCTACATCCGGTGATACAGGAAAGGCAGCCCTTGCAGGATTTGCTGATGTGCCAGGTACAAGCATCGTAGTTTTCTATCCCAAGCATGGTGTTAGTCGTGTACAGGAAAAGCAGATGGTTACCCAGCGCGGAAAGAATGTAAATGTTATCGGCATAGAGGGTAATTTCGATGATGCCCAGTCGGCAGTAAAGGCAATGTTTACAGATGAAAAGCTGGCTGAGAGGATGAAAGCCAAAGGCTACAGATTTTCTTCAGCAAATTCCATCAATATCGGACGTCTTATACCTCAGGTTGCTTATTATGTATACGCATATTCAAGGCTATGTCCGAAGGAGATAAATTTTGTTGTTCCGACCGGTAATTTTGGCAATATCCTGGCAGCATACTACGCTTGTAAGATGGGAATTCCAGTACATAAACTGATATGTGCCTCCAACAGAAACAAGGTGCTTACCGATTTCTTTGCTACAGGTGTCTACGATAAGAACAGAGAGTTTTATCTTACCTCTTCACCAAGTATGGACATCCTTATTTCAAGCAATCTGGAGAGGCTTATCTATGAAATAGCGGAAGATAAGACCGCTAAGTTTATGAAAGACCTTAAAGAAAAAGGAATGTATGAAATTTCTTCTAATATGAAGAAAAAACTTGAACTGTTTGTAGGCGGTTATGCTGAGGACAATGAGATGGAAGAGGCTATTTCTTCTTTATATAAGAAGGAAGGCTACATCATCGACACCCATACCGCTGTGGCAACTGCTGTATATAATAAGTACAGACAGGAAACAGGGGACGAGACCTGCACGGTAATTGCTTCTACCGCAAGTCCTTACAAGTTTACCAGGGCAGTGCTCAACTCCATAGATCCTGCATATGATAAGAAGGACGATTTTGAGCTCTTTGATGAGCTTAACAAGCTCTCCGGAGTAGCCATCCCGCAGGCTATAAAGGACATCATAAGCGCACCGGTGCTGCATGATACGGTATGCGCTAAAGACGGACTGGAGAAGGAAGTCGAGAGAATTTACAGGCTATAATAGCCATAGACCCTGTTGATTCAATGTTTTTTGAGTAACAGCATTGTCAGTGCATTCTTAATTATAGTAATACGATTGCTGATAACCAGCGTTTTTACCTATATAATGTAGTTGCTAAGAGACAAAATACTTAATATGGTATAAATTAGAATGTCATCCTGGAAAAACATTTCGGCTGCGAAATGGGATCGGGGATGACATTTTTATATGGTCAGGACCAGAAAAAATCACGAAAAAACTGATTTGTTACGAAATGTCACAAATATTTCACAAACTTGTAAAAAAAGTGTCAAATGCCCATGTTTTAATGGTTCCATAGCCATTTTGGTGTTTGGAAAACGGCTTTTGTTCCGTTAACGGGGGGAAAAAGTACTTGAACTTTTTATGGGTTAGTGGTACAATCTATCCGTTATTGGAATGATCTGCTATGTGTGAGTATGCAGCATATGGCATATCGACAACCATCACACTATTTTTAAGGAGGAAAAAAATCCATGAAGAAATTCTTCAAGGCTCTTGCTCTTCTCCTTGCACTCGTACTTGTGATTGGTTCTCTTCCTGTTGCAGCTGCTGAGCAGAGTGATTTCGCTCTGAAGGGCAAGACAAACAAGAAGAACAATCTCAAGCAGAAGATCATCTACATTGGTGGTGCTAAGGGTGTTAAGGATGATGAGGCAGGAACAGTCTGCAAGACAGGTGCTTGGGCAAATGTTGCTAAGCTTGTAAAAGGTTTCGATGCAGACACAATGTACATTGAACTTGAGAGTTCAGACAAAGAGATCGTTCGTACCGAGAGTGGTAAGAAGATGGCTGAAGAGGACAAGTATTGGATCAAGTCTAAGGCTGTTGGTACTGCTACTGTTACCGTTAAGGTATTCCGTGAGAGCGATGACTTCCTTCTTTACAACGAAGATCTTTTCGTATCAGTAAAGAAGAATGCAGAAGCAATCAAGTATCAGATTCTTGACGCAGAAGGTAATGACGTTACTGATCAGAAACTTGGTGCTAACACAGATTACACTGTAAAGCTTACTCGTCTTAACGAGGAAGGCGCACAGATCGATACAGACCTTCGTAATCTTGAAGGGGATAAGGACGCTGTAGCGATCGAAGTAGCTAACGACTACACAACACTTTGGAAAGTTAACTTCAAGAAGTCTGGCAAGGTTACCCTTAAGGCAACTGCTTTCCAGAGCAAGACTTACAACAAGGCACTCCTTTCACAGGACATCGATGTTACTGTTGGTTATGATGTTGCTTCTGTAGCTCAGAACTCAATCAAGGCTGTTGATGTAACATTCAAGCAGAACAATGTTGCTGGTCTTACCGCAGCAGACTTCAAGGCTTACTATGAGCTTACAAACGGAACAAAGTATTATCCTTCAGCAGTTGAGAAGGTTACTGTAAACGAGAACGTTGCTACAGTTCAGTTCTTCTCAGCATTCAAGCAGGATACAGAGTACTTCTTAGAGTACAACGGCGAAGCTTACAGCTTCAAGACAGCTAAGATCGATAAGAACTCAGTTGCATCTATCGTTGTTAATCCTACCAAGGTTAAGGCTGGTTCAGAGGCTACTATCTCTTACAAGCTCCTCAATGCAGAGGGCATTGATATTACCGGCGATTCAAGTCTTAACGGTTATATGATGTTCGAAGGAATCGATCTTCCTTTCGGATCATATGTAAGCAATGACAAGGTTTACATCCAGAACGCAGGCGTTTCTGGAAAGGTTAAAGTTGCATATAACTGGACAACAGATCAGGGCGAGCAGAAGTCTGTTTCAGCTGAGGGTCAGGTTTATTCAGTAGCAGCTGATAAGTGGGTATTCTCAGGTGTTCAGGGTGTTGCTACAACTAACACCGCTGACAGCTATGTAAAGGCTGACAACAAGGGCGTTGAAGAGAAAGTTATCATGAAGCCCGTAACTATGGACTATGCTTCTACTGGTGCTGCTATCCAGATCGCAGTTAAGTATGACTTAACAGATGCTGATGGCAAGATATCAGAGAGCAAGTACGAGTCACTTGACAAGACCGGTTTCAATGCTGGTGTATATGACAGCTATGAGCTTAAGAGTAATGATGAGACCGTAGTAATGCTTAAGGGTCAGAGCGGTAAGTACATGAACTTTATCACCAACAAGGTTGGTACCGCTAACGTTATCGTTTACGGTGTAAAGGGTACTACTAAGGACATCCTTGGTGTTGTTACAATCGAAGTTAAGGAAGCTAAGAAGGCTTCAAGCTTCACAGCATCACTTAGCAAGGCACTCCTTAACAAGGCATATCCTTCAGATTCAATCGAGATTACTGCAGTTCTTAAGAACCAGTATGACGAGGAAATCAAGGGTAATGTTGTTACTGTTAAGAAACTTGTAAATGGCGCAGAGCAGGATATTAATTTCCAGGCTGGTTACACAGGTAGTGCTGATGTAACAAAGGTTAAGATTTTAGCTAGTGACGTTGCAACTATCGATGCAGGTACAGTTACTATCGTAATCAAGACCGGTGACTTCAAGTTCAACGCTGCATTCCAGGTTGGTAATGAGTCTGCAGCAGCTTCTTACGCATTAAATCTTAGCGGTAACGCTCTTGATACTAATGTTGTAAAGGACAATGAAGCTAAGACAATCGCTATTTCTGTAACTGGACAGTCTAAGGGATTTGCTACTTCAGGCGCAAGCATCAGATTTGTTGAGGCTGCTCCTAAGGCTGGTGATACCTTTACTTCAGCTTACACAGATGGTGAGTATGTTTACACTGTAAAGAAGGATAATAACCTTCAGAAGGCATCAGATCTTGGTGCAAACTTTGCTGGTAACACCTTCACTAACGTAACAAAGAACGCTTCTGGCGCTGCTGTTCTGTTAGGCAAGGGTTCATACAATGTAGAAGCTTACAAGGTTAAGAATGTAAACGGCAAGATCACTCTTGAGTTCCTTGGCGCTAAGGCATTCACAGTAACAGATAACCAGACAGGTCTTACATGGACTAAGACAGATAAGGCTGAGAAGATTTCAGCTCTTACCAATGATGGTATCAAGGAAGCATTCGAAGTTAAGTTTGGTAATGATAAGGTTACTGACGTAACATTCGACTTCACTCAGGATGGTACTACAGCTTATGTTAAGACTGTAAGCTACACAGTTGTAAATGAGAAGGGTCTTGGTTCAAGAACTGTAACTGCAACTGTTGATACACTTGTAAAGAAGCAGTGATTCTGAATAGAGTCTAAATTAAAAGAGGTTTCCTTCGGGAGACCTCTTTTTTTATATTTGCTGGGTAATAAGGATTTTTGAGGGTTTCTCAAGGTGATTTGACACAAAAAAACAGAACTGAAAATTTCCAGTTCTGTTATCTTCCAGGGGCAGTAGGATTCGAACCCACGACCTGCGGTTTTGGAGACCGTTATTCTACCAGCTGAACTATACCCCTATTCTGTATGTAGTACCGTTACAAAAGATTCACAAAACAACCTCTCGAACAAGCACTCGTACATATTACTACAAAATTACTTACTTGTCAACAGTTTTTTTACACATCTTTCCGCAGCGTGTCCGTCCTCGAGACTGCAGTATTTTTCATAGAAAGCATCGTATTTAGCGGCATACTTCTTTTGAACTTCATCTATATTCTTTATGGCGTCCACAATTTCCGCTGTAGTAAACAACATGGGTCCGGGTACTTCGTCCTCCATGTTCATATAGAAACCATGCAAGATATCCCTGTACTTTTCAAGGTCATAGGTGTAGAAAAGCATGGGACGCTTAAGTCCTGCATAGTCAAAGAACACGGATGAATAGTCTGTGATCAGGATATCAGATATGAGATACAGCTCTGCAATATCGTCATACCTGCAAACATTTACCACGAAAATGCCATATTTAGTAGTGTCCACGGCGTCAGCTATGAAATAATGCGTACGGAGTAGCACTACATAGCCGTCGCCCAGTTCTTTTTGCATTAGGTCAAGGTCGAGCTTTAAGTCAAATTTGTACTGGCCATGTCCGTAGCACTCGTCATCGCGCCAGGTAGGTGCATAAAGCACAAGCTTTTTGTCAGGAGCAATACCCAGCTTTTCCTTTACTTTTTTAGCTACTTCCTTACCTTCTTCCAAATGAAGAATATCATTTCTCGGGTAACCGTACTCGACTATCTTACCCCTGTCATACTGGAAGCAGCTTTCAAAACAGTCTGTTGAAAAACGGTTAGGTGAAAGCAGATAGTCCCAACCACGAGACTGCTTGTAGATCTGTTTTTTGTAATTTGGTGACGCACCAAATACATCCTCAATATCAAATGCAAGACGTTTTAAAGGAGTTCCGTGCCAAGTTTCAAAAAATGTTTGACCGTCACGGTGCTTAAACCACTGTGGCTGACGGACATTGAATACGAAATATTTCGCAGTGGCCAGATAATACATATATTTTCTGCCAAAACGCTCAACTATCTCACCGCCGTAGGGCAGATCGTACTTCTTGTCCATAACCCAGACGTACTTGTATTTCCCGGGATAGTTTTTCGCTATATGTTCATAGATGTACTTAGGACTGTCTGAATACCCCTTGCCGAAAAAGGCTTCAAACATTATGACATCTTCCGATACCGGCTTGTTTTTCAGGTACCTCACATACATATGCCTGTTAAGGACGTTTTTTCCTTTGAAATACTTTATGAGCTTTTTCCAGGCCAGTCTCTTCGTTATAACCTTGACGCTCTTTTCAACATCCCCGTCCCGGACTGCCAGGACTGCCTTCCTACGCCATCTGTCCTCTTTTTTAAGGGTCTCGTTTTTGATCTCGTTAGTGAGCTCTGAAACTTTCTTAAAACGTTCCCTGCGCCACTTTTTGGCATCACTTCGTTTTACCTTCTTTAAGAAATAGCCCGAGCAGTAAAATGCTATCTGGTGCTCGACCGCAGTGCGGACATACCCTTCAGTACCTGCTATTTCCAGGAGCTTATTAAAGGCGTTTATCATCTCATCAAAACGTCCTTCATCCTGAATCTGGGTAAGTGCCGGGTGATTGACTATATCCTGGTGCTTTCTTTTTATATAATGCGAGCCAAATCTTTTCCTGATATGAAGCCCCTCATCGTTTAAGAGAGTTGCCAAAAAAGGCATATCTGAATAGTATTTAAGGCTTTCGTCAAATCTTAAGTGCTTTTCTTCAATTATGCTTTTTCTTATAAGTATATGCAGGATAGAAATATTACGGAAACGTTTCTTTTTGTATATCAGTCGTTTGATAGCCTTTCTGTGAGCTCGTGTGTAATGATCTCGTAGCCAGGTGTCCTTCTCGTCTTCTGTTGCAAGCTCCTGCATTTCCGGAAAACGGTTGTACATATATTCCTTGTAGGCAGGTGTATTACGATATTCACGGTCGGTGGAATTTTCAATTAAAGAACGGATCACAGCATTTACGGTTTCATCGTTTCCTGCAACATCATCCTCTGCCTCGTCTGCAGCATCCCCTGTCTCAGAAACATCAGTATTATCGGAATCCTCGTCATCATCCTCATCGCTGTCCTCATCATTATCAGATAACGAATCTGAGGCTGAATCGGTGGTGTTTTCTATAAAATCTCCGGGAGCTCCGCCATTTTCTATATATTTCTGGGCAATCAGAGCCTCACGCTTTTCAATATATATAGGAAGAAAGACATCGCGACGGTAATATGTGAAGTGCTTTTTGCCATACACCATGTCTTCATCAGTATCATCCGCTGTCTCAACAAGGGTACGGATAGCATCCTGAAATATATAATCGTCAGAATCGAGGAAGTATACAAACTCACCCTGGGCATTGTCAAGACCGATATTTCTGGCTGCAGCAACCCCGGTTTTACCATCAGGTACTTCAAAAAGCCTTATAGGAAGTTTGTCCATATAAGGCAAAACAAGCTCATTAATATTCTCTGCATAGTGGTCTGATATAAGCAGAATCTCGTAATCCTTGTACTCCTGCTCGCATAAACTGTTCAGACAGTCCCGTAAAAAAGTATCTCCCTTGTTAAAAGGGATAATAACACTGACTCTCACGATGGTCTCCTCAATCTGTTTTACAAGTGTTAGTAATTAACCGGGAAATTCATAATTCCCCTGATCACACGTTAATAAGTATAACTATGTGTTTCTTTTGTGTCAAGACAAAAAAAGAGACCGCTAAATCTTAAAAAATCATAAAAAACTTGCGTTTTTTAGAAAATCCGTATATACTATCTATGTATGCGCTTTGAAGTTATATAAAATTTTAAATGTTGAAATATACAGGCGGTGAAATTTTGTTTAAAATACTAAAGAAAGACGGCAGAGCCAAGCGTGGAGAATTCACCACAGTACACGGGACCGTGCAGACGCCGGTATTTATGAATGTCGGGACTGCGGCCGCCATAAAGGGAGCCGTATCCACTGAGGATCTGAAAATCATAGGTACCCAGATAGAGCTTTCAAACACCTATCATCTGCATGTGCGCCCCGGAGACGAGGTCGTAAAGAAACTGGGCGGGCTCCACAAATTCATGAACTGGGACAGGCCGATACTAACCGACTCAGGCGGGTTCCAGGTATTTTCCTTAGCGAACCTTCGCAAGATAAAAGAAGAGGGAGTATCCTTTAATTCCCATATTGACGGGCGAAAAATCTTCATGGGCCCGGAGGAAAGCATACGGATCCAGTCAAATCTCGGCTCGACCATAGCCATGGCCTTTGATGAGTGCCCTTCAAGCGTTGCCGAAAAGGATTACATAAAAAAATCCGTAGACCGCACGACCAGGTGGCTTGAGCGCTGCATAGTAAAGATGAAAGAGCTCAACGCCAAAGACGATACCATAAACAAAGAGCAGCTTCTCTTCGGTATCAATCAGGGCGGCATCTATGAGGATATCCGCATAGAGCACGCCAAAAGGATCAGTGAGTTTGACCTTCCGGGCTACGCAGTAGGAGGACTTGCAGTAGGCGAGGAGCATTCGGAAATGTACAGGATACTGGATGTAGTAGTCCCTGAGCTTCCGCAAAACAAGCCTGTATACCTGATGGGTGTCGGTACCCCGGAAAACATACTTGAAGCTGTAGACAGAGGCGTAGATTTCTTTGACTGCGTATATCCTTCAAGAAACGGACGTCACGGACATGCATACACATCTTTCGGTAAGATCAATCTGCTTAACGCAAAATATGAAACAGATGATAGACCGATAGAAGAGGGCTGCAAGTGTCCGGTTTGCCAAAACCACTCCAGAGCCTACATCCGCCATTTGCTAAAAGCCGGCGAGATGCTCGGCATGCGTTTTATGGTAACGCATAACCTGTACTTCTACAATCACCTGATGGAAGAGATCAGGGATGCAATAGAAGAGGGAAGGTTTGCGGAATTCAAAAAACATAAGATCGACTGCCTGCATAGTGGCGAGTCAATCAGAGAACCGTCCCGGTGATAGACTTACATATGATGCCACCCTGCGAGGGCAAACTGTCAGTTTTAGCTGACCGATGAAGAGGGAACATAAAATATTTTTTTACGAAAAAACAAAAACGAAATAGAAAAGAGGAAAATGAAATGTCACAATTGTTTTTAACAGCAACAGATGCAACACAGTCAAGCGGTTTGAGCGGTATGATAGTACCCATTATCTACCTTGCGATCATCGGTCTGGTATTTTACTTCATCATCTTAAGACCGCAGAAAAAAGAGCAGAAGAAGATGGATGCCATGATCTCCGCACTTGAGATTGGCGACAGTGTACTTACAACCAGCGGATTCTATGGCGTAGTAATCGACGTAATGGATGAAGTAGTAATCGTAGAATTCGGCAGCAACAAGAATTGCCGTATCCCCATGAAAAAGACCGCAATTGTAGAAGTAGAAAAGCCCGGCACTGCTGAGGAATCCGAGAGTAAATAAGTCATACTCTCACTGATGAGTTGGTGTTTTTATAAAACATCAACTAATATAGTTAAATACAGCAGAGTATGATATAAGAATGTTGCAATTCTACAAATATTGATAAAGATTATATAGGATTGTGAAAATTTGTCAAAAAATATCAAAAAATAACAAAAAAATACTTCCATTTTTGTAAAATTTGTGATATACTACTGTCGGCAGAGAATATATTGATAGTTAATTTTCTGCACCGGGGTTGTTCTAAGCAAAGGAAACATGGTTCCTTTAATAGATAGAAGAATCGAAATATATAACACACATGGAGGTATGTTATGATAAATCAATTATTTGGCAATTTCTTAGTAAAAACCGGAGCATTGACCAGAGATCAGCTTGAGCGTGCATTTGAGACACAGAAAAAAGTGAGAGTCAAGCTCGGACTTATCGCGGTTACAGAAAAACTCATGACATTAGAGCAATCTGAAGAGGTAAACAAGCTTCAGTCTGTTATGGATAAAAGATTTGGTGACATCGCAGTAGAGAAGGGCTATCTTACCGATGATCAGGTAGGCAGGCTTCTTGGACTTCAGGGAAATCAGTACCTTACATTCGCACAGGCAGTTACCGACAATGGTTTTATGACCTTAAAGGAGTTTGAAAACGCCTTTAACGAGTATCAGAAAGCGCTCGCATTTACGGCGACTGATATGGAGTCATTAAAGTCAGGAGATTCTGACAGGATCGTGCCGTTATTCCTGCCCGATGACGTGGAGGAGCTTCAGAAAGAGCACATCCTCATTGCAGTGCGTACCCTGCTTCGTCTTATAGACAGCGACGCATATATCGGACGTGCTTCGTGGGTATCATCCATTAATACAAAGGGAGTGGCATTCCAGTGCCTCGTTGGAGACCAGAACAGCGATTCAAAGGTAGCGCTCGGCTTTATCGGTGAGGATAATGCACTGTTAAGTGTAGCTGATACCTTTGCAAAGGAAGAGTTCGAAAAGGTAGATTTAGACAGCCTGGATGCAGTCGCAGAGTTTATCAACTGTATAAATGGAATGTTCGCCACAAAGGTTTCATCAAAGACATTCCTCGACATGCTTCCTCCTATATACAGAGAGGGCAGCGTAACAGTAACCGGTGGCAGAATGCTGAAACTTCCTATATATGTTGACGGAAATGAACTTCAGCTATTATCAACATACGATGGCATGATAAATATTTAAGGATAAGGGGTGGGAAAATGAGCAGAATACTTATAGTTGACGATTCAAGAACCTCAAGAAAAATCCTTCGCAGCATCCTGGAGGATGCCGGACATGAAGTAATCGGCGAAGCTATGGACGGACAGGATGGAGTAAATAAGTTTAAAGAGCTGAGACCCGACCTTGTAACACTTGACATTACAATGCCTGTTATGGACGGCCTCGAGGCACTCAGGTGCATCAGGGAAGTTGATGGCGGTGCAAAAGTAATCATGGTTACTGCCGCAGGCCAGCAGAACAAGATGATAGACGCCATAAAGCTCGGAGCATCCGAGTTTGTGACCAAACCCTTTGAACCGGATGAGATCATAAAGATGGTAAACAAACTGGTTAAGGTGGTAGAATAATTTAGTTAACAAGATGCAGAAACTGTATATATATTGGGGTGCACCGGCAGATTAAAAGTCTGTCGGTGTTTTATTTTTTAAGGTACTATTTACTGTTTTGATTATAGAAAATAAAAAAATTATAAAATTGGTCTTGACAAACAAGTGTAATAGGTGTATATATAACACATAAACAGTTACGGAGAAATAGAAACCTCTATTTTGCTGAAAAAAACGATTTACAAAATGAAAATATATGGTATTATGTTATCTGTGTTACGGCAGACACTTTATAGTAAGATATCTAGCTTCTTATTCCTTATAAATCAACAGAGGCCTGGATATTTTCAAATGAAGACGACAATTGAAAAATGTAAGAAAGGAAAATGACATGAATATTTCAGCAATATGGAAACTTAAAGGCGCATGGGAGAAATTCACAACAAATCATCCGAAATTCCCATTGTTCCTTGACGCAATGCAGAGAAAGGGAATAGCAGAGGGCACAGTCATCGCGATTTCCTTTACAGATACAGAGGGTAAGACCATCGAAACAAACATCAAGGTCACAGCATCCGACATCGAACTCTATGAGTCTTTGAAGGATCTGAGATAAATTTCAAGGAGTAACATCTCTAAAGGCTTCCCCTTGAGGGAATATATTGGCGAAGTCGGCTGATGAGGTACGTCATACGGAGGAGCCTACAAAGTGGGAAGATGTCTTTTGACACGGCTCCATCATGAAAAAATGGAGTGAAAAACACCTATAACGTAAACTCAGTAATATGGGATTAATTAAGAATGGAAATGCACAAAATATAGGAGGAAAAACAAGTGATACAGATTAACGGACTCACAAAAATCTACAAGCTCAACGCAAAAAAGATGCAGGAGCTCAAAACAAAGGAGAACACTAAGGTAGCAGTAAACAATGTTTCCTTAGAGGCAAAGCCGGGCGAGATCTTCGGACTCCTTGGACCTAACGGAGCAGGAAAAACTACAACACTCCGCTGCGTAGCAACATTGCTCAAGCCTACCAAGGGCGACATCAAGGTATGCGGCTTTGACACAAAGAAGGAAGGCCAGAAAGTAAGAGATAGCATTGCATTCCTTACAAATGAGATCAAACTTGACCCTAATTTCTCCGCTGACTATATGTTCAAATTCTTCGGACATCTTCATGGCATGAAGGATGAGCAGATATTAGCACGTCAGGAAGAACTTTTCGGAGTATTCGGTATCAATGACTTCAAAAACAAGAAAATAGAAGAACTTTCGACTGGTATGAAACAAAAATCAGCCATCGCAGTAAGCCTTGTACACGACCCCAAGGTAGTAATTTTCGATGAGCCCACATCCGGACTTGACATCGTAACCGCAAGAAGCGTAACAGATTACCTTAAATATTTAAGAGATCAGGGCAAAACAGTAATCGTATCAACCCACATTATGAGCGAAGCAGAAAAGCTCAGCGATCGTATCGGCGTTATCATCGGTGGCCAGAAAGTAGAAGAAGGTACTCTAAGCGAGATCCTTGAGAAAAACGAGGCAGCAGACCTAGAGGACGCATTCTTCAAGCTTTACAGCAAGTACAATCCTGAGAAGTAAATCAATCAGAGGGACGGTTCTCTGATTGATAAAGGCTTTCCCTTGAGGTACGTCGCAAGGAGGGATCCACGAAGTGGGAAGATTCCTTGTGACACGGCTCTGTTGTGAAGCGATGAAGTAAAAAGAGCCTTACCGGGTGAGAACAAGGGGACCATAAGAAGTAAGATTGACTGGAATGTAGTAATAATTTCAAGGAAAATGAAAGTATTAGGAATTAGGGAAAAATATTATAATATAGAAGAAAACGAAAGGTAAATAAAATGAGCGGAATGTCAATAATTATAAAAAAGGAACTGAAACGAGTATTCGGTGATAAAAAGCTGGTATTCAGCATGTTTATCCTGCCGGCTATCATAATGATAGCACTCTACGGACTTATGGGCTTCGCGATGGGTGCGATGACCAGCGACATTGAAGAGCACGAAAATAAAGTATATATCGTAAACGCCGATGACAGATTAAAAGCAGCTATTACGGCAAGCGAATTTGACAAAAACAACGACTTAACCTACATGACAGAATCAGAGTACAGGGCACAGGAGCAGAAATTAAGCGACGAGATCCTGAACGGCGATTCACAGATGATCGTATATTTAGATCCCGAATTTGAAAAGAAATTCACATCATACTCAGCAGCGGGTGACGCAATCCCTCAGCTGATAATTTCTTATAACACAACAGAAAATTACTCAAGCAATACCTATTCAATATTTGTAGCAGGTACAGAAAACAAGCCCGGAGTTGTTGATGCATACAGGACAATGCTTCTTCAGGAACGTGTAGGAAATCTGGACATCCTTAACGTATTTGATATGCAGCAGAACATCATCCAGAAAGAAGAAAAGGCAAAATCACAGTTTGTAGCAATGATGCTTCCTTACATGATCATCATCATGCTCTTCGCAGGCGCAATGAGCGCTGGGGTAGACGCAATGGCAGGCGAGAAAGAAAGAGGAACACTGGCAAGCATGCTTCTTTCACCCATAAAGCGTACTTCCATCGCCAGCGGAAAGATCATAGCAATGATGATCCTGAGCGGTCTTTCGGCCATCGTATATGTAGTTTCCATGATGATAGCAATGCCCGTAATGAGCGCACTCGGCGGGGAAAACACTCCTATGGCAGGGGGACTTGGCGGACTCTCATTAGATCTTGTACAAGGCCTCGAGCTTGGTGCGATAATGCTTGCACTTGTATTCCTTTTTGTATCGATCATCTCATTCCTTGCAATCAGAGCTAAGGACACAAAGGCAGCAAGTTCACTTATTTCACCCGTTTACATCGTAGTTATGGTAGCAGGCATGCTCACAATGTTCATGAGCGGCAAGGATGTACCCATCTACAGATACTTCATCCCTGTATACGGAAACGCAGTAGCCATCAAGGATATCTGCAACGGTGAACTTTTAACCTCAAATTTCCTCGCATCCCTCGCAGGCACAGTACTCATCGCTATCGTACTTACCATCGGTATCGCAAAATCATTCGATGACGAGAAAGTCATGTTTAACGCATAAAAACTTGATAATAAACAAAAGAAAAAGCTCGATAATCTCGGGCTTTTTCTTGTCTGTGCACTTGAAAAAAAACTTAAAACATGGTAAGATAAACTAAGTAAAAAAGGTTGCATAATTTTAGGTATACGAGAGGAGGGGGACTTATGTCAGAAGATATGGCAAAGCTTAAAGTGGAAGGAAAATACTCCTTATTCTCATTTCGGAATATGTGTATCAAATTTAGAACATCAGCAAAATTAAAAAAATACCTGGCCGTAAAGCAATGGGATAATGGTTATTTAGTAGTGGATGTTGATTATTCAACTCTTGGAAGAACGGAAGAATATGTAGATGTGAGATCGATTCTTGATGATTTGTATATTGACAAAAAGTCTTTTTTAAAGCCAATAAAGGGGGTTATGATAGAAAATGATTGATCCGCGTGATATAGCAAATGAAGCTGATGTAGTGATAGATGGATATGCCTTTATAAAAAAATCAGACAATAGGATTGCAATTGTTAATCTTAATCGAGAAGGACATGCTGCAGTGTTACTTCCTTCGGGGGAAATTGACGAAACTAGCATGGATGAAATAGAACTTTCCATTTCAATGGACTATTTGGAAAGAGCCAAAAAATATATGGAGGACAGTTATGCCCAAGTATTATGAGTTTAAGGTATGTGGGTATTATTTGTACTTCACATCGAAATGTATAGTAGAAGCTATGCATGTTCATGCCAGTGATGGCCAACTAACTGAGGCGGGATCCGGGAAATTTTTTGTCAAGGAAAATGGAGATTCCGTCGTTCAGGATAAGGGTAAGATTAATGACAGATGCATTAGGAAAATACAAGGTTTCATTAAAGATAACTATAAAGAAATGTATAGAAAATGGGCAGCAATCAGTGATCAGGGCTTTTATATAGGCGATTGAATAATAGGATTATGATAACCAAGGGAATAAAATACTTCAATTTAAGAAAAATCATGAATAGCGGCCAGATCTTCAGGATGTACGAGCCTGAAGATGGCCGTTTTATAGTGTTTTCTGGAAATAGGCGATTAGAAGTTAAGCAAAACATCTTGAGCGGGGATCAAAGCTCAGAACAGGAGATGACAAAAGTAGAGTTTGGTTGTACAGAAAAAGAATTTTCTGAATATTGGGAAGAATACTTTGACTTGAAAAGGGATTATGGAGCGATAGTAAAAACAGCGGGTGAGTATAACGAGAAAATATTAAATGATAAAGAACTTAATAAAACAGAAAAAGTCCGTGGAGCAGAATTCCTCCGGAAATCCTGCGAATACGGAGCTGATATAAGGGTACTCAAACAGGACATCTGGGAAATGATTATCTCATTCATAATCTCTCAGCAGAAACAGATACCCTCCATTAGGAAGTGCATAGAGGCCCTGTGCGAGAGATTCGGCGAGAAACATGAGACATGGTACGGCTTCCCAACCGCGGAATCAATTGCTTCAGCAGGACCGGAAGGCTTGAAAGGACTATCCCTTGGATACCGCGAACGCTACATATATGAAACAGCAGTAAAGTACCTGACAGACGGTATCACCAAAGATGAACTCGAGAAGATGCCTGCCGCAGAAGTCAAAAAATATCTCACTTCATTTACAGGAATAGGCGACAAAGTAGCGGATTGTATATGTCTCTTTGGAGTTGGGTTAGTTGATTCATTCCCGATAGACGTCCATATCAAAGACATCCTCTATCGTGAATTTGTATCCGACAAAGACAAGAGAAAAAAAACAGAACAGGTTTCGTATGAAATTTCTCGCAAAAAGCTCCTGGACAGCCTGTCCTACAACGACTACATGAAGATAATCGATGACAATTTCTCAGCCTTCAACGGCGTAAAAGGCATCATCCAGCAGTGGATATTCGCCTACGAAATAGCAAAACAATAAAAAGATTACAAAAATATAAAAAAATACTTACATTTTTTCTAAAGTTGTGGTATAATTTATCATAAGGTGCCGTCGTTAGACGGCAGATCCCTTATGATAGTTCTGCAATTTTATTGCAGAACATTATGACGAAGTCATAATGATAAGGTGTCAGCGCCAGCTGACGGATTCCTTGGTATAGTTCTGCCTGTTTTGGCAGAACATTATGACGTAGTCATAATGATAAGGTGTCGTCGCCAGACGGCGACAGTTTTTTGACCAGTTTAGACAGCATAGAAGAAATGGAGGTATTACATGTTTGATGTTGGCGAATTAGTTGTTTTCGGAAGCGACGGAGTATGTCAGGTAGAGTCAATCGGAGCTTTGGATATGGCCGGTGTATCCAAAGATAAAATATATTACACACTTATCCCGCTGGGCAAGACCGGTAACGGAAGAATATATGCTCCCGTAGATGGCAAAAGAGTTACCATCAGACGGGTAATAAGCCTTGAAGAAGCAAATGAGCTCATAGATGAGATTAAAAACATAGATAAATTAAGCATCCTGGATGAAAAGAAAAGAGAGGAAACCTATAAACAGGTCATCCATAACTGCGACCTGCGCGATGTGGTCCGGCTCATAAAAGAAATACTTGCCAGGAAAGAAATGCGTGAAACGATAGGGAAAAAGCTTACAGCCATCGACGAAAGATATTTTGGCATGGCAGAAAACTGCTTGTACAGCGAGTTATCCCTTCCTCTCAAAATGGAAAAATCACAGATAAGGGAATATATCGCAAGTAAATGTGAAAAATGATGAACATAGGGTGACAGGGGGACGGTTCTCTTGTCACTTTTTTAGTGACGAAAGAACCGTCCCCACTGTCACTCATAGCGCAAGGAGGGGCCCACGAAGCGGGAGGATGCCTTGCGACACAAAGCGGATGAGGTGTAAGTATCAATATTTGACTCAGATAAAAACAAAAGGATGTACCCATGAATATAATATCCTACCTAGAATGGCGCGGTGACATCAGCATCGCCCGCCTGCCATTGTGCGAAGCAGACTACGCAGTCATAGGCTGCTGCTCATATTTCCCATATGACGGGATCGTGCCTGAAAGCTTCGATGCCCAGCCGGTAAGCCTTTGGAACACGGTAAACCGAATAAAAGAGCTGGCAGACCTCGAAGGGGACGGACGTAGCTTCCATTACAAAGAAGACGATGAAATGACACAGCGCCTTCTAAATTCGCCCCGTTTCACCGGCCTTCAGCTGATAGGTTTTAGAAACATCATAGACGAAGAAAAACAGGAGCAGTTCTCGGCCATCACCATGCTGTTGCCAAACAGGCAGAGCATAGTAGTATTCAGAGGTACGGACAGGACGCTTACCGGCTGGAAAGAAGACTTCAACATGCTCTATTTGGAGGATGTTCCCTCACAAAAGGAGGCCCTTCTGTACTTAGAGGAATCAGCAAAGTACACCAAAGAAAACTACGGAAACGAAATCTATATCTGTGGGCACTCAAAAGGCGGAAACCTCTCCATGTATTCAGCGGCATACTGCTCCGATGAAGTAAAAAAGCGCATCAAAGCAGTAGTAAGTCTTGACGGCCCGGGCTTTTCAAAAGAGAGAACGGAATCCCCGGAATTTCTTTCAATAAAAGACAGAGTATACAGCTTTATCCCACAGCAGTCAGTAGTCGGAATGCTCTTGGAACACCCCGAAAAACACAGCGTCATCCACAGCTCCGGAGCAGCATTCTGGCAGCATTCCATCTACACATGGGAAATACGACGCGGTGACTTCATACGTGAGACAGACATCAAAAACTTAAGCAGAAACGTGGACGCAACACTCACAAACTGGTTTGTATCCATAAGCCGTGAAAAACGAGAGATGCTGGTCGAGGGCTTCTGGAAAGTAGTTCAGGCTTCAGGAGCCGACAACACAGAGGATCTCTTCACCTTTAAGTCCACCTTTAACATGATGAAATCCATGGGAAAGATAGATGACGAAACCAAAGAGATCATGAGCGAAGCCATCAAACTCTTCATGAAAGCCATCAGAAAAATGCAGAAAGACAACAAAGAAGTCCGCAAAGAGAACCGGCGTAAACGTAGAGCTACAAAAGATTTG
Organism: Lachnospiraceae bacterium; assembly: GCA_017557525.1. Classification (GTDB taxonomy): domain Bacteria; phylum Bacillota; class Clostridia; order Lachnospirales; family Lachnospiraceae; genus RUG11977. The sequence goes on from JAFYYN010000070.1 coordinate 81,931, forward strand.
ACACAAAAATCGTGATATGCTATAATTAATTCTAATTGGGTATACGTAGAGATTTAAGAAGCAATCCTTGCAGCCAGTCTGCGCAGAAGTTTGACCCCCTCGGGGCACACGTAGCCTGTGGCAGTCACATTAAAGGAAAACCCGTAGAGAAACGGAGGGCTTTCTACAATAAGAGGTAACGTCATGAAAATAGTAGTCTTATTACACACCTATAACGGTGTGGAATATCTTGGAGAACAGCTTCAAAGCCTGCTGAAACAGGATATATCAGGAAAAGCCGAGGTAAAAATCCTGGTAAGGGACGATGGCTCAACAGACAAAACTTCAGATATACTCGACCGTTACCACAGAGAAGAAAAGATAGAATGGATAAAAGGTGAAACCATAGGCAAGACCAGGAGCTTCTGGGAGCTGCTTGCCAAGGCACCAGAGGCAGATTACTACGCATTCTGTGATCAGGACGATGTATGGATGCCCGAAAAGCTTTCAAGAGCCGTCAAATATCTTGAGACCCAGGCCATACTGGATGGCGATGATGAAGAGTTGGATGTGTCCGTAGGTCCCCTGCTTTATCAGGGCGATTACACCGTGACTAACGCCGTATTAAAACCCATCAAATTTACGCGAAACAAAACAACCAGATTAAACGATTTTCAGCATTCGCTCCTGTACAGTACCACACCCGGCTGCACATACGTATTTAACGCATCGGCCAAGGACTTGATGCTGAGATATGATGTAAATACAAAGTTTGCCGGAAATTATGATGATCTGGCCAGAAACATCATCCATATAGTCGGGACCGTTATCAGGGACTGGGTACCGACTATGTACTTAAGAAAAAGCAAAACCGATGCATTTTATGATAACTACTATGGAGGATTTTTCGGCTCCATAAAGCAAAACCTGGCACTCTCAAAAAGCAGTAACGAACGGAGCAAACTTGCAAAAGGCCTGCTCGAGACCTACGGCGATGGACTTGAGGACAAAGAAAAACAGGAGGCACTAAAGCAGGTAGCCAGATACCTGGAAGACACCGCCCAAAAAGAAAGACTCCTTGCAAACCACAAATTTGTAACCGGAGACTTTAATGACAAACTGTTCAAAAAGGCAGTTATTTCTGGGAAGTTGTAATTTGAATTGTATTTGATCTTAAGCCATCCCATTGAGGGGTGTAAAACCACAATTTTTAATGTACTAAAACAAATAAACAAAATAACAAGAGGAAAACAATGACAGAAATCGACAAAAACGTCCTGACGGACTTAAGCAAAAACCAAAAGGTAGAGGTAGTTGTAAAACGTGACGCCTCAGCCCGCGCAGGCGAATTAGACCTGGTCCGCGTATTCTCAAACATGGGCAAAAAAAGGAAAATCTACGCTTGGCTGATAATCGCCTGTATGTTCATAGGACTTGCAGCACCACTGCTCATGGCAGAATTAAAGGACAGGACGGAAAACGTATCGGTAGTGATCAACCTGCTGTACCCTTCAGCCCAGAAAAGACTGGCACCTGACGGAAAGCCACTGGACGTAAACTACATCAAGTCCTCCTACATACTTCAGAATGCAATAAAGAAAACCCAGCTCTCAGAAAAGCTTCCAATCAGCGCATTAGAGAGAAACATCAGCATAGAGGAGCTGCTTTCAGAGGACACAAGACAGAAACTCGAAGTAGTGGAAAAAGTCATAAACGAGACCAGCAAGGACTATGAAGAGGTACTTAATGTCGATTACAAATACGAAGGAAAGTACATCATAACCCTCTCAAACGGCTTCTCAACAGATCCAGAGGCAAAAAAGAAAACCTACCTCGAGGGCAGCGAGATGACCTCACTGTTAAACAACATAGCAGAGTCATACAGTGAGTATTTCTATGACACATACATGGACCTTACACTCCCGGACAACACGCTCGACTCCATAAGGAGTACGGATCTTGACTATATCGAGCGTCTGGACGAGATAGTAACCCTGCTTAATTCCCTGTCAGCATACTGCACAGACGATGAAAAAGAGCAGTATCTTAATTATCGTTCAAAGATTGACGGCTTAAGTTTTGCAGATATCAACGACTGCATCAGGCTGGTACGCGACATCGATGTTGACTACCTTTACGCATACGTATTCTACAACAGCATAACCAAGGACAAAAAGTCCATGGTCACCAAGTATAATTACCAGCTGAAAAACGCAGAGCGTGAATTAGAGGTAATACTCGGCAACATTAAAAACAATGAAGACCTGATTGCCGAATACAAAAACAAAAAGATTGAAGTCAGCATGGCCGGCCAGGCATCACAGACCAGCTCAACAGTTACAGATTATTACAACGAGCTCATCATGAGCCAGTCCGATAACTACAATGATAAATCAGACTTGGGCGAAAGGATAGCAAACCTAAACGACAAGATCGCAGGTTTCAATACCAGCAGCAAGGATGATGAGCAGATCACCTTCGTAAAGGAAGAATTAACCTCCCTTGTAAACATCTGCAGCACACTTTATGAGCTAACCGAAGAGCACGCAAAGGAAATACTTGAAAGCGATTCCTACAAGAGCTCATTTATAAACTATATCGGCGCGCAGTACCTAAATGATTATTTCTTTAACGTTGAAAATTTAAAGAAAGCTATCATGGGATTAGTAGTAGGTGCATTCCTCGCAGTAGTAATCTGGGGCATGGACGGCCTTGTAGAAGAATTTAAACGTGGCTCCGAAGTAAAGGGTAATAAGGACGAGCAGAAAGAGGTGAAGGCATGAGTAAGAAAAAAGAAAACAAAAAGACTGCTAACACCCAGAACAAGCAGGCAAAGACATATTTCAAGAAATACCTCCTGCTGCTTATAGCAGCCGGCATCATCGGCATTATCATAGCTACGGTAAAATATTTCAGTAAGGACAAGATAAAGAGAAACTCCTCCATCAACATAGAGTTCACCTATGACGGAGCGGCACAGAACTTAACACCCTCTGGAGAACAGTTCTCGATCAGCGGTATAACCGATGAAAAGATTATCGCAGAAGCGCTTGCGTCTGAAGGCCTTTCCGATAAGTACACGGTGGATGCCATAATATCAAGCATGACTGTCAGCGGACGGTATCCTAGCGACGTTATCAACCAGATAAAGGATTTCGATTCGCTCTACGACTTCTCAGAAAGCAGGATGGTAACCTTAAATGATTACTATCCCACAATCTATGCAATAAAGCTCTATGACGACTTTGATCCGAACATCTCGGATTCAGCAATGAACAAGTTGCTAAGCTCCATAGTAGAGTGCTATAAAAAATATTTCATTAACAAGTATATTTACGCATTCGACGACGCTAGCTTAGATGTACTCATGGTGCTTGACAATTACGATTATTCCCAGCGCGTAAAGGTTCTTAACTACAGGATGAGCCTGATCGAAAAATACGCCGGGGAAATGTATACGCTTAACACCAGTTTTAAGAGCAAGGGCATGAGCTTTAACGATCTTCTCTTAAAATGTAAGACATTGAGAACGGATTCATTAGGAAACATCGAAGCAACCGTTATGACTGATGTCCTTACAACCTCAAAGGAAAGACTTAAAAACCAGTACGAATACGAAATAAAGCTTCTTGAAAATGAAAAGACCTACAAGACAGTGGGACTAGAGGACTTAAATGCACTCATCAATAGCTATGAAATGGACGCAGAGCTCTATATAGGCGGAAACGAGTCCATGGTAAAGGTAGAGTCACATTCCCAGAAAACCTACGAGGAACTGGTAGACAGAAAGCGTGAGATTTCTGAAAGACTTGTAAAGATTGACTCTGAGATAGAGAAATACCAGCTTTATCTTTCGGATTTAAGCAAGTCATCGTATGCTGGATCCTTACAGTCAAAAGCCGATACCATAGCAAAAAAGCTCGACACCGTTACCAGTAAACTGGCTGAGATAGAAGAGAGCTTCAAGAAAATGATGACAGCTTACAACAAGACTATCATTAATGAAGACGCAGTTATTATAGACTCCGCGAAGCTCCTTGCAAGCGGCTTTATCCTTACAGCCATCAAATGCGCCGGCCCGCTGTGTATACTGGTACTTATCGGCTGCGCACTTCACGCTGCATGGATTGAGAGAAAGAAATTCCTGGCAGAGAATGTAGCTTGATGTAAAGCCTTCCACAAAAATTAATGAAAAAATGTAAAGAAACCTTCGGATTTCCGGAGGTTTTTTAATGCGATTTTATATGAACACTTGACAGTCATACTTTTTTATTGTATCATCTCAATGCAAATTAAAAGTACACCATCATATGAAGTGTAATGGTAGTCAGTCTGTAGGAAAGCTCAGAGAAAAGGAGAGGCTATGGAAATATCCAGGAAAAACATAACATCTGTTCTTCTCCTTGTACTGTCGCTAATAGGCTCTCTGACACTGTATTTTTATTGGAATTCAGGAGCCAATCAGTTATTCCTCTTGATAAGCTTAGGAATACTGCTAGGATTAGTGATACTGAACAGAGCATATTCAGACAAAGTATTTATAGTACTCTTGTGTCTAAACGTGGCCTCTCTTGCGGTCACGGCTGCATTTCATAAAAGCATGGGAGTTACGATTTTGTTTATAAACCTGTTTTTTGCATGTGCGGTATTCAATAATATCCGTGTAGAAAAATGGGCTTATATCCTGGTACATCTTATACCTGCTTTGTTATGGTCGGTGTTCTGCATAGCAGCCGTAAACGGAAGTTTTTATTATGGGGAAACATACGAAGGAGAAACGTACTGGGGCTATACATGCTTCGGTATGATCATTAACGAAAACACGATCGGACTATTATCCCTGTGTACCATATTCCATTGGGCCTGCATCATAGAACAGTTACCGGTCCGAAGAGTTGCAAGAGCATTAATAACCGCATTGATCTCTGCATTTCCAGTATGGAGGATAATACAGTCAGGCTGTCGGTCAGTGCTTTTAGCGGCAATAATCTTTTGCGTATTATGCCTGTTGTTAAGAAATTCAATACCATACCGGGCCTATTACTTTATAGTAATTGGAGTGATAATCTTTAGCGTACTCCTGACGGTTTTCTACTGCATATACATTGAAAAACTTGGGCTTGGGGATATTATGGGAAGAGATTCCACCAGCAGGGTATATATATGGAATGCGGCATTTGATCTGATCAGGCAGTATCCGATATTCGGTTCAGGTACTGAAATAAAAATGGTAATGCTGGACTCGGCACACAATACGGTACTCAGCTTTATGAAAACCATCGGTCTGATGCCGACGATCACCTATATCTTCTACCTGGTCAGACGCAGACCTGATTCGGAAGTATCATACAGCAAGGTGGCACAGGCAGCAGTAATAGCAGGACTGATAGTGAGCTTTTTTGAGTCATACTATGCGGATTCTTTTTTCTATATATCGTTTATATTGTTTTTTTTGAGTCCGGAAGCAAAAAATGCAGGATCGCCAAAGGTGATGGATGCGGTGTAGATACAATATATTTGGTAAGGCATGAAGTAAAAATAACTTCCGGCCTCCATCGGTGCCGTAGCAGGCACGTTGCCGATGTGTAAGCAGGTCTGCATATGATAAGAGCTATGAATGAGAAAAAATACAACACAATAACACTTCCTCAGGTATTTTGGAAAATCCTTTACAGGTGGTGGGTCATAGTAATATGCGTAGCCGTAGGTGCTGTAGCATTGTATAAATATGCCTCACGGGATTATGATGCAAAACTAAAGGCATATGAAGCCGATAACTCCTTATATCAGGCTAAACTGACCGAGTACGAAGAACTCTTTGACTTTAATACCGGATACAGGGCTTTAGCAAACGGATCAAAAGAAGATCAGGCAAAAAAAGCAGATGAAATGGCAGAATTTTCCAAAAAACATCTGTCGTCCGAGCATTTGGTTATGATAGATGACGCATTAGAGCTTAAAGACCAAATGCAGCAGGTATCAAATATCAAGGATGAACTTATTACAGCCAGGGTAAACCCCTACAAAATTCCGGTACTGAGTATGATCTACATGCTTCAGACAGAAAATGCAGCCGACTATACGACACTTATAGCCCATTATCAGAGCGCCCATGATTCCCAGCGTATCTGGACAGATCTATATGCCATGCTTGGATACAGTGAGGACGAGTATTCCCAATTTACCGGTTGCAATACTTTTTCGATAAGCAAAGACAATCGTATTATCCTGACCCTTTACTATGATGATCTGGAAAAGCTCAAGGAAGTAAAGAAAGATCTGGGAAAAGTAATGGAAAACGTATATAAGGATGTGGTAAAATCATCTGGGTTAAGTCATACACTTACTCAGATGGAGGCAAATATATATACCAAATCCGATACATCCGTAGCATCCCAGCAGAATACATACAAGCAGTGGATCGTAGATTATAATAACCGTCTTAACACGCTGAAAAACACGTTTTCACAAAACGTATATCTTAGCAACTATTATGAATACATATCTGACAAAGCAGATGGTGGGACAGGATATGTAAAGGTAAAGGATCTGCAAAAGCCCGTGGAGGATGAGAATGCGGCAATTAAGCCAAGAAATCCCAAGATTATGGCTGTTATAGGTGCACTTGTAGGCTTAGTGCTGGGTATTGCCATAATAATACTTGTCATGATGTTTGCCGGACGTCTTCAAAAGGCGGAGGAGCTGTCAGAACTTTTCTCATTAGGACTTGTAGGGACACTGCTTTCGGACGGATTTGCCTTGCCGTTCGAGAAAATGGTTAAGTTCCTAAGCACCCGCAGATACGGTGCTTTTAATGTTGAAAAAAGAATAAAGCTTACCGCGGCCAAATTGAAAGTTATGTGTGATAACAAAGGAATTAAGAACATAGTGCTTTCAGGTACTGCCTCAAATTCAAAGAATAAAACAATCCTGGATAAATTAAAGGCGGAGCTTGACACAATAGGCATAAAAGTTGAGGCAGTTGGTAGCATCCTGAAAAGCCAGGAAGTATTTCAAAAGGCTGCTCAGACCGGTAACGTAGTATTTGTTGAAAAAGAAATAAGTTCTGCATATGGGGACATCGAAAGAGAGATTCTCATGGCAGGAGATTGTGGTATAGAAATACTCGGTGGAATCTGCATTTACTGATGCATCCATGTTTAATTATATGCTTTACCATATATGTCTAAAATGATTTAAAATCAAAAAAAATAACAGCATGCCACAAAACCTCCGGAAAACCGGAGGCTTTTTTATGCAAATTCCCAATTTGACAATTGTAGAAAAAGGTGCTAAACTACACTATGTATGCTAAAATGAGAAGTTTGTCCTTTTAAACTTCCATCGGTGGCAAGAGCAGGTGCGTTACCGATGTGTATACATGCCTGCTATTATACGGAATATGAAGAAAAAATGGAAATTGATAAGGTTTATCTTTCTAGGCATAATCCTTATCGGGGGTATTATCGGGTTAATCATTGTAAATAACAAGATTGACAAAAGAAGAATTGATAATTTTAAAGTAATAAATAATAAAGGACGTTATGAAATAGGTTTTGATTCTTTTACTAAAGAAAGTGGAAAGCTGCGTATAGACGGCTGGTGCTTTAAGCACGAGCATACACGGGCATTTGATTTAAAGCAGAATATCATAGTTCAGGTGGTTTTGAAAAATAAAAATGATAAAAAGGATATCCTTTTTTTGGACACAAAAAGATATCAGCGTGATGAACTGGATGAAATGTTCGAAACCCCGCCTACCAGAAAATACAGTGCATTTTATGCCGAGGCATCTTTAAGCAAACTTGATCTGGATGAGAAAGATTATGATATTTTCATGTTTTATAACACAGTTGATAACAATAAGGACATCTTCGGGATTACAACCGGTTATAGTATAATCGGAGGAGAACTTGTCAGAGAAACAGAATGATAAGGATAGCGGAATCGAGATCAGAAAATGGAGAGAAAAAAGAAAGTTCTGATATTTTTCTATATAACTTTTACTATATCACTTATACTCGTCTGGGGTCAGTCGTGTTTCAGCAGAGAGGATTCCCGGGTGAGCAGTGATATAGTGGTTGAGATGATAAAGCCGATAGACGAACTGGAGACCGGATATCGTAGCGAAAATGGATGGACATACACACAACTGTCAACTTATGTAAGAAAGTTTGCACATGTTATAGAATATGCAGCTCTTAGTTTCCAGCTTATGTGTATATTCTTACTAAAAGGGAAAAGAAAGCTGGTCTGGTATGTTAATTGTACATTTATGATCATGTTGATAGCGCTGATAGATGAAACCATTCAAATATTCTCTAATCGAGGTTCGGAAATTGGTGATATCTGGATAGATATTGCGGGAAATGCACTTGGACTGTTAGCAGCATTTATTATCGGAACAATAGTGATAAAAAGATCACAGAAAGAAAGAGCGAAATGAAATATTCCATATTGATGTCAGTATACAGAGAAGATTCCCCGGAATACTTCAAAGTAGCACTTGACAGCATATATCAAAAGCAGACAAAAAAGCCGGATGAGATAGTGATAGTTGAAGACGGTCCGGTAACAGAGGAACTTCGACAGGTAGTACGTGACTTTGTTAAAGAGACTAAGTTGGAAAATCCGGATTGTAATAATCTTGTCAAAGTAATAGTTCTCAAAAAAAATGCCGGTCTTGGTATAGCGCTAAGAGAAGGTGCCAACAACTGCATTGGTGATTATATAATCCGTATGGATTCGGATGATATCTCCCTACCGGAAAGGATAGAAATACTGGACTCGTATTTATCCCAGCATCCTGAGATAGATGCGCTGGGCACAGACATAGGGGAGTTTATAGAAGACCCTGGAAAAATAGTAAGACACAGAGTTTGCCCGGCAGATCACGAATCAATAGTAAAGATGAGCAAGAAGCGTAATCCGATGAACCATGTATCCTGTGCAATAAAAAGAAGCTCACTTGAAAAAATCGGCAATTACAGATCGTTATCTCTTATAGAAGATTATTTTCTATGGGTACGGATGATAGCCCATGATATGAGACTTGCGAATATCAATCAATCATTGGTTGCAGTGCGTATAGGAAACGGCTTTGAAAAAAGAAGGCGTGATGTGGATCGGGTAAAGAGCTGGAAGGTACTTCAGAAATACATGCTGAAACACAAAATGATAAATCACTTCCAGGCGGCATTGAACATGCTATATATCAGATTGTTTGTGTACTCACCTGCCTGCTTTAAAAAATTAGCTTATAACAAAATGTTACGTCGTAAATAGATATGAAAATATTAGTAATAGGCTCAATTGATAACAACCCATATAACGGAGTACCCCGTGCAGTTCCCGGGATGGTGAATGCCTTAAAAGAGGTAATGACGAAAGACTCCGGAGATAAAACCCTGGAAGATACAATGTTGGATGATAAAGCTTATCAAGGGATAAACTTGCGAGTTACAGATCAGATAGGGTTCCTTAATACAAGAAGCATATCCATAAACGGCATCGACTGCCAGTTAATGCCGACAAAAAACAGTTTGAAAGAATTACCATATCCATTCAATAAACCTGATCTGGTAGTCTTTCATGAGGTATATTACCCGGCTTTCGTAGGTTTGGGTAAAGAATGTAAGAAAAACCATATCCCTTACATCATTATCCCTCACGGTTGTCTTACCAAAGAGGCATTAGAGATAAAGAAGTGGAAGAAACGTATAGGAAACGAGCTTCTCTTTAAAGACTTTGTAATGGGAGCCGAAACACTTCAGTTTCTCTCACCAAGTGAAAAGCGCAGAACCATATTCAAAAAAGACGGTTTTATCGGACTAAACGGGGTTACCCTTAAGAGTGACAGGCACCATAAAAAAAATATAAACTTTGCTGACACAAAACATATCAATAGTAACGATGCGGATATGGATCAATGCGATATATCAGAGGAAACTGATAATACATCCGGAGATAAGAAAAGTGACAATATCAGACCGTACACAATGTTTACATATATCGGCCGCATAGACATGCACATAAAAGGCCTTGACCTGCTGGTAAAAGCAGTAGCGCAAAATCAGGATTTATTACGTGAAAAACTTTGCTGTATCAAGTTATACGGACCTGATTGTAACGATTCAAAAAGCAAACTCACAATACTTGCAAATGACCTTGGAGTGAGCGACCTGATAGAGATAAACGGACCGGTCGAGGAAGAAAAAAAGGAAGAGATACTTCTTAACTCAGACATATTCATACAGACCTCCAGATCCGAGGCGCTCCCTATGGGATTGTTAGAAGCGTTAAGCTATGGATTACCATGTATAGTCAGTCGAGGCACAGGCTTTGCAGGACTGATAAACAGATACAAAGCCGGCTGGGGCGAAATACGGAATATCGCAGAATTAATAAATAAGGCAGTTTCAGAAAAAACAACATACCCTCAAAAATCTGCCAATGCTTGTCGTTTAATACAAGAACACTTCGAGATAAAGAAGTGTGCTGAAAATGTTTTAAAATGTTATAGACATTACGCACATACATAATAGAGCTGGTTGAAATTAATTATCTAGCATTTTCAAAATACAATAACGGGACAGAACAATGATACCTCACATCATACATTACTGCTGGTTTGGAAATAAAAAAATACCTAAAGACTTTCGAAAGTACATCGAAGGCTGGAAAAAGTTATGTCCTGATTACGAGATAAAAGAATGGAACGAGAAAAACTTCCCATTTCAGAAATCATTATATTGCAGGCAGGCTTACAAAGTTATGAAATGGGCATTTGTAACAGATTACGCCAGATTCCGTATATTATACGAATACGGTGGTATATATCTTGACACAGATGTGGAGCTGCTCAAGCCTCTTGACAGCCTCCTTGAAGAATGTGAAAAGGCAGGTATACAAGGATTCATGGGTATAGAAAGACCTGAGACGGGAGATGTAGCTCCAGGCCTTATATGTGCCGCCGAGCCTAAAAACCCTTTGATAAAAGAATTGCTCATGGGTTATAAAGGACGCAGATTTATAGATGAAAGCGGGCAGCAGGACCTGACCACAGTGGTTGAATATACAAATACAATACTTGCAAGGCAAATAAGTACTATGTATAAACAAACCCCAGGATTGGTTGACAATCATATCGATAAATCAAATGATAGGCATATCGATAACTCAGGAGATAAGCATAACGCAGGAATCAAGTTGCCAGATAAAGAGAATGGAATAATTGATATCAAAGACAGCAAATTCCGCATATATCCCGCCAATTACTTCAACCCCATGGATATGAACACCGGAGAGATAAAGATAACAGAAAACACATATTCGATACATCACTACGCATCAAGCTGGGTGGATGGCTACTCCAGACTGCGCGGGAAGATATATAAAGGAATAAGAAGAAATTTCGGAGAAAAAGCAGCAACGATTTCCAGAAGATTACTTGGAAGATAATTATGAAAGACAAATGGAAACAGCTTCCGGACTCTGTCAGGGCAGCATTCGTGTTCGGCATATGCTCATTTTTGTCGAGCGGCATATCATTCCTGCTCATGCCGGTATTTACCAGGATAATGTCCAAGGAGCAATACGGCATTCTAACCGATTATAATTCCTGGCATTATATAATAGAAGTATTTGCAGTTTTAGGACTTGCGTCCGTAGGCTCCTTTAATGTAGGCCTGAACGAATATCGTGACCGCCGCGACCGCTTCACATCCAGCATGCTGGTAATGGCAAATATAGCGACGCTTGCTGTATTCGGCCTGATATTTGCTATAAAAGGAATATGTTATAATGACATCATCCTGTCCTGGCCAATGCTCATCTGTATGTTTATCGGGTTTATGTTCAGCCCGGCAACAACATTTTTCCTAGCCAGGAAAAGATATGAATATAAATACAGGTCCGGCGCCATTGTAACACTCGGCTCAATCATAGCCATGCAGGGGCTCGCAGTCATAGCAGTCTTAATGGGGTCAGACCCCTTTAGCATACTAAAGTGGGTGCCATCATCCGAGTTAAAGGTATTGGGAACTCTTGCCGGTACATTGATTTTCGGAGTGCCTCTCTATATATTACTTATGAGGAGAGGCGGCATAAAACCCGAAAAAAAGATGATGAAAGAGATGTTCATCTTCACTCTGCCGCTTTTGCCACATTATCTTGCACTCCATGTAATGAACGGGGCCGACAGGATAATGGTAGGAAAACTCGACTCCACCTCCTCGGAAGCAGTGTACGGAGTAGCCTCCAACCTCGGGCTTGCGGCAGCAACAGTATGGACCGCCATAAACGGATCATTACAGCCATATATATTTGGAAAACTAAACGAGAAAGATACAGAGTCGGTAAGAAAAACCTCAAAATACCTGCTTATCTTCTATGCAGGATTGTGCGTGGTAATCTCGCTCATGGCACCGGAGCTGCTGATGATATTGGCACCGTCGAATTATTCAGAAGGCCTCACAGCAATACCGCCCATCATAGGCATGGCATTTTTAAACGCCTTGTATAACGTATATGCCTCAATAGAGTTTTATCATAAAAAGTCAGTGGGTATAGCTGTTGCAACAATCATAGCCGCTGCCTTAAACATAGGCTTAAACGCATGGCTCATACCAATATACGGTCTGTCGGCAGCAGCCTATACAACATTGATCGCAAATGCAGTGCTGACATTCTGTCATTATATAGGTTACAAATATGCTATTAAAAACACCAGAATCTTTGACAATTTAATATTTCTGGCATTAAGCATCACCTGCATCGCAGCCTGCCTCGCCTGCAGCCTGCTGTATAACATCATCTGGGTACGATATGTAATCATAGCGGTAATTGTGATAGCCTTGATAATAAAAAGAGAAATGATCATAAATGTTTTAAAACATAAATAATGAAGACCTCAAAGGCTTCCCCTCGGAGGGGAAGCTGTCAGCCGAAGGCTGACTGATGAGGTGTTAATGAGGTGTAACATGGACAACAAACCCTACAACACAGTAACCCCTGTGGAGCTCATATGGAAAGCTCTCAAAAACTGGTGGCTTATCGCAGCATTTACCATACTTGGAGCCGTAGTTCTTTATAAGTATGCAAACAAAAATTACGATGCCGACATGAAAGCCTACGAGGCAGACAACTCGGCATACCAGGTACAGCTCGACCAGTACAACGAAGTATATGACTTTAACACCGAGTACCGCAAGGCGGCCAACGGCACAGACGCAGAGAAAACAGCAGCAGCGGATAAACTCCGTGCATTCTGTGAGGAACGTCTCACATCCGACCAGAAGATTGCCATAGATGACGCCCTTTCGGTAAGGCAGCAGATGGAAGATGCTAACACACTTAAGGATACCATGATCCAGTATAAGGTGAACCCTTACAGCATCCCCACAGTTACCTTTGTATACACCGTATCATGCGAAATACCCGAGCAACAGGGTACGATAAATAACTATTATCAGAATGCAAACAACTCCTTCAGCCTCTGGAATGACATATTCAAAGCCATGGGCCTGCCCGAAGAGGAATGGGGCGCATACTCAGGCTGTACCTTCTTTGCCTTCACAAACGGAAACCAGTTTTACTTCACACTTTACCATGACGACATTGACGATTTAAAAGCATCACTCAAAAACATAGATGCTGCAATGCAGGCATTAAGAAACAGCATTGTAAGCAGTACCGGACTCCAGCACACATTGGTGCAGGTAGAGGCAAACGTCTATACAAAGGCCGATACCAATATAGCAACCTGGCAGAACACAAACAAGCAGTGGATACTTGATTACACGAACAGACTGAATTCGTTTAAAAATATATTTGCTTCAGCTGCAAATGTCATCCAGTACAACTATTACGAGTCACTTGTAAACAAGCTTGATGGCGGAAACGGATACATCACTGTAAAAGACAAAGCAAAGCCCAAGCAGGACGATGAAGCAGCACACAAGCCTAAGGATCCAAAGATCATGGCGCTAGTGGGAGCGGCAGCAGGGTTCTTCCTTGGATTTGTGGTATTACTCCTGCTTATGGTATTTGGCGGCAGGCTTCAGAAAGCAGAAGAGCTTGGAACATTGTTTGACTTAAAGCTTGCAGGAACAATTCTTTCGAATACCTTCGAGCTTCCATTTGAAAAGGCCGTAAAATTTTTCAGGACCAGACGCTACGGAGCATTTAATACCGAGAAAAACGTTAAGCTCACAGCAGTAAAGATCAAGGCAATGTGTGAGCAGGAAAACGTTAAAAAAATTGTTCTCGCAGGAACTGCGGCAACCAAGACAAACAAATCAGTGATAGAATCACTTAAAGCAGAGCTTGAGAAGAACGGAATAGAAGTGGCAGCCTGCGGAAATATTCTTTCAAGTCCTCAAACCTTTGAGGAACTCATAAAAGTAAAAACAGCAGTATTTGTAGAGCGCGAGATCAGATCCGCGTACAAAAACATAGAACGTGAACAGATGATGGCCGGAGGGTGTGGCGTCAAAGTACTTGGCGCTGTCTGCATCTATTAACATTGCATTGAAACCAAAGCTTCCCCTTGAGGTACGTCGCAGTACGTCGCAGGGAGGGACCCGTTGCGAAGCAGTGGGAGGAATCCCTACGACACGAAGAGGGACCCGTTCCGCAAAGCGGAATGGAGTATTGATGTCCGCAAAGTGCCGGATGAGGTGTTATATGTACAAGAAAAACTACAAAAGCTGGCTAAAACATATAGACTTCATACTTATAGACATAATAAGTATGTATCTGGCTTACGGCGCAGCCTACTGGATAAAATTTCATAATTTTACCGAGGAATATGACATAAACGTATATAGAACCATCATGGTAGCGCTTCTCATGATAAACCTGCTGGTATCGATAGCATTTTCGTCATTTAACGGAGTGCTGAAACGTGGTCATTTCAGGGAAATGCTGGAAACGGTAAAACATGTGCTCTTAGTCACGGGTATACTTATGCTTTTCCTTTTCCTGACCCAGCGTGAAGATGGCTACTATGGTTACTCGCGAATGGTAATCTTTGTCATGATGGGGCTGTATGCCTTTTTAGGCTATACATTCCGTATGCTTTATAAGATAGTGCGCCGCAAACATATAAGAGATAACCGTTCATTCCTGGTAGTCACAACTAAAGCCAACGTAGAATACGTACTTGAAGGTCTTGCAAAAGCCGCAAACAACGGATTAAAAGTAAGCAGCCTATGTATAGTCGATTCCAACGAAGAAGGGACCGAGATAAAAGGCGTCAAGGTAGTGGCAAACAAAGATAACGTGGCTGAGTACATCTGCAGGGAATGGATAGACGAAGTATTTGTAACCGTGCCTTCAGAAGATAAGGACGGAGAAGCCAAGAAGCTCATCCATGACTTTATAAAGATGGGCGTGACAGTACACCTTGACCTTTCAAGCTATGCCGGCTTCCTTGGACAGAGCTACGCCATAGAAAACATCGGAACATTTACCGCAATCACCACATCCATCAACTTTGTAACACCTTTCAAGATGTTCATAAAGCGTCTGATGGACATCGTAGGTGGCCTGATAGGAAGTATTTTCACAATACTCTTGACAATTATCCTTGCACCATTTATACTCATAAAGTCGCCCGGACCGCTCTTTTTCAAGCAGGAGCGTATCGGAAGAAACGGAAAGCATTTCAAGATGCTAAAATTCCGCAGCATGAGGATGGATGCCGAGAAACTAAAGAAAGAACTAATGGCCCAGAACAGAGTGAGCGACGGTATGATGTTCAAGCTCGACTGGGACCCGCGTATAATAGGAAACAGGGAGCTGCCTGATGGGACCAGAAAAACAGGCATCGGAGAGTTTATAAGAAAAACCTCGCTTGACGAATTCCCACAGTTCTTTAACGTGCTGAAGGGCGACATGAGCTTAGTCGGAACCCGTCCGCCAACACTTGACGAATGGGAGAAATACAAGCTTCACCACCGTGCGAGACTTGCCGTAAAACCCGGCATCACCGGGATGTGGCAGGCAAACGGCAGAAGCGAGATAACAGACTTCGAGGAAGTTGTAAAATTAGATACAGAGTACATCTCAAACTGGAGCCTGCGGCTTGACATAAAGATACTATTCAAGACCGTCGTCGCCGTATTCTTACATAAGGGGGCCATGTAGCATGTCAAATGTTTCATTATAAGGCTTCCCCATAAAGCCCGATGTCATCAAGCTAAGGCTTCCCCCTGGGGGGAAGCTGTCTGCGAAGCAGACTGATGAGGGGTACACTGCCGATAACACCTCATCCGCCCTTCGGGCACCTTCCCCTCAAGGGGAAGGCTGGCTTGCTCAGAGATTGAGGATAACAATATAGAAAGGACTACAAATACAATGTCAGATTTAAACGAACTTGTACCCGTAACTGACAAGGACTCCAAAATAGAAGTCCTGCTAAAAAACGATGAGCCCGTGGAAAAAGAAGTAGAGCTTAGCCTGCTCAATGTCTTTGCCAACATGAAAAAATCATTCCGGCTTTACGCATGGATAATACTTCTCTGTATGGCTGTAGGCATACTGGCACCCTACTCAATACTGATGTTTAAGGATAAAACCGCTTCAGTATCAGCGGTAGTAACCTATCAGTTTGGTAACGCATCCGAAGGTAAAAACCCAGATGGCAGCAGCCTGGATGTAAATGTCATCAAGTCATCAAACATAGTAGCTAAAGCCCTTAAAGGAACTCATCTTTCCAAGGAGGTATCGGTAAATTCTGTAACTCAGAACATCTCAATCAGCCAGATGCTTACCGACAGCGCAAAAAGATCAATCGAGATCATGCAGAAAATGGATGATGCGACCATCAATATGCAGGATCCTGAAAAATATGTTGAGTTTGTAAACAGCATGAACACCGGAGCTCACAGGAATCAGTATATTGTGACTCTTTCGAACGGCTTCGGAAATGAAAAGTCATCAGTAACTCTTAACGGCAGTGAGATGGCAGCACTTCTCAATAATATAATAGACGAATACGAGAAATACTTCTTTGAAACCTATGACACATTTACATTGCCTGACAATACAATAGATGATATCAGCGTTTCAGAGCTTGATTATATCGAGTGGCTTGACAATATGGGGGATATCTTAGACAGCTTATCCAATTATTGTACAAGCGAGGACCGCGGCAGGTTCCTTAACTATCGTTCAAAGGCAGATGGTCTTTCGTTTGCTGACATCAACAGGATGGTAAACCTTGTAAAATCAGCAAGAGTTGATTACCTTTACGCATATGTATACTATAACGGCCTTGCAAAGGACAAGGAAAGGATAGTAACCAGATTCCAGTATACATTGAGAAATCTCAACCATTCCTTAAGCGTGATCGATGAAAACATCGCCAACGGTGCAGCGCTTATCGAGAACTACAAGACAGGTAATATCCTCATCAGCCGCCAGAATGTAGGCGAAAACGAAACCCAGGATATAACCACAAAGAGCGTAACAGACTACTACAATAACCTGATCTTAAAGCAGGCAGATATGTATGCACAGAAGTCATCTACAGAGCTTTCGATAGACAACTTAAACGACAGGATAAAACTTTTTACAAAGAGCACCTCAAACAGCAACAAGACAGAGATCGTTGACAACGAAATAGTAGAAGTAAATGACATATGCAGACAGCTCTACGACCTTGCCCGCCGTCATGCGGAAGAAATAGTAAAGAGTGAAACCTACAGAAATTCATTTATTACAGAGATCGGAGCTTCTGACTCAACCAGCTTCTTCTCAGGTGACCTGATCAAGAAAATGATACTCGGTGCAGTAGCAGGCGGATTTATAGGCTTTGCTTTCTGGTTTGTAACAGCATTCGCGGCAGAGTGGAAAGACGCAGACAAGCGTGCGTCAGAGGAGGTTTGAAATGAAAGACAACAAGAAAAATAACAAACCTTCTATCAAAAACAATACAGAGCTTAATGTAAATGAGAATGCAGTAAGTGTAAATGACATGGCAGAAATAGAGAAAAACAGTGATACTGGCAAGAAAATATCAGGGAATAATCAAAATACCAAAAATATAAGAAATACCGGAAATAACAATAAGAAACCCGGCAACAGTAAACTTAAAAAACGCGTTAAATTTGGTTTCGTACTTCTGGTAATAGCCGGTATCATAGGACTCGTAATAGCACTCATAGACTTTTACGCAATAAATCCTACCCAAAGAAGTGTGAGCACCTCTCTGGCATTTAACTATGATGGAGCAACCCAGAACAAAATGCCAAATGATGAAGCATTTACCATTGACGGCATAAAAAATGACGAGATAATAGAGAGTGCACTTGCAGACCTTGGCAAGAAGGATGCTTATACCGCAGAGTCTATCAGAAACAGCATGACCATAATGGGTGCATATCCTGAGGACGTAATAGACAGGATCAGTGAGTATACTTCGCTTTATGAATTTGTTGATGAAAATGATGAGATAAAGTCAACTACCAATGTTCGTAAGTCAAATTATTACCCTACAGTTTACAGCATCACACTCTATGATGACTTTAACACAAAGGCATCAGAGTCTGAAATGGAGCAGATCCTTTCTAAGATAGTTGAGAAATACAAGGAGTACTTCCTTAAGAATTATGTTTATGTATATTCATATGATAACACCGAAGAGATACTTGGACTTGAAGACCTCGACTACAGGCTTCAGTTGTCATACATAAGAGGAAAGAGCGATACACTCCAGTCATACGCTAAGCAGCTTTACAACAAGCAGCAGAACTTCACCTACAACGGACAGAACTTCAACGACTTCTATGTAAAGTGCTATGACGTGGAAAGAAACATCATCTCAAGGCTTGAAGCAGTCATCATGCTAAAGGCTTACTCAAAGAATCCTGAGAGACTGCTCAACCTCTACGAGTACAGAATATCACTCCTTAATAATGAGTTAAAGCATCAGAAGGATAAATTAAACGAGGTACAAAACCTGATTGACGGCTATGAGCTCGACGACACCCTCTATATCATGGGCGGAGACAGTGTGGTAACCATCGGTTCAAAGGCAGTAGGCACCTACGAAGAACTGACCGGCAGACGCATCTCTATAAACAGCAGGATAACCTCTATAAACGAGGAAATCACCAAGTATCAGGAGTACATCGACGACATAAAGAAAGCACAGCAGAACAGCCCTTATCTTGATACCGTAAAGGCGGACATCGAGTCAGCAAACAACAAGATAAGCCAGCTTGAGACAGAGTTTTCAGAGATGGTAAAGGCTTATAATGACTACCTTGTAACTGCAGATGATATCGAGTCGACAAGTATCCAGTTTACATCACCAAAGCTGATTTCAGGCTCTTTCATCAAACGTGCGATCAAGTTCGCCGCACCACTTTGCCTGCTTGCATTTATAGTATTCTGCACAGTCATGATAGCGGATGAGAAGAAAAGAGTAAAAGCGTAAATATACAAAGTGAATAAAAACACAACCCAAAAGCCCGATAAAATCGGGCTTTTTTATACTTGCAAAACAAAAGAGGAGATGATATAATATTATATTTGTAAGAGTATGATTTTATGAAGAACCATAGCAAGCATCCTGACCCTGAAAACACGACGGCTGGTACGCGGTTTCCAGACAGGAGAACATAAAAAACACCAACCCGCTGAAGAAAAAATACTATCAAAGTGGGGTGGCGAAGCCATGCTCAAAACAACCCCAAAATACTGCTTGCAACCGTCATCCTGATAATAATCGGCAGCCACCAGCGCAAGAAAGAAAAACGCCGCCGCAAGCGCCAAAAACTGGGCAAACTCGAAAGGATGCTGACATTTGACTTAATGGATGAATAATGAGATGCATAACAACTTATTGACAACCGCGATATCTGGTTTTGTTCAAAAGAAATAAGGAGGAAAATATTATGGCAAGTATCTTTGATGTTGCAAAATATATTCTAAATAAATGTGGTAAAATGAGCACGTGGAAACTTCAAAAGTTATGTTTCTATTCTCAGGCATGGTCACTTGCGTGGACTGAAGAGCCGCTTTTTCAGGAAGATTTTGAAGCATGGGCTAATGGACCGGTTTGCCCTGAACTGTTTCAGTTACACAAGGGTTTATTTACATGTTCAGAAGCAGACATAGCCAAAGGGAGCGCTGACAATCTTACAGATGATCAAAAGGATACAGTTAATATCGTACTTCAAGATTATGGACAGATGGAACCGTATGAATTAAGAGAATTGACACATAAGGAAGATCCCTGGATACTTGCTAGAAAAGGGCTTGCAGAAGGTGCCTATTGTAATAATATTATATCGAAGGAAAGCATGGGAGCATATTATGGGAGCTTGTAATTGCAATGGCAAAAAGAGATAAACAAATAAAAAAGCAAGCTGGGATTGCCTTAAAAGCAACAGTTCGTAATCAGTTCAGTTCAAATGGCGAAAAAGTTGTTTGGATGTTTGATGAGATAGATAAAGACGGAGATTTTGCTTTTGATATCAGAAGGGGAGATTTTCAACACCAAGAGTTTTTAGACAAAATGATTTCTTATTCAAGTATGACGTGGAATGAAATCTCTTCTCAGACACATGATAAAGGGAAAAGTAAACATCATCTTTTGGAGTACGACTCATTGTCAAAAAAAGCGAAAGACAGAATTGCGGCACTACAATTAGAGCAGGATACAGATAGGATTTTTCCTTTTGCCTTACAAAACAAATTAAGGGTTATTGGACTACGAGAAAATGAAAAATTTCATGTAAAGTGGTATGATCCGGAACATGAATTTTGTCCTTCACAGAAGAAGCATACATGAGGGAAAATGGCTGAAAGCCTTATGGGACAAGGGTTTGCAGGATTTGATAAATCACATTTTTAGTCTTGGTGTTGAAAATAAATCGGGATTTCTCCATAAAGTCAAAAATCACCGATATCCTTGGCATTGACCACAATTGTGAGCATGTAAGGCCGATTTTGTGATAATTATGAGGAGTATAGAGAAAATGGAAAAACGAACAAATGTTCAGGGGGGGGGGGTACTAGACGACCCAAAATTATATAAATACCTACTCCCCGGAATGCGCATAGTACTGGATGAAATGGTATCCGACCCCAGCCCCTTAGAGAAAGGAACACAGGGAACCATAACCGGCAGAGACGACATCGGCGACTGCCATATGGAGTGGGACAACGGGAGCGAATTGAAGCTCTTGGAAAATGACAGATACCATATAGTAACGACTCAGGAAGAACTTGAGAAATCCTTCGAGCACCTTAGAAAAAAGCAGGAAAAAGACTACAACATTTGCCCAAGATGCGGAAAAACATTCGATGTACGAAGAGGAGCCGTATCAAGGCGAATAAATAAACTGAATATAATGATCTGCGACCTCTGCGGGCAGCAGGAAGCCATAGAAGATTTCATATTGAATAGCAAGAAGTATGATACAGATGTAAATATCTTTGTTCCTGCAGGAAACAATCAGACCGGCTATAAAACAAAAGAAAAATCGGAACAGAATGGCAAACAGAAAATAGATGTCAAGATAAAACCCATCTCAGACTGGCATATAGTCAAGGTATGGAGAGGGGTGGAGACATGAATAAACACAAAGGCTTACTTAGCACATTAGGTGGTTTCTCACTTCTGGTTCTCTTGATGGTCGGAATAACCGCAGCGTTATTAACGGACGTAGAAGAAAATGAGTACCTGTTTGAAATAGAGGGCGAGACAGTAGACATAGATCTTGAAGTAACGGGACTGTCGGGAGAATCCACAGCAGTTGTATCAGGGCAGACATTTGAAATAAAACCTATCATAACCAATTTGGGAACAGCAAATGTATATACATTCCTGGAGATTGATGTTCCAATGGTTGGGGAAACACCGGTATTCACATATACAGCTGATGAATCCGCTTGGGAATTAATAAGCACTACAACAGAGGACGAGTACCAGAAATCAATATATAGTTATGGAAGCCTGACAGTACTTGACTCCGGCTTGGATACAACAGACCATCCGCTTATAGAAACAGGCACATTTGGGAATATCAGAAGCGAGACTGATTTGCAGCTCCCGTTGATTGTCAAAGCATACGCAGCAACCGATGCAGGATTTGCAGGAAGTCCTGACGAACTAGAGCCCGTCGATGTATGGACAACGACACTTAGCGCTGTGGAAGGCTAAGTAAAAATGAGCCTTCGGAATTATATAGCTGCAACAGTAGGCTCGTCACCTCTATATAAGCAAGCCTGCAGCATGATACGGTACCTGAAAGAAACCTTAAAAAACCTGTACACGGTGTTGATGTATGTATTGATCATATTAGCAATAATAGCCATAATAGGGCTAATGATGGGGATCCGTCCAAGGATACTTGTAACAGATTCTATGAATCCCTCGGTTTATAAAGGAAGCCTTGTTCTACTGAATATAGATACACCTTGGGAAGAAATAGAAGAGGGTAACATAATAGCCTTCAGGTGCGGTGCCACAGAAGTAATGCACAGGGTAAAATCAATAACAAATGACGGCATGATCCTGAAACCTGATAACGGCGAAGGCGAAAACTTCGTAACCAAGGACATGTATGTAGGCAAAGAAATAATAGCATTTCCATATATAGGTGGAATGCTAAAACCAATCCTGCAGGAAGGGAAATCTAAAATACTTCTTGCAGCCGTCATACTGATAATAATAGGCAGCCACCAGCGCAAAAAAGAAAAACGCCGGCGCAAGCGCCAAAAACTGGGTAAACTCGAAAGAATGCTGACGTTTGATTTAAAGGATGAAAAAATTAGATATATGAGAGGAAGAAGGGAAAAGCTTGCATTCCTAAAGAGAATTATTTGAATTCTGACAGGCTTCTCGAACTCCTGCAAAGGGTAGCAGACGAGGTATAAAGATGGTATATAATGTCGATTATAGCGAACTTGCCAATAGAATAAACCCTATAGTATTTGGCTCGATTTCCAAATGTATGTTGATACTGATGCAGAGAAGCAGGGAGACGCATAGATGATTAATTTCAGCGAATTATTAAAAAAGTGTGATCAGCTGAAAAATGCAGATATAGATAAAATCCTTTTTGAGGGTGCATATCCTGTCCTGTTTACGATGGCTGATAGCGAAAAGGAATATCTGGTTATTTGTCCTGTGGTAAATTCAAAGGAGATGACCTGGATCGTATCAGAGACATCCTTTTCAAATATTATAGAACTGCTTACGAATAAGATAACTATCCGTGATGCATTTCTTGCTGTTAGTGACGATAAGATCTGTCTGACATACGATGGGAAGAAAATGGAAACCACAATAGAAAAAAGACAAACGTTTCCTGAAGAGTTACTTCCTGATGTGGGAGAGTTTATAGATGCTGAGGATGATGAATTCGAGGAGGAAATCGAATATTATCGGAAAAGAGAGCAGTATGCAGGATGATGTTAACAGGCTGCTAAAGGATTATGGAGAGGAAGGCATCAGGGTTCCTGATCTCGTAGAAGCATAGGAGTAAATATACTTCTTGAATCTTTATCGGGATATGAATCCTGAAACACAGTATATGGTACGCCGCATTATCGGTTCCTTACACAGAACAGATAAGGAACTTCATCGACTTCAGAGCCAGATGAAAGAGGACGCCGAAGAGTAGCAGTTAGTAAACGGTGGTAAGAGAAGCGTTTACTGAAGCAATAACAGATACAAATGCATCTCATACAATAAAGGTAAGAAGCAAAAACAGTAATGCTTTGCCGAATTCTTTAAGAGATATTATGAGATGCGGGATATGCGGCAGGAAGTTGGGATATGATCCTGTTAATGAGGAGAAGCGGATAAAGAAAGCCGTATACTTCTGTCAGTATCATACAGGGCAGAAGGCAAAGGGAGGAATCGTTCTATCACAAAGACCTTCTATCGAAGAAGAGACTTTGAAGCAGATGATCATAGAGGAGTGCAATAAGTGCCTTGAACGTATCAAGGTTGGTAAGCCGGCAGGTGTAGTAGAAGCCGGTGAGTATATAACCACACAGGAACTGGAGGAACACCTTAAGAAGCTTGAGGACAGGTTTTCTGAATATGATAAAGAGATTTCTCCATACTATGAAAATTATGCTAATGACAGGGTTACAACGGACCAGTTAAAAGCGGCAACATCGAAGCTTGATAAGAAATACGATATCTATAATGTCCTGAAGGAAATCAAAAAGACAAAACTTCAGATAACTAACCTGACGCTGGCGGAGACGATGCGAAAGGAAGTAGGCATGCGCAGAAGGCCGATGACAGAATTTGATGAGCGTCAGGTTCTTCGGATGTCAGACTGCATTAAGCTTAATGCTGACGGGACAATCTCGATAAACTTTACGGAAGAGGTTGCCATAGCAGCCCTGATACATCAGGCGTTTACCGGGGAGTTTCCAGAGGAATAGAGAACAGAATCAAAAAATGACAGATGAGATGGTATTAAGAAAGGAGATTGAGTTATGACAGCTACACAGTATTCTAAGCCGAATATGACAAATCTTCCTCGTGAACTGGGAGAGCAGATTTTTGCTGAAATTCAAAACTCCACTAAACCTGATAGAAAGAAGATGCATGAAATTTCAATGCAGCTTGAAGAAGAAATGATGCTAGAAAGGGAAAGGGAGAAAAGAAATGCAACAGACTAAAGTCGTTCTTCAATCTAGACGATTCTATATTTCTCATCTGAACCCTTATAGTGAGGTTGATATATTCTCTATTAAAAATTTCTCTGTAGACCGTCCTGAGGGATATGGCCTTGAGATGTACCTTAAAGAGTATGCCTGTGAAGATGAGAAAAACCATGAAATGCGGACATATCTTGTAAGGGATATTGACACGGATGAGTTGGTTGGATATTTCTCCTTGAAAGCAGGGCTGATTTCTCTTGATGAAAAGGAAGAAGAAACGGGAGATGTTAATCCTAAGACAGGGGATAAGGTTATTGTGACCAAATTCAATACCCTGCCCGGAGTTGAGCTTGCCAATTTTGCAGTTAACAGCGCATACATCGCCAAGCATCCTAAACAAAAAGGAAATGGGCATGTCATTTTTACAGAGTTTATCATGCCTATGATAGATAAGGTGGCCGAATATGCCGGTGTGAAAATGATCTATATTTTTGCACTTCCATATGATGATCTTATCGACAGGTATAAAAGATATGGTTTCCTTCGTCTTTCTCCGGCGGCAGAGGAAAAGCTGCACACGAGATTGAAACCGCGTTATGATATGAGCTGCAAGTTTATGTATCAGCTGATATAAGGGTTATAGTTTCGCTTGAGGCTGCATGAAGAAAGTCGAAAATATCCTTAAGAATGTTAAAGAACTGCTTAGAAAAGTATGAAGAAAGTCTAATTTATCGCTGAAAAATGGTTTCCGAGTAAAGTTTTCTAAGGCTCCACATGAAGAAAGTCAGAAATATCCTAAGGCGAGCCAATATATCGCTAAGAAAAGTATGAAGAAAACGAGATTTATTCTGAGGTAATATTGAGATTACGATAAAAATGTGGTAAAATTTATAAGATTTGCTCAGCTAACGATAACCCGTAACGATTTCTCCCTCGAGGTCACTTATAGATCACAAATGCCGTAAAATGGGCTTTTTTACTGCGAAATAAATCACATTTTTACTTTTGACATAAAAAATAAATCTGGAAAGTTTCATGCGATTTTTAGAAATTAAGGGAAAATAGGCAAAAATAAATTATGAAAGTTTCATAGTTATAAGTTTTAAGACGTTTTTATGAAGGAAACCGGATTTTATATAAGTTTGAGCATCACTGGCATGAAGAAAACGGGAAAAAAGTGAAAAATGCCACTAAAGTTTTACCCCCTATTTCATGAAGGAAATCAAATTTATACCCCTAAAAATATAAGTTTGAGTATATAAATCATGAAGAAAATGGACTTTATTCAATACATCACAAAAAAACGTATGTTTGTATTTTTTGCGACATAGGCGTTAAAGAAGCGTAGTTAGAATCAATGTAGAAGGAAACGCTATGGGCTTAGAGAACACAAGAAATAAAAAATTGCTATATCATCTTACAGAATTGGATAATATGGCGTCTATCATAGATAATGGTTTACTTTCGAGAGCCACGGTAAAGGGAAAAGGGCTACAATATAACGATGTTGCTGATCCGGAGATAATCGACCGGCGTGAGAAGCTTGGTCTTGATGGCTATATTCCCTTTCATTTTCATCCATATTCAGCATTTGATGTGGCTGTTAAGAAAAGCAGACCGGATGACAAATTCGTTTATATAACGATAAAGAGAGAACTGGCTGCTTTGGCAGGTTTTAAGGTTTTGGTCAAGCATCCCTTGTCACAGGAAGAATGCGAACTCTTTGACTATGAAGAAGGAATTTCAAAAATTGACTGGGATACCTTGGAAAAAGTTGGTACAGATGATACATATTCAAAGAATGTGAAGATGGCGGAGTGCCTGAGCGATAGACCGATACCGGCAGCACTCATACAATGTGTTTACGTGCCGGACGAATGGACAAAAGAGTATGTGGAGCAGCTCTTTTGGGATAAAGGGATCACAGAACAGCCGCCATATGTCAGCGTGATGGAAACCTTCTTTTAATGAGCGAACAAATTCTAAGGAAAGGAGGCGCTTGTTATGATTACATATAAACAGGGCAATCTATTTGATTCCGATGCGGATTGTATTTTTAACACAGTAAACTGTGAAGGATATATGGGCAAAGGAATCGCATACCAGTTTAAGCAGCGCTTTCCTGAGAACAACATCCAATACGAGAAAGAGTGCAGAGCGGGAAAGTTAAGACCCGGTACATTGCTGATTTATAGAGAAAAGGGAAAGACGATTGTCAACTTCCCAACAAAAGATAAATGGCGCAACCCATCATTGATGAAATACATTACAGAAGGTCTTGATGAATTTGCCCGGATCCTTCCGGAGTTAGGCATTAAGAAAGCGGCTATTCCTCCGCTTGGATGTGGGAATGGCGGTCTTGCATGGAATGATGTAAAGAAGGAAATAGAGAACAGGCTTAAAGCTTGTAATATTGAGATAGAGTTGTTTGGACCGGCAGAGGTTAATACCGGAAAACAAACACAGGGTCAGATGACAGTATACGATCTCATCCTGTTAAAGGTAAGGGAAGAACTTAAACGTCCTACATCCTTAAGATTCCAGAAGACGTTTTATTTTGCGAATTATTTTTATGGAAGTAAGATGTTTGCTTTTTCGAGAGGGCGGTATGGTCCATATTCTAAAGATCTGTACAGCGAAGCAGAAAGGATCGGAAGATACCAAAAAGATTACAATCTGAAGGGCACAAAGGAAACTTATGATGCCATTTATCGGTTAATCTGCTCGAAGCGGGTTGACGCACAATACAAGAAAATGTCTGATAGTATTGACAAAGCATTAGATATAGTTAATGCTACGGAAGACGATCTTCTTTTGGAAGGCGCAGCCACAGCGTTCTACCTTATTAAGGATGAAAAGGTTACCGAAGCAAAAGAGATTACAAAGGCATTTAAGGAGTGGTCTGAAGATAAGGCTGCAAGGTTTGACGAGGAAACAATTCTCCACAGCCTAGATAAGCTGGAAGGATTGGGGATAGTTCAAAGGACACTTTTTGATACTTATGAAGTGATGTGAAAATTGGCGTTGATCACAATTGTGAGCATGTAAGTCCATTTCTAACGAGATTGTTCAATTGCTATTATTGATGATTACAAGGAGCAATAATCACAATGGCAACATTAGGTGAAAGAATACGTCAGCTGCGGGATGAAAAAAACCTCAAGCAGACCGACTTGGCGAAGGCACTTGGAGTCGATTCAAATACTGTCTCTAAGTGGGAGCTCGGAACACAGAATCCGAGTCCTGAAAACACAGCTATGCTGGCCGAAATGTTTGATGTCCCACTTGCTTATCTGGGCGGCAGCTCAGATGACAGGAGCTTTCCGGAAGTAAGCGATGAACTGGGGGCGGCTACCGCAGAAGAAGATGAACAGGAATACCTGAAAC
This sequence comes from Lachnospiraceae bacterium, assembly GCA_017557525.1. Classification (GTDB taxonomy): domain Bacteria; phylum Bacillota; class Clostridia; order Lachnospirales; family Lachnospiraceae; genus RUG11977. The sequence continues at coordinate 109,939 of JAFYYN010000070.1, forward strand.
ATATGGTGAAGCTGTTCAGAGACCTGAGTCCGGAAGGACAGAAGTTCATCAAGATTACGTTGAGTGCAGTCTGGGAGAACGAGAAGTTTGAGAGGGAAATACGAGGTCAGCAGAACGATTGATTCTCTGCTGCGGAAAGTACCCAGAGAATGAAAGTGTTCATATTGCACCGAATATAGGTAGATTTTGAAGAAAATAGGTGTAAAATGGTGAGGTTGGGGATTTTTAATTCTCTGTTGGATTTGTAAGCAGAGACTAATAATGCGTAACTCCTGGTCACGCGGGCACCTTTATGAAGTCCCGAAAGCCTGTAAAATCAAGGGTTTTGAGAAAAATAAATCTGGAAAGTTTCATGCGAAATTCAGAAATTAAGGAAAAATAGCCAAAAATAAATTATGAAAGTTTCATAGTTATAAGTTTTGAGCTGTTTTTATGAAGGAAGTCAAATTTTATATAAGTTTGAGTACTATTGGCATGAAGAAAACAGAATTTATCGAGAAAATGCCACTAAATTTTTACCCCTAATTTCATGAAGGAAATCAAATTTATACCCCTAAAAATATAAGTTTGAGTATATAAACCATGAAGGTTTTCAGATGTATTCAATACATCACAAAAAAACGTAGATTTTGGGGAAAACGAGAGTTACTTGGTGACTTGGCAAGGGTGATAAGGGGCCTGATGAGTTCGATAAAGTGGAAGGCTTTATTGGACTAATTAGAGCTGATATCAACAGAGTGTGGTTAAAACGGATGAAATGCTTGGTAAGTAATCGTGGACTGTGGATGACCACAAGGCGGTTTAGAAGTTTAGCATATCATTGGAATAGATAGTGGATATCATACCAAGATTATTGATAGCCACAAATAATACGAAAGGAGAGACATGCGATGAAAGAATTTAATACGACAGCAGTATGTATACCATCAAAGCATTATATGGTTGATCTCTCCGATAGAGTTGCTGAGATAAAGAAGCTGGTTGATGCGGGCAAGTACTTTACAATAAACAGAGCAAGACAGTATGGAAAGACGACAACATTAGATGCTTTGTGTACGTTGCTATACGATGAGTATATAGTATTGAGCTTGGACTTTCAGGATATCGGTGATGCGGTTTTCAAAACAGAAGGTTCATTCACAAAAGGAATGTGCAGGATTATTTGTGATGCAGTTGAATTCTTGGATACTCCGATTCCCGAGCAATATCGTATAGCTTTCGAGAGATTAAGTTCTGAATCTGATGAATCTGCGAAAATGGACGATTTATTCAGGATTTTCATGAGATGGTTCAAAGAGTCAGAAAAAAAGGTCGTTCTTGTTATTGATGAAGTGGATAGCGCAACGAATAATCAGGTGTTTCTTGATTTTCTGGCTCAACTTCGTTCTCTTTACTTGAAACGAGAAAAGAATACGAAGGTTAAAACATTCCAATCTGTGATCCTTGCCGGTGTAACGGATGTAAAGCATCTAAAGAGTAAAATACGTCCTAAGGATGAGCATAAGGTCAACAGCCCGTGGAACATTGCGGCTGACTTTGATATCGATATGAGCCTGTCAGAAGAGGGCATAAAGGGAATGCTGAATGAATATGAAGCAGACCATCACACGGGTATGGATACGGACGAGATTGCAAAGTCAATCAGAGAATATACAAACGGTTATCCCTACCTGGTAAGCCGAATCTGCCAGAAAATAGATAAGGATTTTGTTCCGGATGTGTTTAACACATTGCATGATGCATGGACATTGTACGGTGTAGATGAGGCTGTAAAGAAGATCCTTTCTGAGCCTAATAATTCATTGTTTGAATCTCTTACAGGAAAGCTTACAAACTATCCGGAATTACGCAAAAGGCTTCGAGCGATTTTGATGCGTGGAGAAACTTTTGCCTGGCTTCCATATGATGAAGAGCAGCAGCAATTATATATGTATGGATTCATCAGGAATAACCACAACACGGTAGCTGTTTCAAATCGAATGTTTGAAATGCTCCTGTATACGCATTTCATTGGAGAAAGTGATAAAAACAACGATCTGAAACAGATAGCAGCAGGAATGAAATCGACCTTTGTAGATGAAGAAGGTTGGCTTGATATTCCGAAGATAATGGATCACTTTATTAAGGAGCATAACAGGCTTCATAAAGATAATACTGAGAAGTTCCTTGAAGAAGAAGGACGGGAGCGCTTTATCACCTATGTATCCGGAATTATAAACGGTACCGGAACCTACAGTGCAGAGGAGCAGCTGAGAGATTACAGAAGAACAGATCTTATCATTCACTATCTTGGCAGAAGATATGTTATTGAGTTGAAGATCTGGCATGGAGAGAGATACAACGCCGAAGGTGAAAAACAATTGATCGGGTATTTGGATTACTGGAATCTGAATACTGGTTATTTGCTGAGCTTCAACTTCAATAAGAAGAAAGAACCGGGAGTTGAGCGGATTCAGATAGGTGATAAAGTATTGTTTGAAGGAACAGTATGATAGCTTTGGCAATGACCATATATAAGTTTCGTCTTGAAAACTATGAAGAAAGCCGTAAATATTAAAGTTTCGTATTGGAAAGTATGAAGAAAGTTGGATTTATTCACGAGAAATAGTCCAAAATGTAAAGTTTCGCTTGAGGCTGCATGAAGAAAGTGGAAAATATCCTTGAAAAATATAGATTTTGCTAAGGATTGCATGAAGAAAGTCAGAAATATGATTGAAAGGTATAAGTTTCACTAAGCGCCACATGAAGAAAGTCAGAAATAAAATGGCAAAGTCAATATCTCACTAAGAAAAGTATGAAGAAAACAGAATTTATGATGGCGATAAAAACCGAGGTAAAATGACAAAAAATGGGGCTGAAATGGGTGAAATTTGGTAATTTGCTAAAATTCAGCAAACGCGTTACGAAATTTCCCTCGAAACCAGTTATAGACACAAGAAATCCAGTGTTTTCAAGGGGTTCAGGGGTGTTGAACACAATTATATTTTCCGATTCTTTCATGCGAAATTCAGAAATTAAGGGACAATAGGCAAAAATAAATTAT